>JAUNPK010000021.1 GCA_030536855.1 Eubacteriales bacterium
CATATCCCTCATCATACCCATCTCTTCTCACAACCTTCATGTGTTTTTCCATATCATACTCAGTAAACATAATTTCCAACACCTCCGCTCTCTGATTAGCCAGAATATCCCTTAAAACATCCTCGTTAATGCAGCACAGCTCTGCATTAACTTGATGTTGTGTCCTACATTAATATTAACAACCCGGGCTGTGCATTGTAAAGCAGAAATATCTTCAACATTTTCTATATTTTTATCTGTCGCCCATTCCGGAAGTGAAAAGGAATCTGTGAGTTTCAGAATCCGGTTATCCGGCTGTTCCTTTGTTCCGTTATAAAATACTATGAACTGTGGAATTGGCAGAGGAATTAAGCTTGTGCTGTAAAGTCTTGTCTCGTCTTTGATAATCTTCTTATAAAGACTTGCAAAATAGATAAGCCCTCGTATGGGCATGTTAGGATTAAATGAGCTCTGCTGCTCATATAGATTGAGGACAGATGTGATAATATATGAAATATCATTGTGCATATTCATATATATGGCATCCTCAATTGTGTTGATTTCTATGTCTTCTTCATTAGTATAATGGGTGGAATTAATGGCGTTATACAACTCCAGTAAATCCTTCTTCTCCCGGAATACAAGTTTAAACATCCTGTCCTTGTATTCCCTGTTGATATTAAATTCTTCCAATAGGCAAATTTCCTCCTAAATATTATTGTGGCTACAGGAATTTACAATCTTGCTTACCTAATTCCTAACACTTTTACCATTAACCTTCTTGCACAGTTGTGCGGTTATTCGGTTGCTGAATTCCCCGATTATTCAGTTGTGCGGTTATTCAGTTGCTGAATTCCCCGGTTATTCAGCTCTTGTGTTGCAGAGTTCTTTAATCACTCGGTTATCTTTTTATATATAACCTGTAATCACCCTGTCAGCATCATTCCTGCTTTAGCATTATTTGTTTACTAATCATATTAATATCTATATATTTAGTATATATTATATATTGTTAAATTACAAGCGAAAATTTTTAAAAATTATATTTAAAGTATATTAAAAATAAACTGCATAAAAAATGCCGCTCCAACGATTTATCATCATTGAAGCGATTTTCCTTATTTCCTGACTTTTTTTCTATAAACAGTTAAACCCACAATCACAATTGTTACTATTGTCGCAACTACCAATATTAATAATATAATCTTATATTCTTGTTGTTTTGGGTTAGCTTCATTCGGATACTCTGTTACATTATAATTAATTTCAAAATTTTCATCATTGTCGGTATTACTGATATTGTCCGTATCATCAATCCCGCTTATACTTCCTTCATTGTAAGAATGATCCGCTATCGTTATATTATATATGTTAGCTCTACTATCAGTTCCAAATAGAAAGAATTTCTCTTTATCTCCATAAAGCCTGCCAAATGTAGCATCCACATAATATGTTTCTCCATCAACTTTAACAGCATTCCAAGCATGAGCAACCCCGCTTATGTTCCCCGCACAAATATAGCTCTCAACACCAAGCTTTTCCATAATAATCTGAAAGCTTTCTGCATAACCTGAACACACAGAGGTCCCTTCAACTATTGCAGAGTATGGTGTACCTTTTACATAACTATGGTCATATGCCACATTTTCGCATAAATAATTATATGCTTTGCTAATTTTCTCATAATCAGTATCACCATTACAACTTTCGGCAATCTGGAGCAATCTGGCATCTGCCTGCAAATACATCTCTTTGGTGTACCCCTTTGAGTGTGTTTCCAAAGCTTCTCTTGTAACATGCAGTAATTGATATCCATCTCCAAATGTGCCGCTCAAATCAATAGTTTCATATATACTTCTAAATGCCATATCAGAATATTTTGAAAAAAGACCACCATTACCACTATTTCCAATAGCTGATACTTCTTTAACATTCTCATCTTTTATTACAACATAGATGCCCTCTTTATCCTCATAACAAGTTGTGTCAGCGTAATTTTTTATATATTCCATTATCTCTGTCTGATTTTTAAAATATAACCATCCTTTAGATTTACAAACTTCGGTAATATCTGTATTATCTGCTCTAACCTCATATAATTCAGTTATAATAAAAGAACTAATGCAAAAAAGAGTAAATAATAACACCAATATTCTATTATTCTTCTTCATAATGTAATCCTCTAACACTTTATCCTACTTTATTATAATGATAAGACCTGCATCTTCACTTTGTCTAGCAGATTCTACATTAAAAAACGGTCGGTGCATACCCTGCGATATGTCCCGACCGTAAAAACTACATAATTTTAATTAAGCAACTTTTTTCTTATTTTCGTAAACTGCAACACCTACTACAATTGCCATTGCTGCTATAAGAAGAATTACCCATACAAATGTATTGTTTGTATCTCCTGTTAATGCGCCCTCGCTACCAGCTCTTGAAATTGTCTCTGAAGCAAGTGACTGTGATGCGCTTAACAATCTTGACATCTCCTCTGTATCCAATATGCTTGCAAGTATTGCCTGTGACTCTGCTGTAAGTACAGGTGCTTTATCAAGTGCATTTGCACCAACACCCTGACCTACCTTCTGTCTTCCTGCTGTTGATAACATAAGAAGTCCATTAAGATTAATTGTTCCATCTGAATTTCTTGTAAATGGAAGTTCTGAATACTTAACCGGAACAACTGATGCAAGCAACATCATCTCACCTGTCAACGGTGCTACTGAACTTGTAAGTGCTGTTCTGTCTGCCTTTGTATCAATTGATACAAAATCTTCTTCAATAAGTATAGATGAATCATTTGCACTTCCTGATGCTGAACCCCAATAGTAATCAGTTGCCTTGTACAACTTAGTCTTGTCCTGAGTTCCCTTTTCCTTCAATGTGTCAGCCACATCTTTATAAATTGTTCTGTATGAAAGAACACCATAAGCTGTGTAGTCTGTATTCTTTGCGTCATTTGTGTAAAGTGCCACATTGCTAGCACCATTGTTAAATGATGTACAACTGATTACAATATTATCCGGACAAGAGTTACTATCAATACCCTTTGCCTTATTATCAAATGCTACTGAGTTAATGATCAAGTGTCCACCTGTCATACTTGAACCACCCATCTTGAATCCGTTACCGTTACCGGCATTAGTTCCATCCTCAAGGAAACCATTTGCATAAGCTACACAGTTAATAATCATTACTCTTGGAATTGCACCTGTCTCTGGCTTAGCAAAGAGATCCCATCCATCATCGGCATTATTTGAAGCAACACATCCTATGAATACATTGCCCTTGCCACATGTTAATTTAGCTGCAAAACCATCTGCATCTTCATAACCTGCATCTGCATTATTACGTGAATGGCAGTTCTTAATTGTATTGTATGCAGGCCAATCTTCCTTCTCCTGATCCGCTGAGAATCTTGAGATTTGGATACCTGTGTTACCGTTATTGTATGTATTTACAGCATCAAGTGTATTGTAGCTACCACATATATGGATACCATTTCTACCATTTGCTGAATTAGTTACATCAATATTTTGTACTGTCCAATAGTTACCACAGATTGTCATACCTTCACCTAATGTTCCCTTGAAGTCAAGAACTACTCTTGTTCCTTCTTCTGCCGGCATTAAATAAATGTTATTATCTGCTGTACCATTAATTCCAAATGGAATGAGTACATTGTTAACAATATTGTATTCACCTGGGAGAAGAAGAATCTTCTGTCCCGGTCTTGCAAATGATACCGCATTGTAAAGATCAATAGGATTTGCTTTTGTTCCCTTACCTGCATTAATCTGTGCTGACTGCGAGTACGTCTCATTAGCCTTTGCTTCATCTACCGCTTTAGTAGCATCTGCACTTACATAAATGAGATCACCTGTGAAAGCTGCATATGTTACGCTCTTTGTAACTTCTACAACATCATAGGATGTCGGCTTGCTATACTCACCAAATACAAAATTCTCGTCAGGTGTAAGTGTAATAACAAACTTATTTGAACCTGCCTTAAGTGTTGTGTCAAAACTAAATGGAACATCTGCTTTAACATCAGCTTCTGCAACAACTGCACTATCCTTTGTTACAACTACATGTCCATCTACATTTGCCTTACCCTTAAGTGCGTAATCCAGGCTACTTGCTGTGCTTGATGATGATACGCCTAACTTAACATCAATATATTCAATAGGTCTTTCTTCAGCAGGAGCATCCTGTGAAGGGTCAATTGTTGTAAGTGATACATCGCTAAATGTTACATCGCATGTTCTTGATGCAAAGAAACCTGCATATACATAATCGCTGTCTAACTTGCTGAGAGCCTCAGTGTCATAGTACTTCTTTGTTGTAGTGTTTCCCTGCTCATCAGTGTAGCTTACAAAATAACCTGTATTGTTCTTTGTAATTGTAAGTTTAAATGTTTCTAATTCAGCAACTGTTGTACCCTTGAATGTCGCATCTGTGTTAGTGTACTTACCAATAATATTGTAGGTACCTGCATCCTTAGCTACCTGTGAAGACTCAAGCGTTGTTATTGTTGTCTTAAATTGATTATTAATTGCATCTTGATCATTGTCCTGTAACTTAGAAAGATTATCCTTAGTTACACCAACCTTCTCCTGTGAACCAATACCAAGTTTCATAGATATCTTATCACCAGACTGTGCTATTGAAGCTTCACCTGTTTCTTCATCCTTTGCACTATAGTATTCAACCTTAGTTACAGAAGCCATATATGAGTTATTCCAGAACACAGAAGGATCACCATTAGTTCCAACAGCGTCTGCTGCCATAAGACCAAATCCTTCCTGTCCATTAGTATATGTCCACTTATTAACAGTTGCTTTAGCTGTCAATGTAAAGTTCTGGCTTGTAGGAATCTGAGCATAGTAGAAAGCTAAACCATCTGTACTAGCAGGTACTATCTTACCCTTGTTTCCTAAACTCCAAACATTAACAGAGCCATCTCCCGAATTAACATCTCCTGAATATCCATTGAAAGACTTTGACTTATCAGAAATATTGTTCTTATCAACTGATACACCCTGTCCAAATGCAGAGAACTTCCAAGCAAACTGTTCGTGATCTGCTACTGTTTGTTTCTTCTCTGTTGATACTTTTGCATTATCTAAAGTTCTCATTGCTGTAACCTTGAATGTATAAGTAGCACCAACTGTTAAACTTTCTGTTGTTGCCTTAAGATCTGTTGTAGACTCTACTAAGGTCTTATACTCTCCACCTTCAGCCTTGTACTCAACCTTGTAAGCTGTAGCTTCCTTGACAGCTTCCCAAGAAACTTCAATCTTGCTTTCTTTTGCCGTTCTTGTGCTTACAATAGGAGTAGCCAACTTAACAATAAAACCTTCTACTGTCTTATTATCTGACTTGTATGTTTTCTCAACGCCAGTTCTCTTCGCCTCAGCTAAGAATGTATATGTATCTGTATCCTCTGGCTCAAATTCTAATTCGTTAGAACTACTATTCCACTTTGTAATAGACTTTGTATCAACCACTTCACCCTTAGAATTCTTCATGGTAACGTCAATTGAACCAGCACCGTATGTACCAATTTCACCGTTAACCGTTACTGTAATCTTCTGATTTTCGTTATCAACAACAGCTGATGAAACAGAAACACCTTCATAGATATCCCAATTATCTGCAAAAGGAGTAAATGAATCTGTTAATTTCGAAGCATCAAAAACTGTCTCTTCTCCCTTAACAATCTTTAAATTCTGAACTTTTGCTGAACAACCTTCAATCGCAAAACCTACATAAACATCTCCTGCCAAACTTTCATCTAAATCCGAAGCTGTTTTAGTTGCAATTTCTTTCCCGTCTTTATCTGAAACGGTTAAGCTGTAACTTGAACCTGTTCTCTTAAGCGTTACCTTGTATAGTGTATCTAATGTATATGGTAATGCTGTACTATTTGCACCCAACTTAGCTGCACCATATGATGTTGTATATCTGTAGAATACATTATCCTGTACACTACTGTTCACACCTCTAAAGCCAATTGCAGCTGGTTTACAAGTTGAATCAACAGATGTAAATGCACCTACATAAATACCACCTGTACTACTATTTGGCTTAGAATTTACTGTAACATCCGCTGAAACTGTAAAATCTGTACCTGCAGCTATCTTATTGTCTAATACTACATAAGATAAGTTCTTTGGACCTGTTGATGCAAAACCACCTTCAGTACTTGGCTGAGCAACCGTAATGTCCCCTTTTTCCCTAATTACTGTAAGTTTTCCTTCTGCATCAGTATCTGTAATTTTCATTCCCGGAATAGCATTACTTGTATCTGCATTAAGATCAGCTCTAGCTTCTTTTACCTCACTTTCTTTGATAGCACTATCACTATTTCTTTTTCCTACAACTTTTACATTATAGTATAAGCCACTAGTGAGATTTTTTGCCTCATACTTATTGCTTCCGTCGTTAACTTTTCCTGTAGGAGTGCTTGGTATTTGACTACCCTTTTCCCAAACATAAACATCATACTCATCTGCTTCTGTTGCTCCCCATGAAACGGTAATCTTCTCCGCTCCTGATGTTAATGTAATTTCTGGTGCCGCTAAAGGAGCAGCATATGTAATTTCATTATTCGTTGTTGCACTTTCGACAACTTTATCCTCAACTAAAATTCCTCGTCCTACTATACGATACTTATATGTACCTGAAGAACTAAGAGTGTCCTGATATCGCCATGTACCATCTGCTCCTGTGTATTTTGCAATATCCTCCCAGTCTTTATATGTATCATCATCACCTTTTGCCGAACGCTGAAGTACATAATATGCTTTAGGTCCGTTGTTATTAGCTGTTAAACCACCTGTAATATTAACCTTAGTTCCATCTGTGCTGTCCTTTTCAGCAGTTATTGAAACTGGTGTAGGCCCATCTAACGTCTCAAATGTACCTGTTGCCTCTACACTGAATAATCTTATTTCACAAACATCAGTTTTCCCAGATTTCTGAGAACAATATATATAATATTCATCATTTGCCTGTGCATCTGTGATTGTAATGTTGTCATTCTTTGTAAGCTTAGCGCTAGTTATTTGCTGTTTTGCAAAAGAATATGCTTCACCCCTTTTTCTAACAATACAGAAATATATTCCTGTATTGTTATTGGCTAAACTCAGTTTTAAATCACATGCTTTACCAACTGTTATCTTAAAATATCCCTTACTTGGAACAGCAGCAGAAGCATCTTCTCCACCTGCTACATCGTAAGGAACACCTTCTCCCTTTGCTGGTGGTAATGCCTTAATATAATCATTGTAAGATGATCCGTCAGAAGCTTTTGTTATTTTTATGTCATAACCATCTATTGTTGCTACCGGAGTATTGGAACCATCTTCTATTTTTTCTGTAAAAGATGTAGCTGTATTTTCCAGCGTTCCACCCTCATAATCATACTCTAATGATCCCTGTACAGTAGCCGCCTTTGTTGTCTTAACAAACAAGCCGCTTAACATGGTTACGGGTAACAATCCCACAACCATAATTACAGCCATAACTATAGCTGTTATCCTTTGTTTCTTCCTTATCCTTTTCAATTAGGATTACCTCCTTCTTTATAATATCTTCAGATGAACCCATCTGTATCCCATCGGAAAGCGTTGTAACAATAAAATTTATTAGTCATATTAACCAAATAAAAGTATAATATATTTTATTATTTAAGCACTTTTCCCAATTACTATTACAATATCACGATACAATCTGATTGTCAATTGAGTTTCCCCTTAGAGATGTCTTTTTCTTTGAGTTCCTTTGAGTTTTCCCTTAGATGTCTTTCTCTTCAGTTTTTACCATTAAATTGAATCGCCGGAATTATTAAAAGGTACTACTCCCTCAACCGCCGTTTTTGGTGAGATTCTTGTATCTTCATTATCTATATCAATTAAAATATAACGGTCATTTCCCATGCCCAGTTCTTTCATATAAGATAACTGGCGGTGTCCGTGCCGGCTCTGAATCCTTTCCACCAGATCTGCATGGTCTTTTTCATCCAGTGCATACACCAAATCTACAGATGCCTGGTCCGCTGCAAGAATGTCAACCGACGCAACAATTCCTATATTCGGCGTCACAACAGGGAGTGCTGCGCATCCTTCGCAGTCACAGGAAACAGACATATTTCTCAGCACATTGATATAAGCAACATTTTTTCCAAAATGGTCTATTGCGGCCTTGGTGGATTCCGTCATACGTTCCATAAACTCTTCTTTGCTTATATCCCACATATTATCCGAACCCGGAGTGGTATGAATCATACCTTTTCCTATTCGTCCGTCTGCACACCCTATACCTAAATTTTTATTAGAGCCACCGAAACCGCCCTGGGTATGTCCCTTGAAATGGGTCAATGCTAACATGGAATCGTAATTTAGTATATTTTTACCCATTGACATCTCTGTAAACCATTTTCCACCTATTACAGGCAGATTAGTAGTTCCATCTTCATCCATAATATCTACCGGGCAAAATGTCCATCCGTTTACCTTCAACGTTTCTCTGTGCTGCTTAGTGGTATATCTGTCTCCCTCGTAATATGTATTTGTCTCAACAATAGTTGCCCCGGGAATATCCTTTTCTATCAGTTCCTTTACCCACGGTCTTGGAATAATGTTAGGCCCGTTTTTCTCCCCGGTATGCAGCTTTACAGCCACTCTCCCGGTTAAATGCTCACTGATTTTTCCATAAATTTTGCGAAGCCCTTCTGCTGAAAGATCCCTCGTAAAATATACTATGGATTCATTTCCCTTTCTTTCCTCATAGGGTACATAACGGTTTCCTTCCGTTCCCGGTGTGATTTTTCTGTAATTCATTACAGTCTCCTTTCCCCAACACATTTTGATGGATATTTTCTTATAAAGACTCATATCTCACATAATCAACGGCGATAAAGCCCTCAACATCACCTTTGATTCTGTTGTCATGCATGCAGAACACTCCATTCTTAACTCCTACCCATCGCCCTGCTTTACCATCAAATGATACATATTTTGTATAATTATCCCCATCAAAGCTGATTTCCAGTTCAATCTGCTCCAAAGGTACATTTTCAACTGGAATAGACATTTCTGTTCTGGTTATCCTCTTAACGCATTTTACAGTGTATCTGAAATAAACTGTTTTTAAATCATCCTTAAAGTCAGAAATATCAATCTTAATTTCCTTAACGTCTTCATCTGTGTATGACACATCACAATCAAAGTTCTGGGTACCTCTTACAGTACGAATGTAATAACCGTCATTTTTTCTTGCGATTCCTAATGCACCATATTCCATACCCAAAGACACTGTTCCGGCATAATCACCCTCTTGTAAACCGTTTATATACATTTTAGTTACGCAGGTAAATTCCGGTGACGGCCACTTCTGTAGAAGAAGATTTCTGTAATCGCCAACCGGTCTTGAATGTGTAGTTCCTACTGCATTTAACCTTATGCAGGAACCATTTTCTTTCTTATGACCTGTTTCATCATTTTTCAAATCATACCAGGCAGTGTCAAAGTTAGCGTTCCACTGCCACTGCAGTCCCAGATAATCCTTATCAAATTCATCATCTGTATCAGGTTCACATATAGGATATTTTGTTGTGTCAGACAATTCTTCCCGGCTCTTTCCAATGTCAGGTTTCCTGTATTCCATAACAGGTTCACCATAATCGTTGCCCTCTTTATTTATACCGATTATCGGCCAGTCATTTTCCCAGTGCATCGGCTGAAGATGAATTATTCTTCCTGCGGCATAGACATCCTGAAAATGTATGAACCAGTCTTCTCCTGTGACGGTGTCCACCCAGGCTCCCTGGTGAGGGCCGTTAACGGTGGAATCCCCCTGCCTTAACACCACTTTGTACTCATAAGGTCCAAATGGATTTTTCGAACGGAGTACAGTCTGCCATCCTGTCTTAACTCCTCCCGCAGGTGCAAATACATAATACCAGCCATTTCGTTTATACATTTTAGGTCCCTCAATTGTGACCTGATTGTTGAGATTTCCGTCAAATATTTTCACTTCTTCTCCAATTAATCCCATTCCGTCAGGCTGCATTTGAACAACATGAAGCACACTTTTGTATCCGATACGGCTCTTGGCAACGCCTGCCACAAGATAAACTTTTCCATCATCATCCCAAAACGGACAAGGATCTATCCAACCGGCTCCGGGTCTTATATTAACAGGCTTACTCCACTTTCCCCATGGGTCAGTAGTTGTAGTCATATATATACCCTCATCCGGCATTGGAAAACATACATAATATGTTCCCTCATGGAATCTTATTGATGGTGCCCATACACCGCAGCCATGAATAGGATTTCTGTATCTGAATTCAGGAACATGATCAAGACAATAATTAATCACCTTCCAATTGACCAAATCTTTGGAATGAAGAATTGGCAAGGCCGGTGAATTGCTAAAACTTGAGGCTACCATATAATAGTCATCCCCCACTCTTATTGCATCAGGATCCGAATAATCTGCGTAAAGAATCGGATTACGATAATTTCCATTGCCTAAATCTGCTAACCACATGTCAGTACCTCCATTATAAATTAAAATATTCAAATATCCCGGAGTTTACGTATGTTATATAGATTTTCTGTATTGAATTTCCAAGCTTTGTCACGTAAACATCTATATTATTTATAAGCCATAGCAGGACTTTTGTAAAGTGTATTTACAAAAGTTATCTGTAAACAATTGATAATATATGACGATAATTATTTCAGGGTGTTAAATCACTCTCAAGGGCAAATGCCTTGCCATTCATATTAATGTGTTCATTGCTGATAAAACATTTTTATGAAAGGTGGAATGCAAATGATAATTTCCAACAGTAACGTGAATATGACTTCTTCACGGTCTTATTCAAAAAAAGACGAATATCGCACAATAACGAAGCGAAGTAACCTTAATTCAGGAGCTGCAACAATATCCTCCATCACATTTTCCATGGAACTTAAGCAGCAGGAATACTATGCTTCAAAAGGTTATTCTGCAAGTAAGGACTACCTTCCTTCAGATAACTACAATCCGTACGGACAATTTGTAACAAAGAAATCACAGGAATCCGAGAGGGATAAGTCTGACTCCGTGAACAGTCCTCAAAATCAGATTAATCAAGTTAATTCCGCGAACAACATATCCGATATGTATGACTCCGTTTCAGAAAGGTTATTCAGATCACTTCTTGACCTTATAAAAAAACTGAGATTTAAAGGCACGGAAGATGACAATTATTATTACAATAATCTTCATAAGGGCAGCCAGGATTTGCAGGCAAATACTTTATCCCTGACAAACAGTGCAAACACCACTACATGGAACGTATATACCTCATCATCACATTTTACAAAAGAATCAGAGGTAACAACATTTTCCACAACAGGTACCGCTGTCACAACAGATGGAAGAAATCTTTCCTTTAATCTTGATATGTCAATGTCCCGGGAATTTATGGAATATGAAGAATGTTCTTATGTGACACAATACGAAACGCTACTTACAGACCCTCTTGTTATCAATCTGGATTCCAACCCCGTATCCATAAGCGATAAATTCTTTGAATTCGACATTGATAATGACGGAGAAAAAGAAAATATCCCCCGTATGAATTCTACCAGCGGTTATCTTGCATTTGACAAGAATAATGACGGAATCATTAACAACGGAAGCGAATTATTCGGTTCCCAAACCGGGGACGGCTTTGGAGAACTGGCAGAATATGACAGTGATAACAACGGATGGATTGACGAAAGTGACGAAATATATGAAAAACTGAAAATATGGATTAAGGACGAAGATGGATCGGATAAATTGATAACCTTGAAAGAAGCAGATATCGGTGCTATCTACTTAGGAAAGTCAAAAACACAGTTTGAAATAAAAGATGACAAGAATTCAACTGTGGGAAGAGTCCGCTCATCAGGAATCTATCTTCATGAAGATGGTAGTGCCGGAACAATCCAACAGGTGGATTTTTAAAAATATCTTGCAATTTATTGGTATATATTATATATTATTAATATATTAAATTGTTAAATGCTATAGCAAGAACATTAATAAGGTGATTACAAGCTATATACAATCTTGATTTATTATATTTGTAGTCATTACATTTTAATTTAATCAGGATTGTATGTAGCTGTATATTAGATTCTCATTTTTTGCAAACTGTTTTCGTGCAGGACATTGAGTGTCCCTGATAATCCCCTGTTATCGCACTACAATTTATGGATAAATTACTACGTTACAGGAGGAAATTTGCCTATTGGAAGAATTTATCCTTTTGCAATCTTCTTAAGTGTATCAATTGGCATAAAGTAGCTTATTCCCAAAGCGTTGAAAATTACGCCGCTGGCAGAAAGCTCTTCAACTGAGCTTACAAGCTCGCTGAAAGTGTAAAGCATATTCTCGTGATGTCCCTCATAGCACTTATCCATTTCGAAACCATCAGTGAATGCAGGAATTGCAATAACCTGTTCCCCTTCTTTATGCTCAACTCTCTCAGTAACATCAATAAAATGATGAGCAATTGAAATTTCATCATCTGTTTCTTCTTTAACACAAGGTACCATAAATTCAGCATTTTTCATTGATGCTAACATAAGTGATTCTCTCGTACTCAAAATATCATTAATACCATCTATACTCTTTTTTCTGAATTCCTGGAAATAAGAAATCATGGCATTCTGAAATCCCGGGTTTGTAATATATTCATCATCAAAGAATTCATCATAAGATGCAAAATCTTCTCTTGGAATTGAATACATCTTTTTGTCACCATCAGTTACTCTCACATTTTTATATCCGTTACGATACATATGACTTATTTCATGCATAAGAGTACTTCCGTCTTCACCTCCCATAGATACAGCATATCCGCTTTTTTCTAATTTTTCAGATATTTTAGCTGTATTAGAAGGATTATAAACTAAAATTAAATCGTCATCTAACATATAAGGATATGATGTTGTATCACTATAAACAACCCAAAGATGTTCTTCCTGTTTAAGCTTATCTACCAATACCTTTCTATAAATATTTTCAGCTGTTGAAAAATACTGATAGTCATTACTACTGTTTCTTTCTTTAGCTTGATTCTTAAGTGCCGGAAGCACCTGAGTCATAACTGAAACTGCGTCATCCAAAGATAACTTTTCCATCATAGATATTCCTTTGTCATCATCTTTCATGATATGTCTTACAATATCCTGTGTTCTTGTCTGATCCATTATCCTTTTCCCTGTTGCTTTCGCATCCCTTTCTGATTAATTTAGTATTTCTTTAAAAGATTTATTTAGTATTCTTTAAAATACACACCAACGGAACTTACTTCCTTAGTTTTGGTGAGTGCTAAAGAGCATATCAGTCTTGCCTTAACCGGAGAAAGATCTGTTGTTATTACTGAAAATGAATTACCGGAATAATCGTAGGAAACTGCATTTTCCACGGTAGCTCCTGTCACCACAACCGGCAATGATTTTGAACTGTCCTTAACAATTGAGGAAACCCCTGAAGACAAGCTTCCGTCCGATGTTGAAGGTACAAGCACAATACCGTCACTTAAAACTTCAAGTTTCTCATACACACTTCCATCATTTCCTACATAATCATACAAAATGCTCACATATGGTAAATCTTTACTTGATGTAATATCAAATTCTGAAGTTGAATTATGCTTTTTATTAGAAGAATAACTATATGTCACTATTGGATTGTCAGTGTTGTTGTCACTTAAAGTGCCCATTAAGCCCTTATTATTCTTAATTCCTGTAAGAACCTCAGCCGAAAAATCTCTTGGACAGTAAAGGTTCCTGTTAACAAGAATCATTGTTCCTTTATTAGCTGAACTGTTATTAACAGCAACCGAAACAGCATCCCTAACGGCAGTATCTAAAGAGTATCCCCGCATATCTTCCGGAATAACTATGACAGGCTTGTCATTTTTCACTGTTAAATATAAAAAATATGATATTTCCTCAAGATTAGCACTTTTACATGTCAATATTAGTGATGATGTGGCAGAATCTGAAAGAATCTCAGAGACTTTATTTGAAACAGTGATTAAATCGCTAACTTCCTTATTGTCAATTGTCTGCTGTGCTAACTCAACATTAGCTATCTTACTGTAATCTTCTGTCTTAATCAAATCATTTACATTACCATAAGTACCAAGAATTACTGTCTTAGTGCTGTTTGAATTATTTGAATTTGAAGCACCACCTGATTGTATATTTTCAGAAGAATTATTGTCCTGTTCTTCTGCTATTTCATTTTCTGCATTATTATCATGTTCCATCATGAATCTCAGAGGGTTTTCATATCTCTGACATCCCGAGAAACATACAAGTACAATTGTAAGCACAGATATTACTAATACTTTTTTGTTATTCATTAATAATAAATTCCTTTCCATTAAAGAACAGAATGTGTATAAAACTAAGCAAGGCAGGAATTTCTTAATCGGAAACTCCTGCCTGTTAGAAATCAATTACAATTATAACCCTCTGTTATCAATCTTTGCAATATCTATTATTGAAAGTTCTTCATTATTGAATGCATGTTCAAGACTTGATATAAGAGCATGTGCTGTATCAAGGCTTGTAAGGCAGTGCACTCCTGTTTCAATAGCATAACGTCTGATGATAAAACCATCTCTGGCTCTCTCAATACCATTCTCAGGAGTATCAATTATAAGGTCAATCTTATGCTCTAATATAAGATCAAGAAGTGTAGGTGCTTCCTGTCCAACCTTATTTACCTGAATTGCATGAACACCATGCTCCTTCAATACCTTTGCAGTTCCTCTTGATGCATATACCTTGTATCCCAGTGCTTCAAATCTTCTTGCGATATCAACACCGTCTTCCTTATCTGCATCAGCAAGAGTCATAATAATCTGCTTATGCTTTGGAAGTCTGATTCCTGCTCCCTCAAATGCTTTATATAACGCTTCATCGAAGTTCTCAGATATACCAAGGCACTCACCTGTAGATTTCATCTCAGGTCCCATAGTGATATCTGCACCTCTGATTTTCTCAAATGAGAATACAGGCATTTTAATTGCATAGTAATCTGCTGCCTTCTGAAGTCCCGGCTTATATCCCAAATCTTTTATCTTGCTTCCTGTTATAACCTTGGTTGCCAGCTTAACAATCGGAATACCCGTTACCTTACTGATATATGGTACTGTACGGCTTGAACGTGGATTAACTTCAATAACATAAACCTGATCATTATACACAATAAATTGAATATTAATCATACCCTTTACATGAAGTGCTCTTGCAAGTCTTCCTGTATAATCTTCAATCATATCCACAATCTTTGGTGTGATTGACTTTGCAGGATATACTGAAATACTGTCACCTGAGTGAATACCTGCTCTCTCAATATGCTCCATAATACCAGGTATAAGAATATCTTCGCCATCGCATACCGCATCAACTTCAATCTCTTTACCCATAAGGTATTTATCTACAAGGATTGGGTGATCCTGCTTAATTCTGTTAATGATATTCATGAATTCAATAACATCATCATCAGATACGGCAATCTGCATACCCTGTCCACCAAGTACATAAGAAGGGCGAACAAGTACAGGATATCCTAATTCATTGGCCGCCTTAAGTGCTTCCTCAACAGTAAATACTGTCTGCCCCTTTGCTCTTGGTATCTGAGTCTTTTCAAGGATTTCATCAAATAATTCTCTATCCTCAGCGGCGTCAACATCTTCTGCTTTGGTTCCAAGAATAGGTACACCCATCTTCATAAGAGCTTCTGTTAACTTAATAGCCGTCTGTCCACCAAACTGAACAACAGCTCCATCCGGTTTTTCAAATTCAACAATTGACTCCACATCTTCTGCTGTAAGAGGTTCAAAATAAAGCTTATCGGCAATATCAAAGTCTGTTGAAACAGTCTCCGGATTGTTATTAATGATAACCGTCTCATAGCCCTCATTTTTGAAAGCCCATGTACAATGAACTGAACAGAAGTCAAATTCAATACCCTGACCGATTCTGATAGGACCGGAACCAAGTACTAATACCTTCTTCTTATCATGTGTCTCTGTTGCTTCATTCTCGCTTCCAAATACAGAATAGTAATATGGTGTTGTTGCTGAGAACTCTGCGGCACATGTATCAACCATCTTAAATGCTGCATGAATGTTGTATTTATTACGTAATTCCTTGATTTCTCTTTCTGTATGACCGGTAAGATCTCCAATTACGTTATCAGGGAATTCAATTCTCTTAGCCTCACGAAGAAGTTCCTCTGTAAGAGGTCCTGTCTTTAAGGCATTTTCCATCTCAACAATAATGGCAAGCTTATCAATAAACCATCTGTCAATCTTAGTGATATCATGCATTACAGCAGGGTCAATACCTCTTCTTAATCCTTCTGCAATCTTCCATATTCTTCTGTCATCTACAACTGCAAGATCTTCAAGAAGCTCATCATCTGTAAGTCCTGTGAAATCATAAGACATAAGACTGTCAACATGCTGTTCCAATGAACGAATAGCCTTCATAAGACCACCCTCGAAGTTATCAGAAATACTCATAACCTCGCCGGTTGCCTTCATCTGTGTTGTAAGTGTTCTCTTAGCTGAAATAAACTTATCAAACGGAAGTCTTGGAATTTTAACAACACAATAATCAAGTGCAGGCTCGAAGCTGGCATACGTCTTTCCTGTTACCGCATTTTTAATTTCATCAAGTGTATATCCCAAAGCTATCTTAGCAGCAACCTTGGCAATAGGGTAACCTGTCGCTTTAGATGCAAGGGCTGAAGAACGGCTTACACGAGGATTTACTTCGATTACACAATATTCAAAGCTGTCAGGATGAAGTGCATACTGAACGTTACATCCACCTGTAATTCCCAATTCATCAATGATATTAAGTGCAGAAGTTCTAAGCATCTGATACTCTTTATCAGAAAGCGTCTGTGAAGGAGCCACTACAATACTGTCACCAGTATGAACGCCTACAGGGTCAATATTTTCCATATTACAGATAGTGATGCATGTACCATTGCTGTCACGCATTACTTCGTATTCTATTTCCTTCCATCCTGCGATACAACGCTCAACCAGTACTTCCCCAACTCTTGAAAGTCTGAGACCGTTCTCCAGAATTTCCCTTAACTCCTGTACGTTGTGTGCGATACCACCGCCACTTCCTCCAAGGGTATAAGCAGGACGAAGAACTACCGGATATCCAATTTTCTGAGCAAATGCTTCTCCATCCTCAACATTGTTAACAACAAGAGAAGCTGCACAAGGTTCGCCAATCTTCTCCATTGTTTCCTTAAACATAAGTCTGTCTTCAGCTTTCTTGATTGTAAGAGCTGTTGTACCTATAAGGTTAACGCCCTGTTCTTCAAGAAATCCTGTTTCTGCAATTTCCATTGCAAGGTTAAGTCCAGCCTGTCCACCAAGTGTAGGCAGAATACTGTCCGGCTTCTCCTTAAGAATAATCTGCTTTAATGCCTCAACTGTTAAAGGCTCGATATATACCTGATCTGCAATATCTTTATCTGTCATGATTGTGGCAGGATTAGAATTTACAAGACATACCTCTATTCCTTCTTCTTTAAGAGAACGACAAGCCTGTGTTCCGGCATAATCAAACTCAGCTGCCTGTCCTATTACAATTGGACCTGAACCAATTACTAAAACTTTCTTTATATTAGGATTCTTTGGCATTGTCTTAGTCCTCCTTCTTCATCATATCCATAAATCTGTCAAAAAGATACGCTGTATCCTGTGGTCCCGCGCAAGCTTCCGGATGGAACTGCACTGTAAATATATTCTTTCCTATATATTCAAGACCTTCGTTAGTCTTATCATTAACATTTTCAAATGCTGCCTTTGCAACCTCTGGATTAAGTGTAGACTCATCAACAACATATCCGTGGTTCTGTGTTGAAATGTAAACCTTACCTGTTCTTAAATCCTTAACAGGATGGTTTGCACCTCTGTGTCCATATTTCAATCTGTGAGTATCAGCTCCTGTAGCAAGAGACATAAGCTGATGTCCAAGACAAATTGCAAATATAGGTACATTGCTTGCATAGAGTTTCTTTATTTCTTCAATAATCTCTACACATTCCTTTGGATCTCCGGGACCATTAGAAAGCATGATTCCGTCCGGATTAGTAGCAAGAATTTCCTCTGCAGATGTGTATGCAGGGTAAACTGTTACCTCACAGCCTCTGTCATTAAGTGACTTAGCAATATTCTTCTTAGCGCCAAAATCCATAAGTGCTACTTTATATCCATCTCCGGGAAGAACGTACTTCTCTTCGCAGGTAACCTTTCTGACCACTCCTGTTACCTTGTACTCTTTAATCTTAGGAAGGATTTCATCGAGATTATAATTCTCATTAGTTGTAATCATTCCGTTCATTGTACCCTTCTCTCTAAGAATCTTGGTAAGGGCTCTGGTATCAATTCCACTGATACCCGGTATATCATTATCTAAAAGGAATTTCTGGATTGGTGACTCGCTTCTGAAATTACTTGGCATTCTTGAAAGTTCTCTTACAATAAATCCATCAGGCCATGCCTTTAAAGATTCCATATCCTTATAACATATTCCATAATTTCCAATGAGAGGATATGTCATGGTAACTGCCTGTCCTGCATAAGAAGGGTCAGTCAAAACCTCCAGATATCCTGTCATTGAAGTATTAAATACTATCTCGCTGATAACTTCTCTTGCAGAACCAATACTTGTTCCATTAAATACTGTTCCATCTTCAAGTATTAAAAAAGCTTTCATTAAACGTCACCCAATTCCTTTCGTATTTCATATTTTATGCAAATTCGGTTGCATATTTATGTAGCTTAACACCCTTACAACTGAGATTTGCGCAAAAAAAAAGACACAAAAATGCCTTTTTTCTTCAAACTTTATAAGAGTTTATCATAATCTCTGTTCGATTTCAAGTATGAAAACAAATACAAATGAATCATCAGAAATTATTTGGTTGTAATCTCAAGCTGGCTTAAATATGTCCAGGTATTTCCTTTATCCGTAGACTGATATTTTGCTGCCGTTTTACCTTCATTATATGTGCCGTTTTTGCCCTGAGTCAGATAAATTGAAATCACACCTTTATCATCAACTACAGGAACAAGTGCCTCCTTATAGACATCCGACCATTTAAGCTGGTCAATGCCAATTGTCCCTGATGAAGAAATCTGTGCCTTAGCTGTACTATCCAGCTCCTGCTCCGGAAGATTTACCTTTGAAAATGTCTTTCCTCCGTCTTTGGTTATATAAAGATTGCTGTCCATTCCCTGAACATAATCATAACAGAAGAATCCCACATTCTGGTCAATATATACAACGCCCTTAAGTATATAATTAGCCGGTCCATTACCTACTGTAGTCCAGCTGTTTCCTCCGTCTGACGTTGAATATATTCTGGAAGACTCATTCTCATTATCAGTCTTTCCGTATCCGCATACCACAACACCATTTTTCTCGTCAAAGAAATCAACATAGAAATCACTGGCATTATAAATGCTGTCCAACTCACAGGTAGTCCAATTAAGTCCCTTGTCAGAACTGTACATAATAGTAAGAGGAATTTTTTTATTATCGACAGTCTTACCTCCATATATGAAAGCAGTCATGTTAGTAGTAATCGTAAAACTACCTTCCTTCAGCTTACTTGTACTTCCACTTTCAAAATGAAGATTTTCCACATCCACAGGAACCGTCACATACTTGCCCCCGGCATCGTAAGTAACAGAAAGTGTAGAATCCTTTATAATGTAATCCGCCAGTAAATCCGTAGCTGTATTGGTAGTATTTTCCTTGCTTGCCATAATTCCTGACTGCTCATTATATTTGGCAATTCCATATTCTTCCGAACTAAGCATGGAGGAAACATATACCGTTGCCGTATTATCATTGTGGTCATCTATATAAAATGATACCACCCATTCGCATTTCAGTTTACCATTATCAGTAACTCCGTCCCAGCTTGCGAAATAATCTGTTGAAGAATTCTTTAATACAACATTGAAGCTTATCAGCACGGTATTATTGTCCTCGTCCAAAACCGTAACAGAATCAAGATTCATCTTCTTAACGGATTTCGTTGAGGGAAGATAGGGATTCATGAACTGATTCACATACTCGGTAACCCATGTATCCGCCACCTTCTCTATTGAAAGTTCGCTAATTGTAGGCACTATATTGGTAATGTTGGAATCATCCTGTACCTGAGTGCCTGCCAGGCTGCTTTTACCGAGAGCATTACCATAAGCATCGACTTCTACTGAAAATGTGTATCTGGATTTAATATCGATATCCTTAAGCTTGCTTTTTACATAATAGGAACGAATGAAAATAGCAGCCACCCCAAGGCAAAGAATCCCTAATAAAACTCTAAGCCATATTATGCTTGTCTTTTTTTCATTCATCTGCATAACTTAATACCCTATCCTTCTCGTTTAAAATGCATCGCTTCGCGAATAATTTTTCTATAATATTTATACCACCACAGGAAATACATAGCTCCTGCACCGGCCAAAAATACAATAAGGACCACAAACGGATGCACTGCATATATCCATTCAGGAGCAATACGTCTTGCAAATAGCGGTATTCCATAGGCCAGAAGCACACATGCCGCCATCACGGTACCGTTAAACACACTCTTATTGTCATAAATCCATGAAAAATGATCAAATGATAAAATCGCAAACATCTCACCTATTGGCCTTGCACACATATTTAACACACATAACATAAGTGAGTGTGGAAATGACACCCCAAATATGCAAAGAATAATAAGATAAAATACGAATTCAGTCACCATTTTATATATGAGATTTCCAAGGAAATTCAAATATGGGCTGATAAGCATAATTCTTATCATAAGATAATCTCTGTCACCAATTGTAAAAAGTGTATTATTTGCAAAACTTCCACATATCGTTGAAAGCATTACAAACATAAATATTATGGTTAATTCCTGATTAGCCTTTACAAGTGGGCAAAACTCTCCAAGTATTCTATATGGAATATATATAAGTGCAAACACATACATAAAACGCTTGATAAATTCCCACAATATAACAAATATCTGTATGGTAATTCCTACCACTGCTCTCAGTTTCGAATGTTCGCCAAATGTTTCCTCTGTAATATGATTCTTAAGTACAGGCACTTTGCCTAAAGCTCTTACACCTGAATTAGTTCCCTCATAATATCTTAATATTTTATCAGCAAACATCTTTCTAAATAATCTCATTGTCTGCCTCCCCAAGTATATCTAATACTGCCTGTCTAATTTCCGGTATTTCCATTGTTTCTTTAGAAATAAGATTAAGTTCACCATTATTAAGAACCACTGTGTCTTCTGATATCTTCCGGGCAATATCCAGCAGTCCCGTAGAAATAAGAATGATATGCTCCTCCTTCATTGTATTTAATATTTCGATAAATTTATCTATATATTCTTCACTGCAATAATCAAATGGTTCATCAAAGAGGATAACGTATGGCTTCTGGATAAGAAATGCCGCCAATTGAAGAAGCTTCTTCTCTTCAAATGTATAATCAGCTATAAGTTTATCCCTTATCTCCACAGACATTCCAACCTGTTCAAAAAATCCATCCGGCTCTATGTCTTCCTTACTCATATCGCAAAGCATGCTTAAAAATTCATATCCGGTAATATACATAGGAAGTACACTCTGCTTAGCAACATAATATATAGTTGCCTTACTCCGGGTTTCTATCTCCCCTTCATCTATCGACATATCTCCGCAAATACACTCAAAAAGAGTTGTCCTGCCTGATCCCACGCCTCCAAGAATAGGGTACAACTGTCCCTTATTAAATATATAATTAACATCAGTTAACACTTCTGTTTTTTTACAAATCTTCTTTATATGATTCAATTTTAACATAACCTGCATCTCCATAACTCTGCATTGTTTCTAAAATTATATTAGAATTTGCAATTTTTGTAAACCTACAATATACAACATCCCGTGACCGCGCTATTGCATTCACCGATAACGAATGATATAATTACAAAACTTGGCTTAAATTATTTTCTTTATTTAAGCCACTCTATAAAATATTAACAATAATTGCGTCATTTCGCAAGAACGGTGGAGAATAATGAATATATTGAAAAAGAATTGGTGGAGATCCCTTTTCGGGTTGTATGTATTGGTTTACCTTCCTTGGTTTTTCTACCTTGAGAACAAGATAACTTTGGATTATCCGGGAATCCATATCATCAATGGTCCTATTGATGATAAAATTCCTTTTATTGAAATTTTTATAATACCTTATCTTCTGTGGTTTTTATATGTGGTACTTTCATGTGTATATATGTTTATTTATGCCACAAACAAGGAATTTATACAATTTGCCCTTTCTCTTATTATAGGTATGTCTTTGTGTATGGTTATATGTATGGTTTATCCTAATGGATTAACACTGCGTCCTGAATATATATCTGACAGCATTTTCGGAAAACTGATTAAGGGATTGTATGCCACGGATACATCCACAAACGTACTGCCAAGTATTCATGTATATAATTCACTGGCAGTTCACATAGCCCTTGCAAAATGTCAGGCTTTAAAAGGTTCAAAAAAGAAAGAGGTCGTAAAAGTTGCATCATTAATACTCTGCATCCTTATCTGCCTCTCAACCATATTCTTAAAACAGCATTCCGTATATGATGTAATAGCCGGATGTTTACTGATGTGTGTAATGTATATATTTATTTATGCAGCGGATTTCCACAGGCTGTACAACAAAATGTGTTAGCATTACATCTATTGCCACATTTTGGGCAGTACACATAAAATCTTACCGGTCTGAAGTGGTTGTTTCCCGTTATGTTTGTCTGATTTTCCTGTAAACCATTATTCATTCCGTTTGGCACATATCCTCCCGGAGCCATATTCATTCCATTCGGCGCATATCCATTGGGCATATTTACCTTCATCATATTGATATTGTTAGGGGCTCCGTAAGGCATATAATTAACGCCATAACCCTGTGGCACATATCCGTATCCCGGTCTCATGTAAAAATTTCCCTGAGGTGCATATCTGTTATATATTATCTGCATATTCTCTTTTGAAGATTTGTTAACTCGTACAATTGCAAATATATCAATAAGCACTACGAATATGAAGAAAAATACAAGGAAATATCCATTGGCAAACAGACAGAAGTCATAGAAACCATGCAGTGCCATTGCCACAGCAAAAGAAAGTAATAAATTATTGTTCTTTCCGTTCCTGTCTCCTGACGCTTCACAAAACTTGGCTTTTCCATAATAATATCCCATAAATACCGCATCTATGGCATGAGACGGAACTGACAGCAATGCTCTCATCACCGCAGTGCTGATTCCTCCATCCACTACATACAGGATATTTTCAAGGGTAGCAAATCCCAGAGATACAAAAACAGCATACACAATTCCATCAAACTTAAAATTAAATTCCTTAGCGTGCCAAGTTCTTATATACAAAAATAAAAACTTGCCTCCCTCTTCAGCCAGGGCAACAACAAAAAATGCATCAAAGAAATGATACATTATAGAGCCCACCGGAACAAACACGTCCAAAAATGCTGTTCCAATAAGTTCAAGTATAATAGCGGGTATTATAGAAACAACCCCCAGCAGGAAAAGCTGAATTAAAAGCCCAACCGGTTCCTTTTCGCAGGAATCTTTATAATATATAAATACCATAAGCGCTATTGTTGGCACCAGTGCCAGAAACACCAGCAAAATCATATAAGCTGCCATATTTGTATACACCATCCTTATCGCAAAATCAGTCAAAAATATATTCTTCTAACAGTATATGTTAAAATGGTATTTCTTTGCAATTACATTTTTCCACAAATTTCCACATTGAATTTTCCATTAAATTTGCCACCGCACATATACATTGACTTTTTATATTCAAATGTTATACTTATCCTGATATTAGCTGGGGAGCTTAATGGCGGTAAGCCTGCTGAGAGGGAAGAAATTCCGACCCATAACCTGATGTGGATAATGCCATCGTAGGGAGAGAGTATTACAATTCTATTAATTTATCGGTTTTCGGATTACATAACACACTCAGTTTTAAGTGTTTCGTAAAATAGGTTTGTGAATGACAGCAAAACTTACCCCTCTTAAATTTCCCGCATAAAAAGGATACACATTTCCGAAAAAAACAAGGAGGAAAAATCCTCTTCTCACCAGTGGGTTCGAATTTTTTTCTCCGAAAAAAACAAGGAGGATTGTATGGATTATACAACTCAGATGGATGCCGCACGCAAAGGCATCATAACTAAAGAAATGGAAATTGTTGCGAAGAAAGAACATATGGATATTAACGAGCTTCGCGAACTTATAGCCAAGGGACAGGTTATTATCCCTGCAAATAAAAATCATAAATGCCTTGATCCTAATGGTATAGGCTCAAAACTTCGCACTAAGATTAACGTTAACCTGGGTACTTCAAGAGACTGTATTGATCTTGATATGGAGTTGGATAAGGTCAACAGTGCAGTAAAAATGGGTGCTGAAGCGATTATGGATTTAAGTTCCTTCGGGGACACACAGAAATTCAGGCAAAAACTCACTGCAGAGTGTCCTGCTACTATCGGTACCGTACCTATCTATGATGCTGTTGTTTATTATCACAAAGCTTTGAAGGATATCACCACAGAAGAATGGCTCAACATTGTGGAAATGCATGCCAAGGATGGTGTGGATTTTATGACAATCCACTGCGGAATTAACAAAGCAACCGCAAAGAGATTCAGAGCAGATAAACGACTTATGAATATTGTTTCAAGAGGTGGTTCGATTATTTATGCCTGGATGGAAATGACAGGAAATGAAAATCCATTTTACGAACACTATGACCGAATACTTGACATTTGCAGGGAATATGATGTCACCATGAGTCTCGGAGATGCCTGCAGACCGGGATGTATTATGGATGCATCAGACATTTCCCAGATTGAAGAACTTATTACTCTTGGTGAACTTACAAGGCGGGCATGGGAGAAGGATGTTCAGGTAATGATTGAGGGTCCTGGACATATGCCTATTAACCAGATTAAGGCAAATATGGAAATTCAGCAGACAATATGTAAGGGTGCTCCTTTCTATGTATTGGGACCACTTGTAACAGATATTGCTCCGGGATACGACCACATCACTTCAGCTATTGGCGGTGCCATTGCAGCAACTTACGGAGCATCATTCCTTTGTTACGTTACTCCTGCGGAACACCTCAGACTTCCTGACCTTAATGATGTGAAGGAGGGAATTATCGCTTCTAAGATTGCAGCACATGCGGCAGATATTGCCAAGGGAGTACCCGGTGCCATGGACTGGGATTACAAAATGGATGTTGCCCGCAAAGCTCTTGACTGGGAGGCCATGTTCGACGTAGCAATTGATCCTGAAAAAGCAAGAAAATACCGTGAATCAGCTAAACCTGAAAAAGAGGATACCTGTTCTATGTGCGGTAATTTCTGTGCTGTTAAAAATATGAATAAAATCATGGATGGCGAAATTGTAAGCATATTTGATGAGTAATATCCGGCAATATTATTAATCAATAATATAAGTATTAGTAACATTAAAAAAGCTGTTACACTGAATATTATCCCAATTGTAATATTCAGCGTAGCAGCTTTTTCCATCTTTATTGTTCTTTGTTTTTTGACAGTTCCACAAGCTTTATACCGCTTATTCTGTCATTATAAATGAAGCACTCTCTCTTTAATTTCCTGAGTACGTCCCTGATTCCAGAACTGTGTACCAATATAACCACAGGTTCTTCTTGCAACATTCATCTTGTCCTGGTTACGGTTACCACAGTTAGGACATTCCCAGATAAGCTTACCATCATCATCAGTTATAATCTGAATCTGACCTGTAAATCCACATTCCTGACAGTAGTCACTCTTGGTATTAAGCTCTGCATACATAATATTCTCATAAATATACTGCATAACTGAAAGAACAGCCGGTATGTTGTCCTGCATATCAGGAACCTCAACATAACTGATAGCACCTCCAGGTGACAATTCCTGGAACTGTGACTCGAATTTCAACTTGTCAAATGCGCTAATATTCTCAGTTACATGTACATGGTAACTGTTGGTAATGTAGTTTTTGTCTGTAACTCCCGGAATCTTACCGAATCTCTTCTGTAAACACTTGGCAAACTTATATGTTGTTGACTCAAGAGGAGTTCCGTATAAACTGAAATCAATATTAGTTTCTTTAGCCCATCTGTTACATGTATCTCTTAAGTATGTCATAAGCTTTAATGCAAACTCTGTACCCTCAGGAGCTGTGTGTGTTACATCCTTCATGTAATATGTACATTCACAAAGGCCTGCATAACCCAATGATATTGTTGAATATCCTCCATATAAGAGTTTATCAATGGTCTCGCCCTTCTTAAGTCTTGCAAGAGCACCATTTTGCCAGAGAATAGGAGCTACATCGGAAGGTGTACCCTTTAATCTGTAATGTCTGCACATAAGTGCTCTCTTACAAAGTTCAAGTCTTTCATCAAGAATCTTCCAGAACTTATCCATATCCTTACCTGAAGAGCAGGCAACATCCACAAGATTAAGTGTTACAACACCCTGATTAAATCTTCCGTAATACTTAGGTTTATTATCATTTTCAGAATCATTGTAAACTGTAAGGAATGAACGACATCCCATACATGGGTAACAATGTCCTTCTCCCATCTTGTCCACCTTAAGCTTCTTCATGATTTTTTCTGATATATAATCAGGTACCATACGCTTTGCTGTACATTTTGCTGCAAGCTCTGTAAGATACCAATACTTTGAGCCCTCTGTTATATTGTCTTCCTCAAGAACATATATAAGCTTAGGAAATGCCGGGGTTATATAAACTCCCATCTCATTCTTAACGCCCTGTATTCTCTGCTTTAAAACTTCCTCAGTAACTAAGGCTAAATCTTCCTTAGTCTGTCCCTCAGGTACTTCATTAAGATACATAAACACTGTAACAAATGGAGCCTGTCCGTTGGTAGTCATAAGAGTAATTACCTGATACTGAATCATCTGTACACCGCGTTTAATTTCATCTCTTACTCTCAGTTCAGCAACTTCCCTTATCTTTTCATCAGAAGCTTCAATTCCTGCAATATTAAACTCTTCTGTCACCTGCTTAATGAACTTTTCCCTTGAAACCTGTACAAATGGTGCAAGGTGGGACAGGGAAATACTCTGTCCTCCATACTGCGAGCTGGCAATCTGTGCAATAGCCTGAGTAGCTATATTACATGCTGTTGAAAAGCTGTGAGGCTTTTCTATCATAGTCTCGCTTATAACTGTACCGTTCTGAAGCATATCTTCAAGATTTACCAGGCAGCAGTTATGCATATGCTGAGCAAAATAATCAGCATCGTGAAAATGTATTAATCCCTGTTCATGAGCATCTACAATATCAGCAGGAAGGAGAAGTCTCTTTGTAATATCCTTGCTGACTTCACCTGCCATATAATCTCTCTGCACACTGTTAACAGTAGGATTTTTATTAGAATTCTCCTGCTTAACTTCCTCATTATTGCACTCAAGCAGACTCAATATCTGTTCGTCTGTGGAATTGGATTTTCTTACAAGAGCTCTCTTATATCTATATGTAATATATTTACGAGCAACGGCAAAAGCTCTCAAATTCATAATCTGGTTTTCTACTAAATCCTGAATTTCCTCAACGTTTAATGATCTGTTCATTTCCTTGCAGATATTCTCCACATTTTCGGAAATCATCTCAATCTGTTCATCTGATAATCTTTCACTGTGAACAACCTCTTTGTTAGCCTTGGTAACCGCCGCCATAATCTTAGATATGTCAAACGTTACCTCAGAGCCACTACGTTTAATAATCTTCATATCATTCCCTTTCTCCCTTATAAAACACCCCACATAATAGGTTAGTCCTTTGCGTACAATGCGCTATACAAGTACCCTTAAATCTTGTATAGCGCATAAAATCATTGTTCGTTTCGAACTATATTGAATTCTACTATATGTTGGTTAATAAGTCAATAACAAACACAATATCTTGTGATAAAAAGTTTTTTCACAACTATTTGTAGTTATTCTCTCTGTCATTATTCCGTCAATAATCCCAGATTACCCTCATCAATCAAAGTATTTATAAGGGAAGCTGTTATAACTGAACACTCCACCTCATACTCAGCCCACTGAGCTGCATTTTTTGTCCTGTCAATGGTAAGAACACCTTTAATATTATCCATATCTCCTACAATGCATTGTATTGTTGAAACAATTCCTCTTTCATTCATAATTTCAATAACATCCGGAGCAGCTGTTCTTTGTGAGCCAACAAAACTCATTACCGCATATGGATTATTTTCGGTGAGATTCTTAAAATTATCATTATGTACATACATAGCGTCAGAAACAGCTTCTATATCCTCGCCCACGGTAAAGCATTTTTCCAGCTTATCACCTGTAAACAGATTAATACTGTCAACATTATACGTTTCAAGAATATGATGAAACATATTCATAATCGCATTCTTTCTGTCCTTATTGTATTCTATCATAATCTGAGTGATGTATTTAAGCTCCTTCATCTCTCTGCCATCATTGGCACCTTTTCCCATTTTAGAAGAATCAATAAAAGACTGAAGATGTAAATCATCCCTGAAGAAGACATATCTGTCTCTTCCCTTTTCCTTTGCAACATAAAGGCAAAAATCAGCTTTCTTGAAGAGCGACTCATAATCCCTTCCGTTGTCAGGATATACGGCTGCACCTATAGATGTTGTAACGCTGAACTCTCCCTGAAAATCATTCTTAAACTCCCACTTTACCTGAGTCCTTATAGATCTCAGCAAAGATCTCAAATCGTTATGATCATTAACTCTGTTGAGAACAACTGCAAATTCATCTCCGCCAATACGTCCAACAACACCGTCCTCTCCTACAACATCCTTTATTCTTCTTGCAACTCTTGTGAGGACTTTATCTCCATAGAGGTGTCCATATATATCATTCACCTTTTTAAAATGGTCCACATCTATGATTGCAATAGTAACCTTATTTGCCTTTTCTTCTTTTATAAACTTCTGAGCAAGCTCTGTAATGGTCTTCTTATTATATACCTGGGTAAGAGAATCATACATAAGTTCATCCGTAAGCTCTATAGTCTGCCCTTTTGCACTGTTGCTTTCAGCAGAAATAATACGTCCAATCATTACAGGATATCCATTATATTTATTATGTACGGTCCCAATGAATTTAAGGCTTTCCATCACCGTTCCCCGGGTTCTTATACTTGTTGTAAACTTAAATGAAAATTCCGGAGTGAACAACTTAATATTCTCTATAAAGGCCTCAAACTCTGCAACGCTGGAATCTTCCACCCATCCGTTAGAAATAACCCTTTCACTCCACATGTCAATATTCTCTCTGACAATAACATCTCTGGCATAGAGTTCACATTTGATAATCTTAAAATTATGGCTCTCATCATCGTAAGAAAATATGTATTCTCCCGTAAGTCCCAAAGCAATGCGCTCTCTCATGATGTCATCACATATCCTGTAGTTGGATTCCACTGCCGCATCCACGTCTACCATTTCTATATCCATATTGCCTACTCCACCGGATTCGGATGAAAGAATTCTAAGTAAATTCTGTCTGTACTCCCCATCGGCATTCTTAAATCTGAAGCATTCGCTTTTAGGATTCCCATCAAATGTATCAATAAACCGGCATAGCGCATCTTTATCATCCGGATGGACAAACTCTGTAATTGCGCCAAAAGTCATCTTACCAAAGTAATCCGAAAATGCTTTATTGGTTACGCTGGTAAGATAAAATTTGTCCATTACAGCCTGTCTTCTATCCAGTCTATGGGCATCAACATATTTATCTTTAGACTTTAAATTCTCTTCTGGAAACATATTAACCCTCTATTCCGCAGGCAATTTAGTGCCGAAGGAATCGCGAGCCAAATATCAGACTTGACTCTGCGATAAATATATTTGTGATGCCTGCGTCACAAACAGCCGTGTAAAAAATCATCGCCTCAGTGTGATTTTTTACATTAACCCCTCATTACTAAATCGTTCGTTAAAGCTAAGCAAATTATAGAATAAACTTGTATTTTTAACAAGAGCCTACGAGAAAGATAGTACTTTGGTACTAATACCAAATATTGTGTTTTCTTTTTTATATTACTGTGTTATAATACAACATATTGTTAGTTCTTGAGGCACAATTAATTTTATTTTTTTGAAATGGGGGTTTTATGTAATGGAGCGCGTTAAGTACAATAAGGTTGAGGTTTATCATGGTGACAGCACAAAGAAATTTCCGGTTTATGAAATTTATCTTGATGGTGTCATCGTAACCAAAGTGTCATCAGAAGGTGAAGCCTTAGAGATGGTATCTCGCTGGCAGGAAATTTATAAATAAAATGACACTAAACTTTCAACGTTATAGTCTGCCGCCAATGTGACAGAAGATGGAGTGTAACAAAATCACGGGATGAATAAGCCTAAGTTAAGCGAAACATTTAGGTTTATCCACCCCGTGATTTTTTATTACAACATTTTCTTTTTCTTAAGGAACCACAATACAAGTATGCAAATTGCAAGTATAATTCCTATTATTATATAGAATCCGAAGGGAGTATCCGACAGAGGCATCCAGTTCCCGGATACATTCATACCGTAAATTCCGGAAATTATGGTAGGTATTGCCATTACAATTGTTATTGATGTAAGAATCTTCATAACATTATTCAGCCTGTTGTCAATTACAGAAGATAACAGTTCTCTTGTACCATCAATTATGTCTCGATAGATAGTGGTCATCTCGATAGCCTGCTGATATTCGACCATAACATCCTCAAGAAGTTCCATATCTTCCGGATACTGCTCCAGCCTCTTATACCTTCTTAATCTCTCCAGCACAATGCTGTTGGCTCTCAGTGATGTGGCGAAGTAAACCAACGTTGATTCCAATTCGTGAAGTTCTACAATATCGGTATCATGAGTGTCATCGCTTACCCGCTCTTCTATCTCTGTTCTCTTCTTATCTATGCCTCGAAGGTATGCCTGATATAACATGGCAGATCTAAACATCATCTCATATATGAATCTCATTTTCTTTTTAGTGCTGAAATCCTTCACCTTATTGCGCACAAAATAATTAAGCACCGGCGTTTCTTCCCTGCAGATAGTAATAATAACATCGCTCTTTAAAATAATACCCAATGGAATTGTGGTGTACATTTTCTTCTCATGACGCACCTCAGGTGTTGGAATATCCACCAATATCAGAGTATATCCATCTTCAAGACTGATACGTGAACTTTCCTCATCATCCAATGCCGTTGCAAGGTCAGCAGGATCTATTTCAAAATGTTCTGCCAACTGGGCAAGTTCCTTACTTGTGGGGTTCACAACATTAACCCAGCAACCATCCTGGTAGCTGCTTAATGTGTTTAATATATGTTGGTCTGTTCTATATATATCTACCATACATAACCCTCCTTATCCTGCTATACTGTGGCAAAATCCTTACTAATTATACATATATTTCTATTATCAAACAAGTTTTTTTCCTGTTTTCACAAATACATTTCTCTCATCAGGAACCATAGTCCTGTAAGATACCGGGCACTGGGTAACGCATTGTCCGCATCCGATACATTTGTTAATGTCGTACATAAGCTGACCTTTTTTCTTATCAAACCATGTAGCGTCTGTAGGACAATAATGGTTACATTTATTACATCCAATACATTTTGCGCCCTCAATCACCTGTGGTCTGTAATATGCCTTTATCATAAGCTGGGAAAGCGCTCCTTCCCTGTAACTGCTGTACAAAAAGCAGCAATCTGTGCAGCAATTGCATAGAACAATCTCCTCTCTGGCAGAATCTGTACCATAATGATACAAAGTATGAATGCACCCCTTTGATTCCAGTTCTTCTATAAGACCCACAGCCTCCTCATAAGACAAATGTCGTGCTATCCCTGATTCTTCCAGCTGCTTTGCCATTCTTCCCACTACTACGCATGATTCGATAGGCATATTATAATTGCACTCATGACCCTCAAGCATTTTCATGGTTCTGCAGAAACAATTCATAACAGCAATATTATCTTTGTGTCTTTCAAGAAGAGGAAGCACCTCCCCTTTGATAAATACTGTCTGTTCTGCTTCCACAGGCTTATTAATTTCTATCTTTTTAACTCCCCTTGATACGATGGAGGACATCCTGCCCTCCTCCCTCTCCATATTCCTGGTGTTAACACGATTCATGTAAGCTCTGATTGGAGCAATATTAAGGGATTTCAATAAATCTTCAAACTCGGAAAATTTACTGATAAGACGCTTTCTGTTGTCATTTAACGGTCCCGATGCATATAACTCAATCCATCCCGGAAATATTGGTGTAACATCGTATGTTCCGTCTTTCCTGCTCTGCCATATTCCACCTTTATCCCTGATTTTAGCAAATATATCTTCAAACTTTTTCCCGGAAAGCCCCCACAGATCCGACAACTGAGCCTTAGTGTAAAAGCCTTCCTTCATCATGAGCATATAATCAAGATCTTCCTCATCAAATACTATTTCAAAGCATTCTAAAATACAACGAACCAAAGGAACATTCATCTTTGACTTACTGTTCATGATTTTCCCGAGTTTTGTAGCTTTTTCTTTAAATTCCTTAGTCAAAACACACCTCTATTCTTCTTTTGTACTAATCGTACTGTTGTCTGCATTTGATATCTTGTCCGCTTCTTTGCCCGTTTCTTTACAACTCATACTGCAGGATGCACAGTTACCGCTGCATCCGTCTCCCAAGCCGTTCTCCTTATGTTTATATGAAACTAATAGAAACAATAAAATTACAACAAACAAAACCACAACGGCTGCAACCATATTTAAAACAGCTCCCATACAAGCCTCCATCTTACTTATTTACCCGCCAGTTCCTTTAGCTCTTCCATCAACTCCAAATCTGACTGCTGTACCTTAATATTGGATGTTATAGGTGATTGTCCCGGCTTTGTTACAGTTATCTCTATAACCGTTCCCTCTTGAACTCCTCCTGAAAATACAGCACTTAAAAATGCTACAAATTTAGGATGTGTTGATTGAAACTTATTCTTTGCACTCATTAATTTCATTATTGATGATGGGTTGACCATATTTTACTCCTTTCCTGTACAAGAATACCAATACAAACCACCGAAGTGATAAACTCTGTGACCGGAAAACTGATCCAGACGCCATTCATCCCGAAAAGCCTTGCAAATATCACAGCAAGTACAACTAAAAGGATTATTCCTCTTAATATTGAACAGATAAATGACTGCATAGCTTTCTGGGTAGCGCTGAAATATCCCGTCATAAATATATTAAACCCTGCAAACACGTAGCCTGCAAAATATATTAACATACCGGTGTGGGCATATTCGGCAAGCTGCTTTGTTCCTTCGCTGTTAAACAAAGCTATAAGACCGTCAGCTCCCACAAAAATAATTATATAGATTATGACAAAAAGTGCAATGGAAGTTTGCACTCCCATACGCTTTAATTTTTTTACGGATTTATCATCCCCAAGGCCTAAACATTTACTTATCAGGGGTTGAGCTCCCTGGGAAACCCCATTAAATACAGCTGTAACAATAAGTGCATAATTAGCAATTACACCGTAAGCTGCAACAGCTATGTTACCGGCTATTGACAGCATGAGAAAATTAAATACCATAGTGGTAATTCCCGATGCCATCTCCCCTATAAATGCTGCCGTACCAAGACGGCAGGATTCAATAAACCGGCGAATTGACACCCTCTTAGGTATGAATTCCACTTCATTTTTCTTGGAAATAAAATGTGTCCCGCATATAAGTATACTGCACACAGGAGATGCTGCAGTGGCAAGAGCTGCCCCTGTAAGCCCCATCCCCAGAGGGAACATAAATATATAATCAAATATTATATTGAACAGGCTTCCTCCTATGGTACCCATCATGGCTCTCGTAGGGTCGTTATCATTTCTTACAAAGGCACTCACTACATGATTACACATAAAAAATGGAGTAAACATCAAAAACGTTCTGGCATAACCTGAACCCATGGCAGTTATGACATCATCTCCACCCATGATTCTAAGCAGTTGTTCCGGAAAGAAAAGTCCAGCAAGAACGAAAGGTATGCTTATAATACAAACGCTTAATATAGCGTTGGAAAAATAATATTTGGCCTCCTCTTTTTCCTGGGCTTTAAGAATTGAGTAGCGTATTGAAGAACCCACGCCCACCATGGAACCCATTGCAAATATTAAATTAAAAATGGGAAGCACAAGATTAAGTACGGTAATTCCGTTAGCTCCTGCCACGTAGGATATAAAAAATGTATCCACAATTATATAACAGGATATCCCCATCATTCCCATTACATTTTGAGAAACATATCTGTAAAACTGTTTAGTGATGCTCATATAGTCAGCCGTTTCCTTTCATTGAATATGATATTAGGCGTTTGCGAAACACCTTTTCGGTGCTGAACAGTTGTACAATTATACTATGTTGCAAGCTAGGTGTTTTGCTGCCACCGGTGCTTAGCGGCTGTATTTTAGCCGTTTATGCACCGCTGTGAGCAGCAAGCAGCGAGAGCGTGCCTAGCGGTAACATAGTATAATTGCACAACGTACAGTATTAAATCACAGAGTTTCGCAAATGCCTAAATATGATATATCAGATAATTGCGAAATGCTGTAAATTTACAACTGACGTTATGGGATTTTACTATATTTGTAGCCATATTGCAAATTTAATTTGACAATCAAAGTATTTATATGTATAATTCATTCTGTTTTTGAGATTATAAAAATACAAGGTAGCGCTTACATTCACATTTTCAGGAAAGGGACAGACAGCGCATAGTATTATCATGCGCATAGTATGCGCGGAAATGGAGATTATATGTCTAATATAAGAATTATAACAGACTCAGCTTCGGATATTATCGGAAATTCTCACAGTAACATTACTGTGCTTCCTCTTGGTATATCCTTTAACGGCAACGAATTTCTTGACGGCGTTGATATTAATCATGAAAGATTCTACGAAATGCTGGTTGAATCTGACGTGCTCCCAAAAACCAGTCAGATAAATCCATTCACATTTCAGCAGGAATTTGAAAAATGTGTTAACAATGGTGAAACTGTTATTGCAATTACTTTATCCGGAAAGCTTTCCGGCACATACCAGAGTGCCTGTACCGCTGCTTCCGAATTTGATGGCAAAGTTTTTGTTGTAGACAGCGAGAATGTAACCATAGGAGAAATGGCATTAATAGAATATGCATTAAAACTTATTGATAAGGGTTTGGAAGCTTCTGAAATAGTCAAAGAATTAAATGCAGCCAAGAAGAAAATAAGACTTGTAGCCCTTCTGGATACTCTGGAATATTTAAAAAAGGGAGGCCGTATCTCGGCAGCTACCGCATTTGTAGGAAACGTCCTTAATATAAAACCTGTTATTGCTATTACCAAGGGTGTAGTTGAAGTATTGGGCAAAGCTCGCGGTTCAAAGCAAGGAAACAATCTTCTGGTACAGCAGATTAATGAATGCGGCGGTATCAATTTTGATATGCCCCACTTTTTAGGATACACAGGTCTGTCCAGTTCACTTATTGAAAAATATATAAACGACTCTCGCAAGATATGGGAGACCCACATGGATAAACCATCTGTAATTCATGTTGGAGCTTCTATCGGAACACATGTAGGTCCCGGAGCCATAGCTGCGGCATTCTTTGCAAATTAATCAGTTAATACTATATTATAATATGTATCTTTAATATGTAATTCCGGTCTTTTTATTAAGGCCGGAACTGCTTTTTTTCTCATCAAATACTTGAAATATGTGGAATATAAAACGTTAAAAAAACGATTTTAAAAAAATTTGCAAAAACTCAAAAAAACAGTTGACAAGAAGGTCAAACATCTGTATTATATTGATTGTGTCTGACACACAAAGCAAGACACAGAACAGATTATTTAATATCTTTTATGCGCGAGTGGCTCAGTGGTGGAGCACCTCCTTGCCAAGGAGGGGGTCGCGGGTTCGATCCCCGTCTCGCGCTCTTAAGAATCCGCTTAAATAGTGGATTCTTTTTTTATTTTCTTGGGGAATTGGGGGGAATTCTTGGGGAAAACCCTTGAATTAGGTGTGCTAGATATTTTTATCACTTTCCTCTAATGCACTGCACAACTTTTCTTTTGTTTCCTGTTCTGTCATTGGATTATAAATATACCTCAGTGTTGTTGAAAGATTAGAATGCCCAAGTTCCTGTCGTATAAAATCAAGCGACACCCCATTAGCCGCCAGTGTTGAAGCATACGTCTTTCGCATTTTATGGCTTGACTTGACTTTTACACCTGTTCTTTCAGCGAACTTCTCCAAAACATAGGCTATCTGCCTTGAAGTAATTCTTTCTCCATTTCTTGTAAAGATATATTCATTGTGTCCAAATTTTTCCTGTAGCTTGATAAGTATATTCTTGGCTGTCGGAACGAGAATCACATATCTGTCTGTATGTGTTTTGGTATGTTCCTCAACTGTTACTGTATTATTCTGTTGGTTACGAATTTCCTCACGAACTATATGTATCTTATCATCTGAAATATCAGACCATTTAAGCGATACAAGTTCACCTACACGAAGTCCTAAGTAAAAATTCAGCTTAACCGCCATAAAAGAGCTGTCACCAGTTTCTGAATACTTATTATCAAGATACTTAAATAATTGTTTCTTTTCCTCAGTATTAAAAACCTGAGTGGAAGAATCTTTATGAAATATCTGACGGAATCTAACAGTAATCTCTATCTTGGGAACGATATTATCTGTAATGTAACCCATTCGCACAGCATAGCTGAATGATTTATTGAGAATTGTTTTTACATTGCCCCATTCCTTATATGAGAGATTATAATCTTTAACCATACTGTTGCAGAACTTTTCAAGGAAAATCTCTGATATACTGCCTATTGGCTTTTTTTCCATTTCTGAGCCTTTAAAATACCTGTTAAAATGCTGTATATGCCTCTTAATAGTATTGGCACTTGAAGTCATTTCCTTTTTATAATCAAGCCACTCCCAAAACAGCTTTTCAAATGTTATCTTATTAGCATTCTCAATTCCTGTATAAATCCTGACAAGCCGCTTGATAAGTTCTTCTTTAGTCTTACACTTAATATCCTTTCTTTTTCCATTGTCATCAATGTAATGTGTTCTCCAATAGCCATTAGAATCTTTTGGTTCTGTTATTGCATACGGATGTTTTTTTAAAACTTTTGTTGTAGTCATAATATTTTCTGCCACACCATTAAGGTCTATTATACCACAATCAATAAGACGTTTTAAATAGGATAGTGGGATATCATTATCAGAACTGTTCTGATTATTTAATTGTAGTGCTGATAAACTGTCTGACATAACAAACCCCTCCTGTAATCTATGTGAAAGAGAATTGCTTCTCTGTATATTTATATTTTAATTAAAACAAGATTTGGTGTATGTAGGTTTAAACAACAAAAAAAAATAAATATTACGGGAATTAAAAAGAGCCCTGTATGAGGGCTCTAAATAATTGTTATAATTCTTCTTTTAACAGCTTTAGATTTAAACGGAGAATATCTTTATCAAATTCAGTTAATTTAGGGGTTATCTTTTTGATATCCGTAAGATTCTGTATAAGTGAATCTACATCCTCCTCAACCAAAGTAGATAAGAAATGAGAGACCCTAACAAATACAACTATATAACCTGTTGTTAAAGATGTTTTTTTTCTGCTTACCATTAATGAATACATAATTGAACTCTTCAGGCAATTATGAGCCTCAACAATATCAGTGTTTCTATTTTTTTTAAAGGCTAATATTCCTAATTTAATATCATCATATGCTATTTCTTTTTCCGCATATTCAGAAAAATATCTTTTTTGAAAACCATATTTACGAAATTGTTGTGTTATATTATATAAATTATCTGCAATACTGTATTCTGTCGGATTTATTATTCCAAACAATTTATTAATGCGTCCCATATTTCCAGATGTGAGATAATAACAAATATAGTAAAATATGAAAAAATTCAATTCCAAATTTCTAATTTCTTTATTCATTATTCATTTCCTCCAAAACTTCATCAATCAATTTCTTAAGGTTTTTGTTAGTTATTTGTGTAAATTTAGTATCTTCTCTTAGAACTTCAATATTCTCAAGTGTTTTTTCATACAATGCTTTATCATTAAGGTATTCCTCAACATCTTTATCTATAAGCCCCAGAATGCTTGTACAAAGTTTTTTTATCTTTTCGTCTGTAGCATAATGAGTAACTATATATTCCTTAAGTATTTCGCGAAAATCTTTAAGTTTCTCTGTTTCTTTTAATGAACGCACTATTGATTCATCATCAATAATAGGAATTGCATTATCTAAATCAAAATATCGTTTATCAAATCCATAAGCTGGTGCGAGCATTTGCAACTTTGAAATAGTTTCTGGTGATAATACATCTCTATCAACATTTTCCATTGTATCAACGGATATTCCAATTTTAGAAAGTTCTTCATCTAGCCCTCTTTTAACCTTAATAATTTTTATTATTTCCTTAATAACCTTTAAATTAAATTTAACCTGTTCTTTATTCATTATCTTGTACCTCTTTTCTTAATTTATCTCCTTAAGAACAATTATATTATAAAAAATATCAAGCAATAAAACACGTATTTTTCATAATTACAGACTTAATCAAACGGGAGTTCTTCCTGTTCATAATCATCTAATTCTATATTTTTTTGTTTCTCATTTCTTTTAAGATACTCTTCAAGAGTATCATATGTATCTATAACGCCACTTTTATTAAATACTTTTACATAGCCATTAATTCTTCTTTTAAATGCCTCATAACTAGAACGTTGTTCAGAAATATTCTGTAATTCTGAATATTGGCTTTCAAAGTCCCAATTGCTAATTAAATAAACAGTTTGATACATAGCCCACTTTTGAGAGTAGCGTGCAGGAAGTACTAAAGGGTATACATCTAGGTAATTAAGCATATCACTTAATTTAAGAGAGCTTCTAAATTCCTCAAAAACAAGGACTTTCTGTCCCATATACATATCAAATGGATGATTATAATCTGTTACTCTATAACAGTTCTCATCATTATGGGTGTCAAGTATAAAACGGGACTTCCCAGTACCAGTTTCACCACATATATAGTTCACTTTCAGATTCAATCTTCTTTCAGATTTATATTTTTCCTCTTGGAGAATAAGTCTAATTCTATCTATTTTATCGGCATATCTTACTCCTGTTTCTGGGATAATCTCTATAATCTCAGCAGTCGAATATCCATTCTTTATCATATCATATAGCTGAACAAGGTCATTCCTCTTGCCCTGTTGACTTTTTGGACGTTCCCCATATTCTTCAAATGTATCTTTTAGATTGGTAGTCTCTTTTTCAGTGTCCTTCCATTTCCCTTCTTTCCTAATATAATCTATATTATCTTGAGGTGTTCCAAGAGAAGCCTCAATATGGGCTGTCTCATATAGTGACTTAATCCTACTGAATCTCACTGGATTTTTAAAATGAAGATAAATATGCGTATGTAGCGTTCCCTGTTCGCCAATTTCATCACAAAGGCAAATATAATCAAGGCTTTGTATTTTATTAGCATTCTCAATAATAATTTTATGCGTGATTTTTTTCTTGTCTGGATTATTGATAGTAAGTTGAGCGGCTCTAAGCTGTGTATCTTTTTTAAAATCTTTCAAGTTATCATCTCCTTTTTTCAGATTCTTTATCAGTTGTCCTCCTTTCCATATTTTACTTGGAAGAATAACTCAAGAATACAGAAAAGCAACACAATAATTTTCTATTTTTACGGAGTGAAAAAGCCCCTGTAAAAGAGGCTTTAATCATTATTAATAAACTGCCACTGTCAGAATAATATTAAAATCGCACTCTATTATCTGCTTGATTTCATAACCTCTGTTATACAGCAATTCAAAATTAACATTTGAAATATTTCTTGATTGCATTTTTGCTCTCTGACGAAATATGCTCTGGTTCGCTTTGTTCTTAAAGTACTCTAAATGTGTTCCACTAGGAAAATTACTTTCCTTGTCCCAAGAAAATCTTACAATAATGGCATTATTATTAGTGTACCAGTTGATTATTTCTAATGATGAATAATCTACTAGTGGTAATAATTGTTTAGGTCGAACTCTATACAACAATTCACATAGCTCCTGTTGAAGCTTTAACGCTAAATAGTTTATCTTTACTTCTTGTTCTTTTTTTCTTCTGTCCTCATACTTTCTGTTCGCTGAAAGAAATAAATTCTTAATCCACTGAATAATAAGATTGAGTATATCTTTCATAATAAAAATCTCCTTAAACTGCCTATACGGGCTTGTACATACTGATAATCTAAATCACAGTTTATAACTGTAATTTCTAATGTTAAGAAACCAAATGAATTAACCTCTATACCTGTGAAATAAAGTATTTCAATGACTTTTTCCTCATTAATTATTTTATAAAATGGGAACTCTGTTTTAGGCAGATAAACATTGCATATATAGTCATTAAATGCCTGTAAAGCATAAGCTATTTTTTTCTCATCCCAGCTTTCTGATTCTTTCTCATCTGGTAATAAAATGACTTTATATGTGACAGGTGGAACATATCCATCAGGATATTTACTTACATTATGAACCTCATCTAATGTGTTCCACATTATATTAAATCCAAAATAAGTACCATAAATACCTATAGCTTGTAAACAAGCTATTATAATATTTATAATATTCATATTATTTGTGTTGTTATTATTCATAACAGTTCTCCTTTCTTTTATAACGTATAACGGGGAGAATAATCTCCCCATTATTCTTATAGGTCTATTACATCATCATTACTGTCTGTAATAGATATAATGTTAAATTCTGTGGCTTCTGATGAAACTCCAGATAATAACTTTCCATCTTCAGAAATAAATGAATACGCTTTAAATTCAATTTCTGGGAAATTGATGTATACTTGCTTATCTGCTTCTAAAGCCTCTGAAATCTGAGTAACGCTTGCTGACAAACTCTTTGGAACTTTAATTTTAATACTGTCATTCTTTCTTGCTGAGCAAGTTAAAGTGTATCCGTCAAAATCCCTTGAGCTATCTTTGCTACTGTTATAACCCCTATACTTTCCTGTGGAAACAACACAGACTTTACTAGGGTTAGTAAACACATTCTTAGCCTCAAGCTTTAAACTGTTTAACCTCATAATAATCACCTCCTTTGTTATGTATCCTGTTATGTGAAAGAGAATTGCTTCTCTGTATATTTAAAGTATATTTCAAATATGTGAGAGAATAAATCGGCATAAAATATTAAAAATCGTTGATTTTACGGAGATAGAAGAGTGGTTAAGAAAATGCTACAGAGGTGCTACACCTTGCTACATAGAATTGAAAATGAAAAAAGAGGCTCTAAGCCCCTTAAATGATGAATTATTTATTTGTGTTGTTACACGCTACGGAAGTTATTGGGTAATACTATGCCAATAACTCCCAATTCCAGTTTCGGCGGTAGGCACAAAGCGTTACGGCAACGCATTCGTCGCTCAATCGCTCCTCATTTTCCTTGCCTACGCCATTGTGTGCAAGTTCGCCGAACCTTACAATAATTTTAATTAAAAGGAAGCTTGTGAGAAGGTATGAAAAAGGGCTTACCTGTAGATTGGTAAGCCCTTTTGTGGTGAATATGTATGTAAGATATTTAGATTGTATTGTTATCTTAGGTTAAGTCCTCCACCCTCTGCTTTGGAGATGTCACCGTCGCCTCTTTCTGGGTTACCTGTTCTTGTTCCACCACCCCAATTACCTGGTCGTGTAGTGCTGCCTGATGTACTTGAGGAAGGTGTATCATTACTGTTGTTATTTGTTGGTGTTGAATCGCCTGTGCTACCAAGTAAACGACTACCTGCCTTAGCTTCTTCTGCCGCCTTTGCTTCTTCTTCTTCTGAGGTTGCTTCACTGATTAAACCCTCAATGTCTTCGATGCTCTTTTCATTTTCAATCTTCTCTTTGTATGCTTCTTTGTCAACATGATTAAGCTCTTCTAATTTGCTAATCGCTTCTTCTTTTGCTTTTGCTAACTCTTCTGCTTTGACAATAGCCTCATCATATTCAACCTTGATAGGAGATAAGTCATCTATAATAGATACTGTGTCAACCTTAGAAAGATAAGATTCCTTGTCAGTTATAAATACATCATCATTAATGTATTTAATTAGTTCATCTTTAGCTGTTTGGAGTTCATTAGCAATCCTTTGCTCTTCCTGCTTTGCCTGCATTTCTTGATTATACTTTTTAGTTGCATAGAATCCGCCTACTACAGCCAATATAGTCACAATTACAGCAGTAGTTATAATTAACTTTTTATTCTTCATCATTTTTCTCCTTGTATTTGTAATTCTTTAACTCTCTTTGATTCTAATTCTGATTTATATGCTTCTTCTTCTCGCTTTCTTGCAGATTGTGCCTCTGCCTCTCTCATTTCCGCTAATTTCCTTGAATTAGCCTCATAAGCCTCATACACTAATTCCTCAATTTCAGATATTTTCTGACTTTCTTCTATCCGTAATTTATAAGTATCAGTGTCAATGTTATTATAGCGTTCAATCGCAACAAGAGCTTTATATTTTGTTTCTTCAAGTTCTTCTGCCATTATTTGTTTTTCTCTCTCATTTTTAATGTATTTAGTTATAAATATTCCGCTTACTACATACAATAAAACCATTATAACAGCAGTAGTAACAATTAACTTTTTATTCTTCATTGTATTTTTCTCACAAATATTATAATACCTAAGTTAAATTTTAACTCAGAGCAGTAATAAAAACAATAGATACTTACAAAATAAAAGTTTGGGGAAAAGTTGGGGAAAATGAAAAATGATGGTGTGGCACCCTCCTTTTTTAAGAATTTCCAAGTACCTTTCTAATTCGATCCCCGTCTCGCGCTCTTAAAAAAGAGTGATACCGAATGGTATCACTCTTTTTTTCGAGTCCAATCCTGGACTCGAAGTTCGATATCTCCGCTCCGCTCCGGTCCGCGCAAAGCCAAGGTCCACTGGACCTTGTGCGCCGTCTCGCGCTCTCAAATATGCTTTATATTAAAGATTTATGGTTGAAAAAGATTTTGACATAACAACATAATTAGAGTATTATAATAGTAAGAAAGGTGCTACCGATGACGGTTCACCTGATTGTTATAATTTGTTAAGAAAGAATAACCGCAGGCAGGCGGTTATTTTTTTGTGGTCTTACTACTGCCAATCGCATAGCCAAGACCAAAAGAGGTTAAGCAGAGACTAAGCACTGCAATTAAGCTGTCGATTGTCAACATAAGCGAGTTTCTCCTTTCCAAGATTTCCAAAAGGATTTCTATGTAATCGGAGCTATTAACTCTCCGCAAAAAGCGAACCGCCATCGTCAAAAGATAGCACCAGTGAGGATTAACCTCTTATTTATTGTATCATAAATGGCTAGTATAATCAATTAAAAATAGAACAAACATTCGAATGAGACCTTACGGATACTTAATCTATACCCCCTAAATAATCACCGTAAACATAAATTGTCCGTCATGGCACTTTATTAAATACTTCCCGTCGTACTTTTTAATGGTTGATATTATATTATGTATACCAATCCCATGTTCTTCCTTAGATTCAGATTTATTTGTCACCAATTCTCCATCAACATAACTTAAATCGCCGGTGTATGTATTCTTTACCGAAAGCACTATCTCACCATTTTCAAGAATAAATTTAAGTTTTATTATCTTGTTATCGCACTTCTCACATGCCTCTATAGCATTATCCAGAAGATTGGACAATATTGTTACAATATCTTCATCCTTTACTCTTATATCAGCAAGATCATTTATTTGTAACACAAACAATATACCCTTATCAACCGCTTCCTGATATTTAGTATTAAGCACAGCATTAACTATTACATTGTTAGTATTAATCATATCCAGCTCTTTGTTAAGCTTTCCTGTTATATTGTTCACATATTTCTTCAATTCTGTGTAATTCTCTTTTTCAATCAATGCATCTATACATAATATCTGATTCTTATATTCATGAGTTTTCCTTCTCTGCCTGTCAAAATTCTCGGAAATGGAATGATAAAGTTCCATCTGCCCTGCCACCTGCTGCTTGAACAATTCATTATCTCTAATTTTATGTTCATTAGTAAGAATATCGTTAATCAAATGGAATACAACTATATTCATTACAATAAGACCAGCTGCTATAATAAAATATATATCATCAACATTTTTACTATTAAGCTTTACAACCGAGTTAGTCATTGCCGCTACAATGAATATTGTAAACACGGGAAAAAAAAGAAACCTAACCCATTCCCTATTGCTCATTATAATTGCATTTTTGCTCCTGTTACACTGCTTCATAACAGCAACAATCAAGAACAGAACAGACTTACTGAGAAACACAAGCATAATTCCCATAAGTTCGCTGCCCTGCCTTATAATATCCATATCCCCAAAACACATAACAAGTGCCAGAACAGTAACATAATCCACAATAAGCAGAAGTCCCTGATATAAAAAAGACAATACCAGTGCTTTTAAAATACTTATTTTAAAAATCAGATACATGCAAAATGCTATAACTCCCGTTACAAGGAGAAGTCTTATTATCATCTGGCTTTTAAAAATTCGTGCCGTTACAAAAGACAATAATATCAAGACAATTATAATAATACTGTTCATGAACTTTTTATTTTCTTTGCGGTTGACTGCAAATGCCTGAAAAAAAATTCTACAGCAAAGTATCTCTAATGTTATTATCAATAAACTCTGAATATATGGATTCATCTATATTTCTCCTCTGTATGCAATGAATGCATCCTCTACCTCCCTGTATCTTGCTTTTGGTATTACAAGACATTTCCCGTCCATCAGTGTAACCTGATATTTCTCAATCTCAGAAACATACTTCATATTTACCATGAAGCTCTGATGTATACGCACAAAATTACAGTCATCCAGTTCTTTTTCGAAATCATTCAAAGTAGAATACATGGTATATTTTCGGACTTTATCTTCCTTAACATAAAAATCCAGTTTGTGTTTATTACTTTCAATGTAAATTATCTGATTCAGATATAATTCACGTTCACCTCCAATAAATCTAAGCCTCTTCCTGGTTAATACATAGTTCATCTGCTCAAGTATTGCATCCAGGCACTCATATATAGACAAATCAATCTGTTTACTATCCTTGAGAATATATCTTACTGCCCCATATTTATACCCGTCTAAAGAATAGTTAATATACGCCGTCACAAATACAAGAAACATATTTCTTGTGTATAGTCTGATGTTCTCTGCCGTCTTAAGTCCGTCAAGCCCCTCCATATTAATGTCAAGAAACGCTATATTATAATCACATATATCATACCCCAACGCCAGAAATTCCGTCCCGGATTTGAATATATCTACCTGATAATCCATCTTTCTTGCTTCCATATATGTAATCAGTATAGTCTTAATCTTCTCAGCAAAAATATACTCATCATCACATACAGCAATCTTAATCATATTGTATCCACCCCTGCATTTTACAATCTTTTATTGCATTATACCAAAGGTAGATTAATATTACAAATAAAAGATTTTGTCATATGATATTATTCTCACAACACACCTTACTTATTGCATCATCTGACTTTTTTTATAATTCCCAACTCCATTTCATGTACCGTATCACATAGTATATCTATATCCTCTGCACTATGATTTGCCATTATAATTGTTTTTCCCTCATCTCTTAATCTGCTAAACAGTTCTCTCATCTCCTCAACTCCGTGCTTGTCCAACCCATTCATCGGTTCATCCAGCAACAATATATCAGGATTTTCCATTAATGCCTGGGCAAGTCCCAGTCTCTGTCTCATACCCATAGAATATTTTCCCACATGCTTTCTGTTATCCGGGTCCAGTCCTACCAGCTTTATGGAATTTCGAATTTCCTCTTTACCAATCTTATTGTTAATTCCGGCAAGAAACTTAAGATTATTATAACCACTATAATTAGCTAAAAATCCCGGGTTCTCTATAATAGCCCCCAATCCTTCAGGTATATCCGTATCTTTACCCACTCGCTTATTATTAACGGTTATTTCCCCGCTTGTAGGTATGACAAAACCACATATGCATTTCATAAGCATAGTCTTTCCACTACCGTTTCTACCTACAAGCCCATGTATCTTTCCCTTCTCAAAATTTACGGTAACATTGTCAAGAACATTTATGTTTCCATATCTTTTCGTTACATTTTTTACTTCTATTACATTTTCTCTTTCTAAAACTCCTGTGTGTTTTTCTGTATTTATACCTTCCATCTAGACCTCCTCCTGAACATATACTTCCTGCCTTGCTGATACTATATACGTTATTACAATAAGCACAATTATCATGATACTGTACATCCCAAGAACATATGTAATAGTAGGAAATGTTGTCATTCCCGCCACGTCTATGTTGTTAAGGGAATTCCAGCTTATAGGCGAAAACCAATTAATGATAGGATATCCATCCACAAATGCAGTGAGCAGTACGAAGAATCCTGCAACCAATACACCTGCAAGCTTAGTTTTAGTTGCCATATTCAATACATATATAATAAGCCCGATAAATATAAAGCTTAGCCACATCAATATAAATGCAAATATCATCGCCTGTAGGGGAGTATAATATCTCACAACTATTGCAGGTACTTTTATAGTTGTATAATATTCACTCAGCTTTCCGGGATTAACTGCTGCCATGCCAAGCACTTTTCCCCAATATGGTGACCATCTTATATGTCCTATATTTAACATAACTGTTGCAACCATAAGAATAAATGAATACAATAATGAACCTGCAATTATATACAGTATCTGTCCGGTATTCCATACTTTTCTTTTAGTTCTCAACATAACATATGGCTGATTACTGTCCATAAACGGTGCATCACAAAATATAAATATAACCGGTGCCATAAATACAATCTTCATATATCGAAAAGTTATTAGGAAAGGGTATAACCACGGACTCATCTTCATTCCCATACTTTCCGACAACAGCCTTAATCCTCCGGTATAGGAATATGTAAAAAGCAACCCAAAGCAGATGCACAATATTATTCTTTTATTGTAAGTCCACTTTCTTATATTCTGAATGCATATTCTAATGGCTCTCATAGCTTATCCTCCTCTTTACATATCTGGAAAATACCAGACCTGACAATATTATATAGCCCAAAACCACCATTACAGAGCCAATCACAATAACCTTTGTATCTTGACCATAAGCCGTATTGCAATTTCTTATAAAATACAAGCTTAAAAACTCAGGTAGATAATAATTAATTTCTTCCACAAGAATATTCATAAACAACGTGCCTGTAACTGCTACGAACTTATTAGGAAGAAATGCTGAAAGGGTCATTCCCATAACAGCATATACACAGCTTACTATCGAAAAAAAGAAACACATTATAAATACAACCATCCACGGCATACTTCCGGAAGCCACATCATAAAACTTTGCTCCTTCCGGTATCAACCCAACAGATACCCCGTGTCCCGAAATTATACAGCATAACAGGCTATACATTGTGAGTCCTGCAAATGATACTAAGAATGAAGATATTGCACACACAGTCACTTTAGTGAATATATATACCCCTGTTCCGCTTCTGGATACAATATAGTTGATGTATCCATTCTGTATGTCTTCATAATAACTGGTTGCAAAGGGAACTGAAGCTACCAATACCAAAAGCTTACTAAAGTTACTTATAAGATTAATCTGAAGCATTGACTGATATGCATTCATTAATTTAAAAAATATGGAACCTGCTTCTTTTGTAGATATGAATATTACAAGGAAATACACCACAATACATACATACACTTTCCAATTATATATAATTCTATGTATTTCCTGAGACCAAAGTCCCCTGAAATTTCTGATTATTTTTTTTATTCTATTCCCCATTTTCATGCCTCTTTTATTACCTTATATTTTATTCTGAAATGTTCTTGTATACAAAGAGCCATCTACGGCATCTATAAAAATAGCTTTGTTTTGGTATTCGCCACCGTTTTCCCCCGGAACATTTTTATTTTCAATTATAACAATCCAATACGGATGTATTTCGTATTCCCGCACTACAGAAAAACCGTTCTTTATTACAGGCAAATAACAAAGCTCAATCTCCGTTACAGTCTGATCATCATAGTATTGCTGTGCTGATTTCACCATATTCAGAGCATCTTCCATACTAATAATTTGCCCTTTAACAGAAGTTGTTTCTTTTACATCAAATCTATAATCGATTCTTATATATTCAACCCCTTTGTGCCCGACAGCCACTCTTACCTCCGCCGGAACCCCTGTATAGGATGTTCCATTAAAGGCTACATCAGAAATAGCAAGTCCCCTTATACTTTGTTTAAATATCATATAATAGCACTCATCATCCTTGGTCCACGACATAATGTCCTTATTTCTATCACCATGTGATTCCAGATATTTATTCTGACTATCTACATCCATAGCATATACTCTTGGATTATCACACACCTCAATTCCAAGTTTTACCAATATTTCTTTTGCTTTATTTATGGAATCCTGCTTTGATAAACCATTAAGTTCATCAAGAGGAAATCTTTCTTCCGTACTAATTTTCATTCCATATTCATTAGGGATATATATATCATGGTCTTTATTACCACAATCACTTGAACGATAAATTATATTACTTCCACTATGAAATTGGCTACCGTCACTATATGTATATATATATCTGAGTACCTCACCCTCCTTTGTGGCTATTTCCTCTACATTCTTAATTACAACATCATCATGTACAAACATTTTCGCATTATTCTCTGTTTCTTCCTTCGTAAATCCGGCATCCACAGCTTTATACTGATTCCAGTCAGCTTCTATGTCTGCGTCTATTACAGCATCCACCTTCATATTCTCCAAAAGAGTTCCTGTAATCTTTGTTTCCTGTATGTCAAGGCTTTCATATTCCCCTTCATCTTCAGCCTCATTAAGTGTTCCATCAGGAAATAATGAACAACCATTCAGATTAATTCCCATAACCATAATTAGGGCTATACATATCCATTTCTTCATACTCATCCCTCCAATCGGCAGATGTCAGTATACTATGCATACCAACATCTGCTTTATTTATTCTTTTACAATATTATTAAGGTTCCCAATTTCCGGTTACATTAAGTGAATATCTATCAATTTCACATTTTAAACGATAGTTGTTACCATTATAAACATCCCTTATATAAGGCATCTCATATCTTCCTGATATTGCTGTTGCATATACTTTCTCAGAATAATCTTGATAATCTCCATACTGCCCGATAATAGTATATGCAAGTCCTGAGTACTGCGATGAAGCACTATAATTAACCTCCCCATAATTATTACTATTATTTCGTGTGACATTATCGGTATATTCTATTGCATTTCCATCTTCTTCAATCATTGATAAGTAAAAATCAAAATCTCCTCCCGCAAAAGCAGGCACTGTCATCATCATTACTGCTACAACAGTTAAAATAAAAGTTCTAATCTTATTTTTAATTCTCATAACGTTAGTCTCCTTTTGTACAAAATTATTCTTATCTTTTGTTATTACTAATTTGTTCCGGTCTCTTTGGCTGATGCAGAATTCCTATGCACACCGGCGGCCATTCTTCAGCGTTTCTTTTAACTGCACCATTAGTAACCTTCTTAATAGCCATTAAGGCCATTCTATTAAGTTTTTCCATCTACTCTCACCTCCTGTCCTATTAATTTTGATATAAATAACAACAATGAACAGGTGATAATTGCCATTGCCATATATCCAATTGCCAAATAATCGTAAGATACTTTCTTCAATATTATGATAATTAATAATTCAATAAGTAATATAAGCCTTGCTCTCCTCTTACTCTCCTTTACCTCATCTTTTTTCATGTTTATATTAGGATGGTTTACCGTTCCTGTTGCAAAAATATATATCACAGATATTAGGAGCATAAGCCATATCCACCTGATATTATTTATCCAAATATGCTCACACAGTGTTATGATTATGCATATAGAATTACTTCCTATATAACATTGAAAAAATGTCCCTGCATGATAACCACCTGTACGCCTTCTTAATGACATAAAGAACAAAAGAAATATAATTGTTTTGATTAAATTATTTAAAAAAAATGCCGTTACACATATCGTTCCAAGAACTATAAATTTCTCAATCAATATCGTATAAACGTACACATACTTTTCCTGATTTTTACTATCTATAATCTGTTGGTTGCACATCCCTTCAACTATTTTTTTTGCAATTTTTTCGCCCATATACTCATCTCCTATGGCAAATTTATCATTTGAAATTTC
>JAUNPK010000022.1 GCA_030536855.1 Eubacteriales bacterium
CAATCTGTGGAACACCTCTTCTTGCTGGTGGAATACCATCAAGTCTGAACTGTCCTAAAGACTTATTATCCTTAGCGAATTGTCTTTCACCCTGTACTACATTGATATCAACAGCTGTCTGGTTATCTGCAGCTGTAGAGAATACCTGACTCTTCTTTGTAGGAATTGTTGTGTTTCTCTCAATAAGTCTTGTTGCAATACCACCCATTGTCTCGATAGAAAGTGAAAGTGGTGTAACATCAAGAAGAAGGATTTCGCCGGCACCGGCATCTCCTGCAAGCTTACCACCCTGAATAGATGCACCGATAGCTACGCACTCATCAGGATTTAATGACTTATTAGGCTCATGTCCTGTTAACTGCTTTACCTTATCTTGAACAGCAGGAATTCTTGTAGAACCACCTACTAATAATACTTTTGAAAGCTCTGAAGCTGTAAGTCCTGCATCTGAAAGAGCATTCTTTACAGGCTCTGCTGTCTTCTCTACTAAGTCATGTGTTAATTCATCAAATTTAGCTCTTGTAAGAGTCATATCAAAATGCTTTGGTCCTTCAGCAGTTGCTGTAATGTAAGGAAGGTTAATATTAGTCTGCATTGCACTTGATAATTCCTTCTTAGCCTGCTCTGCTGCAACTTTTAATCTCTGAAGCGCCATTGTATCCTTAGAGAGATCAACGCCTTCCTTTGCCTGGAAGTCCTGTAACATATACTGTGTGATTGCATTATCAAAATCATCACCACCAAGTTTGTTGTTACCTGCTGTAGCAAGAACTTCAATAACTCCGTCACCGATTTCAATGATAGAAACATCAAATGTACCACCACCTAAATCATAAACCATTATCTTCTGCTCATGCTCATTATCAAGACCATAAGCCAAAGCTGCTGCTGTAGGCTCGTTGATAATTCTCTTAACATCAAGGCCTGCAATCTTACCTGCATCCTTAGTTGCCTGACGCTGTGCATCGTTGAAATATGCAGGAACTGTGATAACTGCCTCTGTAACCGGCTCACCTAAATAGCTCTCAGCATCTGCCTTTAATTTCTGTAAAATCATGGCAGAAATTTCCTGTGGTGTATATTTCTTATCATCAATTGTTACCTTGTAATCTGTACCCATATGTCTCTTTATAGAAGAAATTGTCTTATCAGCATTAGTAACTGCCTGACGTTTAGCAGGATCACCTACAAGTCTTTCTCCGTTCTTTGTAAAAGCTACGATTGAAGGAGTTGTTCTTACACCCTCTGTATTAGCGATAACAACAGGCTTACCACCTTCCATAACTGCAACACATGAATTAGTTGTTCCTAAATCAATACCAATAATCTTTCCCATAATTTATTCCTTTCTGAGCTTATGCTCAATTAATAACTTTTTAAATTAGTTTGCTACTTTAACCATACTGTGACGAATCACAGTTTCTCTATAAGTGTAGCCCTTTTCAAATTCCTCAACCACAATGTTTTCGCCTACGGAATCATCTTCCACATGCATTACCGCATTGTGAAGATCCGGGTTAAACTCTAAACCAACTGCCTCAATAGGCTTTACCTGAAGTTCCTCAAGCATCTTTATTGTCTGCTTGTAAACCATATCCATACCTTTGGCAAATGGTGTTTCTAACTCCTCATCTGTGACAGACTTAAATCCTCGTTCAAAATTATCCACAATCGGAAGTAATTTCTTAACTACATCCGAAGCTCCCATTTCAAACATTGAAGATTTTTCTTTCTCAGTACGCTTTCTGTAATTATCAAACTCAGCCATCTGACGCTTCAAACGATCTTGTAATTCTTCAATCACAGCGTCCTTCTGGTCCTTCTTTGAGGATTTCTCCTCTTCTATATCAACTGTTTCCTCCGCTTCCTTCGCATCACTTGCGTCGGATGATTCTTCTGCTTCTGCTGATGAATTCTCCTTCACATCTGCGTCGTCGCCTTGAGTTTCTACAGTATCAGCGTCTTGTTCAACATTTTTTTCTGTTTCATCAATATTATTTTTTACTTCTTCCTCAAACTGATTCTCATCTTTTTTAGACACTTAACTCTCACCTCTCTATGATTTCTTAAAAACATCATCCAACTGCGTACGCATATTTTTAAGGGTTTCTACAACCTTTTCATAATTCATACGCTTTGGACCAATGATACCGATTGTACCCTTCATTCCATCTGCAAGTTCATAGGTTGCTGTAACAACACTACAATCCTTCATGGATTCAACCGGTGTCTCATTTCCTATATATACCTGAATACCATGGTTGGAATTATCGTCACCATCCACAACATCCATATCTGTTGATACGAGATCTGTGAGACTCTTCTTTTCCTCCAGGGCATATATAAGCTCACTGGCTTTTGTAGAATCACTAAGTTCAGGATACTTAAAAATGTTGGTAGCTCCGCTGGTATATATCTTAAGATCATCTGCATTGCTTATAGTATCAACAATGGCATCCAGTACTTCCTTTACAAGATTAATATGCTCTCCTGCCTGATTCTCCATTTTGGAAACAATGCTTAAGTTCATTTCTTCCAGGGTAAGCCCTGTCAGCGTGGTATTAAGAAGAATATTAAGCTTAAGAAGATTCTCCTGAGAAATTTCCTCGCTTACTGTAATAACCTTATTCCTAATAAGGTTTCCTTCCATTACTATGACAGCAAGGATCTTATTAGACTCCAGCTGCGAAAGTTGAACAAACTTCAACTTGTTTCCCTTTACCTTAGGAGTGGTAATCATTGTTGCATAATTGGTATCTTTAGCCAATACCTTAGCAACATTTTGAAGAAGTTCTTCCACTCTGTCCACTTTCTGTGAAAGCATATCCTTCATGGAATTAAGTTCCTTTTCCTTATCAGCAACTTCCAATTCCCTTTCTGATATTCCCTTCTCTTTCTCTGCCATCATATCATCAACATAAAATCTGTATCCCTTATCTGTAGGAATTCTTCCTGCTGATGTGTGAGGCTGGACAATGTATCCAAGTTCTTCCAAGTCTGCCATTTCATTTCTTATTGTTGCTGAGCTGAGTTTCATATCCGTAAGCTTTGAAATTGTCCTTGAACCTACAGGTTCCCCTGTATCAAGATAATTCTGTATAACTGCCTTTAATATCTTAACCTTACGCTCATCAAGCTCCATGGCACACCCTCCTTTCGGTTTATTAGCACTCATTTCTTTGGAGTGCTAATATCGTCATAAATAAAATATCACTACCCTTTATAGATGTCAACACGATAAATTACAAAATTGATAAATAATTTATAAATTTTCTAAAAGGAATGTAAAGCCACTATTTCCGAATATATTGGGTCTTAGTAGCCCAATCCACCACAAAATATGGTATTTTCCCCTTTAAATTATTGACTTTTACATTATATTTGGTATTATAAGAGATATATTTGATGAACATATTGTTTACATATTTTTGAAATATATTAATTATATGAATATACTTTTGGAGGTGCAATAATGCGATTTAAGAAATTTGCAGCATTTGCTGTTAGCTCAATTATGATGGCAGGTATGTGTTTTCCTGTTTTTGCAGCTGATCTTAACAGTAATGAAAGCAGTATTATTTCAACGTTACAGTCAAGTGGGGTTCCTGCCCAGTATGTAACACAGGCAAGAAATTATTTCCTATTAGATGATGTTGATATTACATCTGATCAGGCTGCCAGCATTAATTCCCATATTCAGCAGGCTAAAGCTTATGCCGGTGATACACTTCAGCTTTCAAATCTTTCTGCAACACAGCAGAGCCAGATTGTGGGTGAACTTTCTGCTGCAGGTAATGTAATCGGTCTTGGAGTAACATATAATTCCTCAAGTAAGACACTGCTTGTAACCAATGGAAGAAATATTGTGTTTGAATCGGTTGCAGGAACAATAACAAGCCCTGTCGTAAGCTCAAGTAGTGGAGGTACAACCAATAATAGCACTACTAACAATAATACAACTAATAACAACACTACTAACAATTATTACAACACAACAAACGGAAGCACCACTTCTTCTGATGGCGTAGTTAAAAAAACAGGTACTAACATGTATTTAACTTATGGTATAGTTGGAGCTCTTGCCATTGTACTTGCCGGTTGCGGAGTAGTCGTATATAGAAAAAATTCTTACAAGAAAGAAGTTTAATTTTTTATGAAGGATAGAATTAAACAGATAATGGCATATTTTTATATGCCATTATTTTTTACTTTAATAGGATATGGAATTGTGTATGCAGCATCTCTGCCAGTTCTTGATACTATAATTCAGGTAGGCAACATAATCACCAGCGATGGTACACCTGATTTTACAACTGAACTTGACGTTGTATATGATGATGATACAGCTTCAAAAGCTGCTAAGAATCAGCAGCAATCAATTAATCTTTCAGAGATAACCATGCCGTCTTACGGTACACAATATGCATATATAAGCTGTGAAAGAATCAGTTTTAAAGCTCCTGTATTCTGGGGAGACAATTTATCCATATTAAATAACGGAGTAGGTCAGTACATAGGAAGTAATCTTCCCGGATTTAATTCAACAATCCTGCTTTGTGGTCATAACGCCACCTACTGTCTTCCTTTACAGTACATTACAGAAGGAGACATTATTACCGTAAAGACTAATTACGGTACATATGAATATGAAGTTGCAGCAATAAGAGTGGCTAACATGAATGACTCTAGTGCTTATGACCTTGCCCTTGATACAGAACAGCTGATTATATACACCTGCTATCCTTTTGATATGCTTGGCGATAAAGTTAACCGAATGTATGTATATGGAACTAAAATATCCGGCCCTACTGTAAATGGCCTTAATTAAAATGTATAGGAAACCCTTATGAGCAAGAAAAATAAAAACAAATCCAACAAGACAGGCATGAATGCAATCAGTACGATAATCTCATTTCTTCTCTCCATATTTTTAACTTTAATCTGTTATTTATGCGGAACATATTTCGGACTGTTTAACAAAGCACTTATTCTGGATGCCATGAATAAATCTTCCTATTATGAATCAGTTAACAGTTACACCTATGATGAGGCTGTTAATCTTGCAATACCAGCCAATCTTAACGAGTCGATTTTTGATGGTGTATTCTCATTAAATGATACTTACAGGGAAGGAAAGGCTTATCTGGAAGCAACACTTAACGGAGAACACTACACCATAGATACAACCAAAATAAGAAGCAAACTTTCTGAGAACATAAAGAAATATATAGCGGAGTCAAATATATCTCCTGATGCCTATAACGATAATAATATTAACACATTTATTGATGACGTATGCAGAATATATGTTTCCAATCTGGCTGTACCATATCTGTCTTACTATAACGGAATTAAGTCCATGTTTAAACAGATAATGCTAATAGGTCTGCCTGTTCTTATTATATTATCTTTGATTTCTATATTCCTTTTAACTAAGACTCAAAAATGGATTCACAGATCCTTAAGATATGTGGCATACTCATTTTTAGCAGCTGCCCTTATGACTACGATTATGCCTGCTTTTCTTCTTATAACAGGCGGATACAGTCGTCTAAACTTATCTCCTGAATTTTTCAGCAGGCTTCTTTCAAAATATCTTGGTCAGAGTCTTATGATGTATATTTACACATCTGTAATTATGCTTTCAGCTGCTCTTATTGTAATATTACTGGTTTACTACACAAGAAAAAAAATAGTCAGATGATAAGATATACTTATACAAGAATTTACATCTTACGGTTCAACACAAAAAAGAATGGATGACCTGATATAGGTTACCCATTCCTTTTTTATTCATAAATTATTATCAATACACTTATAATTCAAACTAAATTCCAAGGAATTTCTTAACTTCGTTGCTCATTTCCTCAACTTCACATACTGTTTTGTGAAGGACAGGCGCTGTACGGATATCTTCAATTGCCTGAGGAACTTTTACCTTGCTTATCTTGCAAAGCTCATCTACAAGCTCAAAATCTCCCATAGAATCATATTTAGAATCAATTGCATTCATTACACTTCTTGTAAACTTATATGGGCTTGCTGTAGAAGCAATAACAGTCTTAGTGTCATCCTTTGTCTCTTCCTTATACTTATTGTAAACTGTTGCAGCTACAGATGTATGTGTATCTATCACATATCCGCATGAATCATAGATTGATTTGATTGTGCCGGCATTTTCTGCCTCTGTTGCATAATTTCCGTAGAAATCTGCAAGCTGTGCTTTCATCTCAGATGTAATCTCATATTTTCCTGTATCCTTTAAAGATGACATAAGTTCTGAATTCTTAGCCGCACTATTTCCTGCAATTCTGTATATAAGTCTTTCAAGATTGCTTGAAATAAGGATATCCATAGAAGGAGATGTAGTGAGAACAAACTCTCTGTTTCTATTGTATTCACCTGTTGTAAAGAAATCGTATAAAACTTTATTTTCATTAGAAGCACATATTAACTTATTGATAGGAAGCCCCATATTCTTAGCATAAAATGCAGCAAGAATATTACCAAAGTTTCCTGTAGGAACTACTACATTAATCTTTTCATCTTTCTGAATTTCTCCGTTAGCGAGAAGTCTTGAGTATGCATATACATAGTAAACAATCTGTGGAACAAGACGTCCTATATTAATTGAGTTAGCTGATGAGAACTGGAATCCAGCTTCATTCATAACCTTCTCTAATTCTTTATCACCAAAAATCTTCTTAACACCTGTCTGGGCATCATCGAAGTTTCCTTTAATTCCGATTACATGTGTGTTAGCACCCTTCTGTGTAACCATCTGTTTTTCCTGAATAGGGCTTACACCATTCTTAGGATAAAATACTATAATCTTAGTTCCGGGAACATCAGCAAAACCTGCCAACGCAGCTTTACCTGTATCTCCTGATGTAGCTGTAAGGATAACGATTTCATTTTTAACATTATTCTTCTTAGCTGATGTTGTAAGAAGATGAGGCAGAATTGATAAAGCCATATCCTTAAATGCAATTGTAGCTCCATGGAATAATTCCAAGAAATAAGCTCCCTCAGCCTTTACAAGTGGAGCAATCTCCTCTGTATCAAACTTAGAATCGTAAGCTCTATCGATACAATTCTTAAGTTCTTCCTCTGTAAAGTCATCAAGCATAAGTTTCATGACTTCATATGCAACTTCCTTATATGACATTTTAGAAAGCTCTTCCAAACTTTTATCTAATGCAGGAATGCTATCCGGCACAAATAATCCCCCATCAGGAGCAAGTCCCTTTAATATTGCCTGTGATGCAGTAACCTTTACACTATCGTCTCTTGTGCTTCTGTAAAACAAACTCATCTTATATTCCACCTTTTTAATAAAATAATGCGCCTTACGGCGAACCAACAGTTACTTGTGGCACCCTGTGACAGTTCTCTTCCTTCTGTCAAAAAAGCCTATGACATTATACAACAATACACTACTCAAAAACAATAGGCAATTTTCCTTTTCACATTTTACCTTTTCACATTGAGTTCCTTAGGATATAATTAAAACAATTAATACAAATAATTATTATAGGTATTTGCAAAACTCTGTGATTTAATACTGTACGTTGTGCAATTATACTATGTTACCGCTAGGCACGCTCTCGCTGCTTGCTGCTCACAGCGGTGCATAAACGGCTAAAATACAGCCGCTAAGCACCGGTGGCAGCAAAACACCTAGCTTGCAACATAGTATAATTTCACAACTGTTCAGCACCGAAAATGTGTTTCGCAAATACCTAAATAATTATTAGAAAGGAGGAGTAATTTATGCCAGCAGGAGTATACAAAACTAGAAAAAAAGATGGCTCACCTTACTATAGGGTTTCTTTTACTTATAAAAATAAACATATAACCCTTGGTGGATTTGATGATGAAAATGTTGCTGCTTCCGTATATATTACAGCAAGAGAGATAGTGTCTGATTCTGCAAAATATTACATTGACCCTGACACTCATACCTCCTCTTATAATAACTGTAATCAGAACTTTCCTTTTAACAAATTTATTACTCTCATCAACTTCAGGGACAATGATATATACATAAAGACTCCTATATACTTATGCAAGAATTGTTTTCTGTACTTTCTTGCTCCCAACAACACACTAATCTTTTCCACGGACGATTTATTCTACTATTCCAACCACACCATAATGACAAGAGGGGGATACTATTTTGTCAATGATTATGGTATGCAGACAAGCATTTTATCAAGATACGGAATAAGAAACCACTCAGTTAAAGGTCGTGATTACATTTTTAAAAATAATGATGAACACGACTTTCGTTATGAAAATGTACTGGTAATTAATCATTTCAATGGTGTAACACAGATTGAAAAAAAAGGACGGACCATGTACCAGAGTAAAATCCACATTAACGGGGATTTCATTATCGGTACATATCCCACAGAAAACGAGGCTGCCATAGCCTACAATAAGGTAATAGATATGTTGTCCGGGGTTGTTACGACCCAATACGCTGACAACTATATTGAAAACATATCCTCCATTTCCTATGCATCAATATATAACAATGTAAAAATCTCAAAAAAACTTCTTAACTATATTAAGGAAAGGGGTCAGACCCCATAAAATTTTTATAAACTTTTTCCAGAAAAAGTTTATAAAAATTTTATGGGGTCTGACCCCTCCTTATTATTATTTTATGTCCGAACTTTTGATTGTGACATTGGATACATTTTCCATGCCTTCAATATTAATATTTCTATCAGTTTTAGCCTGAAGTGTATTGGCTTTCATGACATCTGTTATATCGAATCCTGTAGTTTCCTTAATAGATTCGATGGTCTTTGCAAGAACTGAAGGCACATAACCGCCCATCTGTCCTACACCTGAACCGCCATTACTGTCACCACCATCAATAATGGTAATCTTATCAATACTCTGAAGTGGTTTTGCCACTTGTTCTGCCATTTCAGGAAGAACTTTAACAAGCATTTCCATCATAGCAGCCTGACCGTACTTCTCATACGCTTCGGCTTTCTTCTCCATAGCTTCCGCTTCGGCAATACCTTTAGCCTTTGTAGCCTCAGCTTCCGCAATACCTGTCTTGGCAATAGCATCTGCCTGAGCCTGAGCCTTTATGGCAATAGCTTCCGCCTCTGCCTGGGCTTCTACCTTACGTGCTTCAGCTCTTGCCTCTGCCTCAGCAATCTGACGATATTTTTCAGCATCAGCATTTGCCATCTGTTTTGCTTTCTCAGCATTGGCAGGCTCTACGATTGATACACGAAGACTTTCTTTTGTCTTTTCAGCCTGTCTTTGGGCAAGTTCAATATTCTTCTGCTCAGCAGCAATCTGTACCTGAATTTCAGCTTCTGCAATTTCCTTCTGTCTCTGCTTCTTCAAGAGTTCTGCATCCATCTGAGCCTGAATAACATCCTTCTGAGTAATGTTAGACTGAATATCATGGGCAAGTTCCGCCTTAGCCATAGCAGTTTCCTGCTCCTGCTTGTAAGCAGATTCAAGGACAGCTTTGTCTTTCGCTGCCTGGGAAATATCTGCCTCTGCTTTCAATCTTGCAGCTTCACCTTCCTGACGTGCCTGTGAAGTCTTAATCTGCATATCCCTTGCAGCCTCAGCTTTCTGAATCTCTGCGTCTTTCTTTCTCTGGGCAATCATACCTTCACCAAGAGCTTTAATATAACCATTTTCATCAGAAATATCTGTGATTGTAAAGTTCTTTACCTCAAGACCCATATTGCCTAACTCAGTACCAACTACTTCCTGTACCCTTGAAGAAAATTCTTCTCTTTTCTGGTACAATTCTTCAACGGTCATGGTAGCGATAATTTCTCTCAACTTACCTTCCAGTACCGCAATAGCTGTTCCCTGAATATTATCAATAATTTCCTTTTCATTACGTCCTGTAAACTGCTCAATGGCTGTGAGAATACTGTTCTTTTCGTTTCTTACCTTAATTACGGCTGTTGTAATAACACTGATAGGAACACCCTGACTTGAAAGACTGCTTCGTGTAGCAACACTAAGGGGTATATTTCCCAAAGAAATATAATCAATTCTCTCAAACACAGGTATTACGAGTCCACCTCCACCGGTAATAACTCTCTTTTTCATACCTGTTACAACTCCTGCCTTATCCTGTGGCACTTTTTTCCACATTCTAAGAACAACTGCAAGTATAATTATTATACCCACTACTGCAGCTACGATTCCAATCAAACTTGAATCCATAACCTATTCCTCCTCATATTTATTGTTTTTAATCACTAATATATGTAACACACATAAGTGTAATTACTGTACATCACTCATCTTGTGGTATTTTTCCTCAAGATGGTCTGTGCTCTCAACTATTATATAGTCTCCTTCAAACCTTAAAATGTCAACCTCTTTATCCTGCTCTATAGCCATGCCATCAGATGATTTTGCGGGATATGAAACATTAGAACCGGTGCTTACGAGAATGCTTACAGCTCCAACTCCATTGTCCGGAATCCTGTTACTTACTTTACCTTTTCTAAGCAATATCTCATCTCTGTCCGATGGGAAATTTTCAACTTTCTTAAGTCTTTTTACTACTGATTGTAATGCTACCGCAAATATATATCCCACCAGCAATCCTAGAACCACCAGCAGCCATACCGGCAGTCTGTTCTGAAAAATCATTCCAAAACATCCAAATATAAGTGACCACAAGCAAAGACTGTTAACTGATAAAGGAAGAAAATCAAAACACCAGTCTCCTCCAAAATCCAACTGAAAGACATCTATATCAAGGAAATCAACAAAACCATCAAACAAATTAAGAACTATACTGCAAAATGGAATCAACAATCCAATAATCACACACGCAATACATATTGTTTGAAACATTTTTCTCACCCCTCACTTACTTTCTTTTACTTAATAATATACTATTATTATTTTTTATAAAATCCTAAAAAATACATTATTTCCCTCTAATCGTGCAAAAAAGCATAACAAAAAATACCCTGAGCACGCAAATTGCCCAAGGTATTCTTAACTACTTATTGTTTATATAATTAACAAGCCCTTCTGCTTTTATTATCTTCTGCATAAATTCCGGGAAAGCCTGACCCTGGAAAGTCTGACCTGTAGTCTTATCTGTAATAACACCACTGTCAAAATCAATTGACACTTCATCACCATCATTTATTGCCTTTGCTGCTTCAGGACATTCGATAATAGGAAGTCCAATATTGATAGAATTTCTGTAAAAAATTCTCGCAAATGTTTCTGCAATAACACAGCTTACTCCTGCTGCCTTTATAGCTATTGGTGCATGTTCTCTTGATGAACCGCATCCAAAATTCTTATTGGCAACAATAATGTCACCCTTGCTAACCTTATTAACAAATTCTTTATCGATATCTTCCATACAGTGAGTTGCTAACTCTGCCGGATCAGATGAATTAAGATATCTTGCAGGGATAATAACATCTGTATCGATATTATCACCAAACTTAAACACTTTACCTTCTGCTAACATAAATATTCCTCCGTTTCTACGCTGTTTCACCGCGCATCTTCATAACATATTAAATTCCTAATTCCGATGGCTGGCTAATCTTACCTGTTACCGCACTTGCTGCCGCTACAGCCGGACTGGCAAGATAAATCTCTGAATTAACATGTCCCATACGTCCAACAAAGTTTCTGTTAGTTGTAGATACACATTTTTCTCCTTCTGCAAGGATACCCATATATCCACCGAGACAAGGTCCGCATGTTGGTGTACTTACAACAGCACCTGCCTTTATAAATGTCTGAACAAGACCTTCTTCTATAGCCTGCATATATATATTCTGTGTTGCCGGAATAACAATTACTCTCAATCCCTTGGCTACCTTTCTTCCATCAAGAATCTTGGCAGCACATCTTAAATCATCGATTCTTCCGTTAGTACATGAACCGATTACAACCTGATTAATCTTTATTTCATCAATTGAGTCTACTGTATGTGTATTCTCCGGAAGATGAGGGAAGGAAACTGTAGACTTAATTGTTGAAAGGTCAATTTCTATAACCTGATCATACTCAGCATCCTCGTCTGCAGTATACTCAACAAATGGTCTCTTAGAATGTTCTTTCATATACTCTCTTGCAAGATCATCTACAGGGAAAATTCCATTCTTTCCCCCTGCTTCAATTGCCATATTAGCAATTGTAAATCTGTCATCCATAGTAAGGTTCTTAACACCTTCACCCACGAATTCCATAGACTTATATAATGCACCGTCCACACCTATCATTCCGATAATATGGAGAATAACATCCTTACCGCTTACCCACTTATTAAGCTTTCCTTTAAGAACAAATTTAATAGCTGAAGGCACCTTAAACCATGCCTTTCCTGTTGCCATACCGGCTGCCATGTCTGTTGAGCCTACACCTGTTGAAAATGCTCCTAAAGCTCCGTATGTACATGTATGTGAATCAGCACCTATAATAACATCACCTGCTACAGTAAGACCCTGCTCAGGAAGAAGCGCATGCTCTATACCCATCTGTCCTACTTCAAAGTAATTGGTAATATCATGCTTCATGGCAAATTCACGTACACATTTGCAATGTTCTGCTGACTTTATATCCTTATTAGGAACAAAATGATCCGGTACCAATGCAATCTTATCCTTGTCAAATACAGTCTTAACTGTCATCTTATCCATCTCATGTATTGCTACAGGAGAAGTGATATCATTACCAAGAACAAGGTCTAAATCCGCCTCAATCAACTGTCCTGCTTTAACTTCAGAAAGACCTGCATGGGCTGCAAGAATCTTCTGTGTCATTGTCATTCCCATTTTTAATTCCTCCTTAAAAAATCATGTATAAAACATAGAACTTTTACTATTTTACAGTATATATTTTCATAATGCAAACCATAAATCTATCCGGAATGCTAATTAATATAAAGATTAGGGTTCCAAAAGCCCATTATAATTTTATGTCCTGGCAAATTACACAAAGAAAGTTGTTTGAATTCCATTGTGCTAACCATTCCGATGAGCCTCTTAGCACAAAATCGTGTTCAGCAAAGGCTTCCACGATTTTAAGAGTCTCATCTCCATAGCACAAAAGTCATTTAAACAATCTTCTTTGTGCAATTCGCCACTCACATTTTTCATAATGGGCTTTTGACACCCTAATCATATAAATAATTAAAACGGAGATTATTATCTCTTACGGTAACCTGTACCTGCGCTCCGCTCACAATAGGCATTGAAGGTGGCAGATGTCCAAAGTCAGCATCCATAATAACTGGCACATTATATTTTTTTGCCACTTCCGTAACAGCATTGTACTGGTTCATTCCCATCATTTCCTGTCCAAAAACAAGAGGTCTTCCGATTATAAAGCCTTTGACATACTTAAACCATCCTGCGTTATCCATCTGCCACATAGCACGTCTTATACTCATAACATTAAGATCACAGCTTTCTAAAAACCAGATAATGCCATCACTCTTATACTTTTCATTAAACTCCTGCACATTATCAAATCTTGTTCCTAAAAGATTTACAAGGCAGTCCATGCAGCCTCCCAGCAACCGTCCCTTTATATTAATTGATACTCCTTCTTTGGAAGTATCCACAGTTTGATTTCCTATAAAACATTTTAAAATTTTTAACTCTGTCAGATTATACTCGGGTGTGGGATTATCCTCACTCTTAAGGGATTCCTTCTCCCATAGAGCATATCCGCTTATATCCTTTTTCCTACCCATCATAACATCCAAGGCATCCTTAAGGGCAGGATGCAATCTATCCTGTCCAAATGCAGCTGCACAAGGACCGTATATGCTTGCAGTGTCACATATTGTATTGAGAAGAAAAGTGAAATTGGTATTATCTGAATATCCCATAAACCATTTTGGTGAAGCATTTTTTATTCTCTCAAAATCTACAAAAGGCAGAATTTCACACATGAGTTCACCGCCTCCGCAGGAAATAAGAACATCACAATCTTCGGATGTGTACATTTCCGTAAGCTCTTTTCCACATAATTCAGGAGTGTTACTTATGCCCACACCTTTATTTTCATAAACATTAGGTCCTAATTTTACATTCAGACCCATGTTCTTAAATCTTTCCAAAGCCTTATTAAATCCTGTTATATAAGGCTCCGTAGCACAGCCAAATGACGGTGCAACGAAGCCTATACATCCTTCATTATTAAGGAATCCCGGATATTTCATAAACTATCTCCTATTAATTATCCCTGATACTTCTTTACCTTGTTTATAGCATTAGCAGGAATAATACATCTGCAATGCTCCTTTATCCAAGATAGTCTTTCTTCCTTTGCAGAATCAAACTCCCCATACTCCATAAGAAGATTAAGCACTGCTCTATACTTGCCTTCTGCACATTTTCCCTTTTCTATCACCAGGTATAAACATTCTTTATCCGTATTCTTGTACAGGCTGTTTCCTATACCCCATGTTTTACTAACCAATGCACAAAATTCTTCAAAGTCATCATAACTGTCCATCTTAAATATTGCATATCCTGCTTTAACAATTGAATCAGCCTTATTCTTTGATGGCACCTTCACACTTGTATAATCACTCTCACTGCTTGTCTCACCAATCTTACTTTTGTTGTCTTTTACATTTTCTCCATTATCTTTAGTCGTATTATCTCCAAACAATTCTGATATCCTGTCAAAAGGAGAAAATTCTGCAGGCTTTGACATTTCCCCTGCATTCTTAATAACATTACTTCTATTTTCCTTGAAATGTCCCGAAGATGTTATGGCCTTAGCTGCTCTCTCCCCTGCCTGTTTGAGCATATTGGTAAAATCTTCCTGACCGGATGAAATTGTAAGCAGAATAGAATGATCAGGCTGTGGCGCAAGCTGAAGAGACATAACCCCTCCATCAAGCACGATTCCTATACTTTTTTCTGCCTCTTCCATAATAACGTCAAGAAGGCTATGTATCTTTCTTGTATCATTCTTAAAAAAATCATCCAGAGTTATGTTGTTTTCTTCAAGATCCTCTTCATACAAGAGACATTGAAATTTATTGTCATCTATTTTTCTTATTTCCATAAAACCTCATTCCTAATCTATTTGCATTTTAAATTAGCTATAAACTATGTAAAGTGTAAATATAATAACATATTTTTAAAAAAAGTACATCCGGTAAATTAAAGATTACGTCGAACTTCTTCCACCAGTCTGTGCATCAACAGATTGATATTATTTATCTTTTCTTTTTCTTCGTATCTGAAATGTTTTCTTTCATTAAAGGCATATACCGAAGCTCTAACAACATTTCTTTCAATTTCTGCATTTACACGGCAGTAATCCACAAATTCAAGGGCACCTATCCGCTTAGTAAGTTCATTTTCAATATCAAAACACTTCTCTGTTTCCTCATCACCGTAATTATCTCTCAAAAAATCAACCAAATCATTGTCAGATGTAAGTATGGCTGTTGAGGCAGTTCCGGCAGCAGGAATAAATGTTTTACAATCCAGATAGTTGTAACTCAATCCCTTAATCTTGTCTCTTTTCATTATCTTTACGTCATCAACCGGAACCAGTATGGCATCACACTCATCAGCAATCAGCTTCTTAAAACATCTGTTAATGCTTTTTTCAACTACACATGTTACATCATCGTAGAGATGGCAGAACTGGGTACCATCATCTTCACTGATGGTACATATAAGAGCTCCCTCCAGTATGTCATTTTTTCTCTTTCTCTTTATCAGAACAAATCTTTGATCACGTCTTTTAATTAATGTTGCAATACTGACATTCTGTGGAATTTCAACACCGTTACCAATACATTTATAAAGTTCATCCATATCAATAAAGGCTATATTATACTTCTGTTCCCCAAGTCTACGTAAAACATTCTCGGTTTCCGTGAGTAATTCATCCTTCTCCAAAAATTGTTTCTCTATCGCAATATTTTTATTTTTCTTTTTTAAAAATCTTATAATTAAATCACACTTTGCAGATGTGAGCTTTTTTGTACCCACCCCAACCACAAGTTTGTTTTCCTGCATATAATCATTCTTTCTTTGTTTATTAATTATCCCTCCATACCTTACGTCTCATACTTTCTGTCTCAAGAGGACAATTCCTTGATAATTATATCATAATAGATGTATTTACTGCAAAAACATATAAACAAGAATACTAACAGAGACTGCCTTTTCCTTGAAAGAATACGCCTAATGTGCTATTTTATTTGGAGGATTTATAGGAAAGGAATTTGTATTTTACAAATACAACATAAATAATATTATGAAGCTAAAGAAAATATTTAAATATTTAATATCAATAACAGGAGGTCTGTGTCTCTGTCTTTCTCTTACAAGCACAGTAAAAGCTGATAACACGGCCAGCCAGCTGGACACTGATATCAGTCATACAGGTTCTGGTTCAGTCACAAGACTTACTGACGGCTCATACACATCTAAATGTTATTTTGATGCCTCTGATACAATTACAATAACAAGCAACCAGGACATATACGGAATCTACATAATATGGGGAAGCGAAGTATCTCCTTATACCATCACTTACGATAATAAAACGGTATCCTGCGGAAAATATGGCTACCTTCACGATTATGTTGCCCTTGAACAGGGAACAAAAAGTGTAACAATAAATATAAGCTCTGAAGTATCTATATGTGATATATATGCCTATTCTTCCGGAACACTTCCTTCAGAAGTTCAGGTATGGCAACCACCATGCAATTCAGAAACAGACATTCTTGTATTTTCCACCCACGCAGATGATGAAATACTATTTCTTGGCGCAGTACTTGCCAACTATGGTGGTGAGCAGAAACTCAATGTTCAGGTTGCCTATTTATGTGATTTCTTTTTAACAGAACCCGTAAGAATGCAGGAAGAATTAGACGGATTGTGGGAATGCGGAATTACTCACTACCCTATAAAGGGGGACTTTAAGGACCTTTATTCAATGAGTCTGGAAACAGCTTTAAACCAATACAATTATGAAGACGTTGTTGCTTACGCAACTGAATGTATAAGACGTTTTAAACCAATGGTCTGTGTATCACAGGATTTCAATGGTGAGTACGGACATGGCGGACACAGAATTTTTGCTAAAGCTATTGCTGAGTCTGTTGAAAATTCAAATACTGTAGAATTCTATTCAGAATCTTCCGCAAAATATGGTATATGGAATGTTCCTAAAACATATATGCATCTTTACGAGGAGAATACCATAAAGCTGGATGTTGATACTCCGCTTTCAAATCTTGGAGGAAGAACCACCGTTAAGGTATTACAAGACGCATTTGCACACCATGCTACTCAGGCAGGTTATACATTTAAAGTAAGAGATGACGGATACTCTACTTACAATGAAAAAAAGTTCGACTGTAGAGCATTTGGGTTATATAGAAGCACAGTAGGAACAGATACAAACAACAATATGATGGATAATGTTAAATCATATTCTCAACAGAAGGCTGAAGCTCTTGCCAAAGCTGAAGCTGAGGAACAGGCTTCCCGTGAAGCTACCCTTGCTGAAAATAATTCAGACATGAATGAGAATAATGATAGTTCCCATACTTCCGGAAAATTATCTGCAAAGAAAATGATTATCAATATAATTGCTATCATAATCATTGTTATAGTTATCGCATTACAGGCAAGCAGATCTAAATCCTTATACAGAAAGAAATATAAGAAATACAAAGGTCAATGGAAAAGACAGTAGTTAAAAAGGAGATGATTTAATGGATTCCACATTAAAAAGAACCTGGGCAGAAATAGATCTTGATGCTTTGGCTCACAATTACAAAACATTGAAGGAACGAATCGGAAAAGACGTTAAATTTTTAGGTGTTGTAAAAGCTGATGCTTACGGTCACGGTTCTGTCCGGGTAAGCAGATTATTACAGAGTCTGGGTGCTGACTATCTTGCGGTCAGCAGTATTGACGAAGCTGTTGAACTTCGTCTCAACAACATTACTATGCCCATACTTATTCTTGGACATACTCCAAGAGAACAGGTTGCAAATCTTATTAAATACAATATTACCCAGGCTGTCACATGTAAGGCAAAAGCCATAGAATACAGCGAAGAAGCTGTTAAATGTCATGGCATCCTTAAGATACACATCAAGGTAGACACAGGTATGTCCCGTTTGGGATACCTCTGTGACGGAGACTATTTTAACACAGGTGTTGAAGGTATCTGTGAAGGCTGCTCTCTTCCGGGACTTGATGCTGAAGGTATATTTACACATTTTGCAGTATCAGATGAACCCGGAGATGAATGCAAAGCTTACACAGAGCATCAATTTAAGCTTTTTACTGATGTTATTAATGCTGTTGAAGAAAAACTGGGACAGAAATTCCTGATTCGTCATTGCGCCAATACCGGTGCAGTTGCAAAATATAAAGATACATGGCTTGATATGGTAAGACCCGGATTATTACTGTATGGTTATGGGGAATTTGCCGGTGAGCTGGGACTTAAACCGGTTATGTCGTTAATGTCTACTGTAAGTACAATTAAGATATACCCTGCCGGAACAGCCATCAGCTACGGTGGTATTTTTAAAACAGACAGAAAAACCAGAATCGGCGTACTCCCTTATGGATATGCTGACGGATTTTTCAGATGCCTCTCCAACCGGTGCGAGATTATGACAAAAGCAGGACCTGCTAAACAAAGGGGCAAAATATGCATGGATATGTGTATGATAGACCTTACTGATATGCCCTCTGTAGATGTGGGAAGTGAAGTTGAAATATTTGGAAAAAATAATTCTATAAATGATTTAGCTGCACTTGCAGGAACTATTCCTTATGAGCTTACTTGTGCAGTAAGTAAAAGAGTTCCAAGAATATATATCCGTGACGGTGAAGTTGTTGAAAAAGAGCTTTTACTTAGAAACGGAGAATCCGCAGGCAGATAAAGATTTCTCAAAGGAATAAAGATTCTTCATAGATTTACAAATTAAGAAACCTGCGCCGCCAGGCACATAGCTAAAAAAGCAGATACAGGTCAATTAAAACCTGCATCTGCTTTTTTATCATAACATATTTCATATCAGTATGATATATATCAAAATTAGTTATTGATTAACTTTGAGTTTTCGTCATTCCAGCTGTAAAGCTTTCTAACTTCCTCGCCAACCTTCTCTGATGGATGTTCAGAAGCTAACTTTCTCATAGCCTTAAAGTGAACCTGTCCGCCTGCTTCACTCATATCAAGTAAGAATTCCTTAGCAAATGTTCCATCCTGGATATCTGAAAGAATCTTCTTCATTGTCTTCTTTGTCTCTTCTGTGATAAGCTTTGGTCCTGTAATATAATCACCATATTCAGCTGTATTAGAGATTGAATATCTCATTCCTGCAAAACCTGACTGATAAATCAAATCTACGATAAGCTTCATCTCATGGATACACTCAAAGTATGCATTCCTTGGATCATAACCTGCTTCGCAAAGTGTTTCGAAACCAGCCTGCATAAGTGCACAAACACCACCACAAAGTACTGCCTGCTCACCAAAAAGGTCTGTCTCTGTCTCTGTTCTGAATGTTGTCTCAAGAACACCAGCTCTTGCTCCACCAATTCCTAATGCATAAGCAAGTGCCACATCAAGAGCCTTACCTGTCTCGTCCTGCTCAACAGCTACTAAACAAGGAACACCCTTGCCATCCTGATACTCAGAACGTACTGTATGTCCAGGTCCCTTAGGTGCAATCATAGTAACATCAACGCCCTTAGGAGCCTTAATTAAACCAAAATGTACATTGAAACCATGAGCAAACATAAGCATGTTACCAGGAACAAGATTTGGTTCAATATCTTCCTTGTATAACTTAGCCTGCTTCTCATCATTGATAAGAATCATGATAATGTCAGCTTTCTTAGCAGCTTCAGCGGCTGTGTATACTTCAAAACCCTGCTCTTCTGCTCTCTTCCATGACTTAGAACCTTCATAAAGACCAATGATTACATGTGCACCTGAATCCTTAAGGTTTAAAGCATGTGCATGTCCCTGACTACCATAACCGATTATTGCGATTGTCTTTCCATCAAGTAATGATAAATTACAATCTGACTGATAATAAATCTTAGCTTCTGCCATTTTACAACTACCTCCAAAAAGTATGTAATAAATTTATTTTAAACTTGCAGCACCACGCGCAAGACCTGTTATTCCGGTTCTTGCCAGTTCTGTAATTTTAAAACCATCCATTAATTCAATAAATGAATTAACCTTGCTTTGACTTCCTGTCAATGATATTATCAAAGATTCCTTTGAAACATCAACAATGTTAGCTCTGTAAATATCCACCATTGTTGTAATCTGCTGTCTTTCTTCCGGACTGCATTGTACCTTAATCAGCACTAGTTCTCTGCATACAGAATCATCATTAGGAAGTTCAACAATTTCCTTAACATCAATAAGCTTGTTAAGCTGCTTTTCAATCTGTTCCAGGACTTCCTCATCACCGGTTACAGTGATTGTCATTCTTGAATACTTTGGGTCTAAAGTTTCTCCCACTGTCAAACTGTCTATGTTGTATCCTCTGCGGCTAAATAAACCTGCAACACGGCTCAAAACACCTGATGAATTGTCTACAAGAATTGAAAATACTGCTCTTCTCATATCTTTCTGCCTTTCATGGTAACTAACTCTGTTTTCCATAACAAAACCTAACCAGTTTCCTATAATAAAATCATCCATTATTTTAGCAATTGACACACTTGTTGTCAACCGACAACCATTACTGTCCCACCTAATTTTTTTGCATCATTAATATCATGGGTTGTAATGATTAAAGTTCTATTATTAGCTCTCTCAATTATGTATTTTATGGCCTTGTCTTTATTTACTTCATCCAGGCCGGCAAAGGGCTCGTCCATAATCACCACCTGTGAGTCTGCCATCATTGCCCTTACAATTTCCACCCTTCTTTGCATTCCGCCACTTAATTCTTCACACTTTTTATATATACTGTCCTCATCAAGAAGTATGCATAACTCCTTCTCGATACTTTTTTTATCAGGATTATGCTGAATCATCTTAATATTAGTCACAGGAGTAAGATGTTTCACCAGCCTGTTTTCCTGAAACACAACAGATATGCTGTCATCATTTTTGATACTTCCTTCATCCGGAATTTCAAGTCCCATAAGAAGTCGCAGCAATGTTGTTTTTCCTGAACCTGATTTTCCCATAACACAGGTTATTTCCCCACCTTTAAATATATGAGATACATTTTGCAAAATATATTTATCATTGTATTGTTTTGAAACATTTGAAATTTCAATCATAAATCTGCCATACCTCTTTTACTCTCATCTGCTTAATAACAAATACAACCCCTTTGATAAAGCAAGTACAATTTTCTCAAATAATGCACTGACCACTATGACCACCAGACTCCATGCAAAAAGCTCTGCAGAAAGGAGATATATTTTGGCATAATACATACTTGTACCTATAGTGTTGGAAACCAGACCAATAACCTCTGCTGAAATCCCAGCCTTAAAGCACATTCCCAAAGACATTTTTAACTGTGAAACTACATAAGGGTAACTTTCAGGAAAGAAAATATATCTTACCTGATTTATTTTTTTCATTCTGTATACCTTGGCAAACTCCATAAGTTTTCTGTCAGTGTTTCTGATGCCTTCTCTCACGCCGTTGGTAATCATTGGAATAACCACCATAGCTGTGATTATAGTTGATACTTTCTTAGAACCAAACCACATAAGAAGTAATATTACAAAAGCCGCCACAGGAAGGGATTTCATAAGTTGCAGGGGCAAAGCAATAAACTCTTCAAAAATCTTAATTTTACCTGCCAGCATACCCAGTATGATTCCTATGGCAAGACCTATAAAAAAACCACCTCCGATATTACACAGACTGTGTAACAGCGTTTTATAAAAATCCCATGTGGTTAACATTTCAAAAAGTGTCCTTAATACAGTAACAGGACTTGCAAGCAAAAGCTCAAGTCCTGTTAACATACTGGCTGTCTGCCATATTAAAATCCAGATAAGCACTATAAAAAATCTTCTAATTAGTTTTATTCTCATCATGCTCTTCATTCTCTTTGTCTTTAATCGGTGTAGCCAATACCTTTGCAACCATTTTATTCTCTACAGAAAGTATCTTGAAAATATACCCATTACATTCTGTTTCAAACTGTTCATCCTTCTCAGGAATCTTTCCAAGCTTATATATGATATAACCGTTTATTGTATCAATATCCTCACAGTCAAACTTTATATTCAGCTTATCCTCTATGTCTTCAAGCATAGTCTGACCATTCATTTCATAAGTGCCATCACTATTAGCTTTTACCTGTTCTTCTTCATCGTCGTACTCATCAAGAATATTTCCAACAATTTCTTCCAATATATCTTCCATGGTAATTATACCTGTGGTCTGACCATACTCATCAACCACTATTGCCATGTGATTTTTCTTTGACTGCATCTCCTTAAACAGAAGGCTTATGTTGCGTGTTTCAGGTATACAGTAAGGATCAAACATTATCTGGTTCTTAACCTGAAAAAGTTTCTTATCCCTGTTACTTTCTTCAACATAAAGTTTAAGTAAATCCCTGATATGTAGTACTCCTATTATATTGTCAAGATCACCATCAAACACCGGGTATCTGGAGTAATTCTCCTCCATAACAATGTCAAAGGCTTCTTTGACAGTAATACTGCTGTCAAGGGCAATGATATGTTTTCTGTGGGTCATAACATCCTCTGCCTTCTTCTCCCCCAGTTCAAAGATATTGCCGATCATCTCTGCTTCGCTCTCAGCAATCACACCGTTCTCATGGCTTTCATTGACCATATCCATTATTTCTTCTGTTACATCTTCTTCCCGTTTTCCTTTGCCTGCCAGTTTTCTGATCAGACCTGAAAACAGTCCTTCATTCCCATCCGCGGGATGGCCATCGTTCATGTCTTTTTTCCTTTCAATGTCAAGTTTATAAAATATATAACACTTACACAAATAAGTATTGTAGTAAGCATATCACAAATCCTCATTCATCTCAAGACTTACACTCAAAGCCTTATTAACCTGATGAATTATATCGTTGTCTAAATGACAAACTTTATCCTTAAGGCGCTTTTTATCTATAGTTCTCAACTGTTCCAAAAGAATAACAGAATCCTTTACAATGTCATAATGGCAGGCATCAATTTCCACATGAGTTGGCAATTTTGCCTTGTTCATTTTGGACGTTATCGCCGCACATATAACCGTAGGACTATGTTTATTCCCTGTATCATTTTGAATTATGAGAACAGGTCTTATTCCTCCCTGTTCCGAACCTACCACCGGTCTTAAATCTGCATAAAATATATCTCCACGTTTAATTACCACAATCTTCACACTCCCAAAGCATCTACTTATCTTGTCTAACTTAAGTATTGCCAGGCTTTCCGGTGTGTATTCAATTTTTTTCGTTTTATTTGATTACTTCTTTGATGTATCTTGCAATATCTGTTGCTGTCATGCTTACACTTCCGCAGTATTCTGCGGCTTTGTCTCCTGCCTTTCCATGTATAAATGTACCCAGACAGGCGGAATCAAAGCAGCCCATTCCCGTGGCCAGAAGTCCCGTAATAATTCCCGTAAGGACGTCACCTGAACCACCTGTTGCCATTCCATCGTTACCTGAACAGTTTATATAAACTCTTTCCCCATCTGTAACCACTGTTCTTGCATCTTTAAGAACACATATAAGATGATGTTCCCTGGCATAATTCACTGCGGTAGATATAATATTCTTTTTTATTTCAGGTATGGAAATTCCGGTAAGTCTGGACATTTCTCCAATGTGAGGAGTAATTATTGCATTAGAATCCCCTTCCCTGGTTTCTATTGTCATTTTATCCCTTGCAATAATATTCAAAGCATCTGCATCGAATACTCTCACAATATCTGCTTTTTTTGCAACCTCCAGTGTTAATCTCTCCGCCCTTTTGTCCGTTGAAAGTCCCGGTCCTATGGCTACACATGTCGCCCAAGGTAAAGAACCCTCCAGAAGCAGGGATGCATTTTCACCGGAACATGTATCATCATAAGTTGATATAAGGCACTCCGGAACATGTATCAATAAAGGCTCCTTATTGTCCATATGTGTAAGTACCTTTACCAGTCCCGTACCCATATTATAAGCAGCCTTTCCTGCAAGAATGGCAGCCCCTCCACATCCTGACGAGCCTGCTACTACCAGTGCTTTTCCAAATGTTCCTTTATTGCCGTCTCGCTGTCTTACAGGCAATCTCTTAATATCTTCATCTTCATAGACAAAAATTTCTTTCAACTCTTCATAAAATGGAGCAAAGCCAATATTTTTAATAATAACCTCTCCGCAATATGCAGTTCCCGGATAAAGTATCATACCCAACTTTTCATATCCAAATGTCACAGTAATATCTGCCTTGACGCAACATCCCATAATTCTGCCATCAGTAGCATTTACACCTGTAGGAATATCCACTGCAACAACTGTACTGCCTTTTTCAGATGCACTGTTGATTAGTTCCACGATATCCTTATATTTTCCTTCTACATTTCTTGACAAGCCGTTTCCAAATACCGCATCTACAATTACATCATAATTATCAAATAATGGCTTACTAATACATTCTATGCCAAGATTTTCAATTATGTTCAATTGTACACGGTATTCTGATGTTGTATTGCCTTCTCCTACCGTGTAAACGTCAGTATTTATATCCTTTTCCGTTAACTGTCTTGCAACTGCCAGACCGTCAGCTCCATTATTTCCCGTGCCACAAACGCATAAAATCTTGGAGTTGGTGCCAACATGCACCTTCTCCAAGATTGTCTCAGTTACACATAAAGCTGCCCTTTCCATCAAAACCATGGAAGGTATGCCCACTTGTTTAATTGAATATTCGTCCACTGCCTTCATTGATGCAGCATCCACAACATATCTCATAACATACTCCATTCCAGCTTATGCTTATATCAATTATTCATATTGTTCCCATTATTTTCGTTATTTTCATTAATCCTATCAAGTTCGGTACAGGCATCGGCTCCGAAAATATCATGCATATAGGAATACACTTTCTCATTTACCGCTTCTTTATCCTGTTTGATAAGAATATTCTTTTTCAATTTCACCCTTGTGGCATTAATCCACTTATCAAGAACCTGAATATCTTCCTTGTTGGTATTGAGTCTATCATAACAAACCTTTAAAGTTTCCACTACAAGTTTCTGGTTAGCTCTGGCAAGTTCTCTGGGGATATCAAGGGATTCGTCTTCAAGGGCAGCAATCTTATCCTTCGCTTCCTGAATAAGCCTCTGGCTCTGGTTCATGTTTTTCTTTTTCTTGTCGCTGTTATCATCATCCTCCATGTTATCAACCACTTCCTGAATAAGCTGTTGCTTTAATTTCTTCAATTCCTTTATATCATTATTAACCTGCCCCTGTTTCTTTAGAAGCTCGTTAACTTCCTTCTCCCAATACCTTATCTCGTCAGTCTTAACCTTCTCTGTAATAAGATGGTACCATCTCTCATCCAGGGTAAGTATTGGAATATTCTTAAATGCGTCATTATCTTTAATGGATTCGTATGTAATCTCTGACACTCTTCATACCTCCCTGCCGGAATCATTGAATAAATATATAAATATCAACAAACATATCAGTAGATATTACATTCTGTTATTTTTTATTGGCAATTGTATAGGAAAGTCTCATAAGACTCTCAGATAAATGCACATTTTCAACAATCACATCATCTGCCAGATTAAGATCTGTATGGGCAAAATTCCATATAGCCTTGATTCCTGCATCAGCTACAATTTTCCCAACTTCTTTGGCTGCCTGTTTAGGAATTGTAAGTGCTACAATTTCGATATCATTATCTTTAATAAAATCCGTAAGTTCATCCATCATACGGATTTTTATTCCCCTGATTTCTTCACCCTTTAAATCAGCATTATCATCAAATACACCGCAGATAATAAAACCTCTTTTTTCAAAATCGGCATAGTTGACAATAGCTCTGCCAAGATTTCCTGCTCCAATGATAATCATGTTATGATTTCTGTCTATGCCCAGAATCTTCCCAATTTCGTCATACAGATACTTTACATTATAACCATATCCCTGCTGTCCAAATCCTCCGAAATTATTAAGATCCTGTCTTATCTGAGACGCAGTTACCTTCATCTTAATACTTAAATCCTTTGATGAAATTCTCTGAACTCCGCTCTCTATAAGTTCACCCAAGTATCTGTAATATCTTGGAAGCCTTCTAATTACAGCAGATGAAATCTTTTTATCTTCCTCCATCAAGTCGCCTCCTAATCTTTTTGTATATCCAATCTTAAATTTCATCCGTTTCTTGTACTCATACTAAGAAGCAGTTACATACACTGTTAATTGTATAACAATATTATCCAAAAGTAAAGAAACCCTATCCTAACACCTTTTTGGCAATATCAACAGATTCCTTTGCATCTCTGGCATAGAAATCCGCCTTAATTTCCCTGGCATATTCCGGTGTGAGAACAGCTCCTCCCACCATAACCTTGCAATCAAGATTATTCTCATGAATAAGTTCAATCGTCTTTTTCATGGATACCAATGTAGTTGTCATAAGTGCCGACAATCCACAGAGTTTAACATTGTTATCTCTTATAGCATCCACTACAGCCTGGTATTCTACATCTTTACCAAGGTCAATTACTTCATAGCCGTAGTTCTCCAAAAGAACCTTAACAATATTCTTTCCGATATCGTGTACATCACCCTTTACAGTGGCAATGACAATCTTTCCTTTACTAACAGGTGCACTGTTGCTCATAATCATGTGTTTTCTGATAACTTCAAATGCAGCCTGGGCAACTCCTGCAGCCATAATAAGCTGTGGAAGGAATAATGTACCCTTCTCAAATTCAGCACCGATTTTATCCAATGCAGGAATAAGAGCCTGATTAACAATGTCCATTGAATCCATTGTTTTTAAAAGTTCTTCCGTAACAATTGCACCCTCATTTTTAAGTCCTTTTTCTACAGCATAAACCAGATCATCAATTGTATAACTTCCCTTCTTATCCTTAAGATTAACTGTTGTTTCTGATGACTGTACTACATCACGTGAAGTAGTAACAGATTGTCCTTTTTCTGCCGGATTAATTTTACTTACAGCAGGCATAGCACCATAAGCTTTAATATAATCAACAGAATTCTTATCTATATTGGCAAGAAGTTTATAAGCTCTCACAGCTCCTGTCATTTCCGGAATATTAGGATTAATAATGGCAAGATCCAGACCATTGGTCAATGCCATTGTGAGGAAAATATGGTTAACCAGCACTCTGTTTGGAAGTCCGAAAGATATATTAGATACACCAAGAACCGTCTTCAACCCCAAATCATGTTTAACGCTGTAAAGAGCACTCAGTGTTTCCATAACACCTTCCTGCTCTGCTGAGGCAGTCAGGGTAAGGCAGTCTATATATATATCTTCCTTCGGAATACCTATTGAAACAGCTCTGTCCATTATCTTTTTTGCAATCGCTACTCTGTCAGCTGCTTTCTTAGGAATACCATCTTTATCAAGAGCAAGTCCTATAACGGCTGCACCATATTTTTTTACAATAGGAAGAATGTTATTAAGAGATTCTTCCTCTCCGTTAACAGAATTCACAATTGGCTTTCCATTGTAAATCCTAAGAGCTGCATCAAGGACTTCAGGAATTGTTGAATCTAACTGAAGAGGTACATCCACAACTGACTGAAGTGATTTTACTGTATCAATCATCATCTGACGCTCATCAATACCCGGAAGACCCACATTTACATCAAGAATATCAGCACCTGCAGATACCTGCTCCAGGGCCTGTCCCAAAATGTAATCCATATCCCCATCAAGAAGTGCCTGTTTAAACACTTTTTTACCTGTAGGATTAATTCTCTCTCCCACAATTCTTGGCTCATTAACAACCACCGTATTGGTAGCTGAGCATACAGCCCCAGGAATCTGTATTTTTTCCACTTTAGGATTTCCTTCTTTTCTCAGCACTTCAAAAAGACAGCTGATAAATTCCGGATTAGTACCACAACATCCTCCAAATACCTTAATTCCATATTTTCTTAAGTCCTTCATGAACTCTGCAAACTGAGAAGGTGTGACGTTATATTCATTGGTAACAGGATCAGGCAGACCTGCATTTGGCTTTACAATAATCGGAAGGTTTGTCCAGCGACTCAACTCTTCTATAACAGGTTCAAGTTCCTTAGGTCCTAAAGAACAGTTTACTCCCAGTGCATCAACGCCTAAACCTGACAGTGTCAATGCCATTGCTGATACCGAACAACCCGTAAATGTTCTCATATTCTCTTCAAAGCTCATTGTTGCCATAACAGGAAGACTGCTGTTTTCTTTAGCTGCAAGAATCGCCGCCTTAACATCAAGCAAATCTGTCATAGTTTCAAAAACAACCAAATCCGCACCTGCTGCTTCGCCGCATTTTACTATTTCAGCATACATATCATAAGCTTCCTCAAAGCTTAAAGTTCCTGTTGGTTCTAAAAGCTGTCCTATAGGTCCCACATCAAGAGCTACCAGTGCCTCAGGTTTAACATTTTCGCAAGCCTGTCTTGCATTTTTTATTCCTGCTGTAACCAGCTCCTGCACTGTCTTTCCGCATTCCTCCAGCTTATATCTGTTACCGCCAAATGTATTCGCATATATAATATCTGAACCTGCATTAAGATACTGTTCATGTATGGAAATAAGCAACTGTGGCTGTGTTACATTAAGCACTTCAGGAGTCTCTCCCACTTTCAGTCCTGAAGCCTGAAGCATCGTTCCCATACCGCCGTCAAGTATTACATAATCTCTCTTTAATAATTCCTGTAATTTATTAACCATTACAATGTCCTCCCGCCTTTCTAAACCTGCATGTACCTTTCAGATTGCAGGATGCACAGCCTCTGTTAGAAGCTTTTACCCTGCCTTTTGTAAGTCCTATTATTGCTGTAACTGACTTTGTTGGTGTAAGCATAGATGAACTGCTTACATTAAGTCCTATAAGTTTGGGTGCGTTCAGCACCGTGAGAAATTCCTTTTGATGCTCAATAGGCAAATCCCCATATCCTATACCAAATCTGAAAGTTTGGTTATATTCCGGCAATTCCTCCTTTATAATAAGCTCCACCTTATCACACACCTGCTCAACAGCAACACTTGCCAGACTGTCGGATACCACAGCCTTTGCCATATCAGTACCGGACATAACCCTTAACATCCTGTCAATACCTTCTGATAAAGTAACAGCCATCAATGCTGCTTTCTCGCATCCTTCAAGATGTTCCTTTATGGAATCCCCTTTAAGGATCAGACTTGTGCCCTCTATGCTTACCCCTTCATTTGCCCGGGTAAAATCCACTATTCTGTATGTGTAACGGGGTACAGCATTTTTAATTACTTCCTCCTCGCAGAGGTTCAGCAGACTTTCCGTCATATCATCTGTCTGAAAATCTTTATAGCCTAAATATCTTAATGCCTCATTTCTATTTAACTTATCCAAAGTTATCTTCTTATTCAATCTATTTTCCACTTCCGCGTTTTCTGCCTTTCTTAGCTTTTCCACCTTTTGCACTATTGGCTTTCTCAACGCTCACCTTTCTGCCCTTTATCTGAACATTATCATTCATGGCACGGAGAACTCTCTCCGCATGTATTGCAGGCACATCAACAAATGTATAATTATCCATCATATCTATTGAGCCCACCAGTTTTCCCGGCATACCTGACTCTCCTGCAATAGCTCCCAGAATATTGGATGGTTTTATTTTATCCTTTTTTCCAACATTAATAAAGAGCCTTACCATATGTCTGTCATCATTTTCCATATCAAAATGTATATCTTCCACCTCGTCTTCTTTTTCCAGGGTGTCACCGATAATCATTTTCAAAAGAGCTGCTGCCATATCCATCGATGTGTAATCTTCCTCATTAACATGCTCCTCAACAAGATTAAGCATATCTGAAAGTCCGCCTTCATTTATAGTATTTCTTACCTTTTCAAATATGTTATCTAACTTTGTGCTTTTTACATCATCCAGGGAAGGTACCGGCTTTGCAAGAATTTTGGTCTTACAATATCTTTCAATCTCTTTAAGCTTGTATACCTCTCTTCCGCTTATAAATGAAAGGGCCATTCCGTCTCTTCCCGCACGTCCTGTTCTTCCTATTCTGTGAACATAATACTCTTCATCCTGAGGAAGATCATAGTTAAACACCATATCCACATCACTGACGTCAATACCCCTTGCTGCTACATCAGTAGCTATGAGAATATCAATTTTTCCGCTTCTGAAATCGTCCATAACACGGTCTCTCTGCTGCTGTTTCATGTCTCCATGGATTCCGTCTGCAAAATAGCCTCTTCCCTTTAATTCAGATATAAGCTCATCCACCTGTCGTTTTGTATTACAAAAAACTACAGATAATCTCGGATTATAAATATCTATAAGTCTGCATAATACTTCAGTCTTATTTTTAGGTCTTACTTCATAATAATACTGCTGTATATTTTCCACAGTCAGCTCTTTTCTAACCACCTTGATAACCTTTGCATTTTTCTGATATTTTCCTGCAATTTCCATAATCTCCTTAGGCATTGTGGCAGAAAACATAACCGTCTGTCTGTCATCAGGCGTGTCTGTCAGAATAGTCTCAATATCATCCCTGAATCCCATATCCAGCATTTCATCGGCTTCATCAAGTACAACTGTGGAAATGCTGTCAAACTTTACTGTTTTTCTTCTCATGTGATCCATGACACGTCCCGGTGTTCCCACTATAATCTGAACTCCTGTCTTTAAGGACTTAATCTGTCTTACAATTTCCTGTCCCCCGTAAACCGGAAGCACTTTAATATCAGACATATATTTTGCCAGTTTTCTTATCTCATCAGCCACCTGTACAGCCAGCTCCCTGGTAGGACATAATACAATAGCCTGTGGTTTCTTAATCTGTGGATTCACTTTCATAAGCATAGGGATTGCATAGGATGCTGTCTTACCAGTTCCTGTCTGAGCCTGTCCCACCATATCATCCCCGTTGCAAACCACAGGAATAGACTGTATCTGAATGGGTGTTGGCTCTTCAAATCCCATATCTTCAACTGCTCTTAAAATTCTATCGTCAATATTAAATTCGTCAAATCTCATATATTTATCTCCATTTCTGCACATTTTACAATGCATTGTCATTTTCTGACTGAAACATCATACATTACCCTTTAGAATAAGTCAAAATTGCATTTTTAATTATTACCATATATAATTCTTGAGTAATTAAACTCACAGAAACAGTTTAAAATGAATTTCAGACTTTTGTGAAAGGAAGGTACTTATGATACTTTCATGCAATAACATTAATAAATCTTTTGGAACAGACGTAATACTTACCAACTGTTCCTTTAATATAGAAGAACATGAAAAAGCTGCACTTATCGGAATTAACGGTGCAGGCAAATCTACACTGTTAAAGATTATTACCGGGGATGAACCTGCTGATTCAGGTCTTGTAACCCTGTCAAAAAATAAAACGCTTGGATATCTTGCACAGGAGCAGAACCTTAACTCAGACAATACCATATATGACGAACTGCTTTCTGTTAAGCAATATATTCTTGAATTGGAATCTAATTTAAGAAGTACAGAAGCTGCCATGAACCAGGCTACCGATAAGGAGTTGGAAGAACTTATGACAAAATATTCTTCCCTTAACCATGAATTTGAAATAAATAACGGCTATGCTTATAAAAGCGAAATCACAGGGGTACTTAAAGGTCTGGGATTTAACGAAAATGATTTCGGACTGTGTGTCAATACTCTATCAGGAGGCCAGAAGACCCGTGTTTCTCTCGGAAAACTTCTTTTATCAAAACCTGATATTATTCTTCTGGATGAGCCTACCAACCACCTGGACATGGCGTCAATAAGCTGGCTTGAAAATTATCTTCTCAATTACAACGGCGCTGTACTTATTGTATCTCACGACAGATATTTCCTTGATAAAATTGTTTCCAAAGTTATAGAACTTGATAACAGTATTGCTACTACATTTTCAGGAAACTATTCTGACTATGCGTCTAAAAAGGCCATTCTCAGAAATATGAAATTAAAGGAATATCTCAACCAGCAAAGAGACATAAAACATCAGGAAGAAGTAATCGCAAAGCTTAAGCAGTTTAACAGGGAGAAATCCATTAAAAGAGCCGAAAGCCGCGAAAAAATGCTGGATAAAATGGATATTATAGAAAAGCCTGTAGAGCTTAACGACAAAATGAACATTAAACTTGAGCCAAAGGTTGTAAGTGGCAATGATGTATTAAGAATTACAGACCTTTCCAAAGCATTTGATAATGTTACTCTCTTTGAGAATCTTAACATGGACATTAAGCGCGGAGAGCGTGTGGCTTTAATAGGAAGTAACGGAACAGGGAAAACAACAATCCTTAAATTAATTAACGGACTTTTACCGGCTGACAAGGGAGAAATATATCTCGGAGCCAAGGTAAACATAGGTTACTACGATCAGGAACATCACGTTCTTGACCCGGATAAAACTATTTTTGAAGAAATTCAGGATTCCTATCCTGACCTTAACAATACCAGGATAAGAAATACCCTGGCAGCTTTCCTTTTTACTGACGAAGATGTATTCAAATATATACGTGATCTCAGTGGTGGAGAACGTGGCCGTGTATCACTGGCAAAGCTTATGCTTTCCAACGCCAACCTGCTCATTCTTGATGAGCCTACCAACCACCTTGATATAACTTCAAAGGAAATTCTGGAAAATGCGCTGAATAATTATACAGGAACTGTTTTATTTGTTTCTCATGACAGATATTTTATCAACAGAGTTGCCACACGCATTTATGAACTTTCTGATAAACGCCTCATTAATTATATTGGAAATTATGATTATTATCTTGAAAAAAAGGATATCCTGAATGTAAAGACTTCAGCTAAAATCCCAGCAAAGGACACTTCCATCAATGGTGATAATAAAAGTGCTGATGCCAAGGCTGTGTGGCAGCAGGATAAAGCAAAACAGAATCAACTTAAGAAATCTAAAAATGAGATAAAGAAAACAGAAGAAAGAATTGCTGCTATAGAAGATGAAATAAAGAAGCTGGATGAAATGTATGATAATCCTGAAATCAGCAGTGATACAGGGAAACTCATGGAAATCCATAATAAAAGGGAATCTCTTAACCTTGAATTGAATGAATTATATGAAAAATGGGATACTCTTATGGATAGTATATAAATTTATCTTATATATTCGACAAAATCTTTAAAAAATGCCGAAAAATGGCATTTTATAGGCATTTTTTATTGACAAAATAACCAGTTTGGAGTATATATATCATATACTTATTATTACTTATTTCATTTAAGGAGGATGTAGTTTATTATGAATAAGACAGAATTAGTTGCTGCAATCGCAGAGAAGGCTGAACTTTCTAAGAAGGATGCAGAGAAGGCATTAAAGGCTTTCACAGAAACAGTTGCTGAGCAGTTAAAGAATGGTGAGAAGATTCAGTTAGTTGGCTTCGGTACTTTCGAAGTTGCTGACAGAGCTGCCAGAACAGGTAAGAATCCTCAGACAGGTAAGGCTATTAAGATCCCTGCTTCTAAGGCACCTAAGTTTAAGGCTGGTAAGGCTTTAAAGACAACTGTTAACACACCTAGCAAGAAGAAGAAGTAATTTTTCTTACAATTGGTAAGTAATGGTAACATGTGGGGCTGTCACTTTTGTGGCAGTCCTATTTTTTAATTAACTTACTCTTCTGTCACAATGGTATCCTGTTTTATTGAATTATGGAGGCTTCAATGGAAATAGAACGTAAATTTTTAATATCAAAAATCCCTGAAAATCTTGAGCAGTATCACTGCCGTGAAATACAACAGGGTTATCTTTCAACCGATCCTGTAGTTCGGGTAAGAAAAGACAATGATGATTACTATCTGACTTATAAAGGAAAAGGTAAATTGGCCAGAGAAGAATATAATCTTCCACTGACAAAAGAATCCTATGAACACTTGATTAAAAAATCTGACGGTAATATTATCACTAAGAAGAGATACGAAATTCCTGATAATACCGGGCACACCATCGAACTGGATATATTTGAAGATGTCTTTGAAGGTACTGTTTTTGCCGAGGTGGAATTTGAATCAATTGAGGATGCCAACTCTTACATTAAACCTGACTGGTTTACGGAGGATGTCACCGACAATAGGGAATATCACAACAGCAACATGAGCCAAAAGATTTTTAAGTAATATTTGCACTTTAGATATGGATTTGAGAAAGGTACACAAACGAGATGAAAGCAAGGTTATTCAACATACAACCGGATACTGTTACAGAGACATTCCAAAGAATGCGAATGGCTGTATTTACTCTTTTTAAATGGCTGTTCTGTTCTGTTGTTTCCGGTGTGGTTATAGGTCTTGTAGGAACAGGGTTTTACAAACTGCTTGCATTTGTGACAGAATTACGAATTAATAATTTTTATTTTCTTTTCCTGCTTCCTGTTGCAGGTATCATAATTGTATTTATGTACAGAGCTGTAGGAGAAGGAAATAATAAAGGTACCAACATTGTCATCACTGCAATACAATCAAATGACGAAGTGCCTATAAGAGTGGCACCTCTTATAATTATTTCTACACTGCTCACACATCTTTGCGGCGGTTCTGCCGGCAGAGAAGGTGCTGCACTTCAAGTTGGTGGCTCTGTAGGTAATTTTTTTGCAAATCATCTGGATTTTGATGAAAAAGATAAACGAATTATGGTTATGTGCGGAATGAGTGCCTGCTTCGCCGCTCTTTTCGGAACCCCCATCGCTGCAGCTATATTTTCCATGGAAGTAATAAGCGTGGGAATTATGTATTACGCCGCTTTAGTTCCGTGTGTTATATCTGCCTTTATTGCCCAGGGTATTGCCGCATTTTTTAACATTTCTCCCACAAGGTTTGATATAGGAGAAATCTGTAGTTTTAATATGGTTTCAGGAACTAAATTTATTATTATGTCTGCGTTGTTTGCTTTGGCAAGCATATTGTTCTGCATAATTCTTCACACCTCATCAAAGCTTTATTCAGAATATTTTGCCAACCCTTACATAAGGATTGTAATCGCCGGATTGCTGGTAATCGCTTTGAGATACATTACAGGTACCACAGACTATCTGGGAGCAGGCGCTGATATTATCAGCAAAAGCTTTACGGTAAGTGCTGCATGGTATGTATTCCTGCTGAAAATGATATTCACTGCAATCACCTTAGGCGGCGGATATAAGGGAGGCGAGATTGTACCCACATTATTCGTAGGTGCTACACTGGGTAGCTTCTTAGCTCCTATATTCGGACTTCCGGTGGGATTATGTGCCGGATGCGGTATGGTCAGTGTTTTCTGCGGAGTCACAAACTGCCCACTCACATCCCTCATATTATCAATAGAGATGTTCGGGGCAGGTTCAATGAAATTTGTAATTATATGTGTGGCTCTCAGCTATATGCTGTCAGGCTACTATAGTCTGTATAACAGCCAGAAGATTGTGTATTCAAAATATAAGACTGAGTATATAAACAGACGGTCTCATTAGGTTACTGTCCACACTCAGCCAGATTGTAAGCAAGTATATGTGTAATACTCCGGCTGGGTGTGGACAGTAACCTTTAAAGAACTCACTTATAGAAATCATCAGCCGGCATCTTACCTCCTACTGAGGCTGGATTTTCATCATATAATACCTGAAGATACTTAGATATCTTTGTCTTTGCCTCATCTCCCGGAATCAATGTTATATTACATTTCGGTATTGCCTGTTTGGCAATGGCAGCTTTGGTTATTCCATACTTTTCAACAAGTTCCGAAGAATCATCAACATTTGCATTAACGTAATCTACTGACGATTTATACTCTTCAAGAAATTTATCTACTGCTTCTTTATTACTGTTGTAATATTCAGTATTTACCACAATCACACCTGTAACTACACTACTTCCGTCTTTTGCAGCTTTTTCCCATTCTGCTGTAACATCTAAGGCTATTCTTGCATTTTTATTGCTTGTAAGCACTGTTGTCACAAATGGCTGTGGCAACATAGCTATTACCTCATCCTTGCTTTGTGCCATAATTGTTGCAACCTCTGTAGCCTCTGATTTGAATTCTATGTTTACATCCTTATCAGGGTCAATTCCATTAGATTTAAGAAGATATCTTAATGTGTATTCCGGAGTTGTTCCTTTTCCTGTTGAATAAATCGTCTTTCCTTTAAGGTCAGAAACCGACTTGACTGAATCTCCTGTTTCCACCACATATAGAACTCCAAGAGTATTTATCCCCAGTACTGTTATCTTTCCTGAACTTTTATTGTAAAGTGTGGATGCTGCGTTACATGGCATTGCTGCAATCTGGATATCACCTTTTATAAGGTTTGCAGTAAATGCGTCCGCAGAGGCTTCTATCTGAAAACTGTAGTTATTGGCTGTCAGTCCGTCTTCGCTGTCCTTCATAAGCTTAACCATTCCTATTGCTGTAGGTCCTTTCAAGGCTGCAACATTAATATCCCTGCTTACATACTCTTGTGTTATACCGTTGTTTTCCTCATTATCAGACTTATCCTTTGTGCTGCCGCACCCTGCAAATGATGATAAAGCCATAACTGCAATTAATGTAGCTGCAATTTTCTTCCTTAATCTTTTATTAAACATAATTACTGTCTCCTCCATTCTTTAATTATCATATCAATTGATACATTTCCCATATATTGATTTAATGACGGATAATATACCACCTGTATTGTGCTCCCAATCTCCGGCATTTCAGCCTGTGTTGCATTAAATATTACTCCCTTTACCTGTTTGCCGTACTCATCCTCAAGATTTATATGCATAACATTATGATTCCTGCCAACCATACGCACCATCTTCACCAGCATGTTCCTTGCTGCAAAAAAAGGTTTTGAATTTCCAACGCCGTATGGTTCCAATATCTCCAACTGGGAAATAAACTTCATATCTGAATAAGCTGTAGCACTGTCATCATCTATCCATATCTTAGGAATAAAATCTTCTTCCTTCAAGGTAATATTCTCATTAAGTTTTTTCCTTAACATTTCAATATTTTCCTCAGGAAGAGATAATCCCGCTGCCATAGGATGTCCGCCGAATTTTGTAAGTAGACCTTTACATTTGCCAAGCTCTGCTGCTATATCATAACCTTCAATAGACCTTGCGGAGCCCTTCACTCCTTCCTTACCCTTTGTCAGCACAATTGTAGGTTTATAATATACCTCTTTAATCCTTCCTGCAATTAATCCTGCAATACTTTCATGTACATCCGGAAGATAAACCACAAGAACCTTATCATTTTTTAAATCAGTATTTTCCACAAGAGATAATCCTTCGTTGCTCCCCTGCTCCGTAAGTTCCTTCCTCTCCTCATTAAGATTTCTTAATGACTGTGCTTTTATTAATGATTCATTTCTATCCGTTGAAAGAAGCATTTCCAATGCATCCGTTGCCGAAGACAAACGCCCGCTGGCATTTAGACACGGTCCGAATACAAAACCCACATGGTATGCAGATAAGTTATTAATGTCTATTCCACAGATCTCTATCAATGCCCTGAGCCCTATATTTTTAGTCCCGACTATATGTTTAAGACCATATTTCACTATAATTCTGTTCTCATCCTTCAGTTCCACTAAATCCCCAACCGTAGCAATAGCCGCAAACTCTGCATATTCTTCCAAATGCGTCATATCAAGTCCTAAAGACATAAATAATAGTGTGATAAGCTTATATGCGACTCCTGCACCGCACAATTCCTTATATGGGTATTTACAGTCCGGCAGATGTGGATTAATAACAGCATGTGCCATAGGTATCTTAAATACCTTTTCCCCATTTACAATTTCAACAGGTATCTGGTGATGGTCTGTAATAATCACTGTTATGCCATTATCTTTTGCATATTTAATTTCATCATAGGCTGATATACCATTATCGCAGGTTATGATTGTGTCTATCCCATCTCTTACAGCCTCATCAATAAGCTCTATATTAATTCCGTATCCATCATTAATCCTGTGGGGAATTGCATAATCTGCCTGTGCTCCTGCAGTAATTAACCCCTTGTATAAAATGTATGTGGAACATATTCCATCAATATCGTAATCACCAATTATCCTTATTCTTCTGTAAGCCTTTATCTTCTCCTTAAGGATATCCACCGCCTTATCAGAATCCTTCAAAAGATGAGGGTCATGAAGGTCTTTCATACTTCCATTTACATACATATTGAAATCCCTGTCATTATGAATCCCTCTGTTAAATATTATTCTGGCAATAACATCGCTTATATTGTATCTGTTTCCTATGGTGTTAAAGTCTGCCTTTAATCTGTACTGCATCCACCTGCTCATTAATCTTTCCTCCAAAACACTGTAATAATATTATCCTATTTAGAATTATAAATCCATAACCAATTGAAAAAGATACAGATTATATCTTGTAAAATGTGATGTGTAAAATATATTGTATAAAATAGCAATGCCCCCGACAGCCTTATATTTGCTGCCGGAGGCATTTAAAAAACTATTTAATTACCCTGATTAAAACACTACACCTGAGAGCCGTCTGCATTAACCTTCTTAGCTTCTTCTCTCTTTTTAATCGCTTCATCGATAACTCCGCGTTTCTTACCACCCATCATGTACCAGAGAGCACTTGTAAGGCAGATTGAAGAATACGCACCTACAATAATACCTACAATAAGAGGAAGGGCAAATTCTTTTACAGAAGAAACTCCAAGTATAAACAATACAACAAGCATTATAAGCGTTGTGATAGATGTATTAATTGTTCTTGTCATTGTGCTTGTAATTGAAGAATTAACAAGCTCTGTAATATTAGTTCTTGAAGTTGCATCCTTTAACTTCTCTCTTATTCTGTCAAATATGATAATTGTACCGTTGATTGAGTAACCAACAATTGTAAGCATACATGCGATAAATGTATTACCTACAGATATTCTGAATACAGAATAGAAAGTTAATACAACAAGCACATCATGAAGAAGTGCTATAACAGCCGCAGCCGCAAATTTAATATCTCTGAATCGTACAAAAATATAAATAAGCATTGCTATTGTTGCCAATATAACTGACATAATAGCATTTTTCTTCATTGTATTACTTACTGATGAACTGATTGTATCTGTCTCAACCACTGTATTTTCCTTGATAGGGAATTTCTCTGTGACTGCTGTCTCAATTGCCTGCCTCTGATCAAGTGAAAGATCAGTTGTCTTAAATGATACCTTTGTTGAATCCTGATCTTTCTGCTGCTTTACTTCACTGATTCCTGCAGCTGACTTAATTACAGGAATAATGTCATTCTCAATTTCTGACTGAGAATAATCTTTTTCGAAGGTAAAGCTTGTTGTTGAACCTCCTACAAATTCAAGGCTGAAATTAAGTACTCTGTTTCCAAGCCCTGCCTGAATGCCCATAACTACAAATCCGGCAAGGATTACTACAGCAGAACCTATAATAGCCCATTTTCTGATTCCCAGTACATTTAATGTCTTCTCATGAACTGTCTTTCCATAGAACTTAGGATCCTGTATTCCAAAGTTATATAAAAGCTTCATAATAACCTTAGTAATAACAAGAGCTGTAAACATTGAAACAACGATACCTACAGCAAGTGTTGTTGCAAAACCTTTAACAGGACCTGTACCAAATATATAAAGAACCGCTGCTGCAATTAATGTTGTTACGTTACCATCCACAATAGCTGATGTAGCCTTGCTGTAACCTGAAAGGATTGAACCTTCAACGTTCTTTCCGGCGCCGATTTCTTCTCTGATACGTGTATAAATAATAACGTTAGCATCAACCGCCATACCTATACCAAGAATAATACCTGCAATACCAGGAAGCGTTAATGTAAGGTCATAAACACTTACAAGGAAAAGTGTAAGAGCTGTATAAATCACAAGGGAAATTGTAGCAACTACACCCGGAATTCTGTAAATAACAATCATGAAAATGCAAAGTAATACAAGACCGATTGCTGCTGCTATAAGACTTGAATTAATTGCATCATGTCCCAACTGGGCACCTACAATATTAGAGCTTACCTCATTAAGTGTAAGAGGAATTGAACCAATTCTTATGTAAGTAGCAAGATTTTCTGCTGCCTCTGCCGATTCCATACCTGTAATTGAAGCATTGCCGCCTGTAATTGTCTGGTTAACTGTTGGGTAGCTGACTACTTCCCCATCATAAATGATATAAATTCTGCTTCCTACATTTTTAGATGTGGCATCTGCAAACTTATCTGCACCTTCATCTGTAAATGTGAGTGAAACACCGTAAGGTGTGCTGTCTGTTGATGATGTATCTGTGTAGGCCTGAGCAGTCTTAACATCTGAACCTGTAAGCAACGGCTCATAAGACTCGCCTGATGACCATGCTGAATATCCTGTGTAATCAAGGAATTCAAGAGAACCCGGTGTTCCAAGTTCTTCCAGTATTTCGTTAGCATCTGTCACTCCGGGAATTTCAACTGTGATTCTGTTATCACCTTCCCTATAAACCTGTGACTCTGTACTTCTTCCTTCAACACGCTTTTCAAGCTTATAAATAGTATCCTCAATATCCTGAGATGTAGGATTGCTCTCCTGAATCTCATAAGTAATACTTACACCACCTGCAAGGTCAAGACCAAGATTAATATTTCCGGCACTTCCGTAACCCTTGCCATCCATTCCAAAGAATGCTGTAAGCGTAAGACCAACAGCCATTGCTACTACTATTATGGAGTAGCAAATTTTCTTAGGTAAACTGTACTTCATTTTATTTAGTATCTCCCTTCAATGTTATTATTAAAAATGCAATCTTTTAATCTTCCGACATGGCTGCCCTTATCATAATTGCACACTCTATACGTTTCTTCTGCAACTCGCATCCCACATCATAGGCATCGTTAATATTGCCATGGAAATTGTAAGAATTAGCTGCACATCCACCACTGCAATAAAACTTTGCAAAGCAGTTTTTACATTTTTCCTTTGAGTAGACATTACAATTCTTAAACATGTCTCTTATATCCATCCGAGTGATTCCCTCATCCACATTACCCATAAGAAAATCTTCATTTCCCACAAACTGATGACACGGATAAAAGTCACCCCAAGGAGTTACAGCCAGATATTCGCATCCTGAACCGCATCCTGATAATCTCTTGGCAACACATGGTCCACCATTAAGATCTATCATAAAGTGGAAGAAATTGAATCCTTTTCCGGCTTTCTTTCTCTTTATAATCTCTTTTGCCAGGATATCGTACTGTTCAAACAAAACAGGTAAATCTTCTTCCTTTATTGCATAAGAGTCCGTAGGCTGTGCAACCACAGGTTCCACTGAAATCTGCTCAAAGCCTTCATCTGCCAGATGAAGGACATCCTTTGAAAAATCCAGATTATTATGTGTAAATGTACCTCTGACATAATAATTCATCTGATTACGGCTCTCTGCCACCTTCTTAAACTTAGGCATTATAATATCGTAAGAACTTCCGTGATTATTACGGGTAGGTCTCATTAAATCATTAATTTCCTTACGACCGTCAATACTTAACACTATATTGCCCATCTCTTTATTGGCAAACTCTAATATATCATCATCCAGAAGTATCCCATTAGTTGTGAGGGTAAATCTGAAATTCTTGTTATGTTCCTTTTCAAGACTTCTTCCATATTCTACAAGCTGCTTAACAACCTCAAAATTCATAGTCGGCTCTCCGCCGAAGAAATCCACTTCAAGATTCTTTCTGTTACCTGAATTAGCCACAAGAAAATCTAACGCTTTCTTACCTACTTCAAAGCTCATTAGAGCTCTTCTTCCGTGGTATTCCCCCTCCTCAGCGAAGCAATACTTACAGGCAAGGTTGCAGTCATGAGCGATATGTAAACACAGTGCCTTAACAACTGTAGGTCTATCCTTAAATGAATCTATATATGGTTCATACACATCTTCTGTAAACAGCTGTCCTGCATCTTTAAGTTCATTAATCTCTGAATACGCTTCCCTTACTTCTTTTTCAGGATATTTGTTCTCCAATGCATCTATAATCTCATCAAGAGATTTATCTTCATACAATGCAATTATGTCATACACGCATTCATCAACAACATGAACGGAACCACTGTTCACATCCAATACAATGTTGTATCCATTATTCTTATACTGATGTATCATTATTATCTCCACCTAACCGCAAAAATAAGAGAGTGTCGAAATGCTTTAACACTCTCTTATCCACAGTACAAATTAATTACTCTTATTCTCACAGCTCTGATTTCCGACTGTGCAAGATGTCTTACATGCTGACTGGCATGATGTCTGGCACTCGCCACATCCGCCATGCTTCATTGTATCCTTTAAAACTCGGTTGCTGATTGTCTTAATGTGCTTCACGACAATACCTCCTTTATATTCATAACTGATTGAGATTATACCACATAGATATAACATTTTCAATTGTTTGTTTCAAGTATATTTACAAAGTATATCTAAGCCATTTTCTATATCAAACCCATACTTCTTAATAAAAATATCCAGCCCGTAAGAGTTATACTTGAGAAAAATGTTGTAAGTACGACAATACTTGATGAAAGAACTCCATCATTGTCCATTCCCTTAGCCATAACATAACAGGTTACTGTTGTTGGCGAAGCCAGCATTATAAGTATTGCAACAAGTTCCTGATTTCTGAATCCCATGATGACTGCTATAGGAAGAAAAACCGCTGTCAGTCCAACCAATTTAATTAATGTTGCAATAACCGTAGGCTTTATCTTCTTAATCGCCTTTCTTCCCTCAAATCCGGCTCCAATACATATAAGTGCAATTGGAGTTGCAGTCTGTGCAACACTGGAGATTGTTTTGTCTATTATGACAGGGTAATCTATCCCAATCAGAGATGATAACAATCCCAAAACAATTCCTATAATAATTGGATTCTTTACTATGTTAATACATGCTTTTTTTATATTATCCGATTTAATGTTGTCAGATTTAATGTTA
>JAUNPK010000023.1 GCA_030536855.1 Eubacteriales bacterium
GCTGTCTTAATTATCATAGAAGTTTGAATTTACAGAGTTTTTTTCATAGTCTCAAAATTTAATGGGGTCTGACCCCATTAAATAACATATTGGTCTACCAAAAGTTCATTTTGCCATTCCAAAAGGTCTGCAAGTGTTATGCCCTCTAGTACTTCATTGATGGCATCATCAAGCTTTTCCCATATTCTTACACTGACGCAGGTATCTTTGTTGGCACAGGGAGAGCCATTCTCACCAACACAGTCAACCGGTGACATACTGCCCTCTGTAACCTTTAAAATCTGTCCAACTGTATAATGCTGAGGAACATCATATAACAGATACCCTCCTCTAGCACCCCTTATACTTTTAACAAAAGACGCTTTGTTAAGTACAGAAACTATTTGTTCCAGATATTTTTCTGATATATTCTGTCTCTTTGCAATATCCTTTATCTTGATTGGTTCACCGTTATCGTATGTTGCCAAGTCAAGCATCAGTTTTAATGCATATCTTCCTCTGGTTGAAATTCTCATAACCTGCCTCCAAACACATTCCCACTTACTTACTATGATTTATAATGAAATATACATTTTCTCCATTGTTTTGTCAAATGCATTGATTGATGGTTTTGTTACATTGCAGGATTTACATGAACCATAATGTGTTTAACTTTTGGAAAATTTTTCTCTATGTCATCATGTATAGACTCGGCAATACTATGTGCTTCCCGCAATGTGTATGATGCATCTGCCTGAATCTCTATATCAACATATATTTTATTCCCGAATATGCGTGTTTGAAGCAAATCAATGCCTAGTACATTTTCGTTTTTCATTACAAAATCATAAATCTGCTTTTCGGTTTCTTCATCACATGAACGGTCTACCATTTTGTCTATAGCATCTTTAAAAATGTCAAATGCTGCTTTTGCAATAAACAGGAAAATTACCAGACTTGCAATGGAATCCATTATAGGAACCCCAAGTCGTGCTCCCAGAATTCCAATTAAAGCGCCAATTGAAGAAAATGCATCTGAACGATGATGCCATGCATCTGCCATCAATGCACCGGAATCAATTTTCTTTGCATAGTGTCTTGTATACCAGTACATTCCTTCCTTACTTAAAATTGATATTATTGCGGCAATCAATGCTAACATTCCCGGTATCTGTAAGGAGCTGTAATTACCTTGTAAAATCTTATTAAGAGCTTCTGTGCCAATACCAAGACCTGTGATAAAAAGTACCATTGACAGAATAATGGCTGCTACACATTCCAATCGCTCATGACCGTAAGGATGTTCTTTGTCGGGTTCCTTTGATGCAAGCCTGATACCGATGATGACCACAATTGTACTGAATACATCAGATGCCGAGTGAACGGCATCACTAATCATGGCACTGGAGTGGGCTATAATTCCTGCAAAAAGTTTAATTAAAGACAGCAATACATTTCCTATGATGGTAATTAGTGAAACTTTGTTTGCAACTCTTTGAAAATCATTTTCTGTGACAGCTTCCTTTTTTGTAGTTATTTTGTTTTTTTCCATATCAGTTACCTCCAAATATTTAAGATAGCTCTATGGCACTAAATATATGTGGGAGTTTCAAGCGAACAGCTTATTGAAAATAAAAAAAAACCCACGAATCAGTAATAGCAACTACTGTCCCGTGGATGAAATAAACCACTGTCACATAAGTGACCCGACTCCATGACATATTGTCACGGTCTGCTCAGTTTGTACTGTAGATTTATATGCAGTGCAAAGAGTTCTTGTAGCTTATCATATGCATAAATGCATGTCAAGGTTAAAATTGTTTTCTTAATTGAAGAATTTTTGCTTCAATCTTTTTTATTATTTTAATGAATTCTTCATCCGATTTTCCTGTAGGGTCGTCTAAACCCCAGTTATCATCAAATCCCCGTCCGATGTAAGGGCAACCTACATTGCATCCCATGGAAATTGCCATGTCAACTTCCGGAATTTCTGATATAAGTTTACTGTGCTGTCCATTTGCTTCCATATCAATACCATAAATTTCCTTCATCAGCCTGACAGCATCCTGATTAATCTGAGGTTTTGTTTCTGTCCCGGCAGAATAACTTTCAAAAACATCAGATGCTAAATGTTTTCCCAGTGCTTCCGCAATCTGGCTTCGACAGGAATTATGGACACAGATAAATGCTACTTTCTTCTTTTCCATTACTTAATACCTTCCTTCCGGCAACCAAGTTTTTTTAAGAGCTCCTCCACTTGGGCTGATTTTAATACTTTACCCATAGATACAACCTGCTCATTTACAACAATAGCAGGCATACTCATAACACCGTAGCTCATTACTTTTTCCATATCTGTAATGTACTCCACCTCTGCATCAAGACTCATGTTTGCAACTGCTTTTTTTACATTCTCATGCTGCTCATGGCAGGATTTACATCCTGCACCTAAGACCTTAATATGACACCCATTTCCTCCGCAGGTACAAGAGCCTTCTTCTGCAATATATGTTTTTTCTTCACTAACCGGTCCGTTACACCCACATGATGGTTCCTCTTTCATTTTTTTACCAAATCCAAATAATCCCATGTTCGTAATCTCCTTTTTTATTAATATGTGATATATTTATATCCTTAAATAATCAAATACTGTATTGCATTAAAGAAGTATCCCACAATAATGATTCCCACAGTACAAATTGCCATAAATACACCTAACAACTTTGGTTTTATGGCTTTTTTCAGCATAATCATGGATGGCAGACTAAGCGTTGTAACACCCATCATAAAGGAAAGAACAACGCCAAGTTTTGCACCCTTTGCAAGCAAAGCCTCCGCAATCGGAATGCACCCAAAAATATCCGCATACATTGGCACACCGGCAATTGTTGCAATAATGACGCCAAATGGATTTCCATTTCCAAGGAATTTAACAATCAAATCTTGTGGAATCCAGTTATGAATAATTGCTCCGATACCTACACCTATCAGGATATATGGAAACACTTTTTTAAATGTCCCTGCCACTTGTCTTGCAGAATATTTCAAACGGTCTTTTACTGTAAGTTCTTCCTGTGGCACATTAATCTGTTTCGTATTTCTGATGAATTCTTCCACCTGATTTTCAAGATTCAGTTTTTCAATTAATGTCCCACCTGCTACCGCTATCACGAGGCCAAGAACCACATAAATAATTGCTACTTTACCACCAAAGATACTCATTAGAAGTACCAGTGAGCCAAGATCCACCATTGGAGATGAAATAAGGAAAGAGAAGGTCACTCCGAGGGGAAGTCCGGCACTCGTAAATCCGATAAAGAGCGGGATTGATGAGCAGGAGCAAAATGGTGTTACTGTTCCAAGTAATGCTGCAATCATATTAGCACCAATTCCATGAAACTTTCCAAGAATTTTTCTTGTTCTTTCCGGTGGAAAGTAACTTTGAATGTAACTTATGATAAAAATCAATATACAAAGCAAAAACATAATCTTTATCACATCATAGATAAAGAATAGGATGCTTCCACCAAGTCTTCCTGATATATCAAGTCCTGTTTTTTCAATTGCTGTTTGGATAAGTTGGTTTAGCCATTTCATTCCTAGTATTTGTTCTTGAACAAACTTCCATATCATAGACAATCACAACCCTCCTTTGTACAGGACATACTTTCTATAAATTTTTTGAATTCCTTAAGTGTTGAACAATTTAAAGAATAATGGTGCCATTTGCCTTCTTTTCTGTCATTCACAAGTTTGCAGTCACATAAGATTTTCATATGATGGGATAATGTGGGCTGTGTGATTTCGAAAGCCTCCAGCAGCTTACAACCGCATTTTTCACCATCAGATAACATTTGTACAATCTGCAGTCTGTTAGAATCTCCAAGTGCTTTACTGATTGCAGCTATATCACCTATATCCATAATTATAACCTCACATTTATTATTATCTATGTATAAAAATAGCACACACATAGATAAATGTCAATGTGTATGCTGATTAGCGTAACGGATTTAATCTTTTAAAGGCAATCTCTTATAATTTTAATACATGTCTCGTACCCCAAAATACTGCTGTTGAGGCACAAAGCATAATTGCTTCTTTCTGGGATTTTCCGTACAATTCCATTATTCTCCTGCTTTTTTCAGGTTCATTTCCATGAATAAATACATTTATTACGTCATCTCTGTCCCGTAAAATGTAGTCAGCACATCTTCCAACTATAACACAATTACCCTCTTTCGCAATGTCACATATTATTTTTTTCTGGGTCTTAAAAATAAGGTCATCAACGGAAGTGCCTTGAGAATCCCGTCCTACGATATTGTAATAATCTTCTTCATACTTCTAATTTCCTTCCTGTATTATATGAGAAAAATCCGGTTCTTTAGCAAGAAGAGGAATCTTCCTGCAATTTTGATATAATTTTTTTATTAATTTTTATCATAAATATGGTTGCTATGATGCATGATAAAATTTCAGCAATTATAAATGTGGTCCAGACTACCCATACCATGGATGGATTTTTTTGGGTCATCAGAGAAAATCCCCATGCCACAGGCAGCACAAAAATAAATTGTCTTAAAACAGAAATTATCAGAGATTCCAATCCGCCATCCAGAGCCTGAAATATTCCCTGATAAGCAATATTTATTCCTGCAAATAAGAAACTTAAGGATATAATTCTCATTGCACTTGTACAAAGAATCTGGGTTTCTCCGGATAATCCGAACAGCGAAGAGAAAGGTACAGCAAATATTTCAATAACAGTCATTCCAATAATCATGATAATAACGGTGTATATCAGTCCGTATTTAATACCTTCTTTTACTCTGGATTTGCTTCGCATGCCATGATTGAATGAAATAATAGGGGTAATTGCATCCCTAAGACCAAAAGCAGCAAATAATATAAACTGCTGAATTTTATAGTATAAACCATAGGCTGTCACTGCGGATTCACTGATATTTCCGAGTATAATATTCATTCCGTAAGTCATTACAGACATTAACGCCTGTGCGATAATAGCCGGAAGTCCGATGGAATATATTGATTTGATAATTTTTATATTTGGTTTTAAATATCGTAAATTATTGGTAATTTCCCTATTCTGTTTTAAATGGAATGATAATCCAAGCGAAGCTGATGCAATCTGTCCAATCACTGTGGCAAATGAGGCACCTGAAACTCCCATGGCAGGAAAACCTAACCATCCGTAAATAAGGATGGGGTCAAGTATAATATTGATAACGGCTCCTGCAATCTGGGCAATTGTGGAATAAAATGAGTGGCCTGTGGCCTGAAGTAATTTTTCAAATATGGAAAAGAACACTATACCAATTGATGCAGAATTACAATGGCTAAAAACATAGAATTACCTGCTACTTTGCTGGCTTTTTCATAGTCACCCTGTCCTATGCTTTTGGATAGAAGTGCATTTGTTCCTACACCTGTACCAATTCCGATTGCCACCATGAGCATTTGTACAGGGAATGAAAGGGTAAGTGCATTTAAAGCCATTTCTCCATTATGGGGTATATTAGAAACAAATGCACTGTCTACAATGTTGTATACTGCCTGAAGCATCATGGAAAGTATCATTGGAATACCCATGGACAGCATCAGTCTGCTAACCTTTACTGTTCCTAATTTGTTAATTGTTACTTCTTCGTTCATATTAATAACCATGCCTTTCAGTAACCTGCACCCTTGGGCCGCAGGCACAAATTTGTGTGTAAACGCAAAAAAAGACGTAAATCCAGAAATCTGGATTTACGCCTTTGAGCTACACGACAAAAGTATGGTAACAAATTTTTTTGATTTATGTCAAACTGTTTTACAAAAAATTTTCAAATCCTTTTTCAAAAATGTGATTATATAATAAGTCTGATTATACAATTATCCCATTGAATTAAAGGAAGAGCCTGATAATAAGCTGCTTAAATCTTGTGTATTGGAAGAGGAATTATATATTCCCGACATACTTTTTTGAACACTTAAGGCTTTTGAGACAATTGTATTGCAGTCATCAGCCTGTGATTTTACGTTACTAAGGAGTTCGGAACCCTCTCCAAATATTTTCTTTAAAGAATCAGTATCCGTATTTGACAGTTTATCCGAATCGACAGTCAGTCTTCCATCTTCTTCCACACTTATTCCCACAGACATAAGCATTTCCTTGTTCTCAGTCATTGCTTTATCCAGTTCAGTCTTAAATTGCGACTTTAATGCTGTGCTAGCTGAATTCATGTTGGAAACAAATGTGTTATATGCACTGACAAAATTTTTAACTGCTGTTGTAATATTTTCTCTGCTGTAGGATTCGTGGCTTTCATCCCATAATGCTTCATTTTGTAGGGACGTAATGGAATCCGTTACATTTGTTGCAGCATTGGAAACCTTTTCATATTTTGAATTGGCAGAACCTGATACATCAATGCCTGTCACCTGTTTGATTCTGTTTTGGTATCGCTGTGTATTAGTGTCAATTATGGATTTAAATACCTCATCAGCTTTACTTCCGGAATTCCCATTTAACATATCCAGTAAAGTTGAGCGGTTTGTTATATTGTTTATGCTCATGCACCTGCACCTCTTCTCTTATTTGTCTTTATTTCTTTTATTGTATCGGCATAATGGGCAGTATATTTTATAAAAAACCTATAAAATAATCAAAGAATATATTAAAAAGTTTCGAAAAGTGTGATAGAAATATATGTGGACCAAAAATGCGGAGGTAGACAAATGATTGTTGATAATAAGGATTCAGAAAAAAAGCTGGGTACAGAACCGGTATTAAAGCTAATTCTTAGCATGGGTATTCCAACCTTTATTGCTCAGTTAATAAACATGCTATATAACATTGTGGACAGGATTTATATAGGACATATTCCGGGAAGCGGAGCGGATGCCCTTACAGGGGTTGGACTTTGCCTTCCCATAATTACATTCCTCTCAGCTTTCAGTTATTTTGCGGCTGCAGGAGGTGCACCATTAGCCTCTATTGAACTTGGAAAAGGGAATATTAAGAAAGCACAAAAAATCATGAACAACTGTATATTTCTTCTTGTTTTGTTCTCTTTTTTATTAATGACTGTTTTCTATATATTTAAGAAACCTTTTTTGTATTCGTTTGGTGCCAGTGACAGGACTTATCCATATGCGGATGCGTATATAAGTATTTATCTTGCAGGTACAATATTTGTTATGATGGCTATGGGACTTAATATGTTTATAACTGCCCAGGGACGGTCAAAGACAGCAATGATTTCTGTATTGATAGGTGCACTGCTTAATATATGTCTTGATCCCCTGTTTATTTTTGTATTAAATCTGGGAATAAGAGGCGCTGCCATTGCAACCATTATCTCTCAGTTTGCAAGTTCTCTTTTTGTAATAATTTTTCTTGCTTCGAAAAAAAGCATTTTAAGAATTAATTTAAACATGATGAAACCTGATTTTAAACAAATAGGAAGCATTATGGCACTGGGAATATCACCTTTTATAATGCAGGCAACGGAAAGCCTGATATCAATTGTGTTTAACAGTGGCATGCTAAAATACGGAAATGATTTGTATGTGGGCTCCATTACAATAATGCAAAGCGTGCTGCAATTAATTCTCGTACCTATGAATGGATTTTCTCAGGGAGTTCAGCCTGTTATAAGTTATAATTATGGTGCAGGCAACTATGGGAGAGTAAAAAAGACATGTACAATTTTAATTACAATTACGACTGTAAGTTCTTTGATTTTATCCCTTATAGCCATATGCTTTCCGGGAACGGCAGCGGGAATATTTACTACGGATAGGGAGCTAATTAAGATTTGCAGACAGATGATGCCGGTCTTTCTTGCAGGTATAACAATTTTTGGGTTGCAGTGCGGCTGCCAGCAGTCTTTCCTGGCACTGGGACAGGCTAAGAAGTCATTATTTTTTGCATTATTCAGAAAAGTGTTTTTACTCATTCCTTTGGCGCTGATACTGCCGGCTGTGACAAATTCCGTTATTGGAATATATATTTCAGAACCTATAAGTGATGGGGTTTCTGCAGTGACATGTGTTTTAACGTTTTTGCTTTCTTTTAATAAAATAATGACGGGCAATCCAGGTCATAAATAAATTTAATAGGAATACTAATATTATCTTCTGTTATAATCATAGCATCCTTATAATTGATTTTTTTTATGGTGCCTGTGTATGTTACATAGGCACCACCTTTCTTTTTTTCATCAGGTTTAAAATATGTTATGTTCACTGAAGGTTTGTTGGAACCTTTATTTTGTTCCATTATCATGGCCATTTTTCTGTCTAATATATTCTTTTCATCCTCATTAAGTTCTGCAAAAGCTTCCGTCAGTCTCCCCGCTTCACTGACTTCATCTTCGTATCCTGTAAGAGCCGCAAAAGGTGCAAACTGGGCAGCTCTGTTTAGCATTGACATCCGTGGATGTTTTTTTGATGTGGGATGGGAAAGATTTATTATATCATTGTATTTATTGCTCTCGTTCATATATTACGCCTTATGTCCGCCAATCTGGGCATTCCTTTCAATAGTTGTTCCGCCTTCTTTAAGATTCATCCCTTTTATAATTGCATTTTTACCATACTTTTTTTTAATTGAAAGCATGGCTTCCTGTGCTTTTCTTTCTTTTTCTATGGAGATTTCTTTCTCCTTTTGGGAGATCTTCGTTATATCATTGATCTGTTCATCCATCCCCATATAAGAGAAAATGTCCATCTGATGGTACACATTTTCCTTCTTTGCCTCATTTTCATTCATTGTATGATTAGCTTCTATGGTGATGCGTCTCACAAGAAGGTCAGGATTAATTATTCTGTCAAATAATTTCATAACCCCATCCATTATTATTCTGCCTGAGGATGTCATTGCATTCAGATTTTGTGTTCCGTGGGCGTGTTTGGGAATCTTTCTTCCGTAATTATCTGTCACAATTTCTCCGGAGTATTTTGAGCGTATATCAGGATTTGTGAGATTTTCAATATCATAACCTATTGTTAAGACTATCTGGTTTGTGACCAGCCCTTTTTCCATTAGGTCATATACAAGCAAATCTGTCATTTCCTGTACAATTAGTCTTGTCTTTTCACAGTCATAGGGACAGTGCAGAACCTGACCCTGACTTATACTGGTATTTTCCGGTTTGTACTTTTTTATTTCTTCCAGGGTACAGGGCTCAAATCCCCATGCATGGTCAATGAGCAGCTCCGCATTTACTCCAAACATATCGTAAAGCAGCTCTTCGTTATAAAAATCTGTTGGAGCACCAATGGAACATCTGGCAATATCTCCCATAGTCATTAACCCAACCTTTTCCAGCTTCTTTGCATATCCCTTTCCCAGTCTCCAGAAATCAGTGAGAGGTCTGTGATTCCATAACAGCTTTCTGTAAGACATTTCATCCAATTGGGCAATCCTCACTCCATCGCTGTCTGCCTCCACATGCTTTGCAACGATATCCATGGCAATTTTACACAGATAAAGGTTGGTTCCTATACCTGCTGTTGCAGTAATCCTAGTTGAATCCAATACATCATGAATAATTGTTGCAGCCAGTTGTCTTGCTGTCATTTTATAGGTTTTCAGGTAATGGGTAACATCCATAAATACTTCGTCTATGGAATATACATGTATATCTTCGGGAGCCACATATTTAAGATAAATATTGTATATTCTCGTACTGTACTGCATGTATAACGCCATTCTTGGAACTGCTGCTATATAATCAAGCTCCATGGAAGGATTTTCCTTAAGGACATTATCATCTATGGATTTTCCGGTAAAAGTACGATTGGGTGCATTATATTTTCTTACTGCATTAACTTCCTTAACCTTCTGGACAACCTGAAAAAGTCTGGCTCTCCCGGGTATTCCGTAAGCCTTCAAGGAAGGTGATACTGCCAGACAAATAGTTTTTTCAGTTCTTGATGCATCAGCCACCACAAGGTTTGTGGTCATTGGATCTAACTCTCTTTCATTACATTCCACTGATGCATAAAATGATTTTAAATCTATGGCTATATATGTTCTGCTGTTATCTGGAATAAAATGATTATTTTCCATAGCTTAAACTCCGTTATATTATTCCGGGTCATTCTTTAAAAGATACGCTACAGCTGACAGTGCTGCTACATTTCCCTGTCCTGCAGCTTTAATATACTGATAAGGTTTTCCTGCAATATCTCCACACGCAAATAATCCCGGAATTGATGTTTCCATATTAAGGTTGACCGGAATATGATTGTCCACCAGTTGAAGTCCCGGAACCAGCTGGTCTGCGGCAACTGCATCCCTCAATATAAATATACCGTTTACTTTATGTTCACCATTTTCTGTTACAAGTGATTCAACCATATTGTTTCCCTTTATTGAAACAGGAGTTTCTTCAACAATACTGAGATTTTTCATATTCTTTGGTCTGTCTTTACTCATTGGAAAATATTCAACATGTTCAACTATATCCGCCAGATATTCAGCTTCCCTGCAGGCTTCCTCATTATAACCTATTACAGCTATATCTTTCCCTCTATACAACATACCGTCACAGGTGGCGCAGTAACTTACGCCTTTTCCGATAAAATCTTTTTCACCATCAAGAACTCTGTTCATTACCACTCCTGTGGCAAGAATTACAGTGGTTGCCTCATAGGCCTCATTGGCTGTCTGAATTACAAAATATTTTCCGATGTTGAATATTGTATTAACTTTCTTCTCTGTAATTATAATATCAAGAGAGTCAAGATGATTCTTCAGCTTGTCAGACAATTCATTGCCGGATATGGAAGGAAATCCGGGATAATTAAGAATTTCTGTTGCTTTACTCATTTTTTCACTTATATTGTTTCCCAATAATAAAACTTTTTTGTTTCGAATCTTTGCTGTAATTGCTGATGATATACCAGCAGGTCCTGTTCCAATAATAGCTATATCATATCTTTCCATACTTTTCTCCTCTCAGGTATAAGTGTTTTATAGGCATTTGCGAAACACCTTTTCGGTGCTGATCAGTTGTGCAATTATACTATGTTGCAAGCTAGGTGTTTTGCTGCCACCGGTGCTTAGCGGCTGTATTTTAGCCGTTTATGCACCGCTGTGAGCAGCAAGCAGCGAGAGCGTGCCTAGCGGTAACATAGTATAATTGCACAACGTACAGTATTAAATCACAGAGTTTCGCAAACGCCTAATAAATATTTTACGGAATTGCGAAACACCTTTTCATGATTTGCAATAAGGCGACAACATAATTTGATAAATACTTGCAATTTATGACAATATTCTTATACAATAATACCATAAATTATGTTTCCAAGTATAGAAACAAATTATACTATAATTATTAAAATACTGAATATAATTAGGTAATTGCAAAATCTCTTGTTTCAAGAAGGGCTGTTTTAAATAGTAATTTATTACAACATCCCCTAAAATCAAGGCTTCGCAGTTACTTGATGTATAAAAAGTAGGAAAGGAGTTTTTTTACATTATGTATCAATGTCCTAATTGTGGCGGGGCTTTAAAATTTGATATTCAAAGTCAGTCAATCAAATGTGTACAATGTTCGTCATCTTTTGATCCATATTCCTTTGATAAGACTACTGATGCCGAAGTTTCTGATGAATATCAGGTCACAAAGTTTACCTGCCCTCAATGCGGAGGTGAAATTGTAAGTACTGATAATACAGCTGCTAATTTCTGCAGTTTTTGCGGAGCTTCAACTATCCTCATGCAGAATCTCTCCAATGAGAAGAAACCGAAATATATTATCCCTTTTATAAGAACCAAAGAAGATTGTAAAGCTGAGTATAAAAAGACAATGAAGCATGCAATATTCGCTCCTAAGGAATTAAGGGACCCGGCATATATTGACGGATTCAGAGGAATTTATATTCCTTACTGGGCTTATTATGTAAAGCAGCAGGGACACATAAGTTTCAGTGGGAAAAAGAGTGAACGTCACGGAGACTATATTTATACTGATAACTATCGTGTTGAAGGAGACCTTAATTGTCATTATAAAGGACTTACCCATGATGCATCATCATCATTTGACGATAATATAAGTGAAAGAATTGCACCATATGATGTAAAGAACATGAAAGCCTTTAATCCTTCATTTCTATCAGGATTTTATGCAGATACTGCTGATGTTCCCTCAGATATCTATATAAATGAGTCAGTGGATTTTGCCAATCAGGAATCAGCGGGATATGTAAACAGGAGTGCATCATCAGGTAAAATGGATATTTCTGGCACAAACACAGCTGTATCCGGATTATCACATATTGACAGCATAGACAGTTCATTGTTTCCTGTGTGGTTTTTATCTTACAGAAGAAAAAACCGTGTGGCTTATGCTACGGTAAACGGACAGACAGGAAAGGTTGCAGCGGATATTCCTATTGATGTGGGAAAATTCACTATATTCTCCCTTATACTGGCACTTCCTATTTATCTGCTCCTTAATCTGTTCTTTACATTCAAGCCAACCAATGCTCTGCTTCTTGTTTCTTTCATCGCCTTAGTTGGACTTATTGTTCACTATTTTGAACTGAGAAGTATAGTTAAAAGAGATCAGAACTCCGATGATAAGGGACTTAATTATCAAAAGACGGGAACTTCTTATGTAAATAATAATTCTTTTTTAATCATAAATAAGCAGGGAAAAAGTAATAACAACGGAAAATCAGGACCATCATTTGCAGGTATTATTACAGTCTTTGTAATTGGCTGCATACTTTTTCCATTTATTTCAATATTTATTAAAAACACAACTAATTCCATTATATCGGTAATTATTGCTGCAATATCTGTGCTTATGGGAATTTTTTGTGGTAAGGAGCTTAGAAAAATTGATTTGGGCAAACCGAAGTTCCCAGGATATCTTGGTGCTGTGGTAGCTAATATAATTACTTTATTGATAACTGTTATTGCACCTGCTGATGATGAATTTTATTATGTAGCTCTTGTAGTATCAATTGTCTTTATGTTTATGACACTTATTGATCTTATAAAGTACTTTAATGTACTTGCCACAAGAAAGCTTCCTCAGTTTACAAATTACAGAGGAGGTGATGATCGTGCGTAAAGGTACTCGTAAATTATCTACATTTTTAAATCTGTCTTTGACATTACTTTTTGCTTTAATATTAATAATTTCAGGGTTTAACGGTGTCAGTGATGTTAATGCGGATACCCGGACAACAGGACAGAATGCTTATAAGATTATAATAGATGATGGAGCCAATCTCCTTACAGATGCCGAAGAAAAGGAACTCCTCACAATAATGAATGATATAACAGTATATGGTAACGTAGCATTTGTCACCACGTCATATAATAATTTATCAGCTTCATCTTATGCCACTAATTATTTTTCTGCTGAGTTTGGACATGGAAATAATGGTGCACTGTTCCTTATTGATATGGATAACAGAGAAGTTTATTTAAAATGTGGTGGTAAGATTGCAAATGTTGTTACTTCATCATATTGTGACAGTATAACGGATAATACATACAGATATGCAAAGTCTGCTGATTATTTTAAGTGTGCTTATAAGTCCTTTGAGCAGGTATATAAACTCATGGCAGGTCAGAAAATTGCCCAGCCTATGAAGTATATCTGTAATGCCTTCATAGCACTGGCATTTGCTGTTCTATTGAATTATTTTATTGCAAAAGCTTTTAATCGGGCAAGGATGCCAAGGAGTACAGAAATTCTGTCAGGAGCTTTTGTAAGTCAGGAATTTAAGAATAAAAAAGTTCATTTTATCAACCAGACGAAAACCTACTCCCCTCAATCATCAAGTTCCGGTGGAAGCAGCGGAGGCGGCGGAGGCGGTGGAGGCGGCGGCTCCTCTTCCGGTGGCGGTCACAGCTTCTAGGTTGAGACTCAGCTCATAGATTAAAATTATGGATTAAAACTATAGAGTTTGTTTAGAACTAATACGAAAAAAATACGACAACCCGGTTTATTGGGTTGCCGTATTTTTTTAAGATCAGAGTGCACCTAATCTTTAAAATAATATAGAATTTTATATGTGGAAACATTTATGAAGGTCCTTATTATGTCCCAGAACCAGCATAGTTTCTCCTGCCCCAAGAACTATATCAGGAGAAAGAGACAATTCAAGCTTTCCATTCTTTTTTATACCCATTATATTTATGTTGTATTTTTTTCGGATATCAATCTCACTGATGGTGTGGTTAACCCATCCATCGGGAACGGGAACTTCAACCATGGCATGCTCTGATCCCAATTCCATATAGTCCAGAATGTGGTCAGCAGAATAACGGATAGCTGTCCATTTTGCCAGCTGCTTCTCAGGATATACAACCTCATCAGCACCATTGCGAAGCAGGAACTTTTCCTGGACATCCATGGATGCTCTTGATACCACAAGTTTTGCTCCCAGCTCTTTTAACAGGGATGTTGTTTCCAATGAACTCTGAAAATCGTTCCCTATTGCCACAATACATACATCATAATTTCCTATTCCTAAAGAAGTAAGAAAATCAGCGTTAGTGCTGTCTCCTATCTGGGCGTTGGTTACTAAAGGAAGAACCGATTCCACACGGGCTTCGTTAGTATCAACTGCCATAACTTCGTGTCCAAGTTTATTTAAATGTAATGCAATATGCTTTCCAAATCGTCCTAAACCTATTAAAAGTATAGATTTCATAATTTCCTCCTTTAACCTACAGTGATCTTTTCACGAGGTAATTTAGATACATTGCTTTGTGTTCCGGATACAGCTGCAAAAATCAATGTCAATCCTCCCACACGTCCGAAGAACATGAGTAATATAAGAATTAATCTGGATATTATTCCCAGACTTGGTGTTATTCCCAATGAAAGTCCCACGGTTCCCACCGCTGAAGCAGTTTCAAATAAACAATCAGTAATTGGAAGTCCTTCAACAATGCTTATTATTATACCACCGGATAAAAACAATGTAATGTACATAAGAAAAATAGTGGCAGCATTTTTAACTACATCATCATCTATTCTTCTTTTAAAGAAATGTATGTGTTCTTTTCTCAAAAATGTAGACACTGCTGTTCCAAACAATACAGCAATGGTTGTTGTCTTCATACCACCTGCTGTAGATCCGGGAGAACCACCAATCAGCATCATTACAATCATTATGAATAATCCGGCCTCGCTAAGAAGTCCAAAATTCACAGTGTTAAATCCCGCTGTTCTTAAAGTTACCGATTGAAAAACAGAAGCTAAAATTCGTTCCTTCAATGGTAGAGATTGAAATTCGTTAAAATAAAAATATACCGCCGGAAAAATAATCAATACCAGTGTGGTACATATAATAACCTTACTTTGCATTCTGTATTTATGAAAATGTAAAGTATTGGTCTTAATATCATCCCAGGTCAGAAATCCTATACCACCGACAACAATGAGGAGAATAAGTGTGATATTTATCACAGGATTCATTGCATAGGAGGTCATGGAAGAAAACGGTTCATTCGTACCCATTACATCAAAACCTGCATTACAGAATGCAGAAATGGAGTGAAACAGTGCCATCCAGATTCCTTTGATACCATAATCATAACAAAATACGGGAGCCATAATAATTGCACCCAGAAGTTCGATAATTATAGTCATCTTTACAATAAAGCCCGTAAGGCGGACAATACCGCCCACCTTTGGCGCTGATATTGCTTCCTGCATTGTGCTTCGCTGCATCAGTGAAATCTTTTTGCCGGAAATAATAGAAAATAAAACTGCAAAGGTAACCACCCCCATGCCGCCAATCTGAATAAGAATCATAATAATAATCTGTCCAAACTGGGACCAGTATGTAGCTGTATCATGTACTACAAGTCCGGTAACACACACTGCCGATGTGGATGTAAACAAGGCATCCATAAAAGGTGTTACCACCCCTTCCTTACTGGATATCGGCAACATTAAAAGTATTGTTCCAAGCAGAATCACACTTGAAAAACTTAGTATAATAATACGAAAGGATGTTAATTTTTTCTTTTTAAAAATTAAGCTGCTCATTTACAAAAGGCTCCTTGATATCTTGTTAAATTGGCCTGTTAATTAATTTCTTTTCATAGAATTCTTTCTCTTAAGAAGGAATATGATAAGACAGACTATTGCAAAAATAATTCCAGCCACAACCGTTATAGAAATTATAAGCTTAGTCTTATCATCTGTCAAAAGAAGTTTTAATCCCTGATATAATGTAAAGACTCCGAATATGCTGAAAATAATAAAAGCAAGTGTGTTAAGAAAGCCATCCGGTGTTTTGGTTTTTAGAAGATAACCTATAAGCATTCCTAATATATCAGCTGCAAAGAGTCCTACAGAACATCCCAGCCATACGATAACTGCGGCGGAGAGACCTTCGTTGGCACCGAATGTAATTGCTGTGAGCTGAGTCTTATCTCCTAACTCAGCTACAAAAAATGTACAAAAAACAGCCAATGGAGCGAACTTAATTTTACCATTTTCTGTTCCCTCTTCTTCCTCATCATCATTTCCTAAGAGGGTTGATATTGCAAAGTAAAGGAATGCCAGTGCTGCAATAAGTTTAATGAGCCAGTCGGGAATCAGACTGCTCACCAGTCCCCCTGCAAGAACAGCCAGTCCGTTAAGAACAAGAATTGCAGCGGCAGTTCCAAGAATAATATCTCTTAATTTATATTTTGAGGTTAATGCCACCAGCATAAGCTGAGTCTTATCTCCCATCTCAGCAATAAATTCTGTTAAAAGTACTTTTATAAATAAAAACATATATTTCTCCATTCTGAGAACATAACCGTTTTTGAAGAAAAATTCCTTGGTGTCTGCACACATTATTTTCAAACGAGAAGTATAATTGTCCTCTTGTGTATCATAATATAAATCTATCTTATTATAATATAAACAGCATAAGCTGCGTATAAAGCTACCATACTTAAACCTTCAATACGGTTAATTTTCTTTTTGGTAGCACCAAAAACCCAGACTAAAAGTGAAAATACCAGCAATACAACTATATCTATCACATTTTCTGTGAGGAAACCAATAGGGCTTATGGCAGATGCAATACCAAGAACCATAAGAATGTTAAATATATTAGAACCTACGGCATTTCCAAGGGCCATATCCACTTCGTTTTTCTTTGCGGCAACAATAGATGTTACAAGCTCAGGAAGGGATGTTCCAATTGACACAATGGTAAGTCCCACCAGGGTCTGGCTCATGCCAAGATCTACAGCAATCTTTGAAGCAGAATCAACAGTAAGGTCTCCGCCAAATGCGATGGCAGCACCACCAAGTACTATAAAAATAATGCTTTTTGGAAGTGAAAGTAACTTTATATCCTCATCAGACCCACCTTCAATCTCCACGTTTTTTCCTTCTTTGCTGGCTTTGAGGGCTGCTCTTATCATGAGGAAAATGTAACATGCAAATAAAACAATGAAAATTATTCCGTCTAAATGTCCAAGTGTCATTTTAGATGCATCAGTAAAACCTAAAATACCTAATACTAAAAGTAGTATTGCGCAGGCAACGGATATAGGAATATCTCTTACTACAGTGTCCTTGGAAACAGCAACAGGAACCATAACTGCACATATTCCGATAACCACCATAAGATTGAAGATATTAGAGCCGACAACGTTGCTGACAGCAAGAGTGTTATTGTTTGCAAGAGATGCGGTAACACTAACAGCAGTCTCCGGCAATGATGTACCCATGGCAACAATTGTAAGACCGATAATTATTGATGGCACATGAAATCTTTTGGCAATACTTGAACTGCCTTCCACGAAAATATCTGCTCCCTTTACTAAGAATACAAAACCGGCTACTAAAAATAGAACTACAACAAAAAACGGAGCATTATTAATATACTGTTCCATCATATCCTCCTTTTCTTTTATAGAATTAATGGGAATTGCAAAACAATTTAGTTTGCAATGTTTTATAAATCCTGAGGAAAAAGAAAGACTCATGTACGTCTTTACAGATAGTCATATCTGTCTACCAGACGTACATGAGTCTCATTATTTAAGATTTGCCAGGTCATTCTCTTTACCTGTAATAATCATTATAACAATACAGGCATAACAACCAGGATGTTGACAAACCACACTTACGTGCTAATTACTCCCTCACGGATTATTAAATTGGTTAAATCTTATCAAATGTGTTATACATTGTCAATGAGAAAGTTAGCCAATAATATAATTAATGGTGGAATAATCTCATTCCTGTAAAGCACATTGCAATATTTCTCTTATTACATGTTTCAATAACATTATCATCTCTTATAGAGCCACCCGGCTGGGCAATATATTTAACTCCGCTCTTATAGGCTCTTTCAATGTTATCACCAAATGGAAAGAAAGCATCTGAGCCAAGTGCAACATCAGTGTTACCGTCCAGCCATGCTCTTTTTTCTTCTCTGGTGAATACTTCAGGCTTTTCTGTAAATACTCTCTCCCACTCGCCGTCAGCAAGAAGATCTTCGTATTCATCACCTATGTATAAATCAATTGCGTTATCTCTGTCAGCACGTCCCACATTTTCCTTGAAAGGAAGGTTAAGAACCTTTGGATTCTGACGGAGGTACCAGTTATCAGCCTTCTGTCCGGCAAGTCTTGTACAATGGATTCTTGACTGCTGTCCTGCTCCGATTCCGATTGCCTGTCCGTTCTTTGCATAGCATACTGAATTTGACTGTGTATACTTTAATGTGATTAAAGCGATAATAAGGTCAATCTTTGCCTGCTCTGTGAACTCTTTATTATCTGTGACAATATTTGAAAGAAGAGCTTCATTAATTTCAAATTCATTTCTTCCCTGTTCAAAAGTAACACCGTATACCTGTTTTCTTTCAATTGGTTCAGGCTTATATTCAGGGTTAATCTTAATTACATTATAATTACCCTTCTTCTTTGACTTTAAGATTTCCAATGCATCATCATCGTAATCAGGGGCAATAATACCGTCTGAAACTTCATGCTGGATTAACTTTGCTGTAGCAAGGTCACATTTGTCTGAAAGAGAGATAAAATCGCCAAAGGATGACATTCTGTCAGCACCTCTTGCTCTTGCATAGGCACATGCAAGAGGAGAAAGTTCTCCAATTGTCTCGTCAACCCAGTAAATTTTCTTCTCTACATCTGTGAGAGGAAGTCCTACTGCAGCACCTGCAGGTGATACATGCTTAAAAGATGTAGCCGCAGGGAGTCCTGTAGCTTCTTTTAATTCTTTAACAAGCTGATAACCGTTGAATGCATCAAGGAAATTGATGTATCCAGGTCTTCCGTTTAAAATCTCTACCGGAAGCTCGCTTCCGTCTGCCATAAATATTCTTGAAGGCTTCTGATTAGGATTACAGCCGTACTTTAACTGAAATTCGTTCATTTTTTGTCCTTTCTGTGCCCTGCACATAACATTTTATTTATTCTTGTTGATTATTCTTGTCTCGTATTCTCCGGTCTTAATGTCAATATATCTTACGAATAAAGAAACCTTATTATCCTCGTTAAGATTTGACCAGATCATATTGGTGAATGTGTCGATATCACCGCTAATCTTTACCCATGTAGGTTCGCCTTCAAAACTTGGAAGTGGTGAACCGTCTCCCATGTATGTGTGGATGAAATGTCCCTCACCTGCTACAGGTGCATCATAAGTAAATGTATATCTGTTACACTGTTCAGGATTACCATTGTGGCTCTTTAATATTGACATAGCATAATCATAAGAACCATCTTTAATAGTTAAAAGTCCTGAAATTCTAGGTGTGTAATTAGGACCATCCGGTTCAAATTCTCTTGTTCTTAATGATTCTTCAAAGGTCTTTCCGTCCTTCATTAAATCATAAACAGTATCTGTCTGATCTCCGTTAGTAACGATTGTCTTTTCATCAAGTACACGAACAGGTGCATAGATAATAAGACTTGGATCTTCAAGCTTACTTGGGTCAAAAGCTTCAGTTCTGATTCCTTCACCGTCCTGTACAAATACACGGTTTCTGCTGTTAGCACTTCTTCCCATAATGAAGTATGCCGTAACGGCTTTTGTTCCGTCCTCAGACTTTCCGATTACGATTCCTCTTCCAGGATAATCGCATCCTGATAATTCCTTCTCAAGTGTTGTGATAACCATTGTTTTCCTCCTTAATTATGTTAGTAATAGGTATTTGCAAAAAGGAGTTTCGCAAACGCCTATATGTTAAAAAAAGACCTACCCGGGTAACCTTGATAGGCTGCCCAGGCGGTCGGCTGATTCGGATACTTTAACTGCACTCCCTATGGGTATTCCCATCACATCAATGCATAAAATCATGCTTAGATGCTTTCCGCCAGTAATGCAGCAACTAGGTATAAGATACATCATATAAGCTTAAATTGCAAGTCTAACATATTCTTGGAAGTCCTTCTCCCATAAGTACGTCAAGATTCCTTATTCCGCCTATTTCTGTCTTTAATAATACCTTTCCCGGTTCATTTTCTTCTATATGGCCTACGATTTTTGCGTTCCGGCCGTAATCAGATTTTTTTATTATCTCAAGAGCTTTTTCCTCGTCAGATTTGTCTACTACCGCAACAAGTTTCCCTTCATTTCCCATATATAAAGGGTCAAGACCCAGAAGACCTGAAAATCCTTTAACAGATTCCAAGACAGGTATATTTTCCTCATCAATCCAAACAGAAACATTACTTGATATTGCCAATTCCTTTAATACAGTGGCAAGTCCGCCTCTTGTCACATCTCTTAAGGCATGGACTTTTATACCCCCGGATAAGAGATTATTAACCATATCACATAAAGGAGCACAATCACTTTTAATATCATTAGTAATACTCATTCGCTGGGAAAGTATGCAGGAATGATGGTCCCCAAGATTGCCGGACACAATAACGGAATCACCCTTTTGGCAGCCCTTTGAGGATATTATCCTGTCATCATTGATAAAACCTACTCCTGCTGTATTAATATATAACTCACCTTTCCCCTCCACAACTTTGGTATCTCCGGCTACAATGCTTACTCCTGCTTCTTTTGCAGTTTCTGCCATAGATTTGACTATGTATTTCAACGAGTCTATTTCCAAGCCTTCCTGTAAAATAAAGCCGCAGGTTATATATTTTGGTATGGCACCTCTCATAAGAAGATCATTTACAGTTCCGCAAATACATAATCGTCCAATATCTCCTCCCGGAAATATTGTTGGAGTAACAACGAAGCTGTCCGTGGTCATGGCAATTTTGCTGTTTCCATTTACAACTGCGCTGTCTTCCATCTGGTTTAATGTGTCATTGTCAAAATATCTGGTAAATATATCCTTTATAAGAAGATCGGTATCTTTTCCCCCGCTTCCATGAGCCATGGTAATAACTTTATCCATTTTTTACTCCGTTCTCTATATATTTTCTCCGTTAACATAAGCTGTATGACAGCTTCCTTCTTCAGAAACCATGCAGGCTCCCTGAGGATTTTCAGGAGTACATGCTTTACCGAACAAAGTACAATCCTTTGGCTTGAAAAATCCTGTTAACACCTTGTCGCAGCTGCACATTTTATTAATTTTAATATCTTCATCAAGCCCATAGCTCCCTGCGTCATAAAAACTGTACTGTTCTTTTAATTTAAGTCCGGAAACCGGAATATTTCCTAATCCTCGCCAACAGGCATCGCATATCTCAAAATATTTAGCCATCATTTCCTGAGCTTTGATATTTCCCTTTTCTGTTACCACACGGGGATAGAAATTCATTACTTTTCCCATTCCTCTTGCCTTCACAATGCCATAAATGGCAATTATCAGGTCTTCCCCTGTAAATCCGGCAACGCCAAAGGGAATATTATACTTACTGCTGATTGGTTGGTATATATTGCTCCCTGTAATAACGCTTACGTGTCCCGGTGCGATAAATCCATGAATGGGTGAACCCGATTTGCACATTTTTTCAATGGCGGGAGGCATGGTTTTTAATGCGGTAAGAAGCTTTACATTACAAATGTTTTGGGAAATAAGCTGCTGTAGTAATAAGGCATAAACCGGGGTTGTGGTTTCAAAACCGATAGCAGCAAATACATATTTTTCTTCAGGATTATTAACAGCAAGGGAGATTACATCTAAGGGAGAATAAACCATTACGGATTTAACTCCCTGCCATTTTGATGAGCTTATACTTGCTTTGCTTCCGGGAACTTTCATCAAATCGCCAAATGTTACAATGGTATATCCTTCCTTAAGTGACAAATCAATAAGTCTGTCTATGTATGATGAAGGAGTGACACACACCGGACATCCGGGCCCTGATATTAGTGATATTTTAGGTGATAAAATACTTTTTATTCCGTTCTTTGCAATTGCAGCAGTATGACTACCGCAAACCTCGCATATATTCATACAAGGGCCGTCATATTGTCTTAAATAATCAACATATTTCTTAATATCAATCATGAGAATGCCTTTACTTCTTCCATTAAATCTATTAAATCAAGAGCCTCGGTTTCATCTACCTTCTGCAATATACAGCCGGCATGAACAAGGCAGTAATCTCCTGCTTTAACGTCCACAAGTCCCGTAGCGGCGTTAACTTTATTTCCATTAAAGTCAACAACAGCAATTCCATTATCTATACTTATTATTTTACCGGGTAATGCTACACACATATTATGCCTCCATTTAGCTGATGTCTTGCATCCATTAATTTATAAGATAGGATTGTCCTAATGACAGCCCCTGGTCATTACAAGGAACCAGCTCATTAATATAAACATTATATCCTAATGCTTCAAGTTCTGTGAATACATCTTTAACCAACAATCTGTTTACAAAAACGCCTCCGGACAGAGCAATATCTTTAATTTTTTTGTCATTGCATATATTGTGGCAGATTTTAACAGTGAGAGATGAAATGATTTTATGAAATAAATAAGCAAGTTTATATGCATTTTCCCCCTTTATCATTCTCTGATAAAGATAAATCACAATGGAAGTACCATCAATTATGTGACAGTTCTCAATATACTCAAGAAAATCGTACCGGATAGGTTTATCACTATCATGTTTAATGTTATCATCACCGGAATTGCTATCATTAGCATAAGTAAAGGAAGCGATTTCCAGATTTACGGCACATTCTCCTTCGTAAGAATTATAGTTGCATATGTTAAGAAGTGTGCTTATGGCATCGAATAATCTTCCCATAGAAGAGGATTTAACAATTCCTATTCTGTTGTCAAATGAGGCATTAAGAATATCATTTTCATTCTTTGTAAAATTCATAAGATTAAGAATATTATTATATTCCTCAATACTTATTAATGAACGTTTTACTCCGTCACGAATATAGGACAATAAAGAATATCTGCCATCTTTCATGGCAATATCAGAACCCAGCATATCCACGTATCCCAGATGTCCCATTCTTTCAAATTCCATATTTTTAAAACAGAAAAATTCACTTCCCCACACATTTTTGTCAGTGCCGTATCCCGTACCGTCAAAGGATACTCCTGTCACATTGTCTGTCAGCCCGTGTTCAGCCATTACCGAGGCAATATGTGCATGATGATGATAGATTTGTTTTTTATCATTAACCTTCAAATCTGTTTCATAAGGGGATGAAGATACATATCCCGGATGACAGTCGGTAACTGCAACCTGAGGATGTATATCCAACAAAGCCATCATATTATTTATAGATTTATTTCTGGCTTTTAAAGAATAAAAATTTTCAAGATCCCCAAAATAGCTGCTTAAATATACTGCGTTACCCCGGCTCAAGGCAAAGGAGGATTTTAAATCACCTCCCATGGCAATGGTATCACAGGAAAAATGTTTCTTTATTATCACAGGAGTGGGAACCAGCCCTCTTCCTCTTCGTATTATCTGAGGATGACCTGAAACTGCAACCTGATATATTGAGTCTTCAAGAGGAGTTACTATCCTCCGGTTATGAGTTAGCATAACATCAATTATCTTTTCATCCAGAAGCCTTATCATATCTTCATCATCTGTAATAATAGGTTCATTTCCTCTGTTACCGCTTGTCATAACAACAGGCCCGATTCTGTTAGTAAGAATAAGCTGAAGTGGGTTACAAGGAAGCATTGCCCCTACTCTGTCATTTCCCGTAAATAATTCTTCTAAGAGGACTTTGTCCTGAATCTTTTTTCTTTTAATAAGAACAATAGGTCTTTCATTGGAAAGAAGAAGTTTTTCTTCATCAGGGGAAACAAGAGCGTATTTTTTAACTGATTCAATATCGGGAAACATAACTGCAAAGGGCTTATTTTTCCTGTCTTTGGATTTTCTCAGGCGGGTGATTGCATCCATGCAGTCCGTCCGTAATACAAAATGGAAACCTCCAATATCTTTTACCGCAGCTATTTTACCCTCTTTAATGGATTTAATTGCAGCGTCAATACAAGATTCATCAGAAGTATCTATGCAGCTTCCGTCTTCGGATAAGAACCTAAGTCTGGGACCGCACATCTTGCATCCAATGGTTTGGGCATGCCTTCTTCTGTTCCCATTTCCTATATATTCCGCCTTGCAGTCATCACACATTTCAAATTCATCCATGGTAATATTGTCGCGGTCATAGGGAACGTTTTCCATAATACTGAATCTTGGACCACAACTCACACAACTGTTAAGAGGATATCCGTATCTTCTGTTTGAAATATCAAATATTTCCCGACTGCATTTTTTGCATACACACATATCAGGAGGAAGAAATCTTAATCCTTCATCAAAGGAGGTACTTTCTATAATTTTAAAGTCTTTAAATATTTGATTACTCTCTTTGACTATAACATTGTCTACTCTTGCCCCGAAGCATTCACAATGTCTGATTTTTTCAATCATCAGACTGATGGAATCATCGGTTCCACAGGCGTCAATAATAACGATACCACCTGAATTTCTTACTTGTCCGTTAATATTAAGTTTTTCTGCCAGACTTGCAATAAAGGGGCGGAATCCCACCCCTTGAACAAGACCATATACAATTATATTAACCGATTTCACTTTAAACCGCCCTTCTAGCAGGATTCAATGCTGTCAATTGCCATCTCTTTTCCGGCATCCGTTGGGATACCCGGCGTTTTACAATGAGGGCAGTCGTACATGAGAGGCTTTTTAGGAAATAATTCATTACAGTTAGGGCATCTAAGCATTGTTTTGGTGATTCTCACCGTAACTTTTGCTCCCTCACACATTGTTCCCACAGAAGCTTCATCAAAATATCCTTTTACAGCTTCAAAAGAATAACCGGAACTTTCACCGATAACCAGATTAATCTTAGTTACTTTTGTATGACCTTTTGATTTAGCATGAGCCTCAGCATGTTCTATTATTTCTACTGCTCCATGATATTCATGCATAATTATCCTCTTTTCTGTGCATATTTTTCTGCACCTATTTTGTATCCGGTTCACCCGGTTTACTTGCATCCTGCTTGTTTGCCTCAGGATCACTTACTTCCGGTTTGGTGTATACTTCTTCGGATTTTTTATTCATTGGCTCCTGATAACCGGGAACCATATGTAAGCATTTTTTAGGGCATTTTTCCACACAGTAACCGCATTGGACACAGTCGAATCTGTTAATTGTCCATGTTTTGGCTGTCCTGTCTACCTTTATTGCTCCTGACGGACAGTTCATTTTGCATATACCGCATGAGATACAGTCATCAATATTGATTTCTATATGTCCCCGGCTTCTTTCCGGATATACAGCCGGCTTAGCCGGGTAATCTATTGTTACAGGTTTTGAAAATAGATTTTTAATCATTGTACCTGCAAAATTCATTATCTTAGCCATAATCTTACCTCCAATTTGTCCGCTCTTAAAGATATTCTAACGTTCTGTACAACTGATACATGGATCAATAGTAAGAACAAGAAGTGGGACATCTGCAAGATCAGCTCCCTTAAGTGTTTCAAGCATACCCGGAAGATTTGCAAATGTAGGAGTCCTGACTCTCATTCGGTCTAAGAATTTTGTACCGTTAGCTTTAACGTAATAAATGGCTTCTCCTCTTGGTTGTTCAACTCTCATGAAATATTCACCCTCAGGATTTCCCTTAACAGGAACAGATATATCCCCTGAAGGCATTTTGGATGATGCCTGACGTATAATATCAATTGACTGGAATAATTCGCTTATTCTTACATAACATCTGGCATAACTGTCTCCAATATCACTTGTTATCGGCTCAAAGTCAATATAAGGATATGCTGCATATCCACGCTTTCTCATATCAATATCAAGGCCGCTGGCTCTTCCGAAAGGACCTACACAGCCTAAATCATGAGCCTGCTGTTTTGTAAGGACTCCGATATTTTTAAGTCTGCTCTCAACTGTATAATCTTCAAGAAATGTCTTCTTTATTGTGAGGATTTCTTTTTCCATATCATCTAAAACAGAGAGAATGGTTCTCATCATATCCGGTTCAATATCTTTTAAAACTCCTCCGATTTTATTTACGGAGAATATACACCTGCCGCCTGTTGTAAGTTCAAAAATATCAAGGATTTTCTCTCTCATTCTCCAGCACTGGTAAAACAAGCTTTCGAATCCAAATGCATCCGCCAGTAAACCTAACCACAGAAGATGACTGTGCATTCTGGACAATTCACACCAGATTGTTCTTAGGAATTTGCCTCTGTCAGGGACTTCCACATTCATTATGTGTTCAAGGCTCTCGCAGTATCCCATACCGTGCATGAAACTGCAGATTCCGCAGGTTCTTTCAACAACATAGGTCATTTCGTTAAAATCCTTCTTTTCCACAAGGCTTTCCAGTCCGCGGTGTACAAATCCTATGGAAGGTACTGCTTCAATAACTTTTTCATCTTCTATCACAAGGTCAAGATGAATCGGCTCAGGAAGAACCGGGTGCTGGGGTCCGAATGGTATTACACTTCTTTTTCCCATCTTATTGTTCCTCCTTTTTCTTTAAAAATGGTGTCTCTTCTTTTATTCTGTATAACTTATCATTGTAATCAAGATTTATAAGTTTGATTTTAACACCAAACAACTCTTTCATTTCGTTCTCATAAAGAAATGCATAAGGGTAAAACTCTGTTATACTTGGTATTTCTACAGAGGTATCTATTACAAGCCGTAATGTTATATACCTGTAAGTCCCTTCCTGCGCAAAAGAGTAGCTGAGTTCGTATTTTTCATTTACTACCGCTGCACAGGCCTGTGAAAGTCTAAGACCCTGTCTTTTCATTTCCATAACCTTGTTCAATAAATTCTCCGGTGTAATCTCTATCAGCTCGTTGTCCGGACATATTACTTCTGACATTTCGCTACTCTCCTTTCTTATTCCTTCTTTTTTCCTTTATCATAGCTTCATGTTCATCAGATCTTTGCTGGAACAATTCAACAGCTTTAACAACTCCGTCTATAATTGCCTGGGGCCTTGCAGCACATCCTGGTACATATATATCTACCGGAATTGTTGTATCTGCACCACCAAGAATATTATAGCATTCCTTAAATACTCCCCCGGTACATGCACACACACCTACGGCAACAACTACCTTAGGTCTTGGCATCTGATTATACAACTGTCTTACAACCTCTTGATTTTGAGTATTAATACCTCCTGTTATTAACAGGATATCTGCCTGCATTGGATCGCCTGTATTAACAACGCCAAATCGTTCAACATCGTAAACAGGTGTAAGACAGGCTAATACTTCAATATCACAACCATTGCAACTGGAACCATCATAATGGAGCAGCCATGGGGATCTTTTTACTTTTGCCATAACGCACCTCCTAAACCAGCATTAAAATCAACAGATTAACACCTGCTAACAACAGAGTAGATATCCATGTTGACTTTAACATAAAGTTCCATTTTACCCGGGCAGAAACATTATCAATAAGAGTCTCCACAAAACATACTGCAAGTACAACAATAATTGCAGCAATATAACTTGAAGGATTTTTATTAATAATAAACAATGCTACAACTCCCAGAAGGAAAACATTTTCATACCATTCAGTTATTGTGTAATAAGCCAGATTTCGTCCACCCATCTCTGTTGTAAGACCTTTTACCAGCTCCTGATGAGGATGGTGTGAAGTACTCAAATCAAAAGGTGACTTACGCATTTTAATTGTAAGAATAAATATGTATGATAAGAAAAATCCCGGAAGGAAGAGAATTGCACTGGTATCTTGCATAACTATATCTCTTACGTTGAAGCTTCCTGATGCCAGATATAATCCGACACAGGCAAGTAACACCGCCGGTTCATAGGCCATCATCTGGATAAGTTCTCTTGATGAACCGAGAGAACTGTAAGGAGAATTTGTAATAGCTCCCGCAAACACAAGAAATGTTGAACCGGTTGAAATTATGAAGAAGCAGAATAAAATATCACTTCCTGCAAAGAACATACATCCTGCAAGAATCTGTGTCATACAAAATGATGCAACGAGAAATTCCTGGGATCTGTTAACTGCAATATTTTGTTTATGCATAAGCTTTGCAACATCATAAAAAGGCTGTAACAGCGGAGGTCCGATTCTTCCCTGCATTCTTGCAGAGATTTTTCTGTCCAGTCCGTCTAATAATCCTCCAATAAAGGGTGCAAGTATAAGATAAATAACAAAGCTTAATAATGCTGTCATAACAATGCACCTCCCATAATTATTGTAAGCATAACGATAAGAATAGATGAGGATATAATTTCACAAGGTACCATAATCTTCCGTTGTCCTATGAAATCCTTAAAATACCAGTTTGACATAACAAGTTTCTTGGAATCTCCAAAAGAATCCGTAAAATGGACGTCATCTCCTTCATTAATACCATTCATATAAGCAGGTTTTTTATTAATCTGTTCCTTCTTGGTATGTGTAAATGTAATTATAGGAACCGCAAATATAAAGCAGATAATGATAACAAGAGTGTAGAGAATTTTCATTGAAAGTACGGTACATGAAGAGCCGTACATTTCCAAAAGAAGAGGCTCTACATATGTTCTTGAAAGTAAAGGGAACATAATACAGAGAGCTATCATCAAAACTGCATGAATAGAAAGAGAAATCATTTCATCCCTCTTTGTTATTACTTTAATCTTAGGCTCATTGGTATAGCTTATAATTTTACTCATCCATTTTGTCCAGTAAAGCATAGTTGTTGCTGAACCATAGCAGATAAGAAGAACCAGTATAATATTATTGGCATCTACACATGCTTTAAGTGCAGACCATTTAGATATAAGCATTCCGAAAGGTGCCAGAAACATACCGGCAATACCTATGAACATAAATGAACCCAGACTTGGTATTCTATAAACAAGACCATGCATATCTTCAACATCTCTTGAGTGGGTTGAATTTTCAACCGCACCAATATCCTGGAAAAGTAAAGATTTGGATACTGCATGGAATATCATCAAAAATATACCTGCCCATAATGTTTCAGCACGTCCGATACCTGAGCAGGCAACCATAAGTCCAAGGTTGGATATTGTGGAAAATGCAAGAACCTTTTTACCGTCACTCTGGGCAATTGCCATAAGGGAAGCAACAAAAAATGTAAATCCGCCTATGTAGCTCACCATATTTCCTGTCAATGTATCCCGCATGGCAGGTGCCAGACGGAATAATATGTATATACCAGCCTTAACCATTGTTGCACTGTGCAAAAGGGCAGAAGATGGTGTCGGTGCAACCATGGCACCCATAAGCCACTTGGAAAATGGCATCTGTGCAGCTTTTGTAAGAGCAGCAAAGGCTATAAGAGTAACCGGTATAACTGCAAAGGAATCCTTTGCAATACCGCTGTTAATTAACATTGTTAATGAATCGTTTCCATAGGCATATATCTGATATGTAATTCCTAGTGCCAGTGCGGTACCACCAAGCAGATTCATCCATAAAGCCCTGAATGAGTTGGTGACAGCTTCATCTGTTCTGGTGTATCCAATTAGCATAAATGAACATACGCTGGTGGTTTCCCAGAAAACATCCACCCATAATAAACTCTGGGATAGAACAAAACCAAACATGGCTCCCATAAATATAAACAGAAGCATAAAGAAATAGCCTCTTCTGTCCTTAACCTCAGTATGGTGATGGTGGTGATAATTATGCATATATCCCACTGCATAAACAATAATCAGACTCCCAACAAGTCCGATTATTATGCACATAAGAACAGAAAGATAATCAATACGGATATGTGCTATTGCTTCTCTTTCAGGTCCGAAAAGCTCAACATATACAATTAAAAGTGTAGGAATTATGGTAAGCAGACTTATGATATATCTTTTGTATTTGAAACAAAGGTATGTCACAATCACCATTAAAACCAATTCAAAGCCTATAATTATCATATTTACGATTTCAGTATCGTAAAATAATTCTATTACGTGGCAGCCTCCCATAATCCACTGGGTCGTAAAAATTCCAACGGCAGCTATAATAAACACAGCACTTGAATATGCCAAAAAGTTCCTGAACTTGTGATTAGGAACAGTGATCATCAGCAGTGCAACAAGTAATGGATAACATATAAGAAAAATAGATAACACTCTATAATCTCCTTCCCATATTTAATAAAATTTTAATAGAAATTATAGCATTTTTTAATAAAAATATAAACATTAGAAAAATATTTTTTTAAAGTTTTCCTTGGATTTTAAATAAAATTATCTGATAGGTTAAATCATTAACCCCGATTTTTCCTTACTTGCATTAATTATTGTATTTAGCTTTTTGCAAGGAATTGCAATAACTATACCTATAAGAAGTGAAATTATTACATAAATTCCAAGACATAATATACATTTCCAATAATAACCTCCGTAGGTACCACCGACGCATTCACGTAAAGCATCCATTGCATAGGTAAATGGTAAATATTTATATATAGCCTGATATATGGCAGGAAGACATTGTATTGGGAATGTTCCTCCGGCTCCCGCAACCTGGATAACCATTATAACTACAGCAACAGCCTCACCGATATTTTCAAATGCAACGGTAAGAGAGTATGTAATCATGGTAAATACAAAGGATGTAAAAGCACAGGCAAACCAGAATTTAATCGGATGATTACATTGTATCTTTATGTATAGAAGGTCTCCAAGACATATTAATAAGGCCTGGGCTTGTCCGATTAGGAAAAATATCATATATCTTCCAAAGAAGGTTTGAACAGAATTTATTTTCGTATCTTCATCAAAATCTTTCACCTTTACATGAATAATGGCAACTAATATTAATGCACCTACCCATATGGCCAGTACTGAGTAAAATGGAGACATGGCAGAACCATAATTTTCAATAGGATACAAATCAACAGAATCAATAGCCACCGGTGAGGAAACAAAGTTGGATAATTCCTCTGAATCCAGTGAAACGGCGGTTTGAAGAAGGCTGTAGGTACCACTCTCCTTGAAATTGATAAGATTGTCAATGGACTCTTGAAGCTGACTTTCAAGGTCATGTACTATAGCCAGACTGTCATTTATTGTACTTTCTATATTTTCCACTGCCTTGCTGTAATCATCTATGCTGACACATAATTCGTCATAGATATTGGATATTGAGTTCATGTAATTCTGTATGGTATTTATATCTGTTGACATCACACCAAATATATCAGAATCCATAAGACTGCTCTTTCCTATTGTGTTTTGCAAATCTGTTAATAATGTCTGCTGAGTTGTTAAATGATCTGAGACATTGGGATTCATAGCACCTGCTGTTTCTGCGGTTGAATCAGCGGTGCCGACAATATTAGAGAGAGCTGTGAGCATAGTGTCAAAGGAATTAATCTGCACATCAGCTACTTTTAATTTTGCAATAATAAGATCAATCAGGGTATTACCTGAAATATTTTCATCTTCCCGGGAAACTTCTGTTGTATCAGTATGTCCCGGTGCATTGACTATACCTATGGATTTAACAAGAGAATTGGTTAGTGTACTTATAAATGTGGCATTAACCTGCTGTTTAACTGAGGTTTTTGCCTTATCTGTAATTTTGGGTGCTATAGCATTCTTTTTCTGATTGGTGTAGTATATTATTTCAGGATGAGTCATACTGTCACTCATAAAGCTTACCATATCTTTGGAAAAATCGGCAGGCATTATAAGTGCTGCATAATAATCTCCTGACCTGACACCTTCAATTGCATCATTGGAGCTGTCTGTAAATACCCATCCGATGGAATCGTTGGTCTTTAATGCTTCTACTATATTGGCACTTATATTAATGTTAACCCCTGCTATATCGATTCCTGTATCATCATAGGAAACAGCTACTTTAATATTACTTGTAGCAGATGGTCCATAGGGATCCCAGTTTGACAAAATATTAAACCATGCATAGAGAGAAGGCAGGATGCCAAGTCCCATTACAACTACTAATGCTACTACATTTTTACCTATATTCCTGCAGTCACGCCGGAAAATCCTAAAAATATTTTTCATTATTTCTTCCTTTCGTTCTGCATATTATCATATGTTTCTTTTGTCTTAATTAAAATCTGAGATGTATCAATTAACGAATCATTTTCCCCGTTATCAAGTAAAGATTTCAACTGTTCTGTCATGTTGTAATCCTTGTATTCAATGGCTATCAGATATCCGCTTATTAAAAACAGTGATGCAATCCACAGTACAAGGTATATTATTTTGGAACTGTTCATGGTAAAGAGTAAAATGAGAAATATTACCGGAACAATAATTATGGCAGCGATGCCGTAGCGAATACGGTCTTTGTTTCTTTTATGCTCTTTATTGTAAAATTCTTGTACTATTTTATCGGGAGCTTCTTTTTCTTTTGACATAACAGCAATTCCTCCTTACATCATACCTGTATCATGCATGCGGTGGTGCATATAATGATTCAGTTTCATAAACGGTTTTCTCACAGCAAGACCAATTAACAACGAGCCGGCTACAAATAACATCAATTGTGACATAAGTATGAAATAATCATATTTATAGAATCCGCTTATACATTCTCTCATAGCATTGATACCATAAGGGAATGGAAAATATATGTACACATTTCTGAAGAAGGAAGGCAGTAACTCAATAGGAAATGTTCCGCTGGAACCTGCAATCTGAAGTACAACAAGCACAACTGCCAATGCTTTGCCCACATCCCCGAAGGAAAGAGTAAGTGTATATATAAGGAGAGTAAATGTAAAACTTACAATGGAAGCTGTAAACATAAACAGAATAGGGTGGGCACAGGAGATTTTTAATATAAATAAGTCGCCCAATACTGTTATAACCGCCTGTATCTGTCCACAGAGCCAGAATATGAGATATCTTCCGAAGTACATTTCATGCAGAGAAGCATTTTTTGCATCTTTTCTTCCTTCCGGAGAAGTTTTTATGAGGGCAGTGAGTAACAGTCCGCCTACCCATAATGCTAAAGTTGTATAGAAAGGCGAAACCGCCGAACCATAGTTAATTGCATCATAAATATTTTCTGTAGTTACCTGCACAGGGGATGCGAAAAACTCTCCGTATAGGGAGGCATCCCTATCAAGTAATTTTTCAAGTAGTTCATAATTGTCACTTTCTGCTATCTCATTAATCTCTTCAGTGATTTCCTTTAACTTTAAAATTACATTGTCAAGCAGAGAGTCCAAGGTATTTAAAGTAATATTGACATTGTCCAGTGTGTTGTCAACACCATTTATTATCATACTAACGTTAGTCAGATTATCTGAAGCGTCAATCAGTGAATTATATATTGAGGATACCGAAGCCTTGAATATAGTTCCAGCGCCGGATATTGAATTGGTGACACTTGTGGAAAGAATATTGTTAAGACCTGTTAATGCAGTTTGTCCCTGAGCCAGTGAGTTGTCGATGGCATCCAAAAGTTTTAACGGGTCAGCCTCGGATGAAGCATATATTTCAGTAAATGTCTTTATTCCCTGCTGGGAAGTGGAAATTAATGTTGGCATTAAAGTCAGTGATTGTATCAGATTATCATAAAGTGTCTGATTCTTGCCGTTATTATTCTTAATGTCTTCCTGTTTATATTCCTCAAGTATAGGTTTCAAAGAATCAACAAGCTTATTACTCTCATCTACTGCTGAAGACATCTGGGTGTTTAATTCATTTAATGAATTTAATATATCCTCTTTACTGGCAGAGTTATCACCATTTTTGAACAGTTGAATTTCTTCCCTCAATATACCTATCGATGTATTAAGATTAGAATTAATTGATACCAGTTTATTAACTGCTGCAAAAATGTTGTCAACATATTGCTGGATAGCTGCATTTGCTGCAGATTTTCCAGCTTCCAGTTTTTCTTTTGAAAAATCGTTTTGTACCTGGTTAACTAAAGTATCAGTTTCTTTTAATGTTTTAGAGAGATTTTCGTTTGATAATGAAAATTTTGCAATGGTATCATCATATCCGTTAAGATTGTTATTAAGACGGTTAAGTTTAAGGGATATATCTGCTAAAATATTATTTCCGGATAATTCATCCAAGCGGGTGTTTTGAAGAATTGTTGTTACAACAGTGTCTACAAAGGTCTCATTGATTGTCTCCTGAAGGGAAGACATACCGGATTGGGTAATCTTGCTTGCTATTGCATTTTTTTTGGCATTTTCATAGTAAATTACAGAAGGGGCTTCCATTCCGTTCTCAATAAAATCAATCATTGACCGGCTGAAGTTGTTTCCGATTATGATTGCAGCATAATAATCCCCTTTTTTTACGCCATCAATGGCTTCATCTTCACTGTGAGTAAACGTCCATCCAAGTTTATCATTATCCCTGAGATTATCCGTTATAGTGGCTCCCATATTGTTATTTATGCCTTCAGAATCAATGTATCCTTCATCAGATGAGTATACGGCTATTTTAACTGAACCGGTATTGGCATAAGGATCCCAGTTGGAATATATATTAAACCATGCATATAACGATGGTATTATACACAAACCACCCGCAATAATAAGTGCAAAGATATTTTTACAAATTCCTTTAATATCATTGAGAAAAATCGTAAATATTGTTTTCATATAAAATTACCCCGATCTGTTTATCTGTACCTGATTATAGCACAGCAGACGGGGTAATACCATATATTATCTTATAAAGCTTGTTCTTGCTCCTCTTTCTGTTGCAGGTAGTTTTACTCCGGCATTCTTTCCGGCTTCAATGCATTTTAGCATCCATGCCATATTATGGCCGATATTTCGCATAATCTGCATACCTTCTTCATCTTTGAGGACTTCTTCTCCGTTGGTTCCATGGGCATTATTCCAATAAGTAGAACCAACAACAGGCATCTGGGAAATTCCAAAATATTTGTTTAATACATCGAAAGATGCTGTAGTTCCTCCACGTCTTGCCACTGCAATGGATGCACCCGGCTTGAAACTGAAATATGATGAGCTTGAATAGAACACCCTGTCAAGAAATGAAAGAATTCTTCCGCTTGGATGTGCATAATATACAGGTGTTCCGAATACAAATCCGTCAGCTTCCTTTGCCTTATGTATAAATGCGTTTACTGTATCGTCAGAAAATGTACAACCATTCTCATTACATTGTCCGCATCCCAGGCAGTCTCTTATTGGATTGGTGCCAATTTGAAAAATTTCGTAATCAATACCCTCATCCTTTAACGTTTTGCCAATCTGTTCAAGTGAAGTGTATGTAGTTCCGTGTGTATGTGGACTTCCATTTAACATTAATACTTTCATTGTAATCCTCCATTTCAAAGCGTTTAGTTGTGTACTAACGTTTTTTTGTAATTGTATTTTATAAAAATAATCAATATATGGAATTATATCATATTTTATCAAAATGTTGATTTTCTTTTTATATTTTGTTAAAAATAATTTCGGAGAATAGTGTTAATTTTTTGCTTCGAAATGAGGATCTAAGTATGAAATATAAACTTGTTATTTTTGACCTTGATGGTACTTTATTGAACACTTTGGAAGATTTAAAAGACAGCGTAAACTATGCTTTGAAAAATAATGACATGGATACCCGCAGTCTTGATGAAGTAAGAGAATTTGTGGGAAATGGAATCAGGAAGCTTATTGAGAGATGTGTTCCGGAAAATACCGGAACTGAATTGACTGATAAGACATTTGATGATTTCTGTAGGTATTACAAGGAACATTCCATGGATAAAACCATACCTTATCCGGGTATTATTGATTCTTTAAAAAAATTGCATAATAATAGCTGCTTTACTGCAGTTATTTCAAATAAAGCGGATTTTGCCGTGCAGAATCTATGTAATCATTTTTTTGGAGAAAATCTTGATTACGTTGCAGGAGCCAGAGAAGGAATTAATAAGAAACCTTCTCCGGACGCAGTGTATGATTGTATTAGTCATTTTGGATTGGAAAAATGTGATGTGGTATATGTAGGCGATTCGGAAGTTGACGTGGAAACCTGTAAAAATGCAGGAATTGACGGAATTTTCGTTACATGGGGATTTAGAAGTATAGAGATTTTACGTAATGCTGGAGCAATAAATATGGTTTCTGATTGTAATGAAATGATGGAACTGCTTCTAAAATAAAACACTTTACTGATAAAAAATGATAATACAAAAATGATTACAAAATTCCCCTTTGAAAGATTTTTCTTCCAAAGGGGTTTGGGGGAATTGTATCAAGCTTAAATGGTTTTTAAGCTTCTTATGTCCTCATTATATCATTGAATATTAACTTGAAAAGTACTATTTTTGCAGTGGTACTTTAATACTCGTAAAAGTTTTATATGCTCTTTATCGTTATAATACTGTAATCAATTGCCTGTTCTACTGTGCCGGAGGTGAGAATTTTTTCGTATCGTGTCATCCACTTGGTGGTGATTCCGGCATAGTCTGCAAGTTGTTCCTTTGTGGCTCCTCCTTTTAACATATATGTAAAAGCAGCGTGTCTTAAAGACTGCATAGTATATCTTCTTTTAATCTTTTTTTCTTTGATACAAATATCACAATATTTTTCCATCATTCGTTGGGTATCTCTGGGCTTTATTCTTGATTTTCTTTTATTAATAAATATAGGACCTGTGTTAATTGAATTTTCATTAATATATTTATCCAATAATCTTGCCACATCATCAGACAGTTTAATAAATCTTGAAACCCTTCCACGTCCTTTTGGTGGAATATTTATACAGAGATTTCCAAGAGTATCCATCACAATATTTTCATAATTAAGTCCGGAGATTTCGTTGTTAGTTAACGCGCATTTTACAACCAGGGAAATAATTAAAAATGCTTTATCATCTTTATTCTTCTTAATCACCTTCAGTATTGAATCAATTTCTTTGATAGTTGGAATATCCTCTTCTTCTATAGTTTTATCTTCTTCCGGAAGAGAAATTTCTTTAAAGAAGTTAGTATATTTTAATCCATGAGCATTACTGTAGTTCTCAATGAAATCACATATTGATCTGATGGTAGATAATCTTGTGACTGCAGTGGAGTAGGACAAATTATTATTATTAATTCTGTTTATCAGGTAATTATAGTATTCCTTGCTCTCGTCTAAAGTCAGTCTCAGAGGATCATGCCCAATGACCTTGTCAAAATTTCTTATTATATTCCAGTATTTTTTTCTTGTGGCGGGGAGAAGATTAGTCTCGTAATACACCCATATTTTTTCTTCAAATTCTGCTGAAATCATAGTATTTTTCCTTTATTTTTATATTTTATGACGGGATATGTCTAATATAACACAAAAAACATCATCCCTCCACTCCTCTCAAAAATAAACTTTAACAAAAACCAAATTAATAATTAAGAAAGGCTTCCGGGATGACACCATTTTTTATTTAAAATCCGTTATTTCATCCAGTGAGAATAAAGGTCCACTCTTCTGTTATTGATTTCAGGGTTTTCAGAACGGGCAGACCTAGTGTGATTCATGTCAATTTCAGAATAACCTGTTCCCTCATCCTCCATAAGGGTAGACAAAACATTTCCTTTAGCATCCAGTACCCTGCTGTTTCCTACAAAGCCCTTGTTGTTAGGTAAATCTCCACATTGATTTACTGCAACTAAAGGAGTTACATTGTAAATTGCTGCAGCCTTTGTAAGAATATCCCAGTGATAAGAATTTGGTTTATAAAATGCTGCGGGAACACATAGCAAATCCATGTCAGCTTTTAATCTTATAGCTCTTGATTCCTCTGGAAAACGAAGATCATAACAAATCATAACTCCGATACATCCACAGTCCAGTTTAAAAATACCCAGAGCAGAACCGGGAGAGAATGTGTCTGATTCCCTACATCCAAATGCATCGAATAAATGTATCTTATCATAGTATCCAATCTCATTCCCGTGACGGTCAAAAGCAATACTTCGGTTTCTTATTTCACAATTGTCACCCTCTCCCACTATTACACCATAGGAACCGGCAACAACATTTACATTATAAGAAGCTGCTATCTGCGACATGAACTTGTAATAATTACCATATTCTTTTTCACCAAATGGTTCATCGGAAAACCTGCAACAATCCACCTGATAAAACTGTTCCGGAAAAACAAGAATATCCATTTCTGATTTTTCTTTAAATAATTGTTGAATCATTTTTTCAGCCTTTAGCAGCATATGGTTTCTGTCACCGTCACAACATAACTGCGCATATCCTACACGTATTTTATTATCAGTCATTTTTACATTCTGTCTCATAGTCTCATACATCCTTCATTTATGTAATCAATTACAATTTCAATTATCAACTCTGTTTTTTATGTACATAATCAGTGTCCATAAGTTTCCATAATCATAAATTGACATATTATGAACTGAGTTCACATTTTCAAATACCTGTTTGCAAATGATTACAAATTTTTTTATAATATTCATTAGTCTATAAACATATAATAACAGAGGGAGAATTAATATGGAACAATATTCACGCCGATTTGTAGAGGAATTGGCTAAACATATAGATCCGGTAATTATTGATTACTTCAATAAGAAAAGAAATTTACTGAATTTTGAAGCTGAAAATGTGGCAGAACTTATTGACGAAACCCTGATGGAATACCTTGATGGAAAGACAAGTCGTGAAGATTTATTACCGATTATAAATAAAGTCAAAAAATCAAGATTGCAGAAACGGTCAAGATGGTACAAAGCCTACATTAATGATATTGATACAATCAGCATTGAAGATTCTAAACATCCTTTAGCTAATATTGTTGTTATGGCAAAGACACTTCCTGTTGATGAGTATACAAAGATGTTTGGCGATAAGGACTTACAGGAAATTATTGATGACCGAAAGAAGGCTGCTACTGACTGGAAAAATAATTCCAACAGCCTGTTAATTGATTTCCCAGGTATATCCTCATTTACAAATAACTCAATATACAACTCGCTTAAAAATGATCTTATAATCAGCGCCTGGAAATATATTGAAACTGAGCTTGCCGGCAACATTGATTCATACCTTCGTATGTTTCCTGTAGATCTGGTGGATAAACCTCTATTCAGTCCATCATCTTTTACTTTGATGATGGAAACTGCATCCAATAATTTATTAAAGGAAATCGTAACAGATGAAGAAGGAAAAGAATTATTGGAAGTTACAGTTGACAGTGGTAAGCTGACTCCTCCAAAAGCTATGGATTCAGATGATCTTAAACTGGTAAATGCATTTATATCCAACATTAATATGCAGGAATTTTCAAAAGAAAAGTCTGTTGTTGTGGATTTAAATACACTGGGTAAAGGTGTGGTTGACTACCATGTAGGAAAAAATGTACTTAAGAAAATATCTAACTCATGCAGAAAACTGGTAGAATACAACTTCTCTTACGAGGAAGAAGGAAGCAAGATTTATTTCAACCTTTTTGATAATATCGTCATTAAAGAGGATGCGGAACGTCCGTATGCAATTGCTCAGTTCGGTGAAATTCTGAGCAATGCAATAATTAAAAAGAAATTAATATCAATTACATCTGCATCCTACGATGTACTGGATAACAATCTCTCAAGAATCATCTGCTATGCAATGAAGCGAGAACAGATTGCTAATCAGGAAACACTGGTAAACGAGTATAGTTATACATACTTCCAAAAGATTGTGAGATTTAAATTAAAAAACAAAAAGAAAAATCTGCAGCTTATTCAGGAAAGTCTTCAGGAATTTGTAGATAATAATATTGTTATTGATAAATTTGAATTAAAGAACGGTGTCTTTATTATCAAATTCCTGCCGCTCTCTCCTGCTGAGATACAGGATCTTAATTCAGATAATACAAAATTTATTGAATCACACTAGTATATTTTTAAAGTAAATATGTCTACATTTTTTTTAACTTTTTAAAATGTCGAATTTTAATGGATAATTAAGTATTTCTTAATTATCCATTTTTATTTTGGCTTAATTTCTGTTTTTTTGTTTACTTTGTCGACTTTATTTAGATATTACACATTAAAAATTGAAAATTCCGCTTAATTACTGGATTTATAATTTTGATTATGATGTTATTTTAAAATATAATTTATTTTTCTTATTTGGTAAAGAAAAATGTAGACAATATTAGAGTAAATTTATAATAAAATGCTATCTGATTGTAGATAAATTTGGAGTAAAATTACACAATGTAGACAATTTTAGAGTAAAAAATATGATTTTTTCAAAATTATCCTGGTTTTTTTATTCTTTATGTGCCACTTATTATATATTTAATATACTTTCTCTACATTTTTTTTTCAAAAAATTGGCTGTGATGTCTACATTTTTGGCTTAAATACTGACTTTTTTAGGGATTATATATTCTTATCCGGAATATATAACAACAAGATGTAGATATTTGAGTAGTAAAAAATACAAAATGTGTTTTTTACCGTCTACAAAAAAAAATTCAAGAAATTGTGTAGATAAATTTGGAGTAAATCAGCTCATAAAAATCAAAATGAGGGTAATTTTAGAGTAAAAAAATACAAAAGTACTGAATTTGTGGACATTTTTTGAGTAAATTCCCTGATTTGATTTTCACCAACAATATTGATAAATTATCGGATAAAGGGGGTGAAAAAGTTGGATAATTTTACTAACATTGGTAAAGCAGTCCTGATCCAGGCATTGGGTGTCCAGGACAACTATTCTGAATCCGTGAAATCTACAATAGA
>JAUNPK010000046.1 GCA_030536855.1 Eubacteriales bacterium
TCACTCTCATTTTTTATTTTTTCTTATTCAACTAACAAAATCTTTACTCTATTTTATGGAAGTTTATAATTCAGATTCGTACCCGAGTCACCACCATCCTTGCAATTATTATTCCATCTATTTACATTTCCCCCTATAAATGTTACATTTTCATAGCAGGATAAATTAAAAAAATAATGTTCCTATGGAGGTTTAGCATAATGAGTAATGATAATGCAGATTTTAATAATAATTCTGAGTATTCAACAGTAACATTATCCCTGGATGATGGAAGCGAAGTTGAATGTGCTGTTATCAGAATATTTCCCGCCGGTAACAATGACTATATCGCACTTCTTCCTTTAAGCGGCGAGGATGCCGAGAATGATGAGGTATACCTTTACAGATACTCAGTAAAAGATGGTGAAGAACCTGTTCTGGAAAATATTGAAACAGACGAAGAATACGAGCTTGTAGCAGATGCCTTTGATGAGGAACTGGATGCAATGGAATATGAGGAACTTTACGAAGAGGAAGATAATCAGGAATAATCATCTGTTCTGCTTTCGTCAATCTCCCTTATAAAACGTGATTTAGTTGTGCTTTTGTTATATCTTTCTTTGGGATAGCAAAGGTACAACTTTTCTTTTGCCCTTGTCATGGCAACGTAAAACATTCTTCGTTCCTCCTCTATTTCACTATCAAGAACAGCCTTGTGATACGGAACTATTCCCTCACACACATCCGTGATAAATACTGCCCTAAATTCCAATCCTTTGGCACCATGAAATGTATAGAAGTTAACCCCATCCCGGTCTCGTCTGTTTAAACTCCTATTATTCCTGTCTTGCTGCATTTTACTGTCCTTTGAAGCTTTCTTGTACTCATCCATATAATCAAGCCATTGTCCCAATGTATTAAATTTTTTTGCCTGTCTTGTAAGCTCTTCCAACACTCCACCCGATTCCTCTTTACTGATGTGGTGTTTACTTGCATAATCCCTGATATAATCGTCATATCCCACCGCTTTTCTTATATAGTTTAATGCAGCAAATGGTGTCATTTTCCTTATCATATTAATATCAAACCGAAAATCACTGATTCTTTCCGTCATTTCAGTATCATTAGGATACACATCCATCAATTTTTCAAAGCTGACAGGTTCCGTAAGAAAAGACCTTGTTATATACCTCATGGGTTTATTAACTATTTGCAAAAAATCCGTACGCTTTCTTGAGCCTTTTGCAATCCTGAGATAAGCAGTAATATCCTTTCCAATCCAGTAATCATATATACTGATTTCCTTTGCTACATAGCTACAGGGTATACCCTCATTGGTTAATACTGTTCCATAGATACTGTTTATTACATTGGTTCTCGACAGTATCCCTATGTCCGAATAATTCAATCCACTGGCATGCAGTTTCTTTATCTGGGATACAAGAAAATTCTTTTCTTCCTCAAGATTATCAAATTCACATATATGTACCTTTTCTCCCTCACCCTGCTCCACCTTGAAATCCTTGTAAAATCTCACTTTATTGCAATCAATTACTGACTTGGCTGCATATATAATATCCTTCTTTGAGCGGTAATTAACATTCAGTTCTATATGTTTTGCATCCGGATATATTTTTTCAAAATTAAGCATTATCTCCGGTTTTGAACCTCTGAATCCATATATACTCTGATCATCATCCCCCACAACAAATATATTCTTAAATCTGTCGGATATAAGCTTTATGGTTTCAAACTGGGCACTATTAATATCCTGAAACTCATCAATAAGAATATATCTGTATTTTTTCTGCCAGGCCATAAGATAATCAGAATTTTTTCTCAGAAGGTCATAACACATGATTACCATGTCATCAAAATCAATGTGTCTTTTATTTGCCAGCATATTATTGTACTCCTTAAAAATGCGTTTAAAACTCTCAGGAGGGCAACTGTATGCTTCATAAGAATTTATGGGTAGTCTGTCACATTTTACTCTGCTGATTTCCGACAAAATTAATGATATACCTTCATTTTCATCCTCAAATTCCAATTCAAGTTTACTGACTTCATTCCTGATAAAATCAAATTGAGCTTCTGTGGTAATTATGGAATTTACCGAATAATGGTATGCATGACACAGTATTGAAAAGAATACTGCATGAAATGTACCGAAAGTAACCGATACATAAAGATTCCCTGTAAGGGACAGAAACCGCTGCTTCATCTCCCAGGCAGCAGCTTTCGTAAATGTAATCACAAGTATTTCCGAAGGTGGAACCCCGTATCCGGTAATCAACTGTTTAATTCGTTGACATATCACCGTGGTTTTTCCCGAGCCCGGACCTGCCAGCACTAACGCCGGACCATCCTTGTGATTAATCGCTTCAAGCTGAGATTCATTAAATCCCAAAGACATCACACTCCTTTTATAATTACAGTTTGTCTGAACACCGGAGATTTATGGTAAGTTGTGCAAATGACCATAATCTCCGGTGTTCACACAAACTTCTAATTATTACGCTTTAAAAACTGTTAATCGCATCGTCTCCCGCATCTGTATTTTTAATGGACTTGATGACAATCCAATATTCCACTTGGGGATTAACAACAACCTGAACCCTGTCTCCCACCTTATGTCCAAGAATAGCTTTACCCAATGGCGACTCTATACTGATAAGTCCCTCCAGAGAATCTCCTCTCACAGTTGTAACAAGCTTAATTTCCTCTGTTGACTCATCATCTTCATAGAAGATTTCCACAGTATTGTTAACGCCCGCTTCATCTTCTGCCGAATCCTCTGAAATAACCGTTGCAGTCTTTATCATTCTCTGAAGATATCTTATTCTGCTTTCATTCTGATTCTTAAACTTCTTGGCGGCGTAATACTCAAAGTTCTCACTTAAGTCTCCCTGAGCACGGGCTTCTTTAACATCCTCCAGTGCTTTTTTCCTGACTTCATGAACTCTGTATTCAATTTCCTCTTCCATTTTCTTAATATCACTTGGTGTTAATTCGTTATTCATAATATCTGGTCCTTCAATATGTTATTGTTTATAATATTAATGCTTATTTACCTGCTCTGTCATATTGTTTTCTATAAAATCACACACATCAACCCGCGCATTTCTGTTAATAACTCCTGTATCAGGAGATTCTTTATCTTTGATGGTCTCAGTATTTTTATCCTGATTTATTGTTTTAAGAACACTTATAAGCTGACTGTCATTATTGATAGCAACGCTTAATCCTTTATCTGCAAAAAAATGCATGTTGTACTCTTCGCATCCCGGAATAGGTCGGTAATGAAGCATCTTAGTCCCTATAACTGCTCCTTCCGTGGAGGACAATCCACCGGGCTTGGTTATAAAGCTTTCACAGGCACTGATATATTCCGCCATATGGTTGGTGGTGGTAATAATTCTCACTCTGTCTGACCCTGATAAATTTTTGAGTTTCTTATAAAGTTTTGTGTTATTACCGCATATTACAATAAGTCCTTCATCGTCAGTACTTTCAACGTAACTGCTTAATGATTTGAAAGTATTCACCATATTTCCGGCTCCCATACTTCCACTGGCAAAAAGGTGATACCTTATATCCGTATTCAATTTAAGTCTTTTCTTAGCTTTAAGTTTATCAATAGGTACGTCAAAACATGAAGATACAGGTATCCCCAGAGGTACCAGTTTATCTTCACTAATTCCCCGCTTTATAAAATCAAGAGAAAGATTTTTATGAGGAATAATATAATAATCACAATTGGTCTCTTCTGTAAATGGAATACATACGTAATCGGTGGCTATAAAATATGTAGCCGGAAGCTTATGCCCTTCTTTCTTAAGATATGTAATAAGTTCGGCAGGAAACAGATGGGGCATTATTACAGCATCAAAATTATGCTTATCAATATATTCTCCCAATCTTTGTGCCGGTTTCTTATTAACATAATAGACCGGTGACTTAAACGGCAGCTTTCTATAGAGACTTCCCAGTTTATATATAAAGCCAAATAGTCCTGTACTGTGCTGTACCATTTTTATATAGACATTTCCAATAAGTGCAGATAATGTGCTGCTTACCAGGTCATAAGGATCCATCATGACAACATTATGCCCCCGCAGCTCAAGTTCTTCCTTTACAGCCTTTCCACAAGCATTATGTCCTCCTCCTGTAGAACATGACAATATCAACGCATCCATAACACCCCTACCTTCATTCTGTCTCTCTCTTCATTGCTATTAAACATTTTGTATCCCACAACTGCTGTAATCATACAATATCCAATTTTCACAGCAATAATCTCCCTTGAAATCAAAATGATAATAAATGAGCATATATATGTCCACACAGTTCTCCAAAAATGTGGTGTAATTCTTATGATTAAAGAAAACATTATAAAAAACACCGCCATAATAAGAGCCGGCTGTATATGGGGAGCCATACCAAGTAATGAGCCAAATGTAACCGCAATGCCCTTTCCACCTTTAAACCCGAAAAAGACAGGAAATGCATGTCCTATCACGGGAGACGCTATAACCATTGACAATCCAATCATATCGTTTTTCCCCAGACGCATGCATATAAATACAGGAATAAACCCCTTTAACAGTTCACATATAAGAGTTATTACGCCACACCGGAATCCTCCGTACATAAATGCATTGGCAGTTCCCGGATTACCATCCCTGCTCTCCACTGTAACATCTTTTCTTTTGAAAACACGGCCCCACACCTTGGCATATAATATGCTTCCCGATATATATCCCATTAAGGCCATTAAAATATAAAACATCATTTATAAGCTTACCTTACCTGCTGATTTTCCGTTGATTACATAATATACGCAGCCTTCCTCCGGCTTAATATATACTTTCACATCCTTAATTGATGACTTTCTGTGTCCGTCAGCCACATAGGCTTTTTTCACTTTATCAACAATATCGTCTGTACTTACTTCAATTCCCTTATACTGAATATATACATTCGTATTCCTGATTTCAGCTTTCTCTTCTACAACCTTCTTAGTTTCCGCTATAGCTTTCTTAGCCTTTTCCTTCGCCTTCTTTGCCACAGGTGCTGCTTTTTCCTTTGCCTTCTTTGCCACAGGTGTTGCCTTTTCTATAGCAACTTCCTTCGCTATCTCAGCCATAGGCAATATAAGTTCCTTAACATCCACCTTTAATTCCGGCTTTGGTAATTCATTATCCTTCTTTGATTTTCCCATAAATCATACCTCCCATCCGCTTACATTACAAATATAATTAATTTCATATTAATTGTTTAATATTAGTTTGTCAATCAGGTATAATTTTACAATAAATTTACTCATCCTTATCGATTTCTTTGGTCATAAGGCTATATTGGGAAATATCGTATCCGTTTTTATAATAGGTTGCAATCGCCCCTTCATTTTCACTTTCAACTTCAAGCTTAAATCTTACAGCGTCAGGATATTCTTCTTCTAAGAATTTGAAATAACTTGTACCGTAACCTTTACCTCTGGCAGCTTTCTTAAAATAAATATCCTCTACCCATATACATAATCCTCCATATTCTGTGGTATAGCTTTTTGCTACCATTGAATATCCCACTACTCCGCTATCATCAAGGAATACATATCCTTCTATAAAAGGATTATCTGAAATACAGTCCTCTATGTCCCTGTTAAGCACATCATCAGATGACTTATGAATCAAAGCCGGTGAATCATAGAATTCCCTCATCATACTAAATACTTCATCTTTATATTCTCTTGTTAATTTTACTATTTCCATACTAATCCTCCCATGGTTAGTAATTATATTGTCTCCTTCCTTCAGTATTATAAATATCTTTTTTGAAAATAATCTCTAACCCCTATGTAAATTATATATACATCACAATTCTTACACTAAATGTTTCTTTATCATAATCCACCTTTACCTCTCCGGCATATTTCTTGACAATTTTCTTAACATTATCAACACCAAAACCGTGACTTCCACTTTTTCTGCTTAATAAGCTTCCACCCTTCTTTTCAACCATTCCATCATAGGTATTCGTTACAGCAATATGTAATACACAACCTGAACACTTTACACTCACCGATACACTTGGCTTGTCTGCTTTAACTGCATTTTCCAATGAATTATCCATCAGATTACCCAGAATAATATTTAAATCATAAGCATTAACGTCCATATTCTCAGGGATGGCAATATTGATGTCGGTAGATATTCCCTTTTCTTTAAATAATCCCGAATAATAATTTAAAATTCCATCTACAGCAATATTTCCTGTATTGTAATATGTCTCAATATTCTGAATATCTTCGTCGAGCGCTTCAACATATTCCTTTATTTCATCCACATTTCCCATGTCAGCAAGATCCTTTATTACTCTTATATGATGCTTCATATCATGGCGGATTGCTTTGATTTCTGTATCATTCTCTACGTTGTTTCTGATTTGCTGTTCATATAAATTCATCTGCTGCTTAAGATTTCTATTTTCCTGTTCATACTCAAATCTATCTAACATTGAGAAATAAAAAATATATAACAGAAAATTTAGTATAAGAATAATGAAGCTTACGGCAACAATTGAACCTTCAGCTATATTAATATCCCTGCAAATGATATATAGCAGAAAAGCACTCATAACAGAAACCACAAGCAAAATATACCATTGTTCGGAAAATCCAGTCTTCAATTTATTTTTCAATAATAGCTTTATAATCAAAATTGCCATATAAAACAGAAAAATAGACACAAAAGAAGTATAGACTCCAATTTTTATATTCCTGTTGATATTTATAATAATGAAATTTGTAGTAAAATCAATTACAAACATTATAACAAAACACATCACGCTCAGAAGAAGCTTTCTCTTAAACATTCCCTTAAATCCAAGAGAAATTATAATAATACCAACTATGGTAGCAATTAAATATATATAACTATTGTTAAACGCCAAATAGCAGCCCATCATTATACAAAAAGATAGACTGCCTGTAAGAAAATGTTTTATTTCGGAGCTTATTTCATAAAAAATTTGAAAGTATGCAATTATAACCAGTACTCTGGCTATCTCCATCATTATCAGAAGTATCGTATTAGTCAATGTAATCCATTATCCCCCTCTTATTTGTTGTATTCAATCAATTTTAAATTGAAAGATGTTCTGTAATTTCTGCTTATCCCTAAACATTCCCCGTTATCCATTATAACACACTCCGCATGGCATTCTTTTATATGTCTTAAATTAACAATATATGACTGGCCTATCATCGCAAAATTGTCCGGTAATTTTTTCACTTCATCTTTTAATTTGCCAACATATTCTTGATTCCCATCCACACAAACAATTTTTACGTGCTTTCTTTCACTCATAAAATACAGGATATTCCCCATCAAAACCTTATGTTGAGTTTTATTATATTCATATATAAAAAATCTTTTATCCTGATCATCCAAACGGAATAACATTTTTATCTCGCTACACACTTTTTCTTTATCTATTGGTTTAATCAAAAAATCATACGGATGTACTTTGAACAGATCCATAGCATAGCTGGTCTTTGAGGAAATATAAATAATGTGCATTCCCTCATCGCCACATACGCCTCTTATATAATTCCCTACATCTACTCCATTGCGTCCCGGCAATTCTATATCCAAAAATAAGATATCTACCCTCATCTTAGCCGGAACATCATTCATAAAATCTTCTGCCGAATTCCATACAAAGGTTTCCACATTATTATCATATGCCTTGAAATATTCTATAATAATCTCCTCTAACTCACAACAAGTAGATTTCTCATCATCACATATTCCTATTCTATAAATCATCAAAAACCCTTCCGCCGTTATATCAAAATCACTTATTACTCAAAATAATATAAATAAACACCCTTCAAGTCAAGATTATCATGATACAATAATTTCATTTGTTAATATACATACTGCAAAAAATATCCAATGTCTCTCCAACTTTTCCCGACATTTCAAGCACGAATGGTCATATATCCGTGCGAATGGTATGGCATACAATTTTTTCGCCCATATACTCATCTCCTATGGCAAATTTATCATTTGAAATTTCCCTAAGCAATATGAGTTGCATAAAATGACAAAATCTTGCAATAAATGACAAAAAAACTGCCTCACCAAGTATTGTTAATTACAATACTTAG
>JAUNPK010000047.1 GCA_030536855.1 Eubacteriales bacterium
CTCACTTCATAAGGGTTCTCTTTTTTCTCCCAACTAACAATAAATTTACTCCATCCTTCCATAAAATAAAGGTTGCTTATTTACAAAAATTGGTGTATAGTACCAATAGGTTAATAATTTAAGTCAAAGGGGACAATTCTGGTTGAAGGCTGGAATTGTCTTTTTTTATAGGAGGAAGTACTATGGACAAAATTGATAAGAAACTGATAACTTTATTACAGGGTAATGCAAGAATGCCTCTTAAAACATTGGCTGAAAATGTTTTTCTTTCATCACCTGCAGTTTCGGCAAGAATAGAAAGATTGGAAAAAGAGGGCATTATTGAAGGATATGAGGTGAAAATCAATCAGATAAAGCTGGGATATCATATTACCGCATTTATCAATCTTGAGGTGGCACCTGTACAGAAACCGGAGTTTTATCCTTTTATCAAATCATGTCCTAACGTAGTGGAGTGCAATTGTGTTACGGGTAATTACTCTATGCTCCTTAAGGTTGTGTTTCCAAGTACTATGGAACTTGATACATTTATCGGACAATTACAGAAATTTGGAAGAACAAGTACCCAGATTGTATTTTCAACACCTGTGGCACCGAGAGGTATTGATGTTAATCAGGAGCTGCCGGGAGAAGAGTAATGTTGTAAATTCTTCTGACAACTATATTAAAAATTCATATAATTTTCATTTTTTAGAGCCACTGCCGTATTGATTGGGCAGTGGCTCTTTTGTTATACTGTCCTATATATAATTGTGAAATCAATTGCAGCATTAATTGCAATATGATTGTAGTATTAATTGGGTGGAGGTTAATAATGGAGTTCAATAAAATATTAGATAATGTATCAAGGGTAATTGTTGGTAAAGAAGATGTTGCTGTGAAGATTCTCACATCAATTCTTGCAGGGGGGCACGTTCTTCTTGATGATGTTCCCGGTACAGGAAAGACAATGATGGCCAAATCTATGGCAAAAAGTATAGGTGGTACATTTTCACGAATTCAATTTACCCCGGATCTGCTTCCTTCTGATGTTACAGGAATACATGTGTTTAATCAGAAAGAGGGGGAGTTTATATTTAAACAGGGACCTGTGTTTGCTAATATTATTCTTGCAGATGAGATTAACAGGGCTACACCAAGAACCCAGTCTGCATTGCTGGAGTGTATGGAGGAACATCAGGTTACGGTAGATGGTGAAACTTTTAATCTTGAAGAGCCATTTATAGTTATAGCAACAGAAAATCCGGTTGAAACAGCGGGCACATATCAGCTTCCGGAGGCTCAGCTGGACCGTTTCCTTATGAAAATCAGTATGGGATATCCTTCTAAGGAAGATGAGGTAGAGATTCTTTCAAGATTTCTGGAGAATAATCCTATTGAAGAAATTTCGGCTGTGTGCAGTAAAGACGACATTATTGCCATGAAAAGAGAAGTTAAGAAGGTTTATATACATCCTTCATTAATGGAGTATATAGTGAACCTTGTTGATGCTACACGAAATATAGACAGCGTTTCCATCGGAGTAAGTCCAAGAGGAACCATAAATATGGTGAATGCTGCAAGAGCTTACGCTTATGTTAAGGGAAGAGATTATGTTGTACCGGAAGATATTAAGGAACTTGCAGTGAGCGTATGGGCTCACAGACTTGTTCTTCGTATGGGTATGGCAGGTAAGGATAACCGTGAACAGATAATAACTAATGTGTTGGAAACCTGTGCTGTTCCAACGGAGGAATGGAAGAAATAAATGAAATTAATTTTAATGCTTTTAGGTGTAGTGGTGGTCTATCTTATAGTGGCCTTTATTTACCGAAAAAACTGGAGCAGAGATTATAATGTTGATGTTTCCTTTGAAAAAGACCATGTGGTTAAAGGGGATACTATTAATCTTATTGAGGTTATAACCAATGCAAAGAAATTGCCCCTTCCCTATGTTAATATTAAGTTTGAGATAGACAGGAGTTTCTTGTTTAACAGAAAAGACTCTAATTCAAATGTTACGGACAAGACCTACCGTAATGATATATTTTCCCTGTTATCCAATCAAAAGATTACCAGAAGAATACCGGTTGTATGTAGCAGAAGAGGTGTTTACGGTATTTCCAACGTGGAGACAATATTTTCAGGTATATTCATGAATGAAATCATGGTATACAGAGTGCCATCAAGATGTCATATAACAGTGTATCCTAAGGCTGCTGATGTGAACCTGCTTCAGGCATTTAATAACAGAATACTGGGTGAAGTGGAGAGGAAAAAGTTCCTTCTTGAAGATAAATTCGTATTTGCAGGAATCAGGGATTATCAGACTTATGACAGTATGAGAGATATTAACTGGAAAGCAAGTGCAAGAACAGACAATCTTATGGTTAATCAATATAATGAGACCATGAGCAGGAATGTGTGTTTACTTCTTAACCTTGAGTCTGACGGTATGCTTAAGCTGGATGAGATTAGTGAAGAAAGTATTTCCATTGCATCAGGTATGGCACAGATGCTTTTGTCAATGGGGATAAATGTTTCTGTTATAAGTAACGGATGTGACCTGGAAACCCAAAATATGACTGTAGTGGACGGAGGAGGCGGAATTGCTCATCTTAATCAGATTAATTCAGCACTTTCAAGAATAGATCTTAATATTTCCATGAAGGAATTTGCTGATGTAATTAATGGTATGATTGAGGAGGAAGCCTTTGATAAGGATGTGGTTTATGTGCTTATATCTGCCAGCAGAAGAAAAAATCTGCAGGAGGCCGCAGAACGTTATTTTTCCAACCAGCAGGAAAAATTATGGATTTTGCCTTATGCTGCAGGAATGGAGAATTCACTGGATTATTGTGATATAGTTCCACAGATTTGGGAAGTAAAAAGATAGACGGGGGAAGGATATGCAGAGTATATTTCTTAGACGAATAAGAATATTTCTTGAAATATTGATACAGTGCGTAGTTTATATGGCTGTTATAACAGGTGCATATCTGGGAGTGTGCAAAAAGCCTGGTAATACCGTGTATTTATGCCTTCTTATGCTGATACCGGTTATTGCTACTTATATATTGAGGAAAAAGACGAAAAACCTCACTGTATTTATTGTTATCAATGTGGCATTTATGATTGTAGCTGCAATGCTTGGGCAAGCAGATATTGATAAAATGTGTTATTTCCTCTCAGTTGGAATGGTTTGTGTACATTCCATAAGATTAAAGACTCTTACTGTGAAAAGAAATGAATATGCAGTTAATTACAACACGGACTATGATGTATCAGGAAGGAGTGAGGATGACAAAAAGATTGCGCTGGATGCCAGTGAAAAACTCCATCCTGCTTATTGCGTTGTTATGCTGGCATTTTATATTGTTGGAAACAATGTGGGAAGTCTGTTGCTTATGGGAATTCAGATGGCAGCCTTTATAGCATTCATTCTGTTGCAGGTGGTTTACAATCAGGTGAAGAATCTGGAAAATGTATTTTTCTCCAATGAGGGTAAATCAGAATTTCCTGCTAAACGAATAATTGTTATAAATGCTATAGTAACCATCGTGTTTATAATGCTTATGATACTGGGTATGGTGATGTTTTATAACGGCAGATACGGCAATATATTTACAATCATCGGTTCTTTGTTTATGGTTGTTGTTAAATTTATTCTTAAAATCATTCTGGCATTGTGGAGAAATGACAATGTTCAGGATTCAACACCCATTGTTGAGGAAGAAAGCAGCTCCGATATGGAAGTGATTGAAGATGATTTACTGGAGGAGGGTTATGAGCCTTCTGCAATAATGTCAGCTTTATTCTTTGCAATAGGTTTTACACTGTTAATCGGAGCAATAGTTGCCATAATTGTTATGATTGTAAAGTATGCGGGAAGATTTAAGAATTCTGTTGAGGGTGATTATGATGAGGTGGAATTTATTAAAGAATCACCGGATAAGGAAAAACATTATGTTAAGGACAAAGTCAGGAATGATGGGGAAAAGAACAGTAATAATATGGCTTATCGAAAGCTTTATAAGAAGTATGCGTTATCGAAAAAACGCAATACCAAAGGCAAACTTTCATCAGATAAGCCGCGGGATTGCATGATGCCTGAGGATATAACAAGAACTCATATTGTGGAAGATGAAGAAGTGGCACAACGAATTACACAAGTTTATGAGAAAGCCAGATATTCTAATGAATCGGTGACAAAGGATGAAATAGATTATCTTAAGAAAATGCGTTAATAGTATCAAGATAATAATAGAATCAAGATAATACAAGTAATAGTAGAATAAAAAATTTAACTTGACATATATTGTGTTATAGGATAATATTTATTAAAATTAATAAGTAAATGCAATGAAGAGGAATATTAGGTAGGAACCTGATTCAGAGAGTTGTCGGGTGGTGCGAGACAACTGATGGAACTTATTGAACTCGCCTTGGAGCTGCTACCTGAAATTAATTATAATTAAGAAGTAGGCGTAGCCGGTAGCCAACCGTTATATTGGACAGAATATAATGCCTTATGGTACGTATTCAGTGAGAGCGCAGTGAAGGCTGCGAATAAGAGTGGTAACGCGTGAGATTATTTATCTTTCGTCTCTTAGGGGAAACCTTGAGACGAAAGATTTTTTATTTAAAAGGAGGATTGTTATGTTTGATTTTAGACAGTATAAGAGGGGCTATTTTATGCCACCTACAGAGTGCAATGACTGGGTTAAGAAGGAGTATATTGATAAGGCGCCAATTTGGTGTTCGGTAGATTTAAGAGATGGTAATCAGGCTCTTGTTGAACCTATGAGTCTTGATGAGAAACTTGAATTTTTTAATAAGCTGGTTGAAGTAGGATTTAAGGAAATTGAAATTGGATTTCCTGCAGCTTCTGAGACAGAGTATGAGCTTTGCCGTACACTTATTGAGAAGAATATGATTCCTGAGGATGTTACAATTCAGGTTCTTACACAGGCAAGACCACACATTATCAAGAAGACATTTGAAGCTGTGAAAGGTGCACCAAGAGCCATTGTTCATGTATATAATTCTACATCTTTGGCTCAGAGAGAGCAGGTGTTTAGAAAGTCTAAGGAGGAAATTAAGCAGATTGCCATAGAGGGAGCTAAGCTTTTAAAAGAGCTTGCGGCCGAGGACGGTGGAGATTTCCTTTTTGAATACAGCCCTGAAAGTTTTACAGGAACTGAGCCTGAATATGCACTGGAGGTATGTAATGCGGTTATTGATGTATGGCAGCCTACAAGTGACAGAAAGTGTATTATTAATCTTCCGGCAACTGTTGAAATGTCACTTCCTCATGTGTTTGCCAGTCAGGTTGAATATATGAGCAAGAATATGCATAACCGCGATAATGTTATAATTTCACTTCATCCGCATAACGACAGAGGTACAGGCGTGGCTGATGCTGAGCTTGGTTTACTTGCCGGTGCAGACAGAATCGAGGGAACATTATTCGGTAACGGTGAGAGAACAGGTAATGTTGACATAGTAAATCTTGCCATGAATATGTATGCCCAGGGAGTTGATCCGGAACTTGACTTTTCTAATATGCCTGAGTTATCAGAGATGTTTGAGCGTCTTACACAGATGAAGATTGATGATAGACATCCTTATTGTGGAAAATTAGTATTTGCAGCATTTTCAGGTTCACATCAGGATGCTATATCTAAGGGTATGCATTACAGGGTTGAGAAAGATCCGTCTAAGTGGACAGTTCCATATCTTCCGATTAATCCGGAGGATGTTGGACGTACTTACGATTCTGATGTTATCAGAATTAACAGTCAGTCAGGCAAGGGCGGAGTAGCCTATGTATTAGAGCACAATTATGGAATGATAGTGCCAAAGCCTATGAGAGAAGACCTTGGATATGCCGTAAAGGATGTTTCCGATGTGGCTCATAAGGAACTTGCTCCTGACGAAGTACTTGAAATCTTTGAGAAGAGATATAAAAAGTACACACCGGTGTTTAAGATTACAGAGGTACATTTTAAGCAGATTGATGGTATTCAGACAGTTGTAACTGTTGAACAGGATGGACAGAAGGTAAATATAGAGGCTTCCGGTAACGGACGTCTTGATGCTGTAAGTAATGCTCTGGCACAGCATTTTGGAAAGCCTTGTGATGTATCATGCTATGAGGAACACGCTTTGAAGCAGGGCTCTGACTCAAGCGCTATTGCTTATGTTGGTATAAAGGGCGAGGATGGTAAGGATTATTTTGGTATAGGTATTGACCATGATATTATCAGGGCATCCATAGACGCTCTTGAATCTGCTATGAATAGGAGTCTGGAGGCTTAATAAAGCACAAGACAGTAAATGAATATTCGTATAATTACATAGAGAATTATATAAGTTTTTTAGATAATCGTGTCATTTCATCTTAAGAACACACTGTTTTTAGGATGATTTTGGCACGATTTTTGCTGTAAGAGTCTCATCGGAACGTTAGTACAATGGAATGTAAAATATCTTTTTTGTACAATTTGTCACGCAAGTTTTCATAATAGGCTTTTGACACCCTATTCATTATTAAAAAAATCAAAAATCCCCCCAAAAATGGGGATGATAGAAAATATTGACCAATGGTACTATAAAGCAGGTCTAAAGTTAATAGAAAATTTATATATTATGGAGGGTATTTTGATGAGGTTGACTGTGAGCAATAAAATATTACACAAGATGATATTAAAGGGGAAGAAAGCTGCATCAGTTGCACTTGCAGTAGCTGTTACCGGAGTGTCAATAGCATTGGGATTATCTTTTAATGTTAAAGCCGGAGCAACATCTGCAGAAGCAACATTAAAGGGAATCTTAGGAGATGCTGCAGCATACGGAGTTGTATGCGATGAATTCATTGCAGCTAATCATCTTGAGACTAATTTAGCAACAAATAATCTTATTGTTAACGGTACACAGGGATTTGGAAATACAAAGAGTAGAACCAACGCAGGGGGCGTTAGTTTTATTAAAAATTTTGAAAGTGGATACTTAAGAGTAACCAGTTCTGATTCTTATATTGGAGCAGTAGTTTTCGGATGCGATTATCAGTTTGACGATAATCAGACAAAACTTTTGCTGAATGGTGGTAAGGCTGTATTTGATTTCGCAAATTACAGTGTATTAAAAGAAAAGCTTTATGCAAACTACCCTGATTATATGGATGTAAATTCCACTATTGCTACAGTATCTGAAAACTTAAATTCATATACAAAATCTGATGAGGGTGTTGTGTTTGATACCACAGAATATAATAATGGTAAGATTGATGTTACAGGAGTAAATAAGAACTTCGTTACAGTTAGTCTTACATACGCTCAGTTCAAATCAGTTGCCCAGTTCAGAATTGTTAAAAATGATAATCAGATTGTTCTTATCAATTTGACAGATATAAATCAGAATTATATTGATATTACAAAATACCTTGGTAATTATGATACAGCAGAAGCAGCAGGTTCACTTGTATGGAATTTTGGTGATTATTCGGGAACTATTTGTCTTACAAATGTTCCGGGTACATTTGTGGCACCTAATGCGTCCGTAACATTGGGTGGTACCTGCGCAGGTAGAGCAATATGCAAGAATTTTACAAATCCAAACGGTGAGTGGCATTTCTATTCTTATGATCTCGTTGATGAGACAACAACAGCTACAACAACTACTGAGGAAACAACAACTCAGCAGGAGACAAAAACAACTCAGCAGG
>JAUNPK010000024.1 GCA_030536855.1 Eubacteriales bacterium
TCCCCCTTAAGTAGATTTGGTTATTTACCTTGTCTACCTAGGGGGAATCATATCATAAGCTAATGCCTCCTCTCTTTTGTTTTTACTATTCAGTTCATTTCTGAACGGTTGTGATGTGTATTATATTAACAGTTCATTTTTGTACTGTCAATACTTTTTATTAAAAACATTTCACTTTTGTACTGTTAATGATATAATGTACGCGAAGGCAAAAGTGAGCATGGAGTTTTGCCGATTGACATGCGAAGCATGAACAAGCGGCAAAGCACCATGAGAACGCGCCCGCGAACGAGGAAAACCGAAGGTTTTTCGAGTTTTTGCCTTCGCAGAAAACGTATTTAGTATTAATGTACGATGCATGGTTTGTACCCCGTGTCTCCGTGCATGCTACAACACTCATTAACCTTATAAGGAGCAATTAAAATGGGCGAGAAATTTACCAGCCGGGTAGGCTATTTGATTCGTAATTTCAGAATTGCATCTGATATGACGCAAAAGGAATTAGCAGATAAATGTGGATTAAACGAATCCACCATCCGAAACTATGAGCTTGGAAACAGATATCCGGATGAAACAACTTTATTAAATATTGCAAACAATCTGGGGGTCAGCTTTTATGCATTATCTGACCCTGATGTTGCCAATTTGTTCAGTGCACTTCATGTACTGTTTGACATTGAATGGGCATACGGACTGCGACCTACTATGAAAGATGGAGAAGTATGCTTCAAATTTGAAGAGCGACTTCCAAGTGCCGCTCCCCGTCCACAGGAAGACCTTGATAACTTCCGAAAGATGGTTGAATATTGGGCAAGTTTACGAGACAAGCTGGAAGATGATGAAATATCAGAAACGGAATACTATCTTAAAGAGGTAAAGTACCCAATGAATCCAACAGACCCGAATAAAGAGTACACTGTTTCGTTGAATCTTGATGATGACGACCAGCTACTTATTCAGAATATGGATAAAGATGACAATGCAGAAGAAACTGCTGAATTGTTAAAAGACTTGTTTCCGGATTTCTCTTATGTGAAGAGAAAACGGAAACCGAAGAAGGAATAGCTTAACCATAATCACATGAAAGGATTTATTATTATGAGAAGATTTATATATTTAGATACTGATACCCTTAATTCATATATTGCACAAATATATGATGGTTTAGTGCAAACACAAGAAACAGAGACTCAATCCAGTCAAGCAACTGATAAGCAATCTGAACGGACATCTAACTTAGGAGCAGATGCAGACTTAAAAGTATTTGGAAAAGGCATTGAAGGCAAAATGGATTTTACATATCGCCATTTAAAAGATACCTCTAACACAGAACTTATTAGTGATGTTCAGACTAAGCTTTTACATGACAACGCATTCGATCAACTCATGAATTATTTAAACAAGAACGAGCATTTATCAAATCACAATATTGGTGACTTTATAGAAATCAATGACGAATTTTATATTATGGATTTAGACTATTATAAAAATATTTTTAACGACAAAAAATTTCTGGATTTTATGAAGAAAAGCGAACGCGACAAAATACAAACTTTACTTAAAATACAACAAGATATTGAATTAGTTCAAGAAGGTGCTAATTCTAATGAAATCAAGAAAAACTATACTAATCTTGCCAAAAGCAAATGTGCAGAATCTGATAAAAGCTATGATGATATAAAGGACATAATTGATATGCTTTGCACACTTGTTCCATATCGAAGAACCTTATGTATTGCAGATAATATGGTTGTGCTAAATGACAAATATATGCGTGATAACATTAATATGACATCTTTTAAATTCGGTGGAAAAATCAAAGTTCTTGGATACATCACTAACAAAATAACAACAGATACTAATGATAGTACAAATGTTTCTCCATTAGCTCAAGTTGGCATAGGTTTGAACCAAATTATGCTTTCATTTTTCGGTCAACAACCATCCTTAAATATTGTCCACCCTATTGCAATATACTACGAATAAAAAGGAGTTATACATATGAAAAAAATACTATTCTATTTATTATTCGTTGCAACAATCATTCTCTTAATTGCTGCTCCCTTTTTAATTGAGAAAATAATCTTATGTGAAGATATTTTTCCTTTTAATATGCCAATAACCTTTTCAAAAGAAACATGGTTTGGATTTATTGCATCTTATTTAGGAGCAATAGGCACAGTCTCATTAGGCATCATAGCACTATATCAAAACAAAAAATATAAAGAACTTTCTGACTCTTCTGAAGAAAGATTATTAACACTTCAAACCGAAATTAAAAATTTAACTGAAAAGAATGTTGCATTAATTGAACTCAATTCAAAAATTGAGAGAGCTAAATATTTTCCTATTCTCACAAATGCACATCACTCTTACTGGGATATGAGCAAAGCAAATGCCAAAAGCTCTTTTGATTTTGAAAATGATGCATTCGTTTTTTCATATAAGAACATCAGTCCGGAAGAAATCCCTAATACTTTAATTGATATATTCAATCAATATCATACATTTGTTTACACATTAAAGAATGATGGTGAGCGGACAATACGAAATTTTTCTTGCACTTCTGTAACTCAAAACAAACAATTACATGAACATGGTTTTTGGTTTTGCCAAACATGTGATATTGAACCCGGGGCAATTTTGCGATGTGTATATGTGACGAAATTTAATCTTGCAGAGCAATGCAAAAATGGTGAAATCGAATCACTTTCTTTTAAATACGAAATGGAAAATGTAATAGGCGAACGTTTCGAAATGGCTACAGACCTACATTTCATTCCTTCTGGCAAAAATGCGGCTCCTGATTATATGATGGAGATTACACCTATTCATCGAGTATAAAACTTCTTATTGTCATTTGATTGTCATACAACCAAAAACGAGCCAAGAAACGCCGTAAATTCGGCATTTCTTGGCTCATGTTGTTATAGGGCAAACGCTTTTATCCTCAAAAGGCAAAAATGTTTATCCTCCACATCCTAACCAAATCATCTGTGATTAAGCTTAATATATCCATGTTATTTTTAGAGATACCACTATAAGCGATAACCTCTGAAACACTGTATTTACAAGGCGAAACACCTGAATGATAGAATGAAAAATGACCTTGACGATAGCCCTTTAAAGGCTATGAATCAAGGTCATTTAACTTTCTTTTATTCATTTGTTGAGGCTAAACATTTTTGCCCTTTCAGACTAAATTGCTTTGCCCTATAACAACATGTACACTATTCAAACTCAATCGTTCCTGGTGGCTTGCTGGTCAGATCATAGAATACTCTGTTCACGCCCCTGACTTCGTTAATGATTCTGCTCATGACTGTCTGGAGAACTGAGAATGGTATCTCAGCGCTTTCTGCCGTCATGAAGTCTATGGTGTTGACAGCTCTCAGGGCAACTGCGTAATCGTAAGTTCTCTCATCTCCCATTACGCCAACAGAACGCATATTGGTAAGAGCTGCGAAATACTGCCCTATGCTTCTGTCAAGACCGGCCTTTGCAATCTCCTCACGGTATATTGCATCCGCATCCTGTACAATTCTGACCTTCTCTGCAGTAACTTCACCAATAATTCTGATTCCAAGTCCCGGACCCGGAAATGGCTGACGGAACACAAGGTGTTCAGGAATACCAAGTTCAAGACCAGCTTTACGAACCTCATCTTTGAACAAGTCACGGAGAGGTTCTATGATTTCTTTAAAATCTACATAGTCAGGAAGCCCACCAACATTATGGTGTGACTTAATAACTGCTGACTCGCCTCCCAGTCCGCTCTCAACTACATCCGGATATATTGTTCCCTGGGCAAGAAAATCTACCGCTCCAATTTTCTTGGCCTCTTCTTCAAATACTCTTATGAACTCTTCTCCGATTATTTTTCTCTTCTTTTCAGGCTCTGTTACTCCTGCAAGCTTTTCGTAATATCTGTCCTGTGCATTGACTCTGATAAAATTAAGGTCAAACTGTCCGTTAGGTCCGAATACACTTTCCACCTCGTCTCCCTCATTTTTACGAAGAAGACCGTGGTCAACAAATACGCAGGTAAGCTGTTTTCCGATAGCTCTTGATAAAAGTCCTGCTGCCACTGATGAATCAACTCCACCCGAAAGAGCAAGCAGTACCTTCCCATCTCCTACCTTCTCACGGATTTCCTTTATGGTATTCTCCACAAATGCATCCATTTTCCATGTTCCGGAACATCCGCACACATTTCTTACAAAGTTGAAAAGCATCTTTGTACCTTCCTGAGTGTGAAGTACCTCCGGATGAAACTGTATTGCATACAAATTCTTATCTTTATTTTCTGCTGCTGCCACAGGGCAGTCTGCTGTATGGGCAATAATCTTAAATCCGCCAGCGACCTGTGAAATGTAGTCAAAGTGGCTCATCCATACAATGGTATTCTCTGAAACATCGCCAAATAACGCACTGCTCTTATCAACAAATGTTTCTGTCTTACCATACTCTCTTACAGGTGCCTTCTCTACCTTTCCTCCAAGCACGTGCATCATAAGCTGTGCACCGTAACACAATCCAAGAACAGGTATTCCAAGTTCGAACAACTCCTTTGTGTAAGTAGGAGCTCCTTCCTCATAACAGCTGTTAGGACCGCCTGTAAGAATGATTCCCTTAGGATTCATTGCTTTTATCTGTTCAATGTCAGTCTTGTATGAATATATCTCACAATATACGTTGCACTCACGTACACGTCTTGCTACAAGCTGATTGTACTGTCCGCCGAAATCAATGACGATAACTTTTTCCTGATTCACGACCTTACCTCTTTCCGCGTATAACGCTAGTATATAATTAATCAAATGTTTCTGTTTTGAATTACCACTCCATTATAAATGAGCATTAGTTATTAAACAAGTGTCTTTTTCACCCGGCATCACATCCTTCAGCAAACATTTATAATCTTTATTCACTGCATCTTCTTTGGATGTACCGGTGCATCTTTTCTCTTATATGTTGAAACTGGCCTTTTACAGTTTCATTATCACTTTCAAATGCCATTAGTTTATCCAGGTACCCCTGCTGCACTACAGCTTTTATACTCTCCTGATAAACCAACTCGTATACCAGACTTATATGTCCAACAATATTGTCCACAGGCGTTTTTTTAAGAGCCCTTAACACCGCATGCTCCTCGTCAAAGCTTTCCATAACTTCCTTCGAAATCTCATTACTTTTCAGCACTTCCAATGTGGTGTTGTAAATATCCGTCAGGGGAAAATCTACATTCACTTTAAGGATATCCACCTTATCAGCATCCCGTAAAATATTGCAGTACATTACCGCTTTCTCATCAAGCCCTTCCGGAAGCCTGTATGCGCTGTGATATCTCACCGCATTTTCCATAATGTCCCATATCGCCTGCCCTTTAAGATTCATAATTCCCGGAATAAAATTTTCTATCATTCCGTCTCTAAAGAGAATGTCTGCGCTAAGCTTTGCATGATCTACAGATTGGGCATCGTTAAATGTACCGTATCTTCTAATCTGCTCAAATCTGCCTATATCATGGAATACTCCGATAAGCCATGCTATATCCTTTTCCTCCTTTGAAAGTCCTATGTATTCTGCAATTCGCTCACACAAAGCAGCAACCCTGTATGTGTGGTCAATCTTTAACTTGATTTTGGGGTCTTTATCATTATATACAGATGCATATTTGCCAAATGTATCAAGCACTCTTCTTCTGTTAACCCCAATTCCTTTACCATTCCAGTAGTCTATAATGTACACCACATCATCCAGTCTTTCTAAAACACAGGATGTAAGTTCTCTTATTTCCCGGGGAATGATTACCGTATCAGGAACATGTACCACCTTCATACCCGCCGCATGTCCGGCTATTATTCCGTTAATGCTGTCCTCTATCACAATGCACTGGGAGGGCTTTACACCAATCATTTCTGCCGCGGCTAAGAATATATCCGGTTCCGGTTTACCACGTTCAATTTCATCTCCAAACTTTACTCCGTCAAGATAACTGTAGGCTCCGATTTCATGAAGTGTCTTATATGCACTTTCTCTTCTGGTGGAAGTTGCCACTGCACACTTAAGACCTCTCTCTTTTATGGCATTAAGCAGAACATACAATCCCGGCTTTACGGGTATACCTTCCGTCTCTCTTAACTTATATACATATTCCGTTCGAAGTTCTCTTGACTTCCAAAAATCAATTTCTCCATGATAACATTCGTCAAACAGGTGACATGCCCTCTCTGCCGTTGTTCCCTTAAAGCTGTCAACAAGCTCCGTTGATATAGTTTTTCCCTGACTTTCTATTGAATGTTTCCAACCCTCATTGGACTGACGTTCTGAATCAATCATCACGCCGTCCATATCAAATATAACGCCTTTAATCATGTCCGATTTATTCAATCCTCTTTTATACTTTAACTAACCATTTTACCTGAATTTTCCCATATTCTGCCAACCGGCGACTTTATATTTCAGACATCATCCTCCATATATAAGATTATTTCTTCACTATTATAAATACTTCTTAATATACTGTCCTGTGTATGACTTCTTAACCTTAGCCACCTCTTCAGGAGTACCCTTTGCTATCACGGTTCCTCCTCTGTCTCCTCCTTCAGGACCCATATCTATAATATAGTCTGCCGTCTTAATAACATCCAGATTGTGCTCAATAACAACTACTGTATTACCGCCCTCCGCAAGCTTATGAAGTATATCCACCAGCTTATGAACATCTGCAAAATGTAATCCTGTTGTAGGCTCATCTAAGATATATATGGTTTTTCCCGTACTTCTCTTTGACAATTCAGTTGCCAGCTTGATTCTTTGTGCCTCACCACCTGAAAGCTCTGTTGAAGGTTGCCCCAATTTAACATATGAAAGTCCTACATCCTTCATTGTCTCAATCTTTCTCCTGATTGATGGCACATTTTCAAAGAAATCAACAGCATCCTCAATTGTCATATCAAGCACATCGTATATATTCTTACCTTTGTACTTTACTTCCAAAGTTTCCCTGTTATATCTCTTGCCGTCACATACCTCACAAGGCACATAAACATCAGGCAGAAAATGCATCTCTATCTTAATAATTCCATCTCCGGAACAAGCCTCACATCTTCCTCCTTTGACATTAAAAGAAAATCGTCCCTTACTATATCCTCTTTCTTTTGCATCTGATGTTGATGCAAAGAGGTCCCTTATCATATCAAACACTCCCGTGTAAGTAGCAGGGTTAGATCTTGGCGTCCTTCCGATTGGCGACTGATCTATGGCAATTACCTTATCTAACTGTTCCAATCCGGTTATATCGTCATGCTCTCCTGATAAACATCTTGCTCTGTTAAGAGTTTTTGCAAGGTGTTTATATAATATTTCATTGATTAATGAGCTCTTTCCCGAACCTGACACTCCGGTAACACAGGTAACTACTCCCAACGGAATATCCACATCAATATTCTTTAAGTTATTCTCTCTTGCACCCTTTATGGAAATCCAGCCTGAAGGTTTTCTCCTTTTAGTCGGAACAGAAATCTTTATTTTTCCGCTTAAATATGCACCGGTTATGGAATCTTTGCAGGCCATAATATCCTCAGCCGTACCTGTGGCAACTACTTCCCCGCCGTTTCTTCCTGCTCCGGGACCGATATCAACGATATAATCGGCTGCTCTCATGGTATCCTCATCATGTTCAACCACAATTACCGAATTTCCAAGATCTCTAAGATGGATAAGTGTTCCCAGTAGCTTATCATTATCCCGCTGATGCAAACCGATACTTGGTTCGTCCAAAATGTAAGCAACTCCCACAAGCCCGGAGCCAATCTGGGTTGCCAGCCTTATTCTTTGGGCCTCTCCTCCTGACAGTGTGGAAGTTGCCCTTGATAATGAAAGATAGTCCAGTCCCACATCCACAAGAAACTTTATTCTTGCTTTAATTTCTTTGAGTATCTCAGCCCCAATATACTTCTGTCTTTCAGTAAGTTCTATATTGTCCAGAAATTCTTTAAGCTTAATTACGGACATATTGGTGATTTCGTATATATTTTTATCTGCAACAGTTACAGCAAGTGAAGAAGGTTTAAGTCTCTGTCCCTTGCAGGCTTTACAAGGCCTAATTCTCATAAACTCCTCATACTGTTGTTTCATTGCGTCAGAAGAAGTCTCTCTGTATCTCTTCTCCATATTTTTTATAAGGCCTTCAAAGGTAATATCGTACACTCCATAACCCCTCTGTCCCTGGTAATGTACCTTAACTGAATGTCCTTTTGTTCCGTTAATGATAATATCCTTTATATCATCAGGATAATCCTTAAATGGGGTGCTTAAGCTAAAGCCGTACTCCTCAGCCAGTGCAGTAAGTATGGCTCTCGAAAAGCTTCCTTCATCCTTAACTGACTGCCACCCCGTACCTGCAATAGCACCATCGTCAATGCTTAATGATTCATCAGGAATAAGTAATTCAGCATCAAAATTCATTGTATATCCAAGTCCGAAACAATCCGGACAGGCACCGAAAGGATTATTAAATGAGAAACTTCTAGGCTCGATTTCATCTATGCTGATACCGCAGTCAGGACAAGAGAAACTCTGTGAGAAATTCATAGGTTCCCCACCAAATACATCTACGGTCATAAGGCCGTCTGCCAGCTTTAATGTTGTCTCAATAGAATCAGTAAGACGCTTGTTTATTCCTTCTTTCACCGAAAGCCTGTCCACTACAATCTCAATATTGTGTTTCTTATTCTTATCCAGCTTTATATCATCAGTAAGTTCGAACATGTTACCGTCAACGATAACTCTCACATAACCGCTCTTTTTAGCCTGTTCAAACAATTTCTGATGTTCTCCCTTTCTGCCCCGTACAACAGGTGCAAGAATTTGTATTTTAGTTTTTTCAGGAAGAGAGAGTATAACATCCACCATCTGATCCACTGTCTGTTTGTTAATTACTTTGCCACACTCCGGACAATGAGGAATTCCTATTCTTGCGTAGAGAAGTCTGAAATAATCATATATTTCTGTAACCGTTCCCACTGTAGAGCGGGGATTTCTGTTAGTTGATTTCTGATCTATGGAAATTGCAGGTGACAACCCTTCTATACTGGTAACATCCGGCTTTTCCATCTGTCCCAGAAATTGCCGCGCATATGATGAAAGGGACTCCATATACCGCCTTTGTCCCTCTGCATATATTGTATCAAATGCCAGACTTGACTTTCCCGAACCTGAAAGTCCGGTAAGTACAACCAATTTATCTCTTGGTATATCTACATCTATACCTTTAAGATTGTGCTCATTAGCACCCTTAATCTTTATATATTTGTCAAATTCACCTTTTTTCATTTACTACCTTCCTGCTGGTTCTACCGCTTATTTATTCTCATAAATGTATTTGTTGATTTCTATCATCTTATCTCTTAAGGCTGCTGCCTCCTCAAAATCAAGCTCAGCGGCAGCTTTACGCATATTTTTCTCAATCTGCTTCTTAACCTTTTCAAGCTCCTTTATGTCCATAGACTCATAATCCACCTTCAGACTAACGCCTCCACTGTCAGGATCCGCTGCTCTGCTTATACTAATAAGCTCCCTTACAGCTTTCTTTATAGTCTGTGGTGTAATTCCATGCTCATCATTGTAAGCCTGCTGGATTTTACGACGTCTTTCCGTCTCTGATATGGCCTTTTCCATGGACTCTGTTATGGTATCTCCATACATAATAACACGTCCCTCTGCATTTCTTGCAGCTCGTCCTATGGTCTGGATAAGAGAAGTCTCCGTTCTTAAAAATCCTTCCTTATCCGCATCAAGTATGGCAACCAGGCTAATCTCAGGAATGTCAAGTCCCTCTCTCAAAAGATTGATACCCACAAGAACATCAAATCCATCCAGTCTCATATCTCTGATTATCTTCTGTCTTTCAAGTGTATCAATATCTGCGTGGAGATACTTTACCCTGATTCCCACCTCTTTGAGATATTCTGTAAGATCCTCAGCCATTCTTTTTGTAAGTGTTGTAACAAGTACTTTATTCTTATTGGCTGTCTCTTTATTAATTTCTGATATTAAATCATCTATCTGGCCTTCTATCGGACGTACGGAAATTTCAGGGTCCAGAAGACCTGTAGGACGAATAACCTGTTCGGCCCTCAATAATTCGTGCTCCGCCTCATAGGTACTTGGTGTTGCTGAAACAAAGAGCATCTGGGAAATTTTATTTTCAAATTCCGTAAAATTTAACGGTCTGTTGTCCTTGGCAGAAGGGAGTCTGAATCCGTAATCAACCAAAGTTGTCTTTCTTGACTGATCCCCTGCATACATTCCCCTGACCTGAGGAATTGTTATGTGGGACTCATCCACAATAATAAGAAAATCATCCGGAAAATAATCCATCAGAGTGTAGGGTGGGCTGCCTGCCGGAAGTCCTGCCAAATGTCTTGAATAATTCTCTATTCCCGAACAAAATCCCGTCTCCTGCATCATCTCTATATCAAAATTAGTCCGTTCCTCAATTCTCTGGGCCTCTAACAGCTTATCCTCACCTTTGAAATATTTTATTCTCTCAGCCAGTTCAGCTTTAATATTCTCTATGGCAGCATCCATCTTTTCCTTGTCCACAACATAATGTGAATTGGGAAATATTGCTATATGGTCTAAAACACATAGCACCTCACCTGTAAGAGAATCTATCTCACTTAATCTGTCAATCTCATCCCCAAAAAATTCAACTCTTATGGCATTTCCGCTAGAATCGGATGGATATATTTCCACCACATCTCCTCTCACCCGGAATGTGCCTCTTTTAAAATCCTGTTCGTTGCGTACATATTGGATATCTATGAGCTTTCTTATCATCTCATCTCTATCCTTCTCCATCCCCGGTCTTAGCGAAATAACCATATTCTTATAATCTATCGGGGCACCCAATCCGTAAATGCAAGATACAGACGCCACAATTATAACGTCATTTCTCTCCGATAATGCAGCTGTGGCAGAATGTCTTAATTTATCAATTTCATCATTTATAGAGGAATCCTTTGCAATATAGGTATCACTCTGTGGCACATATGCTTCCGGCTGATAATAATCATAGTAGGACACAAAGTACTCTACTGCATTTTCGGGGAAAAATTCCTTCATCTCCGAATAAAGCTGTGCAGCCAATGTTTTATTGTGAGAGATTATCAATGTAGGCTTCTGTACATTTTGTATAATATTAGCCATTGTAAATGTCTTTCCCGAACCCGTTACACCTACAAGTGTTTCAAACTGATTTCCTTCAAGAAATCCCTTAGACAACTCCTTTATTGCCTGAGGCTGGTCTCCTGTTGGCTGGTATGGAGAGTGCAATTTAAATTCCATTTTTCATCTTCCTTCTTATTCTTTATAATAAAATAACCTGTAATCCACGTTTTTTAATTAGGATTCTCCGCTTTTTGACGCATTATTTAAATTTTTTTACGCATCCCTTTAATCACAATAAGCAAAAATGCTCCACCTGCAATGATAACAACAGCGGGTATAATAATAAATATTCCTTTAACTATGCCAAGGAACAAAAATCCCAACAGCACAACAACATCCCCGATTACTATTTTTACAATATTAGAAATATGGGGACTATGGGCGTTTGTCTTTTTTGCCGTAATTACAGAATCATATATCCCTCCTGCAAATACTACCGCCCCTATTAAAGTAAGAATAACAAGAACCACATTTGCAACAGAAAAATCCGACTTGTCAACGCCTAAAAATCCCACGCTCAATATCATAATGCCCGTGCCCATAATATATTTGGCATATCTCGGCATTAAAATACCCACAGCAATAAGACCTAAAGACACTCCTACAATCATAAGAATTACGCCTGTATCCCTGTCTTTTCCGCTACTGGCTTCCTGTGGATTCTCAGGGTTATAATAAATGGTCTGTCCCTTACCTGTCTTTGGCAAAGAACTGGAATATGAGTCCTCCGATACAGTATACGTTACACCATCCACTTCATAAGAGTATCTGGCGCAATATGAAGTGTTGTCATCCTCACTCTTACTGTCATAATCATATACATAGCCGGTTGTCCTCTCATAAGATGCGTACTTATATCTTACAGATGCCACCTTATATGTTCCGAATCCCACCATAAGCACACAGCATCCAAGCCATATTATGAATAATATACCCATGTATCCTACCCTGTTCTTTGATTTTTCCTGCATATAACCTCATTCCTCTTTCCAAATAACCTATGTTACTCTGACTAAAATCCCCTCTGTTAAGGCAAGCTTTCTAAGCAAAATCATAATTAAAATTATAATCTCCACTTTGTTCGATTATACCATTATATAAAAGAAAAGTACAGAACAAGCAAACACCTGTTCTGTACTTATTTGTACCACATTTTTTTGATTTTTAAATCTTTTTCTTGATATCTTCTATGGCTGCATTAAGCTGGTTATCTTCCTCCCCATTGTCATTAAGCTCCACTACCACATTAGGAGTTACGCCTTTGCCATGAATATCCTGACCTTTAGGAGTAAAATACTTCGCAATAGTAAATTTTACCGCACTTCCATCAGTAAGAGGTTTTATTGTCTGAACTATACCTTTGCCAAATGTCTGTGTTCCGATTATTGTTCCTTTTTCGTAATCCTGAACAGCACCTGCAAATATCTCCGATGCACTGGCACTATTCCCATTAACTAGCACTGCCATAGGAACATTTAGTTCATTGTCATCATTTCCCTTATATTCCCTTTTATTGCCGTCCTTATCCTGAGTGTAAACTATTAGTCCCTTAGGAAGGATATAATCGAGCATATCTACAACCGTAGAGAGTAATCCTCCCGGATTACTTCTTATATCAATCACCAGTCCTTTCATACCCTGGTTTGTCAAATCCGCTACAGCCGACTTAAACTGTGCTGTCGTAACCTCTTCAAATTGGAGAATAGATATATATCCGATATTATTTTCCATCATCTCATAGGATACCGTTTTAACCTGCACCTCATCCCTTGTTACAGTAAAGCTTAAAGTTTCACTTCCACGAATCAGCTGAAGATTAACTGTTGTACCTTTTTCTCCCTTAATCATGGCAACAGCTGAAGACAAATCTTTATCTTTGATATCAGTACCATCAACTTTTATTATCCTGTCTCCTACTCTGAGTCCTGCCTTATATCCCGAGCATTCCTCATATATATCAACAACAAGTATTCCGCCTTCATCACTTTTCTGGCACACAGCACCTATACCATAAAATTTACCTGTAGTGGATTCAACCAGTAACTTGTATTCTTCAGGGGTGTAATAAACAGTATATTTATCACCGTAAGAATCTATATATGCTTTATATATTTTTTCTGCAGTTTCCTGGTCATCTACATCATCAAAATAAAATGAATCCAACAGTGAATCTATAGAATTAAGTTTGGATTCCACCCGGCTTCCGATTCCATCTTCATCTGTAACCGGATCCGATTGAACATATACTTCCCCATTAATTCCAATGTGAATATATCCTGACTTAATTAATGATAAGAGTACTGTTGACAGGATAAGTATCAGAGCCAATCCTCCGGAAATAATACCTACAAGCAGTCCTATACCAAAGCCCGCTCTCTTCTTATTTCTTCTGCCACTGTTGGAACCATTTCCAACATTCCAACCATTCCCAACATTCCTGTTGTTTTGGTAATACCCATTGTTATCACTGTTGCCATTATTCCAATTGCTTCCACCGTATGGGGAATTCATCTGATTGTACACATTGTTACCATAATCTCCATTCATTTATACGTCCTCGATTCATGACTGCCCTAATTATCTGCTTAAGTAATTCCATGGATTTACCACTTTTCCGTTATACCTTACGTCAAAATGCAAATGCACACCCGTAGAATCTCCTGTCGTACCCATAAGCGCAATCTTTTGTCCTTTTGTTACGTAAGTTCCTGCCTTTACAAGAAGTGATGAACAATGAAGGTATCTTGTATATAATCCTCCTCCATGATTGATCATAATATAATTTCCACCCCACGAACTGTATGTAGAAAGTACAACTTCTCCATCGTAAGCCGCATAAATAGGATCTCCTGCAACTCCTCGTTTCAATGCTCCTATATCAATTCCACCGTGAGGAGACGTTCTTCCTTCAGTATCTCCATATTCTGATGTAATTCTTGTTGAAACTGTCGGCCACTTAAACTTACCTCCGTTATAAGAAACATTGGATGAGCCATTTTGCTCTTTATTTCTAATTTCCGCCTCAATCTGCTCAATAAGTCTTTCCTGGGCCAGCTTATCAGCTTCCAAAGCAGCTTTGTAAGATTCCTGCTGTGAAACCATACTTTTAAGAGAATTCAATTCAGCAACCTTAGTTTCCTCAAGCAATGTAAGTGCTGCCCTCTGGTCCTCCAATGATGCCTGTGCCGCTACCAAATCCTCATGATCTTTATCAAGCTGTGCTTTTGCAATAGCTATATAAGATACTGTATCATTATATTTTTGCAACATATCTCTATCATATTGAGATATTTTTGTGATATATTCTGCCCTATTCAGCATTTCTCCCATACTTGATGAGTTAACAAGAAGCGCCAAATATGTCTCATCATTATGCTCATACATAAATTGTATGCGCATTTTCATTGCGTCATACTGCTGAGAAGCATCTGCTTCAGCCGCTTCCAGTTTTTGACTTGTCTCTTCTATCTCAATTTCAAGCTGTTCTATCTGTGTTGCTAATTCGTCCAAAGAGGCATCTACTTCAGCCATCTTTGCATCCAGTTGTGCAATATACGACTGGGCATCACTTGTCTTTTGTTGAAGGTCAGAAATCGTCTTTCTCGTTTCTTCCAGTTTACTTTCAATTTCATTTTTCTTATCATTTGCATTCTGGAGATCTGAATTCTGCTCTCCATAAACATAATCTGATGTTATGTATGTACAAGGTACAAACATAACAATAATAAGCAACGCGGCAACGAGTCTTTTAATAAACCTTTTATTCATACAAATTCACCCCATTTGTCATAGGATACAAATTGACGTATCCTTGTTGACTATTATTATATCATATCCCACAAGTTACAATTTTTTCCAAAATAAACCCTTATTGAGAAATAGGACTTCTGCAATTTTATGCATAAGTCCTAAACCAATTCATATATTATTATACATCTGCATGTTTTCTTACAGCGAAGAAACTTCCTATGATACCGATACCAATACCGAGGAGTATTCCTACAGGCCAAAGAACATTAAACACGTCATTAACCGGCATAAATGCAAGTATATTGTTAAGTATTGAGAATTTTCTCATAATAAAATCAATTACATTTGAATATACAACTCTCAATATTATAATAGGAATAACCGAACCTACAAGTCCAATTACAATACCCTCAACGAAAAATGGTGCATCCACAAACGCATCTGTAGCACCAATATATTTCATAATAGAAATTTCTTCCTTACGCACTGTGATACCAATAACAATTGTGTTAGTAATAAGGAATATAGATACTGCAAGAAGAATAACAATGATTGCTATAGCAACATAACTCACAAGTCTTGCTGCACTTGATAAACTACTGGCTGTAGCTTCTGATCTGTTAACCTGTCTTACCCCGTTTAAATTTTCAAGGTATGTAACTAATGTTGACTGACTTGCAGTGTCCTTAAGATATACTTCATAAGATGAAGAATTAGCCAAAGGATTATCATCCTTGAAACCTTCAGCAAGCTCCGGATATCCTGCAAAATACTCACCCTTAAAATTCTCCCATGCTTCTTCTGAAGTTGTGTAATGGATATCAGAAACCTCTGTACGCTGTTTTATTGTATCTCCCAGCTTCTTAATCTCTGTTTCTGACAAGCCCTCATCAAAGAACACAGTTACACAAACCTCTGTTTCAGCCTTCTTAATCATATACTGAAAGTTGGAAACCAAGGCATAAAATAACCCAAAAAGGAATATACATGCCGTAATTGTTGCAATTGATGCCAACGAGAACAATCTATTACGATAGATATTCTTTAATCCATCCTTAATATGATAAAATAACGATCTAATCTTCATAGAAATAACCACCCTTTTCCAAATCACTGATAATCTTACCATCACTCATGGTAATTGTTCTCTTCTTCATCTGCTGAACAATTTCCATATTATGTGTTACAACCAACACCGTGGTTCCCTGTTTATTAACCTGATCAAGAATTTTCATAATTTCATTTGAGTTAGCAGGGTCAAGATTACCTGTAGGTTCATCGCACAGCAAAATAGCAGGCTTGTTTACCAAAGCTCTAGCTATGGCTACTCTCTGTTGCTCACCACCTGACAATTCATTAGGAAAAGACTTATATTTGTCAAGTAGTCCTACCATAGAAAGCATAGCAAGTACCCGGCTCTTAATCTTCTTTGTAGGAGCCTCAACAACCTTCTGTGCAAATGCAATATTTTCGTATATATTACGGTCCGGCAAAAGACGGAAATCCTGAAATACAACTCCTATATCTCTTCTGAGATAGGGAAGTTTCTTTCTTGAAAGTTTATTAAGATATTTCTTATTAACGTATATCTTTCCCGTTGTAGGATCTAATTCCTTCAAAAGCAGCTTAATAAGTGTTGACTTACCTGAACCGCTCTTTCCAACAATAAATACAAATTCACCTTTCTGTATGTGAAGGTTTATTCCATTCAATGCCGGAACTCCTGATGTATACGTCTTTGTAACATCTTCCATTATAATCATCGTATATATTCCTCCATAATTGTATAAACGTAAACCTATAAAATTGGGCGCAAATCACCATTTACACTAGAATGTGTCCTTGCTCTCCATATATTTCATATATTTAACTACCATTAACGCAATCTTAAATGTAATTGCATCATCAAACACCCTCAAATCAAGCCCTGTACTTTTCTGAAGCTTATCAAGTCTATAAACAAGAGTATTTCTGTGAATATAAAGTTGTCTTGATGTTTCAGAAACATTAAGGCTGTTGTCAAAGAACTTGTTTATTGTTGAGAGTGTCTCTTCGTCAAAATCATCAAGTGATTTTCCATCAAATATCTCTTTAATAAACATCTGGCAAAGATTCAACGGAAGCTGATATATAAGTCTTCCTATTCCTAATCTATTATATGCCACAACATTTTTGTCGCTATAGAATATCTTTCCTACATCAAGGGCCATATTAGCTTCTTTATAAGACCTGGAAACTTCTCTGATATCATTAACTATTGTACCATAAGCAATATGTGCTGCACTCATAGCCTCAGTATTAAGCATATCAATAATTACCTGGGCAGTCTTATCAAGATCTTCGTAGGTCTCATTACTTTTAACTTCTCTTACAAGAATAATACTCTTTTCATCAACAGCTGTGATAAAATCTCTTGTCCTTGAAGCAAAAAGCGTCCTAACTGTTTCCAGTGCATTAGTATCCTTTTCATGCTTTGTTTCTATTATGTAGACAACACGCTTAACATCCGTATCAATATGTAATTTCTCAGCTCTTGTATACATATCCACTCTAAGAAGATTATCAAGGAGCAGATTCTTTATAAAATTATCCTTATCAAATCTCTCTTTATACGCTACAAGCAGATTCTGTATCTGAAAAGCTGCAAGTTTTCCCAGCATATAAACATCATCGCTGGTTCCTTTTGCAAGAATAATATATTCTAAATTACCCTCATCCATTACCTTAAAAAACTGATATCCATTGACAGCCTGACTCTCTGCCGGGGAATCAATAAATACAAGGGCATCTGCTATGCACCCTGTTGTATCTTCAAATGTCTTAGCAACCATCTTACCTTCTGCATCTATTACACACAAATCAACTCGTGAGATAGCTTTCAATCCATCAACAGTTGTCTGTAGAATCTGGTTTGAAATCATATAAATCACTTCTCCATTTCTGATAAAACATTATTCCTAACTATTGTAAAGCAAAATTTCAAAAAAAAAAAGAGGAAATGTATAATTTCTATACATTTCCTCTAAAATTCATACTTTGTTCATTATTTAGTAAGAATTAGTGAGTAATAACGTTCTCTGTTTCCTTATCAAATACATGAAGTCTTGCAACATCCATAGCAAACTCAACTTCATCACCTGGACGAGCTGTTGTTCTAGGATTAACCTTAGCTGTGCATGTTAATTCACCGATTTCATAGTGAAGGTTAACTTCAGCACCAAGCAACTCATATACCTTGATTGTAGCCTTGAACTTAGTATCAGGATTAGCAGCAATGAATGCTTCATCATCCTTAACATCCTCAGGACGGATACCAACTACAACTGTCTTTCCTTCATAACCACCTTCGAAGAGCTTAGCACTCTTGTCAGCAGGAAGTGTGATTGAAACTGAATCACTCATCTTAAGAACTGCCTGTGAACCACTCTTTGATACTTCTGCATCAATAAGGTTCATCTGAGGAGATCCGATGAATCCAGCAACGAAAATGTTGTTAGGTGTATTGTAAAGATTCTGAGGTGTATCTACCTGCTGAATAATACCATCCTTAAGAACTACGATTCTTGTACCAAGTGTCATAGCCTCTGTCTGGTCATGTGTTACGTAAATAATAGTTGTCTGTAATCTCTGGTGAAGCTTTGAAATCTCAACACGCATCTGAACTCTTAACTTAGCATCAAGATTTGAAAGAGGCTCATCCATAAGGAATACCTTAGGGCTACGAACGATTGCACGTCCCATAGCAACTCTCTGTCTCTGACCACCTGAAAGAGCCTTTGGCTTACGATCAAGTAAGTGCTCGATATCAAGAATCTTAGCAGCTTCATGTACAGCCTTCTCAATTTCAGCCTTAGGTACTTTTCTTAACTTAAGACCGAAAGCCATGTTGTCATATACTGACATATGTGGATACAAAGCGTAGTTCTGGAATACCATCGCAATATCTCTATCCTTAGGTTCTACATCGTTAACAAGCTTGTCTCCGATCCATAACTCACCTGAGCTGATTTCCTCAAGTCCGGCAATCATACGAAGTGTTGTAGACTTACCGCAACCAGAAGGTCCTACGAAAATAATAAATTCCTGATCCTCAATTTCAAGATTGAAATCCTTAACAGCTACAAATCCGTTAGGATATACTTTGCAAACATTTTTAAGTGATAAACTTGCCATTATAAATTATCCTCCATCTTTATGTCTCTGGGCGCAATGCGCTCTTGAATGATTGTATTTTACACTAATTGACCATCAATGGCTATATCTTTATTTGCCAAATATCACTTGTTATTTTTCAACACTTTCGACAAGGGAAGGTCCAAAATGTATATTTTGCACAAATTTTAGGTGTTCTTTCTCACTAAGATTACCAATTGCTATATATTTTTTATAGCTATATAATGATGATGGAATAAAGCGGACAAGTATAATGTATAGTTAGGAGGATGCTATGGATATTATGGGAATCGGAAGTATGTCTATGGGCATTAGCGCGTCCAAGGTATCTAATGACGTAGAAGTACTTATGTTAAAGAAAAGTTTAGATACTTACGAAACAATGGGAGACAATATGACTAAGATGATGGAATCATCTGTAACCCCTAATCTTGGTCAGAACATTGATGTATCTTTATAATTCACAACAATTTTTTATTCATAACAATTTATACAAAAAGGACACTCAGCCAATATTCAGTACGAATATAAACTGAGTGTCCTTAATTTCTTATGTTATTTCATTTTATCCTAATTTACTTCATCAGAATTTATATAATCTCGATTACTATCATATATACCGCACACATTATAAATGTAAGAGCGGCCGGCAATGTCACAAAATGCACCCCATTGCCTTTAGGGTTTCTGTATTTTAATGCTGCTCTTATATATTCAAGCCTTCCACTTCTCTTTGCCATTGATTTGATACTTATAAACACAAGGGCCATAAATCCAAATGCCATAACAGCCAGTGAAAACATCTGAACAATAGTTGTAATAACCATTGTCTCCGTGCTCATTTCCATGCTTGATGATATTTCCTGTGCTTCATATATCTTATCCAAAAGTCCTGTCAGTTCTAACAATTTCAGCATTCCAATAGAATAAGTGTTTACAGCAAAATGAGCCAGCACAGACGACCATATAGATCCTGTGGCTTCTACCATTACAGCAAACAAAATACCAATTGTAAATGCATACACAAACTGATTTATATTAAGATGAATACATCCAAATACCAGTCCGCTCATAACCGCCCCGCCAAGGAGTCCGGCTCTCTTATATGTTCCGAAGAACACCCCTCGAAACACTGTTTCCTCTACCAACGGCGGTATAACTGCCATCAATATAACCTGAACAAGGAATGGATAACTCATAAGTCCCTGAGATGACTCCTGAAGATGATTAGTAGAGAACAACATACTGAGGTTGCTCAAAAACAGCACCATAGGAATCATCAGATATCCCGTAAGAATAGACTGAAGTGCATTTTTCAAACCTATTTTCTTAAAAGGAATATCTCTGACAGGATTCATTTTCACAATAGCCATATATATTAGAGAAATAATAAGAAGTATCAATTCTCCCAACACATATGTAATCCACAAAGGTATACTCTTTCCTGTTGAAGCTTCATATATTCCCATAACAAACCCTGCAGCTATGGACAATGCAATGTATCCAATAATCAGAACCGGAAAAAATGTGTTTATCTTCTTTATTTCCATGCGATTGCTTCCACTTCAAGCAATACATCTTTAGGTAATCTTGCAACTTCAACGCAAGAACGGGCAGGGAATGGTTCCTTAAAATATTTCTTATATATTTCATTGATTTTACCAAAATCATTCATTTCCTTAATGAACACAGTGGTCTTAACAATATTCTCTACCTTTGAACCTGAAGCCTCAACAAGATTACAAAGATTCTGGAATGCCTGCTCTGCCTGAGCCTCAACACCACCCTCTGCAATTTCACCTGTAGATGGAATTACAGGAATAACACCTGATGTATATACCATGTTATTAATCTCAATTGCCTGCGAGTATGGTCCTATTGCACTTGGTGCCTTATCTGTACTAATTACTTTCTGCATTTTAAATACCTCCCGATTTAATATTTCACGTCTTACCGACTGAAAATAATTGTATACCATTATAATAATCCGTTCAAGAATTTTATCATTTCAAAACAATGGAATCCTGCTCTATCTGTATTTTCCCTTCCTTAAGAAGTCTTCCTACAGCTCTCTTAAATGCATTTTTACTTATGTTAAAATGCTTTTTTATTACTTCAGGATCTGCTTTGTCATTAAAATCAATCTTTCCGCCATTTTCTACAATTGCTTTATATATCATGGAAGAATCCTCATCCATCTGGATATAAGCCTTCTGATGAATACTTATGGTAAGCTTGCCGTCTTCCCTTACTTTGATAACTCTTCCGTAAAGAGTATCTCCGATTTTAATATCATCCTGCATTTCGTTTCTTGTGACAAAACCATAATACCTGTCATCCACTGCAACATATATGCCATGGTCCTGCTTTATTCCTATTACGGTTGCGGTAACAGCACTATCTTTAACGTAATTACTGTCAGTCTCCAAATATTTGCTGACCTTCATTGTTGCCGCCAGACGCTGGCTTCTGTCTATATACAATGCCACAAGGTATTCTTTTCCCGGCTCAACATGAGTTGTCTGCTCTCTGTAAGGCAGAAGAATGTTCTTTTCCAATCCCCAGTCAAGAAATGCTCCTATAGAGCTGACTTCGCACACCTTAAGCTTTGCAAGCTGACCAACCTGAACCTTTGGTGTATTTGTAGTTGCTATGAGTCTGTCAGATGAATCCTTATATACAAATACCGTAAGAGCATCCCCGATTTCCACATCCTGGGGAACCTGTTTCTTCGGAAGGAGTACCTTATCATCCTCTGTGCCAAGATAAACTCCGAAATCTGTTTTTTTTACTATATTAAGACACTGTGTTTTTCCTAATTCAATCATATTAACCTCCATTCCGCAGGCACTTTAGTGCCGAAGGAATCGCGAGCCAAATGTCAGATTTAGCTCTGCGATAAATAATTCCAGCGCCGTTTTTGCGTCGCTATTGAACAAAAAACCCTCGCATCACGCGAGGGTCATTAGCTGGGCTTGAGGGATTCGAACCCCCGAAGTGCTGGAATCAGAATCCAGTGCCTTACCACTTGGCGAAAGCCCAATATACTGTTGCGACAGCAACAATGATGATTATACAGTAAGCTTTTTTATATTGCAAGCACTTTTTAAAATTTTTTTCGGTCAGATTCAGAATACCGTACACAGGCATTTTTAACTATGAGAATTATTGACCAGTTACAAGTCTTACAGTTCCGTCCTCATCCTTTCCAAGATTTCTGTTACCCACAAAGAACTTATATCTGTTAAGCATGTCTTCCTTCTGCATATCTGATATGGCTTTTGTTACATCCATATCTTCATAACGGGATGTAGCTCCCTCCAGATTAAAGTCACTGTTCTTTTTGAAATCAAATGTGAATTCTGTGGGATCAGAGTGTTTTGGCGCGGTGTTAACACTATAGGCTGCTGCCGACTCACTTTTCTTCGTTTCCTCACTCTGTGTTATTACCTCAGGAGATTCTTTCAGTCTGGCAATCCCATCATTCTGAACAGAGATATCAATTCTATTATCATTCTTATTGTAATCACTGTAATTATTATAATAATTTGAAGAATAATTATTAAGACTGTTAATCGCCATACCAAAACCTCCTTTCTTGTTAATTACAGATTATTTATCGGTTTCCCACGCAAAAACTTAACCCCAATTTACCACCTTTTTGTCAGGTTTTCAACCAATTAGTACTAATTTACTATTCTTTTCCACATTCCATTATCACAGGAAAACCTTCCTTATACTCCTTAACAATAAATGGATGCAAAATAGCATAATCAAATATGCTTTTCCCTAATCCATTTTTAACCAGTGCGATGAGCTTCTCATTCGGTTCTTTTCCTAAAGCAGGACAAGTAGGTGTATGCGCAATTACAAGCCTTTCACCTTTTTTCATAATCCTGAGAGGCCATATTTTGCAGTCAAAAGGTTTGTCTTCATCACTTAATATGCAGCCTTTTTCCGGACTTAAATAATCACAGGAGGCTTCCTCCTGAGAATCATCTGTCTTATATTTTCCTGACAATTTCATCTGCCCATAGGTCTGTCCATTCATGACACATTTGCCCTCATGAGTATAATATTCAACATCTTCTGATTTATTCATATTAAAATCCGAAATTACACCATATTCATTATCTGAAGACAGTTTTTCACACTCATCCTCAGGAAATAACGGAGTTTCCCACAGGCTACATCTTCTAAACGAACAACAAAATCTGCATTCTGCGCAGGTTTCCTTTGAAAGAACTTCTGATAACATAACTAAATTACCTCTTTTGCACTGTATTTTTTTAGCATCATTTTAGGGTGATAAGATTCTTTGGCTTTTCTCAAGCCTTCTATATTGATATCCTCTTCCCTGTTAATCCAGGTAGCTGAGTTAAGCCTCTTTGCAAACATCTGATTTATTGCAGCAAATCCACCATTAGAAGCATATTCACCAATGGATTTTTCAAAATGTATATCCCATACATCATCGTTAATCTTTGAGGCAATTGTCATGCTTACAGGAACATGGTTAACATAAATAATTCCACCACTAAGTTTCAACTCCTCAAAATTATCAAGTGCATCCTTTATTGCTGCAAACTCTATAAGCGCTGAGTCGTCCTCGCTCTGGAGATGGTCGTAATACCATGCATCTTCCACCACTCTGGCATCTTCTATGTTATTATCACCGATTTCATAAAATTCCATATCCGGATAACTTCTAATAAACTTGGAAATATGATTCTTTTTCTTGTGATATGCTTTCCCACTAAGATTTGCAAGATCCTGCTGCAAATAAACATAATCCCGGTCCCCATCATCACTATCAAACTTCATACTGCTTCCGTATATCTCACTTAGAATTTTTTTCTGTTCCTCAGTTACAAAACAATATTCCAACGGTATTTTTCTATCTGCAGCGTCGTTCTCTATAGCTTTAATTGCTTTATATACATCCCCGGTTCCTAATGGAAAGGTGTATCCTCTCCTGCTTCCATGTCCCTGGTAGTACCTTATCAAGAAATCTTTGTATCTTGCCACCTTTATATTGTACTTGTTTCTAAGTAGATATATATTGGCAAATGCTCCGTCACTTCCCATATATCCCGATTTTCCAACAAGTTCTCTTATCCATTCTCCGTCACTTAACTGCGGTGTAAACCACTCCATAAGACCAACCTCTGTTTTCAATAAATCAAAAATTTCCTATCATTCTAGCACACCATTTTTTCTAAAACAATAACAGCGCCTCTCATCTTTATTAAATCTTTGTAAATTAATACAAATACTGTTGACTACTCTAAAATGATTATTTTAAAATACAGTAAATGCTTTATGGCAGAATTAGGCGTTTGTGAAACACCTTTTCGGTGCTGAACAGTTGTGCAATTATACTATGTTGCACAACGTACAGTATTAAATCACAGAGTTTCGCAAATGCCTAATGGCAGAATTATTGAAAGGAGATGTCCTTAAGACAATCATTATGAATAAAAAAAATATGTTATTAATATTTATTGGTGTGTTCCTTGTATCTTTGAAATTCACAGTGACCTTCGGAGCCATCAATATAGATGTTGCCAATGACTTTATCGGATTTCTTCTTATTGTAATTGGAATTACTCCTATATCAGGAAGAAACTCCCTTTATAAAAAATCAAGACTCATTGGCATTCTGGGATTGATTGCATCAATTATAGGACAGATTATCGATTGTATTGACTGGGGCGCTCAGGCTACAACTTTTCACTCAATTGCAATTGGTCTGACAGTTATATTTGCAATTTACTTCACTTACTACTTTACTCAGGCACTTATCATGGAGTCCAGGATTCAGGAAAAAATCGCTGCCACAAGGAATTATCAACTGACATGGTTAATTCTCTCCGCAGCCGTATTTGTACATTTTATGGCTTTTGGTTCCACAATATCATTATATTCCATTATTGTTGAAACAATAGTTGCTGTATGTGCATTTTATTATTGTGTTTCTGTTTATAACACCAGCAAACAGTTGTATGAAGATTAATATTTTTAAATTATTTTACAATTATGATTTACTTTGTTCATTTTTAATATTAAAAGATTGACTTTATTTACATCAGAAGTTTAAAATGACCTTGTCAATCGGAAAGGAAGCTATTGATGAAAAAGCTTGAGATAATAATCAGACCCGAACGACTTGATGACTTGAAATCAATTCTTAACAATAATGGTGCTCACGGACTTATGATAACAAATATTATGGGGTACGGAAGTCAACGTGGACACAAGCAGGTTTATAATGGTGTGGATTTTGGAGGAAATCTTCTTCCCAAAGTCAAAGTGGAATCCATTGTTTCTGATGATTCCTATAATAAGATTATTGACCAGATTATTGATGAGATTAATACCGGAGAATATGGTGATGGCAAAATATTTGTGTATGAAGTATACGATGCCATAAGAATACGAACCGGAGAACATGGTAGCGATGCACTGTAGTTTTTAGTTTTATAGTCATTAGGTTTTACAATTTACATTATTTATATTTTGATTATCAACGGAGATAATTACAATAGGATGCTAATTCCCTTGTAGTATCTCCTTTTTGTTTATAACCTACGTTATCTGTATCCCATAACCGTACAGATATATAAGGGCCTGCAGGTACTACCCAGCCTGCAGGCCCGCCCCTCTCTATAGAGGATTCTCTTTATTTCATTATTTCATTCATTTCATCTATCCTTGTATTTGTGGATGTGGCAACTATATTATTAAGCACAAGCACATCTTTGATTCCATACTGATTAACCAACTCAGAAACAGTTCCCTTATAATATCTGTAATCGACGATATAAACATTTTCAAAGCTTTCCACAAGGAATGGCGCAAATGCATTTCCAAAGGATTCCTTTATTACCAGCACACTTGAGCCATCATGAATTTCAGGATTATTAATAATTGTGAGTGGATTATCTCCACCAATAAACGTACTGTACTTGCTGGTAGAATTCCATGTACTGACATCACTTATTATATTGTATTCTGTCCAGTCATAGGTCTTATTGAGCATAAGTACTTCATTGGTAGACTTAGGGATATAAGCGACTATTTTATCCGGATTAGTCCCCAGAGAAGAGACTCTTGTCTGAGTATAATAACTTCCCTTAAAATTATCGAATTCTACTTTATCAAATTTATCAAGCCCTGCAGGTGTTTTTCCAAGTTGTGTCATAAATGCAGAATACGCATAATACGCTCCTAAAGCAGTCCAATGGTGATCTGTTCTGAAATACAGATATTCATTTCTGTGAGTTCTCATCAAATCATATACATAACATTTTCCTACATTATTGTTCATCTTGCTGTACATATACAACATTGCTTTTTTCTGATTACTGCTGGATATACTGTTTCTCGTTGCATCTTCCAGCGTAATATCTATACTTGTTGGTATTATAAGACTGTAAACATTTGCCTTCCCATTAAGTTTATCTGCTAACGAATTTATCATACTGACATAATTATCTGAATCCGCCTGTGAAAATGAATAATAATTGTAGGCACTGTCTCCCACAACGTATATCGACCCCAGAGATTCTCCCTCTCTGGCAGTTGTTGTTCCATCATTTCCCTCTATAGAAGTTCCTACATCATCGGCATCAACCTCTTGATAACTGTACGCATAATTTTTTACTGTATCTCTTTCTGTTTGGCTTTCCTCCGGTTCTTCAATATCAGCAAGATATGAAAACTGATTCTCATCTATATCTGCATCAGGAATGTCATCGCCAACAATAACCTCTCCGTGAATAACTGATTTCCTCACACCATAAAGACTGTTGAGCTTCTCACTGCATGCCATAAGAGTGTCTCTTCCCGGAAAAGTATCTGAAAACCATGTATCTATTCCACCAAAATATGTGCCATCAAAAAAATCTCCCAGGGTAAAATCCGGAAAGTCGCTTAATTTTCTCTTTTCCATCCGGGACACTGTAGGTCTAATAGGCAATATAAGAGATACCACGGCACCAATTATCAGCATGGAAAGAAAAGCTACTATCTTGCAGATTGCAGCTTTTTTCATCATATAATCCCTGTATCTTGGATTATTTTTATCTATATTATCTTTATTTATATTATTTTTATTCCTGTTTAAATTCTTCTCAATGTTACCCATAAAATCATTTGCAGTTTTAGCGTTTCACATTCATCTGTTACATAAGGTCAGAACCTGAAATATATAAACGGATTATAACTGTTTCCAATCAGTGCAATAGTCGATAAAAACAAAAGAACTACAGGGATTACAACATTAAGTATATTGTAAGCATATGTATATCCAACAACCCCCTGCCTTGACCTTTTCTTAAATATCCCCGCTACAATCTTACATAAAGGTGTAGATGCAATTACTGCAATTAATATAAATGCCAGATTATTGACAATAAGCGTATTTGTCTCAAAATTAGTAAATGTATTGCCGTTCATTCCAAACATGCTCTTCAGCATCGCACTAATCATATTAAAATCTGAGAATCTAAATAAAATCCATCCAAAGAAAACGACCAATATTGTATAAATATGTCGAATTAAGGTTCCTGCCACACCGTAAAGTTTATCAAATAACCTGAGAAGAAACAACTTCTCAAAAGATAAAAATGCAAAAAAATACAGTCCCCAAAGCACAAAATTCATAGAAGCCCCATGCCACAATCCTGTAAGCCCCCATACTATAAGCATATTAAGGAGCTGTCTTTTAATTCCTTTTCTGTTACCGCCCAAAGGTATGTACAGATAATCTCTGAAAAATGCACTCAAAGATATATGCCATCTTCTCCAGAAATCAGTCACAGAATTAGCCGTATATGGATAGTTAAAATTTTCCTTATAATGAAATCCCGTCATTTTCCCAAGCCCTATTGCCATGTCGGAATAGGCTGAAAAATCAAGATATATTTCAAGGAAATACAACAATCCACCAATCCATGCCCCAAGGACTGATACGTTTGATATCTGAATCACATTTTCCGGAAGAATGGAATCAAGAATTGACGCACAGGAATTAGCCAGCAGAGTCTTCTTTGCAAGTCCTACGCAGAATCTTGATATGCCATCATTCATACTGTTAATATCAGTTTTTCTCTCTTTAAGGTCACTGGCAATATCCTTATATCTTACAATAGGTCCCGCAATACACTGATGAAACAGAGATGTGTACAGAAGCACTCTTCCATAATTATGGTCTGCCTCTATTTCTTTTCTGTAAACATCAACCACATAAGAAATAAGCTGGAATGTATAAAATGATATTCCTACCGGCAATACAACTTCAGGTATAATCTTTGGTATGCCTGTGATAAATCTAGAAATTTCACTGATAAAACCTAAATATTTAAAATAGCACAAAAAGCCTAAGCTCAGGCCGATATCTGCGGCCAACACCCAGGCTGATTTTCTAGTATCACGATACTTATCAATATATATAGCACCAAAATAATTTATTAACGCCACCACCATAAGCACCAAAAGGAACTTAGGCGATGACCACGCATAGAATATTAAAGAAAATATTAAAACGCATATATTCTTTTTCTTAATGTCCGAAATCAATGCATAGCAAAGCAAGTTAACCGGCAGAAAAATATATATGAACAAAAGGCTTGAAAAAACCATGTTAACCTTTATCTCCCGTTATTCAACATTACTGTTCTTCTGTCTCTTCCTTTTCATCCGATACTTCTATGGACTCAGTCTCCACCTTCTCACCAGAAGCTTCTATGGACTCAGTCTCTGCTTTTCTTTCAGCTATTTCCTTCTCCAGATTCTTAAAAATCTTTGAGAACACAAATCCATCTATATATAACATCAATGGTATGGTAACTATAAAAGCTGTCCAATACTCAATTGAAAAATATATAAATCCATAAGTGGCAATCATCATAATTATAGTCTGAGGAAGATGATGAACGCACATAAACAATGAATTCTTAATTGTAACAAGCGCATTGTTATCATATCTTGACAACATTGCAAATGAATAAAGTAACACTGCTGCCCACACAAGCATTATACCAAGTATGGCATACATAAAAATCATACCCACTGCTGAACCCTGAACAAATGCCCAATGTGCTGCAGCCCTCAAATCCAAAAATAAAAAGATACCCAAACCCGCTAATATCAATTCCACAAACAGACCCTGAAGAAAATTCATTTTAAATGACTTCATGAAATCTTTAAAAACATAGCTTTCCTCATCCTTTACCAACTTCACTGCAGAATAAAAGGCAGCTGTAAGAGCGCCTCCTATTGTTACCACCGGAATGCAGAATAACACTGTTAAAAATCCTAATATTATAAAATCTCCAGCTTTTGTAAGTCCTCTGAAAAGTTTACCGTCTAATCCAAATCCATTCATTAATAATAGCCTCCATCATAACCCTGGCATTATTGCCTTTGAAGGTTGTATTACATTTCTTTGTAAATCCTTTGTAAATCAATATGTTGATTATACTTATATACATAAGAAAAAGCAAAACATTTTTTATATATAATTATTAAATGTTTCTAAAAGCTGTTTTTTTTAAGCTTGCTGTATGTTAAACTTACCAAAGTTACACAGAAAATTTTAATGAGAAAGTTCATATTATAGTTATAGAGAAAGGTTACTTGTTATATGGCAAATGGAAAAAATATTAAAGATGAGATACGAGAACAGAAGGGTAAATTCAAGACTCTTACATTTTCGCAAAAAGTACAGTATATATGGGAATATTACAGATTTATAATATTAGCCGTGATTATTACCGTATGTGTTGTTGTTTCTTTCATCGTAGCATTCAACAGGAACAATTACGAAACGGTATTCAACGTTGCAGTATGTGATGGAAAAATGACAGGATACGATGCCCAATCTGACGATTTCACCACTGAATTTACAAAATATCTTGGAATTGACGGAAAGAAAAAACAGGTTTTCTTTGATTACAATTACAATCTTATTCAGGAAAACCCAATGGATTCCGACCCAGCCATCAGTTATGAAAAAATATATATTCTTGCCCAGACCCGTGGTCTTGACGGCTATATATGCAACTATGATTGTGTTGATTATTTTTGCACCAAAAATGACTGCTTCTTCTATGACCTCAATGAATTATTGAATAAGGAAGAACTGGAAGCATTATCGGACAAGCTTATATATCACACTCTGTCTGACGGCACAGAAGTTCCCGTTGCAGTGGATATAAGGGAGGCCCCAAATGTGAAAGACACAAATCTCACAAGCGACCATCCTTGCTACGGCATTGTCCAGTCCACAAAGTATGCTGAAAACGCTGTAGATTTTATAAGATATCTATTTAATCTGTAAATCAATATAATATATATTAATCCCATCTATATCGCTATCGTATAGAGAAAATCCCAATTTCTCAATCAACCCTATAGATGGGATATTATTTTTATCTATGCAGGAATAAAGTCTTTTAATTCCCAGATTATCCCTTGCATAGGACATTATCGCCTTACAAACTTCATACCCTATATGTTTTCTCTGAAATTTCTGCCCTATAAGATATCCAAGTTCCTGACATATCTGGCCGTCTATATCACGATTTTCTATTCCTATTCTTCCCACCAGTTGTCCTGTGGCTTTGTCAAACACCAGCCACAGACCGTAATCAAAAAATCGGTACATATTATCAATATAGTTTCTTGTAAATTCTTCCTCCTCATCCCTTTCGTACAACTTCTCAACAAAAGGACAATCCTTTAACGAATCATATAGTTTATATAATTCATCCAAATCCCCCATACTTTCCTCTCTCACGATACATCTGTCAGTTTCCAGTATCGTATCCGGTCTGCCCAATTTTCTGTTAAGGACATGTTGACAATATTCAGGAGTAAGATCCTCTGCAAAATACAATACATATCCAGCATTTCCTCTGTAATTTTCCCCTATTCCTATGTCCGATTTATTCAATTCAGGAACAATCTCCAAATCAAATCCTGCTTCTGAAAGTTTTTCTAAAATATTTTTATCAATATTATTGTCCGTCCCAATAACCAGTTTCTTCATAATCCACTTGAATCTCTCTTTTATATTCTTTATATTTTTCTTTTATTTGACAATTATACATCGCATACTTACAATAGAACAAACACTTAAGGAGGTCTATTTACTATGGCAAATCAGAATCCAATTGTAACATTTACAATGGAAAACGGCGATATTATGAAAGCTGAACTTTATCCTAAAATCGCACCTAATACCGTTAATAATTTTATAAGCCTTATTAATAAAGGTTTTTATGATGGTTTAATCTTCCACAGAATTATTGCAGGTTTCATGATCCAGGGTGGAGATCCGGAAGGTTCAGGAATGGGTGGTCCAGGATACTCAATTAAAGGCGAATTCAAAATCAACGGATTCAGCAATGACTTAAAGCACACAAAGGGTGTCCTTTCAATGGCACGTTCTCAGCATCCTGATTCTGCAGGTTCACAATTTTTCATTATGCATGAAAATGCGCCTCATCTTGATGGACAGTACGCAGCTTTTGGAAAACTTACAGAAGGATTGGATGTATTAGATAAAATTGCAACTGTTGACACTGATTGGAGCGATCGTCCAAGAAGTCCACAAGTTATGAAGACTGTTACAGTAGAAACATTTGGTGTTTCTTACGATGAACCTGAAACTGTATAAATAAAAAATTGCCGTTTTTCTATATACAATTATAGAAGCGGCAATTTTTTATTCATAATTTATTCATAATTCACTCAATAAGAATTAACATTATGAACATCTTTTCTTCACTTTTACTGAATATACTAATACTTGTAAAACAGAATGCTTATTTCTTTTATTTTTTCATAAATCGAGTTGTTATACACAGCTCTCCTCCCTCTTTACATCGTCCACATCGCAAGTGGACGATGTTTTTTTAGAGAATCTCATTTATAAAATTATAAAAGAAGCCACCATGAGTACAATTCCCACAACTATCATTATAATATCTTTTTTCTTATCTTTTTCATACTTTTCTTTACTAATATCTACACTGTCTCTTTTATCAAAAAAGATATTAAAATTCTTCCGTAAAGAAATATAGCCCACAATACCCATGGCTGTAAGAACCATTCCGAATAAAAACAAGATAAATCCAATAAATGGAAGATATGAATCTCCCATATTACCTTCGATGTTGTAAAAATCTACTTCACATCTTACCATACTAAGCATTTTCATAAACATAACCCCTTTCTTTCATCCGCTTTTCTGAAATACCACCTTTTATGCATATGTTATAAGCCTGCGTAAAATTAAAATATATTTAACCCCTACTCATGCAAGCTTCTACATAATTATACAACATTTTGCTGTATAATAACAATAAAGCATCCAAATAATCTGTCTCATATCTTTTCAAAATCAAAGAAATATTGTATAATCGAGCCAAAGAGTGAGCGGTAAAATCAGTACTCATAGTTAAATTTAGGAGGTTATATTTATGTTAGTTTCAGCAAAGGAAATGTTATCAAAAGCAAGAGATGGCAAATATGCTGTCGGACAATTCAATATCAACAACCTTGAATGGACAAAGTCAATTCTTCTTACAGCACAGGAGATGAATTCACCGGTAATCCTGGGAGTTTCAGAAGGCGCCGGCAAATATATGACAGGATTTAAAACAGTGGCAAGCATGGTAAGCGCAATGATTGATGATCTTGGAATCACTGTTCCTGTAGCTCTTCACCTGGATCACGGAACATACGAAGGATGCTATAAATGTATTGAAGCAGGCTTTTCCTCAATAATGTTTGACGGTTCTCATTATCCTATTGATGAGAATGTTGAAAAGACAAAAGAACTTGTTAAAATCTGTGCAGAAAAAGGATTATCTCTTGAGGCCGAAGTAGGATCTATCGGTGGTGAAGAAGACGGTGTAGTAGGTATGGGTGAATGTGCCGACCCTAATGAATGCAAGGCTATCGCAGATTTAGGCGTTGATATGCTCGCTGCAGGAATCGGTAATATTCATGGAAAATATCCTGCCAACTGGCCGGGACTTAGTTTCGAAACACTTGCAGCAGTTAAAGAAAAGACAGGTGATATGCCACTTGTGCTTCATGGTGGTACAGGCATCCCTGAAGATATGATTAAAAAAGCTATTTCTCTCGGTGTTGCCAAGATTAACGTTAATACAGAATGTCAGTTAGCATTTGCAGCTGCTACACGTAAATACATTGAAGCAGGTAAGGATCTTGAAGGTAAGGGATTTGATCCAAGAAAACTCCTTGCTCCTGGTGCTGAAGCCATCAAAGAAACCGTACGTGAAAAGATAACATTATTCGGTTCAGCCGACAAAGCATAATTTTTATACCTTACTATAAAACCGGAGGGTAATATGAGCGATTCAGAAAATAAAGATGACGAGTTGATTAACGATTTTTTGGACTCGGATTATAATACCGAAGATGATGAAGATGCCGAAGCTGTATTTGATGCCAAGGAAAAGAGAAGAAAAAAGAACACTATATTAAGACGTCTTGTTATGATTATCGCTGCAGGTGTATTTATATTTGCAGCTGGTAATCTTATCAGTATTTTTCATGAATACAATAAAGGCAACCAGATATATAATTCCATTGAAAAAGAAGTCCTTGATGAAGATGCCCATACAAAAGTAATTATTGGCGATGAGGACAATGAGGTTGATATTCCTTTTACCTATGACCATAATACATTGCTCTCCATTAATAAGGATGGATTAGGGTATGTTTATATTCCTTCTATTGACTGCCGTCTTCCTTTAGTTCAAGCCTCAGATAACGATTACTATCTGAGTCATACATTTGATAATGTATACAACATTAACGGATGTTTATTTGAAGACTACCGTATTAATGGCGGTTTATCTGCTTCTCATGTTATTATTCATGGACACAATATGAAAAGTGGTGCTATGTTTGGAAAACTTTCAAGGTATAAAAGCTATAATTTTTGGAATACTCAGGGCAATAGTTCGTTCTATATATATACAGGCAATGTTATTAAGGAATATAAAATCTTTAGTTGCCATATAAGCGAACCTGTAGGTGATACATATACTTACAACTTCCCATCTCTTGAGTCAATGAGAGCTTATGCCTCAGAAATGAAATCCAGATCTCTTTATGATACGGGCATAGATGTGAGCAATGCTACACAAATTGTAACACTGTCAACATGTACAGATGACCTTCAAAATCGTCTTATTGTTCATGGCATATATACAGGGGAAGCAACTCTCCCTTGATATTAAAACACTCTTAATTAATAAAAAAATTTAATTAATTAAATTTTTTTAAAAAAGAACTTGCATATTTATTGTTTTTGAGTTATTTTAGTTAAAGACAACTGATTGTTGTCTTAAGTCAAATAAGGTAGGACAAAGGCGTTCATTCTATACATACTAATATATGTGTATGTAGATGGATGCCTTTTTTAGTTTTACTGACAATATATTTTACAAAGAAAAGGAAGGATGATGAAGTTATGAGCGAAAAATTCAATGTAGCTGACATCTTCGGCGAGAATGTCTTTAATGACACAGTTATGAGAGAGCGTTTACCTAAGAACGTTTACAAAAATCTTAAATTAACAATGGAGGGTGTTCAGGAATTATCTTTAGCTGATGCTGATGTTATAGCTAACGCTATGAAGGATTGGGCTATCGAAAAAGGTGCAACTCATTACACACACTGGTTTCAGCCATTAACAGGAACAACTGCTGAAAAACATGATTCTTTTATTTCAGCTCCTAAAGAAAACGGAAAGGTTCTTATGGAATTCTCCGGTAAGGAATTAATTAAAGGCGAACCTGATGCATCATCATTCCCTTCAGGTGGTCTTCGTGCAACATTTGAAGCCAGGGGATATACAGCTTGGGATTGTACTTCACCTGCATTTGTTCGTGAAGGTGCACAGGGTGCTACTCTTTGCATTCCTACAGCATTCTGCTCTTATACAGGCGAAGCTCTTGATCAGAAGACTCCACTTCTTCGTTCAATGGATGCAATCAATGAACAGGCTCTTAGAATATTAAAATTATTTGGAAATACAACATCAAAGAAGGTTACTCCTTCTGTTGGTGCTGAACAGGAATATTTCATTGTTGATAGGGAAAAATATTTACAGAGAAAGGATCTCATTTTCTCTGGCCGCACATTATTTGGTGCTATGCCTCCAAAAGGACAGGAACTTGATGATCACTACTTCGGTTCAATCCGTGAAAGAATCTCAGCATTTATGAAGGATGTTAACGAAGAGTTATGGAAGCTTGGTGTTACAGCTAAGACACAGCACAACGAAGTTGCTCCAGCTCAGCATGAGTTAGCTCCAATCTATGCACAGTGTAATATCGCAACTGATAATAATCAGTTAATGATGGAAGTTATGAAGAAAGTAGCTACCAGACATGGTCTTGTATGTCTCCTTCATGAAAAGCCATTTGCAGGTGTTAACGGTTCCGGTAAGCATAACAACTGGTCAATCACAACTGATGATGGCATCAATCTTCTTGATCCAGGTAAGACACCTCATGAAAACATTCAATTCCTGCTCGTTCTTGGTGCAGTAATGAAAGCTGTTGATACTCATGCAGATCTTCTCCGTGAGTCAGCTTCAGATGTAGGAAATGATCACAGACTTGGTGCTAACGAAGCTCCTCCAGCTATCATTTCTATGTTCCTTGGTGAACAGTTAGAAGATGTTGTTGAGCAGTTAATTGATAAGGGTGATGCTACAAGCTCTATCCAGAAAGGCAAGTTAAAGACAGGTGCTTCTACACTTCCTGATCTTAATAAGGATGCTACCGATAGAAACAGAACATCTCCATTTGCATTTACAGGTAATAAGTTTGAATTCCGTATGGTAGGTTCTTCAGATTCTATTGCTCCTGCTAATGTTGTACTTAATACTATTGTCGCTGAAAGCTTCAAAGAAATCGCTGATGAATTAGAGAAGGCTGATAACTTTGATATGGCAGTACATGATCTTATCAAGAAGCTCTTCACAGATCATCACAGAATCGTATTCAACGGAAACGGATACTCAGATGAATGGGTTGAGGAAGCAGCAAAACGTGGACTTCCTAATATCAAGTCTATGGTTGAGGCAGTTTCTTCTCTTACAAAGCCTGAAACTGTTAAGTTATTCGAATCATTTGGAGTATTTACAGAAGCTGAGTTAAAGTCAAGAGCCGAAATTAAATATGAAGCTTATTCTAAGGCTATCAACATTGAAGCTAAGACTATGATTGATATGGCTGGCAAGGAATTAATTCCTTCAATTATCTCTTACACAACAGAACTTGCAAATTCTGTATTAACAGTTAAAGAAGCTGGTGCAGATGCTTCTGTTCAGGCTGAACTTCTCTCAACTGTTTCTGGATACTTAAAGGATGCCCAGACAGCTTTAACTAAACTTAAAGAAGTTGTTGCAGTGGCTGCTGATAAGGAAGGCAAAGAACAGGCTGAATACTTCAGAGATGTTGTTAAGGAAGCAATGGGCGAATTAAGAGCTCCTATTGATGCAGCAGAAATGGTTGTTGATAAGGAATTCTGGCCATTCCCAAGCTACAGCGAATTATTATTCGAAGTTTAATTCTAATAATTGTATGTGATAAAATTACATATATAAAATTGAAAGAGGCTGTCGCATTAAGAAAATTTGATATGATTCCCCTTAGGTAGACAAGGTAAATAACCAAATCTACTTAAGGGGGATTTTTTATGTCTAAA
>JAUNPK010000025.1 GCA_030536855.1 Eubacteriales bacterium
TTCTAGCTCTTCTTCGAGTTCAGAAATTCTGGTTAAAAACGGTGGAACCTCACTTTCTGATGCTATAAAGAAAGCTAAATCAGGACAAACTATCGTAATTGACGGAACAGTTAAGTCAGGAGCTGTATCTCTTCCTGCCGGTGTTAATATTTCCGGTAAGAATAACGCTACTATTGATTTTTCACAAACAAGCGGAAGTTCAGGAAGAGGAATTACAATATCAGGTAACGGAAGCACACTTTCCAATATTACAGTAAAAAATGCTTCTGATAACGGAATCTATATAACAGGATCAGGTAATACATTTAAGTACGTTACATGCTGCTATAATAACGATGCAGGTTTTCAGGTAAGTAACGGCGGTGCTAATAATAAGTTTTACAATTGCTACTCTCATCACAATTGTGATGCTAAAGGTGAGAATGCAGATGGTTTTGCAGTAAAACTTCACAGCGGAGAGGGTAATTATTTTGAAAACTGTAAGGCTGAATATAACAGTGATGACGGTTGGGACTGCTATGCAGCTCACGGCGCTGTAACTCTTATTAACTGTGAAGCCAACTACAACGGATACTGTAATGGTATTTATGGAGATGGTAACGGCTTCAAAATGGGTGGTGTAGATAACAAGACTCCAGGAGTGGCAGCTCATCTTGACCCTCTTAACCATACATTAATAGGCTGTACGGCTAAAGGTAATTATGCCTGCGGTTTTGACAGAAATAATCAGAACGGTGTAGTAACAATGAAGAATTGTACAGGTGATTCCAACAAGGACAAGAATTTCAACTGGCCTTTAACAGGAAAGCCATCAGCACTGGGATACACAGTTACATTTGGCAAGGCAATCATTCAGGATTGCACGTCAATTAATGGAAAGAACAATATTGCAGGTGCTACTCTTAAAGGTACCTGCAAAGGATTTTAATCATAATAATGTATTGAATTTATAAAATTTATTAATAGTTTTAACAACAAAGGCAGTCCGCAAAAGCGGGCTGCCTTCAAAATTTCTCTTAAAAACCGGGATTATATTAAATATTAAAGCTGAGGTCCTGCTGCTACTAATGCCTTACCTGCATCGTTGCCCTCATACTTAGCAAAATTCTTATTGAATCTTGCAGCTAAATCCTTAGCCTTTGTCTCCCATTCAGAAGCATCAGCGTAAGTATCTCTTGGATCAAGAATCTTAGGATCTACGCCAGGAAGTTCTGTAGGAACTTCGAAGTTGAACATAGGAATCTTCTTAGTTGGAGCTGAATTGATAGCACCTGAAAGAATTGCATCTATAATTCCACGAGTATCCTTAATAGAGATTCTCTTACCTGTTCCGTTCCATCCTGTGTTAACTAAGTAAGCCTTAGCTCCACTCTTCTCCATCTTCTTAACAAGTTCCTCTGCATACTTTGTAGGATGAAGTTCAAGGAAAGCCTGTCCGAAGCAAGCTGAGAATGTAGGTGTAGGTTCTGTGATTCCTCTCTCTGTACCTGCAAGCTTAGCAGTAAATCCTGAAAGGAAGTAATACTGTGTCTGCTCAGGTGTAAGAATAGATACAGGTGGAAGTACACCAAATGCATCTGCTGAAAGGAAGATAACATTCTTTGCTGCAGGAGCTGAAGAAACAGGTCTTACAATATTGTTAATATGGTTGATCGGATAAGATACACGAGTATTCTCTGTAACGCTCTTATCAGCAAAATCAATCTTACCATTCTCATCCAATGTTACATTCTCAAGAAGAGCATTTCTCTTAATTGCATTGTAGATATCCGGCTCAGAATCCTTGTCAAGGTTAATAACCTTTGCATAGCATCCACCTTCAAAGTTAAATACACCGTTATCATCCCAACCGTGCTCATCATCACCGATAAGAAGTCTCTTAGGATCTGTAGAAAGAGTTGTCTTACCAGTTCCTGAAAGACCGAAGAAGATAGCTGTGTTCTCACCATTCATATCTGTATTAGCTGAACAGTGCATTGAAGCTATACCCTTTAATGGGAGATAGTAGTTCATCATAGAGAACATACCCTTCTTCATCTCTCCACCATACCATGTATTAATAATAACCTGCTCATGGCTTGTTATATTAAATGCTACACATGTCTCAGAGTTAAGACCTAACTCTTCATAATTCTCAACCTTAGCCTTTGAAGCATTGTATACTACGAAATCAGGCTCGAAGCTCTCAAGCTCCTCATCTGTTGGCTGGATAAACATATTCTTTACGAAATGTGCCTGCCAAGCAACCTCAACGATGAAACGAACTGCCATACGAGTGTCTTTGTTAGCACCGCAGAATGCATCAACAACGAAAAGTCTCTTGTTAGAAAGCTCTTTCTTAGCAATTTCCTTAACCTTAGCCCATACATCCTCTGACATTGGGTGGTTATCATTCTTATATTCATCAGAAGTCCACCATACTGTGTCCTTAGAATTCTCGTCAACAACGATATACTTATCCTTAGGAGAACGTCCTGTGTAAATACCAGTCATTACGTTAACTGCTCCAAGTTCGCTTTCCTTACCAACTTCATATCCTTCATTGCTTGACTTAGTCTCTTCTTCAAATAACAATTCATAAGAAGGATTGTAAACGATCTCTGTAGCGCCTGTGATACCATACTTGCTTAAATCAATGTTTGCCATTTAATTAAACCTCTTTTCTTTCTATTGTAATTCCATAACAAGCTGCAAATGCAGTTTTTATGACATTTAACAGAACAGGATTTCTCCACATTCTTTTGATAGTATACCCAATCGAATATAAAAAAGCAACCTTTAAATTGTTAAGTTTTTAACCTTATGTGAATAATATTTTACATTAGAGAATATATATTTTAAATTATGTTTTGTTTACAGATCCGTTAATCCGGATTACTCTATTGTTACAGTAGTTCCCATATCACTGACTTCAATATATGTTCTGCCGTCGCTCACGTCAATCTCTGTCCCGTCCATGTATGTGTATACTGTTTTTTCTGTCCTTGAATTCTTACTCCACTTAATAGGAACTGCATAGCCTTTTGTTATGTAATAACCTTCTCCGCTTCCTACAGTTTTAAGATCCCAGCAGTAATTATCACTCATAAATGTATGAGTGATTTTCTGTACTATTATATTTCTTGTGTTGCACTGTTCTTTAGTTTCATGGTCAATACAAGCTTCACCATTAGCATATCTTAAATAATTGCCGCTCTCCCCATCATAAACGAATGTTGTATATTGGTAATCGCTGTAAGGAATCGTCACCTTGAAACAACTAACTGCATCGGATTTTTTCGATAAATCCGCATCACTAACATTATAATTAAGTAAAACTGTATTATCTGCATTGTCAGATTCTGTTTTAAAACCTTTTTCTTTTGCTGCCCTTTTTAGCCTCGCTATTGAAGTATAGGCAGTATGCTCTGTTGCCAGACTTTCAGGATTTATTCTCCAATAATATTCATCATTATAAAATCCATTAATCCAATTGATTCCCGTCTTAGCCTCATCTTCTTCAGCCCATGTGCTGGCCCCGAAATGAACAAAAATAGCATCCGATTCAAAACAGAAATCCAGGAAATTGTGTCTTGCACTCCGCACTGTTCCTACTATTACATCCGAATTGCTTACATTACCCGAACCAACAAGATTTTCATCTGCCTCCATGGATACTTCTTTATCTTCAATCTTGTATAACGCCAATAATCTGCAGGTATACCCCTCCGTAGGGATTTCATAGACAATGTATGCTCTGTTTAATCCTGTCTGCACCTGAACCGCCACAGGAGTATTGTTAATTGACACGGCAAAAGGTCTCGTTTTTGAATTTACATTTATAATATCTACCTTATTGTCAACATAGACAGTTGTAGATTTCGGTTGCGTAACCTCTTCCACCTCAGTGCTTGTTTCTTCCTGTCCTTCCTCCTGATAATGTTTATTTCTGCCTGTGAAAGCAAAACATAAAACCGCTCCAATAACAAAAACCAGTACAAGTACTCCAACTATGACTATAATTTTTTTATTTTTTATATTTATCTTCATTCACGCCTCCTGTACACTTACAACATCATTGATATACGCTTAATGGTACTGTTCAATACAGAATAAATTCTTTTTTCACCACATTTTTAATTAATTATATATTATCCTATCTTCCCTATCTTTGTAAATCCATGAAAAAATGATAATATAATTTATAACAATTTATGATTCTTAAGGAGGTTATATGTTACTCATTAAAAATGGACGTGTTGTTGATCCGGTAAACAACACAGACAAAATTATGGATATATTAATTGAGGGAAATATTATTGTTAAAACAGGAGATGAAATTCCCACTGAAAATGCAGAAGTTATAGATGCTTCCGGGCTTGTTGTGGCTCCGGGCCTTGTGGATGCCCATGTACATTTCAGGGACCCGGGCTTTACCTACAAAGAAGACATAGAAAGCGGCGCCAAAGCTGCTGCCAGAGGTGGTTTTACCACCGTTATATGCATGGCAAATACCAAACCTGTTACAGATAATATTGAAACTCTTAATTATATTCTGGAAAAAGGTGAAAAAACCGGGATTCACGTTCTTCAGACAGCCTCTGTGACAAAGGGGCTTAAAGGCAAAGAACTTGTTGATATGGATGAGCTTGCAAACGCCGGAGCTGCAGGTTTTACAGATGACGGCATTCCTATTATGGATGAAAATATTCTTTTAAAGGCTATGGAAAAATCAAAGGAACTTAACCTTCCCATAAGTCTCCATGAGGAAGACCCGCTGTTTATAGAGCGACCGGGTGTTAACCGTGGAAAAGTTTCACAGCAACTGAATTATGGCGGTGCATCCTGCACTGCGGAGGACATCATGGTAGCCAGGGATACTATACTGGCACTCCATACAGGTGCCTCAGTATGCATACAGCACATAAGTTCTGGCAATTCTGTTGAACTTGTCCGTACCGCTAAAAAACTTGGTGGTGATGTCCATGCCGAAGCCACACCTCACCATTTTACTCTAACAGAAGATGCTGTTTTAGAATATGGAACCAACGCAAGAATGAATCCACCTCTTAGAACAGAGCGTGACAGACAGCTTATTATTGAAGGATTAAAGGATGGAACTATAGACATGATTGTAACCGACCATGCTCCCCACAGCAGTGAGGAGAAAGACAGGCCTTTGGAAGCTGCACCATCGGGAATAATAGGTCTTGAGACATCCCTTGCCCTTGGAATTAAATCCTTGGTTCAACCGGGACACATTACACTATTGAAACTAATGGAACTTATGAGTAAAAATCCTGCCGAATTCTATCGTCTTACTCCCGGCAGCATCAATGAAGGTGCCACAGCAGACATTGTAATCTTCGGAGAAAATGAACTTTGGACAGCAGACCATTTTGAATCCAAAGCAAGCAACAGTCCCTTCCTTGGCTGGGAACTTCCGGGAAAGATTCATTATACCATATGCGGTGGAAAGATAGTTTATAAAGACTGATTATTATAAGTTCAGGTGGAGGACACAGTTAGAAGCTGTGTCCTCCACCTGAAGAACCTCCTGATGAATCACCGCCTCCTCCGGAAGAACCGCCCGAATAGCCGCCTCCGCCGGAGCCTCCATCACTTTCTGTGTAAACATACTTATAAGTTCTGATACACTTTTTATCTTCAGTTAATCTAAGATGATTCTTAACATCTGCCTTGTTACTCTTAATTCTATTACCATTAGTATTTAAGGCTCTTGCACATTTCAGGAATATGAAATTCACCATAAATCCCACAATTAATGACAGCAGAATATTATTAATTATCTGCATGGGACGTTTTATCTTTTTTCCGTTAAGAAGGGTGTGTGCCTGATCAAAAGCCTGCACGGCACATTCATCATACCTTCCTCCCTTGGCATAAAGATATATATTGTCCGTTATGATAGTAGCCTCAGTGTTTCTTATAATGTGTCTCACATCCCCTGTACAATACATATATATCTCTCTGTTTTTCATATCGATTGTAAACATAACAACAGGTTCTGTCTTTGATGTGCCATAATAAGACGCACACAACCTTTCACATGCAAGGGATGTATCTGATGTTCCCGGTGTACTCGTTGTGTAAAATATTACATTTGCATTTGCTGCAACTTTTTTCATTGCTTCAAGAACCCTTAGTTTTTCTGATTCTTCTATAAGCTCTGCATCATCCCGATATATTATTTCGTATTTTTCACCAGTTATAATTTCTTCTGACGAGCTAATAGATGACTTGCTATCATCTGCCAATGCAGGGACAGAAAATATGGAAAACACAACTAATACAGTGAAAAGAAGGACACAAGGAAAAAGAATACTTTTATATGCTCTTTTCATTATCATGTCCTCCTTTGTAAAGTTCAAACTGTGGCAATGGTCTTGTACAGCATTTGTTATAATCCAAAATAATCTCTGCAAGTTCCGATACAATTATTAAAAATGAAATTAAAACTGCTGCATAATACCATATATCATCTACAGGATTTATGTATGATACCGCCAGAAGCATAAGTGTACATACTACAGAAAGAATAATTGCAGCAGATGGCTTTTTGCCATTTTTAACAAGAGCTATATACTTCTTATAGTTGCGTATAAGGCTGACAGCCTGTACAACTAACGCAACAATGCACATTAAAACTCTGCTATTCAATTCAACTGTAATAAATACACTTCCAAAAATCAGAATAAACGAAATCATAAAGAAAACAGGTATGGCTAAAATCACCAACACACCGGTTATTGCTTGATTATGAGGCATAAAAAACAATTTCCCTTTATGACGTTGCAACTTATACTCCCGTTTTATATCCCTGTCATACATTTTCCTTATATTGGAACTGTAAAAAATCCAGGCAAGCAGATTAAAGAATGCTGCTATCCCCACCATTGTTTTTGTTGTAAACATTACCCCGTCAAATATTAACATTACAAGAAATATGACAGCAGAAATAATACCCGATACAAGAAAGAACTTCCTTATATCTACCGGCAGATCACAGCTCATTTTTCCGCTTCTTCCGTTTACAACCGCATAAGCTACTCTGTCTTTATTTCTATAAGACATAAACCATACAGGCTTTAACACATCACCTTTATGTTGAATAGTTACATTTGGTTCCTTATCAGGTTTTTTAACATCCATAGATCCTATCTTGTCCGATATGCTTTCCTTAATGTGTTTATCAGCAACACTCATTGCATATTCCTCGCAATCCTTTGCATCTACATCAGATAAATCCCCATAAAATCCACAAAGATATGCAGGACTGAAAGGTACACTTTGCCCTCTATCTGAACTCTCGTTTATCAGTTCACTCTGATCATCTCTGAAAGCTTCTGATCCATCATGGGTTATGTTACTTATGGAACCTGATACATTAATGTTTATATCCCATTCTTTTCCTGTTATCCATTTTTTATTTCCTTTTTTCTTGGTAACAGTTTCTGTACGTCCAGTGGTATGATATACGCCTTCCACTTCAGCCGTATAATTATGATATGGCACGTAAATTCCACGAAACTCTTTGGTTCCCTCTATCTCTTTATACTCTTTCGGTACATATTTACCTTTTTTAGCATATTCATTAAATGCCTTTGCACACTCACTCTTCTCAATCTTAAAAGGAAATATGGAAGATGGTGCGTTAACCTGGGCCGTCCTTTGTGTAAGCACGGTGGAAGCTCCACAATAGCTGCAGAAACCTGCAATTGTAGTATTGGTGGAATACACCTCCCCACCACACTGAGGACATCTGAAAATATTGATATCGTATAGATCCTTCTCACCATCATTTTGTTTATTGACAGCTTCCACGGAATATTTTCCGCCACAACTATCACAACTTAACTTTCCTATTTTTATATTATATTCAAGTTCTGCTCCACAATTAGGACAACCATACATAGTAAACCCCTGCTTACCTTTCTGTAACACTAAATATATCTCAAATATTTCTTACATATTTCCTGCATATTTCTTACATATTTTATTAATTTCTCTTTATGGGTATTTTTTTATCCATTCTGAGAATATGGTTTGATAACCAGTTTAAGAGATACTCCACAAGGTCAAGCAAATACTCATGCTGATTCTCATCAACGCGGCCATAGTCAACCTCTCCCAGCTTATAAACAAATGCAGTATGCGCCGCTATCTGTGCCTCCTGTCCCGGGTATCCTATTTCTTCCATATATGCTTCTTCATCACTAAAATGCTTTACTGTATAATCCTTAAGTTCCTCAATTATGTCCATGATATCATCGTACTTATCAGGCGTAAATTCGTCATTTAACAAATCATTTGTGCGTTTTATTATTTCAAACAATTGTTTATGTTCATTATCGATAATTTCAATACCTGTCTTATATTTGTCTGTAAATGCAAAAGGATCATCTTCGTTAATATCTATGGTAATATGTCCTATCATAAGGTCACTTGCAATAATATGCCCATAGAGCCATTTTGAAAGATATACCAGAAGTTCTTCAACCTTTTCTTTCGCATTTTCTTCATTCAATGTTGATTCGTCATGGCTATTTATGTAATCGGTAAATTTAGCATGCTCTTTTTTCTGCCTTTCCAGTTCTTTATCCCCAATCTTTTCCATATATGCCTCTTCATGGGCAAAATGCTGGGCTGCATATCCTTTCAACTGGGAAACCAGATCCTTAGCAACTTCAAGGACAATTTTGTCATCACTGTTTATAAGTTCCATGCCTTTGTTAATCATAGCAAAAAGTTTGCAATGTTCACCATCAATAACTTCAATTCCTGTAATACAATCCTGAGTAAATTGGTACATAATTCATACTCCTCCCATAAATAAAATATAAGATTTTTAGAGCGTGCCCTAGCACGCAAATCAAAACAGGAGGATTCGCCAAAGGCAAATCCTCCCGGAATCACTAAATGATTACTTGAAATAACTTACAGCTATCTGCAAATCCTCTGCAACATTAACAATATCGTTACTTGAATTCTTAAGTACTGACATATTCTCTTCAATAATCGTTGCACTTGCAGATGTTTCCTCTGCTGCAGCCGCATTTTCCTCAGATGTGGCAGATAATGTCTCAACCGCATCACTTATGCTGACTTTAAGAAGTTTGAGACTCTTTACCTCAGTATTTATACTTTCGGTGTTTGTTGATATATCTACAACACCGCTTAAAACAGTTTCCATTGTTCTTTGGGTCTCGACCAGTTTGCTGATTTGATGATTGGTGTTCTTACTTAATTCATCACTAAGAGATGCTGACCTTTCCACCTGACTGATTATATTAGTAATAATATCAGTAATTCTTCTGGCTGAATCAGAACTCTCCTGAGCAAGTTTTCCAATCTCTCCCGCTACAACCGCAAAACCACGACCGGCTTCTCCGGCTCTTGCAGCTTCGATGCTGGCATTCAGACTCAAAAGATTTGTCTGGGTTGTAATCTCTTCTATGGCTTTAACTATACTGTTTATTTCTTCAACCGAATTCATGGTATCATTGCTCTGGGTAACTATTGCCTCAACGCTGTTCTTAGTCTCCTCATTAACTCCCAGCAGCTCAATCATTGTCTCCTTTGTTTGATTTGCAACATCCGATACAGATTTGGTTGTTTCATTCAGTTCATCTACATGCCCGGTTATCATATCAAGATTTGCGGATAATTCCTCTACACTGGCCATTAAATCAGTAGAAGTTTCTGCCTGACCTGTTGCACCCTGAGCAACATCCTCCATAGCTGACACAACATTTGAAACAGAAGAAGATGTGTCAGAGACCACTCCGTTAAGACTCTCAGAATCCTCATTAAGAATTTGACTGTTCCTCTGAATATTCTTTACTACTTCTCTTAACTCACTTGCAAGTCTATTGGCACTATCAGCCAATCCTCCCAGCTCATCTTTTTTATTAGCAGCTTTAACTTTACAGTTAATATTCAAATCGCCACTTGCCAGCACATTCAAATCTTTTACAACTAATTGGATTGACTTTACAATCATCATACATAAAAGACTTGCCACGATTAGAATTACAATCGCTAAAATTGTTCCCACAACCACGAGATGAAGTATAAGTTCGTTGATAACCGCCTGTATCTTGCTTTCCTCAAGACCAATAAACAGGATTCCTACGACTTCATCTCCATTCTTCAATGGTTCATATGTAGCAAAATACTTGGTTCCCTGAATATCAACTCCTTCGGTAGTATATATTTGTCCTTCTTTTAAAACGGTATTAATAACTGCTTCAGAGGCCTTTGTTCCCACAATTCTCTTTCCGTTGGAATCCTTGATTGTGGTAAGATATCTTGTATCACCATAGAATATGGTCATATGAACTTCATCTCTTTCATGGATTTTATCCAACAAATCCTCTGTTAAAACAGTGTTTCCTTTAAAAACATTTCCGTTTTTCAGGGAATAATCACCATCCATCATATTGTCATAGGATTCAAGGAGAGATATGGCTATACTTGATAATTTCTCGCTATATAATGTTTTTGTACTTCTCTGACTGTTCATAATAGCTGTGATTAACAAGCTTCCATACAGTAAAAGCGTTGATATCCCAACAATAAACAACATTTTCCATAATAAGCCGCTATACTTTTTATTTTCTGTCTTGTTTTCTTCCATACACGTCCACCTCAGTATAATAATATTTTCCTGTTCTTATGCTCCCCCCTAATAATTTACCGTCCCAAGGAAACATTGTTATTCATTTAATTTAACACAATTAACAAAATTAATCAATTATTATTATTGAGGTTATGAATATAATGTTATGAATATAATTATTATTGAGATTATGAATATAATCGGCTTGTATATTAAAATTTATCGGGGTCTGCGCTTCAACAAGCAGGAAGTTATAACAGCAACACACGGTACTGTAAGTATTACGCCTATACTTCCCGCAACTCCCTGCATTATCTCTATTCCAATATTGTATGAGTTTATTATCTGTCTGAAAGGAAGATCATAGGCATAATTAATTACCAGTGTACTCACTGCACTTCCCACATAAGCAAGAATAAGCGTGTTAGACATCGTTCCCATCATATCACGTCCCACATTCATGCCACTTTTAAACAATTCCATTCGTCCAAGATCAGGCGCCTTACAGTGAATTTCATATATAGCGGATGAAACAGACATGGCAACATCCATAACTGCCCCCAGTGATGATATAAGTATTCCGGAAAACAGCAGTCCTCCTATACGAATTTTTGTAAGCTGTCCTACGAAGGCAAGAGTCTCAATATTAGACACATTATACCCATCAATATCAGCCCACAATCCAAACAGCCATGCACTTAGTCCTGCCAGCAGTACGCCTATTACCGTTCCTGTTATTGCACAAAATGTCTTAATTGTTGCACCACTGATAAGATACATTGTCACAATGGTGGTTATAATTGTGATAAGCACTGCTGCCCAGAAGGGAGAATACCCCCTGTAAATCATAGGTATATAAATCATAAAAATTGACAAAAATGTAAACACAAGTCCTGCAACAGATTTAACTCCGTTTTTCCCGCCTATAAGGCACATCAGCAAAAGAAATACAGAAACAAATATTGCTATCTGTACAACTCTGTCCTTGGAATATACAGAAACGTTCATTGTATTGCCGGAGGCACTCATATGTACGATTACACGGTCTCCCTCCTTACATACAGCCCCGAAGAGATTACCCTCCGCACTGGTGGCATCAACAATCCGCCCCTTATAATCACCGGAAAGAAGCTTTATCCTAATATGCTGATATCCTACTCTTACTCCGTCTTCAGTGAGATTATCTTCAACTATTTCCACTACTTTAGCATCTTCATATGTATAACCTGTTGTTGTTACTATTTCCTCCTTATCAACAACACGCAGCCGGCCTGCAGCTATAAAAAAAACTGCAAGACCGGCTACGATTATCATAAGGCGGATAATGAATTTCTTTTTATCCGACATTTATTTTATTCTGCCTTTCTTTTTCTGCCTGTTATCACTAAGAATGACAAACCTGCCAATGAGCATCCGGCAAGTGCAAACCACATTATCATTGGAAGTGCTGAATCACCTGTCTGTACATTCCCCTTCACTTCATAATATACTGCGAAAGGACTAAAGCTTTCTGCCTCAACAACTGCGCCTGCATCTGTGAGGTTAACCTGAAGTTCTTCAACCTTCTGTTCTGTCTCATTGTAATGGAATACTCTTACACTATACTTATTTACATCTATTCCATCCTTAATCTTAAATGTGACCTGCACTTTTCCGCTCTCTAAACGGCATACATTTCCCTCCTGTGTAAGCAGTGAAATGTCATAGAAATCTATGTTATCAAGGTTCTTAACAGTTTCGTTATTCTTAAGTGCTGCCTGAACCTTGGTAAGCATATCTGAACCAAGCTTCTTAACTGATACTGAAACTTTTGATGAATCTACCAAACTGCCATCTTCAGTCTTTACTACTGCACCCTTTTCAAATATTGCTGCTGACACTGCGTTAGCATCATCTGAAACTGCTGCCTTTGTATCTTCTACTGCTGATGAAATTGCTTCAAGTCCCTTTACTGCTTCCTGCAATGCAATAACTGCACTTGCAATATCAGCACTTGTAGACTCGTCTTTGCTGTAGATACCCTTTGCCTGTGATATAGCGTCTGATAACTCGCCTAATGACTTCTCTGTTGTATTTCCGCCATTCTTAGCAGCTTCCAATGCTGCCTCTGCCTTTTCAATCTCTGATTCAAGGGCCGATTTATCTGCCTGCTTTACAATTGTGTAAGTGGTATCAATTCCGCCGTCTGCAATAAGTTTCTCGTTAGTTGCTGCATCGTATGTGCTGACGGTCAAAGTTGTCTCTGTAATATCAATTACTGAATATGTTGGTCTCCAGCTCTGGCATCTTGCTGCAATATAGTCCTGCTGTGTACCTATAAGCTGATAGAACTTACTACCGGTTGCTGAGTTTGCCTCAAAATATACTGTACCTTCAGGGTCAACAACCTTATTGACATTCTTAGAACCTGACTTTAAGCTGTAACATAAGTTATCTGATAAATACTTAGAAAATGCATCTGATTTAGTATCGGAAGGTGCTGTTTCTTTATTATATGCTGCATGTTCCTTACCATCTGCTGATATCTGATATGTTCTTGAATATGTGTGGTCATGTCCCTGAAGAACAGCATCTATATCATACTTATCAATAACCGGGGTAAGCTGTGTACGAAGAATCATACCGTCCGAATCTGAGTGATCATAACCTGAGCCGTAGATATCCTGGTGGAACATAACTATCTTCCATGTAACTGACGGATTCTTCTCTGTAGCTTCCTTAATTACACTTTCATGTGTTGCAACATTATAGTTATTAGTATCAATACTTATAAATAACGTATTGCCGTATGTGAAATAATAATCTGTACCGGCTGTTGTCTTACCTGTAGTGTTAGCTTCACTTGTCTGCTTGTTAGGATAGTTAAAATGATTAGAGTAATTTACAGATTTTGAATCATGGTTACCTATTGTTGTTGCAATAGGAAGGCTTCTAAGCACTGATGAATGAAGGAAACCTGCATACTCTATCTGCTGCTGAAGCTTCTTTGTCTCATTATCTACCTTTGTCTGATTAATCTGATCTCCTGCTGACAATATAAAACTTAAGTTAGGATTAGCCTTTACGGCATTATTCAATGTATGATACCAGTTATAAGAATCGTTCATTGCATAATATTCTAAACTTTCATACTTTCCATCTACTTCCTGGCCAGTAGATGCTCCAATCTGTGGATCTCCCACATACATAACCGAAAAACTGTCTGTTGACTGGGTCTTATAATCATAAGACTCTGACCATGCACCATTTACATAATACTGATATTTGTATGAAGTATTTTCCTTAAGGTCTGTAATTGTAACCTTACATGGAATCAGTTTATATGTAGTACTGCCCTCTATTACAGTTTCCACATCTGTTCCCTGTGTTCCTTCATATACCTTTGACTCTCCTGTAGCTGTATTAGTGATCTTTATCTTTGGAGTCTCTTCCTTAAGAGAATACCATGCTGCATTAAGTTTTGTCTCGTTTTCTCCCGGTGTTAAAGCAATCTGACAAAAGCTGGTTCTTACATTTTCCCACTTTGATTTCCATTCTGCCCACTCTGTGCTGTTGGCATATACATTAGACTTTACATTGTGTTCCGCTGTCTCTGAATCATCATCCACGAAACACGCATCTTTTACAGCCATTACCGTATCTGATGACTCTGCTGCCGCATTGTTCCATGCTGCTCTTTTAGAACTTCTGGCCCAAGCTTGCGTAGTACCCATAGAAACACTTGCTACCATAATCGCAGCTAATGTAGTCGCTGCAATTTTTTTCATCTTTCTCATTTTTTTCCTCCCAAAGTATGTGTTTTTATAATCCGTATCTGTATGAGTAATCAACGAATTGCCCACAGTATAAACTTGAATAGTAAATTCACAATAATGGGTAGGTAAATATTATGTAAATATTATGAAATATGGAAATTGTCACTTGTATTGTTCTAAAATTTTATTTTCGTCAATTTTTCCGGCAATATAATCCTCCCAGAAGCTCTTTGACCCTGCAAATTTCAAATCCGCATCTTTATCAAATCTATCAAGGAAATTCCAAACCTTTTCATAATCTCCCTGATTCTTATAATCTATTCTCCAGAGCTCTTTGATGACACCGCCCTTACATTCTCTACATACAATGCCATTATCAGGTATTGTTCCTGAAGTAATTATCATAAGCAACATCCCTTTCTACTTTATATAGAAAAATCAAACTTCTGTCCCACCTGTTTTTCAGTATCGGTTTGAACATTATCGCTCATAAAAGATAATGACTGATCCTGTATCTTTTGCAATAATTCTTCCATTGACGAAGCCGTTATTGTTACCGTATCAGAGTCCTCCTCTTTCCCTATCTTGTCACGTTCCTTTTCTAATCGTTCCTGATATTGTTTCTTCTGCGCCTTTCTGTCTTCAGCTTTCTTTTCTTCTTTTTTCTCAGCTGCTTTTTTCTCAATTCTGGCTTTCTGTGCTTCACCGGATTTCTTAAGTACAGCGAAATAAGAGGCGATTCCGTTATCATTAATCTGCATGCCAAAACCTTTTACATTAGCCCCGGAACTGTCAAGTTGACTCTTTAACTGAGACAGTCCACTTGCAGCATTTGCAATAATTCCCTCATACTGTTTACGAAATTTTTCATCCTCAGCCATCTTTTCAATTTTTTCTTCATCAATAAGCACAACCATTTTATTTGCATTTGCATAGCTTGCAGCCTGAGCCTTAGCCTGCTCTTTCTGGTCAGCACTTACAAGAATAAAGTCCATATTGGAAAATTTCTTCTTTAATTCATCGTAATACTTTGACGCTTTTTCACTTAATTGGGGATTTCCAATAGTCTTTCCACTCACCTTTGATTTGGTCTTAGTCTCGGTGTCCTGAATCCGGGAGTTCTTCTCACTATTGTCAGCAGAATTAACAGAGTTATTAGAGTAAGCAGACATACTGCCTACTGTTGATGATACATTATTCATAGTTCATTCCTCCTTGAATGTTGGTATGTCTAAATCCGTTCAGACATTATTATTTTACCTTGTTATATGTATCGGCATTATATTGGTAATGTTTAACCATAAAAAAGAATCTCTACTGCCTTCTTTTATATTGCAGGATGAATCCTATGATTCCATACACCACTGCATTCCTGTTCCTCCAACAGCTTCAATTCATATCCTTCCGGCAATTCCTGAATTACCTGCTCTAATTTACAAATATCAAAAATATCTTTTTCTTTTTTTATTGCATATCTTGTAACTTTTTTCGCATTATCACCATAACATTTTTCAATCAATCCGGCCCATTCATCATCCTGTGGAACCATAATAATAAAATCCTGTCCGCAGTTTTCAGGTTTGAATTTAACTAATTCTTTATCCGGTTTTCCCGCATAAAAAGCAAAATCACCCAATATTGCCATGGCCGCATTTTCTTCCGAATTAGTGTATATTTCTCCCATTATTCCTTGTAAACACGACCATATAATTATTTCATTCCAATTTTCAAATATTGATTTTATATTTTCTTTCAATTTGTGTCCTCCACATTTTTTATGAATTAACTATGCTGCAATTACACTTTTCTTAAACCTCTTGCAAAATCTGCTTCTGCACCTTCTTACTAAAACTGTTAAACACTGTTTCATACGCATGATCAATCATATTCAGCAACTCATGGTCCGGAAAATCATCCAAATAAATAGTATTCCAATATGGTTGTTGCACAGGGGGGCAATGATATCCCCTAACCACTTTTTCCGGATATACCATGCGATAAAACTGACCTGCATCCGCTGTGCATTTCAGCGTAATTTTATAATCATGCGGATGTGGATAAATCTGTGCAAATACTTTACCGTTCAACTTGTAGCATATTGGAACATCCCCGAATGGATAGTCCTCATATGCCTTGTGCTTGCTCATACAGTATTTTTTGATATCTTCTACTAACATAATCCACCTTTATTCTATATTTTAAATGTAATCGACTTTCGCACGTGTTACACCCCATTCCGCAGACACCACAAATAGCCGTATGAAGTGCACACGTATTGTAGCAGGTTGTAGCTCTGGCAATTGAAGTAAGATTTACCACTAAAGATTTTGCTGGATTTGATATTATAGAATTTCTTAATCTTTCATAAACCAGAAGAAGCCGCTTGCTTTTTTACGGCAAACGGCTATTCCCTATTGGTAGTAGGGGATATCTATTTTACTTCTTATGGTTATGGTGGTTATCTATGTATGCCAAGGCAGCAAATACTACCAATAACAATGCAAGCGATTCACGAACTGCCTCAAAAAACTGGCCAATCAGGAAAATTGCCATTTATTATCGCATGCATAATCCTATCTTTAGCTCCCGGATTATCCTTATTGATATACTCAACAAGCTCTTTAGCATAGGCTCTTTTAGTTGAACCATCTACCGGGCAGGTATTCTTAACTATTTTTATCCCATGACCGGCAACGAAATTAGCTGCGCTCTTCTCTGGAACATACATCATTGGACGAATTACTGTAACACCTGCTTCCGGAAGCTCTGTAACCGGAGGAAATGCATAAAATCTTCCCTCATAAATAAGCGACATCATGGCAGTTTCTATAAAATCATCCTTATTGTGCGCGTATGCAATCTTGTTGATTCCCAGCTCATTTAAGTGCTTATACATTGCACCTTTTCTTAGCTTTGCACACAGAGAACATGGCCTTTGTTCCTTATTCTCCTCAAATACAATCCTTGCTATTTCAGTATCAACCTGCTCATAGGACACATTTAACTCCTCACAGAACTTCCTGACTCCCGAGAAATCCATACCATCAAAGCCTATATTACAGGTTATGGCATACAAATCAAACTTCACAGGATAAAATGTTTTGAGAAGCTTCATTGCATAAAGAAGTGCTAAGGAATCCTTGCCGCCTGAAACTCCAACGGCAATTTTATCCCCTTCTTCTATCATTTTATAATCTTCAATAGCCTGTCTAATAAGGCTTAACATTTTCTGTTGCTGCATAATCCCTCTATATCAAATCACCCCATTTTAGACACTACTAATTTTCTTTATCAGACTTGTCTTTTGGTAAAAGCAGATTAAGTATAATTGCGGTTACAAATACCAATGCAACACAATTTTCCGCAAATACCGCTCTTATGATACTTGGAAAATGTGCAAATATTTCCGGACACTGTGTAAACCCAAGTCCGATGCTAAGCGACAAAGCAACTATCGTAATGTTGCGCTGTTCATAACCACATTTGCCTATCATCTGAACACCACTTACTACGATTGTACCAAACATCATGATTGTACAACCTCCAAGGACTGCATCCGGCAATGTTGCAAGCACGCTTCCTACTGCAGGAAAGAAGCCCGCCAATACCATAACAAAAGCCCCTGTTGCAATTGCATAACGGTTTACAACCTTTGTCATGGCAACAAGTCCTACATTCTGACTAAAGGATGTGATTGGCATGCAACCAAAAAGCGATGAAATCGAACTTATAAATCCATCACATGCTATTGAGCCCGAAGTTTCTTTTACTGTTACTTCGCGGTTAAGTCCTGATGCTGCAAGAGCTGAGGTATCTCCAATAGTTTCCGTTGCAGACACCAGGAAAATAAGTACAAATGAAAAAATCGCATTAAAGTTGAACTCTATTCCAAACGGAATGAGACGTGGCAATGATATTATCTGAACATCCTGAAGTGCCGAGAAATCAACCATTCCCATGCAAAGTGCAAGTATATATCCGACTACCAGGCCAAATAATACAGACAACTGCTTTAAGTGGCCCTTCGCAAGAATGTTGAAAACAATACAACAAAGAAGTGTTACCGTTCCAAGTATCCAATTCTTTGCTGAACCAAAATCAGCTGAACCTGCGCCTCCACCAAATGATGATGCTCCAACTGATAATAACGAAAAACCAATCGCTGTTACAACCGTAGCTGCGACAATAGGCGAAATAATCTTAATCCAGTACTTTGCAAAAAGACCAAGTAAGCCTTCCACTATACCACCGACTAAAACTGCACCCATCAGGGTTGCATATCCGTACTGTACCCCGACAACACATGCAAGTGAAACAAATGTAAAACTAATTCCCATCACTATCGGAAGTCCTGAACCAACCTTCCACAAAGGAAACAGCTGTATAAATGTTCCAATTCCCGCAATTATCATTGCACTCTGAATTATCATTGCTGTGTCTTTAGCTGCTAGTCCACACGCTGCTGCAACAATAATTACCGGTGTAATATTAGCCACAAACATGGCTAAAATATGCTGTAATCCAAATGGAAACGCCTTAAACAGATTTATTTTTCCATCAAGTGTATAAATTGCATCTAAATTATTTTTCTCCAATGTTTTTCCTTTCCGAATTACTGTTCTCTAAATTGTATTGTGCCGTTACTTGGGTCCATTGAGTCAACAATCGCCAGCGACTCTAACTGATAGCCCAAGTTACGAATAATCTGTCCGCCAACCTGGAATCCCTTTTCAACTGCAATACCGATACCTTCCACCGTACCGCCAGCCATATTCACAATGGAAATCAATCCCTGGAGGGCACAACCATTTGCAAGGAAATCGTCAATAATCAGGACATGATCATCTTCACCCAGGAACTTCTTTGACACCAGAACCTGATTCTTGCATTTATGTGTAAATGATTCAACCTCTGCAACATACGTATCACCCTCAATATTGATGCTCTTTGACTTTTTTGCAAATACAACAGGTACATTAAAATGCATTGCAACCACACATGCTATTCCAATACCTGAAGCCTCGATTGTCAATATTTTGTTGATTTTCTTTCCTTCAAATCTTTTCTTAAATTCAGCTCCCATCTGATCGAATAACTGAATGTCCATCTGATGATTAAGGAAGCTGTCTACCTTTAAAACATTGCCTTCTTTAACAATACCATCTTTTACAATACGTTCTTCTAAAAAATTCATCTTAATCCTCCATTCCGCAGGTCCTTTAGTGCCGAAGGAATCGCGAGCCAAATGTCAGATTTGGCTCTGCGGTAAGAGCTATTTGTGGTGCCTACGGCACAAATAGCCGTGTGAAAAATCAGTGCATCAGCATGATTTTTCACACTACTGTCCTCCAAAGATACATTACAATATTTTTACTATAACCCGAAATAGATTGACGTTTCAAGGAAAAATGCTCTCTTTTCTCTTCTTTTTCTCTTTACTTTCGATTATTTCTTTTATTTGCATTTATCGGGTGAAAAAAAATCCATCAGACTTCATTTTATACTGAAAACTCAGTTGCAAACCGAGATGCAGTTTTGTAATCCGAGATGCATTCAAACATATCTTTTGCCCTCCGTATACGTAAACAAATTATTATTACCATGCTTAACAGCCGTTTCTCTGTTAATGCATCTTTCAATTCACGCTCATTATAATCGCGATTTACTGTTACAAAATCAAAGTTATATGGATCCTTTGTTATTTCCTGTGCCAAATCTCCTGTATAGGATGGCAATGTCTCTTTCAAGCGACCAATAAAACCTAAGCATTTCTTCATTTACTTTGATCGCAGCCTTAAATTGTATAACATTCTGCATATTGTCTAATCAAACATCTAAACCAGTCTTTTTATTACATGCTTACACTTTTCTACCGGATATGGTGCATCATCTTCAGTATACACATCAACTGATTCAACAATCGCAATTTTCTCGATATTGTCTTGTCCAACTGGCACAAGCACCTCATCATATTCCTGTATCAGCTTATCATCACAGATATAGCAATATGTTTTTTCACTGCTTTCAAATGATACTTCTACAAATATATACTCACCTTCATCAACATGAATCTCATTTCTAATATCACCATCAAATCCAAGTAATTCAGGCATTTCAATAAATTCTCGCAATAACAGCGATAACGCTTCTTGCCTATATACGAGATCAGTGCATAATGAACCTCCAAAATGGAATTTCCTATCTTGCTCATTGATTATCTCAATATTCCAATTACCACAATCCGTGGCAAAATTCTCAATATACTTCTCTTCAAAGAAGCTGCCAATTGTTGCAAGAATATAATTCGCCTTGGTATCGGTTATATCATGTCTTTCCATTCGAGCTTTTTCATACTTGAAATCTTCCCTATTACCCACAATATAACTGCTGAAAAATACTCTCCCATCTGAGCATATCGTAAGATGCTGCTCTGCTTCATCCTCAGGCATTGGTGCTGGTCCATAACATAGGCAGTTACTTACCAACTTTATTCTCTTGACTCTTCCAATATGTACCGGCTCATAATCCTCTCTTGGTAAATAGCAGCCATCCAATATTTCCTCATCGAAATCATCTAATTCCATAGACTCACGCTCGTTATGCACAGAAACATACGATGGATCTCTAAGAGCCATTGTTATCTCTTTTCCAAGAGAGTCATTGAATTGTAACTCATATGAATCAATTACCAAAACTGGAATCATCCCAATCCCCGCATAATCTGCATAGCTTTCTCTTTTTCTCTCTAAACTCATTGGTTCCCCCACAATAGGAACCTTGATTAGCAGAACTGTCTTGCCATCTCTCTCAACTGCATAATCATAAAATACATGGTCAATAATTACTCCACAGGTGTACCTGCAATCACTTTGTCTGAAAAGGATTCTGTCGATTTCACTTGTATTGATTTCCTGGTTAAATCTCTCCCCATCAATCTCAGAAATCATGCCCTTAGTTGCACAAGTCGATTCGTAAATCTCTGTAAAAGTATATCCTTTTCTATATAAATCTTTGATTCCATCCTCAACATATCCAATAAACTTACCATAGTCTTTATTATTATGATTCTCACATCTTGGAATCTGTAATCTCCGTACAGCTCCCTCATATATCTTCCAATATGCTTGGCATGGCTCTAGTCCAACGATGTAAAACAAATCTTGAAGATTTCTCGGAAGCAACTCTTCAATCAGATACATAAACTCATCTTCAAGTCTTGCAACCATTTTTGAATCAAGAGACTTATATTCTGTATCTTTACTTTCTAAATCATAGGGGAACCCCATGTCCTTTAGCATAACAGTCTGAACTTCTGCAATTCTCTGTCCTTTCACAAAATCAACATGGAAATTTGGATATGGATTATACTCATCTATATCTTTTAAGCGATTTAAGACACGCGTCACCGTTCCCTGCTCAATCTTCGACTTCAAATATCCTTCACAGAACCTATCTGCTCTAATTATGTAAGTCAGAATTGCACATACCACTTCTTCATTCAAAATATGCAGATTAACGAAATCAAACTGCTCATCTTCAATACCAGCAGTTTCCATTATTTCTTTGTAATTCTTTACAGCAATTCCACTTTCATAGAATTCGTCCATGAACTTCATCACATTCTGATCAAACATGACGAATGGCATCTGTATTGGATCATCTACTGTTCCGCTATGTTCCTTATCAAAAAACCACGTTCCAGCTGAATAGCCCGGCTGAAATATTTCAATATATTGGGTTAATCTATCATACTTCATAACGGCTATTCCTCCTTCTCACATATTGCTCACTTCTGGTCCATTGGACCAAAAGTTAATTTTCCTTAAAAATCTGATTATTAAGATCAAAATATACCCAATCGCCTTCGTTAATGTCTTTGTCATAAAGAGTTGAATCGGATATTGCATTGTTTTTTGTCACCGTATCCCCTCGACCAGCTTTGTAATGAGGCTGTTCACAAGCTCCGGCTGGTCAGTGTTAGAGTTATGTCCGGCATCTTTAATCCATTTCAAAGGAATGCCGGTGCTCTTATGCCATGCCTTGTTGTATCTAATACAGGAACCTGCCTTATCCTGTTCGCCACAGATTAATAAAGCCGGACATTTGATTTCATAAGCCAGATTCCTCTCTATCGCTTCTGCAAGTATCCTAAATCCATTCCCCGCCACCTTCGCATACCTTTTCTGGTCACCATCGTACACTAACATCATTTCACGCATCAGTTTTCTTCCGTATTCAGTTACGGCAATTCCGTCTGTTCCCGCCTTTAAGAGGGATTTCCATGGGTAATAGCGGTAAATGGGTTCCATTCTTTTCAACATCCAGATTTCCATAGACGTCATATATCGTCTTTGAAGCGGTGCAGAATCAATCGAAACAAATCCTTTCAGTTTTTCGGGATAAGCTTCCGAATATGCCTGTCCCACATAACCTCCCATTGACTGTCCCACGATGACAGGCTTTGTAATCCCTTCCTGTTCCAAAATTCCATCCAACCACCTCGCCTTATCCATCAGGTCAAAGTCAAATGTAAAGGGCCATGAAGCGGCATGCGCTGGAGCATCCCACACGAAAACGTTGTATTTTCCTTCAAAAAACGAAATCTGTTTTTCAAACAGCCTGTGATCCGCCGTCAGACCGGGCAGAAAAACCAAGGTGAAATCATCCGCCGAAATCATATGTACCCAATAATGGATTACGCCAAGCGGCGTTGTATATGTTTTTTCATTCATTGATATTCTCCTTTCGATAACCCAGCTCCTTATCATTTGAGCCATATCTTTGGCCAAACTGTACCATTACTATAAAAAATAAAAAACAAAAGAAACTCCTTTTTATCGAAGTCACCATTTGTAATCATAATTTCCTGCACTACACCACTTAGTTTTATCATATAGCCTGTTTCGCTATATCCATTTTTCCTATAAAATGCTTTGCGCCTTTTTCTTACTTCTATATCTGGCGCACTATCATTGCATGGCTCAATGGAAACCATGATCTTCTTATCAGGATATCTATTTTTTATCTCTTTCAATATAGCACTGCCAGAACCTTTCGTGCGAAGGCTCTCATTCACTGCCAGAAACATAATAAATATCATTTTACGATTAACGGCAAAATAGATAAATCCACATGGGATATCTCCATCATAAAAACTTAAGAATTGTGTATTCCATAACTTGGACATCAAAACCATCATGAAAAACGGCATTCTCTCGTTTTTAGGAAACGCATCGAAATAGATGCGTTTTATGTTCCTGCTTCTTAACTTTACTTTCGTAATATCAAGCTGCATAAATCATTCCTCCAAAATAAACAATAGATTGCACGTTAATTACTTTCATCTTTCTTTGCTTTTTCCCAGACAATCACAGATAAGCCAATCTGTGCGGTAATTGCGGCATTACTATAGATAACCTAGATACCATATCGTGCCTCCAGAAATTCTAATAATTCTCATGCGTATAACGCCATATTTTTAGATTACTTAAGGTTCTCTTCAATCCTTCCCTTCCCATCTTCTTTGATGAAGCATATATAGAAAATATGCCAGTAAAATAACAAACTGAACTGCACCCAAAATCATGTCAGACTGCATAGACCCCTCCGCACTGATAAAGGAACAAAAATCATGCAGTGCATGCATTAAAACACAAGGAATCAGACTGTTACCCTCGATAAATATGAGTGTGAATACCATCCCATAGACAATAGCAAAGCATATCTGAAGAATCGTTGCCAAAAGATCTGCCCCACCTGCCACGTTTAGGATATGGCTCATTCCAAAAAGAACAGATGATAATAGCATGGCTTTGATCACTCCGTACTTTAGCCACAGATTGCAAATGATTCCCCTGAAAAAGATTTCTTCCGCCATACCAATGCCAAGTGTCAAGAACAAATTGGCGAAAAGAAAGGCTGATCCTTCTTCCAAATCCACGCCAGCTACAAGAGGCGATAAAGCGATAAGTAATAGCGGTGAATAATATAGTACTCTCTTTGCTGTTCCCTTTTTCACCTTGCGAAATCCCAGCATGGAAATTCCCCGATACCTGATTATGTAATATGCCAGTGTAATCACTACAAGACTCCAAATCACAGTTCCTCTTACAATGGCGGACTGTACCCCTTCCATCTTTGTGATCACCACAATTGCTCCCTGCACAAAGAAGAATAACAGGAGAAGCATTAACGCCACAGTCATTTTAAGCCCAACCTTATCTTTCTTTTCCATATTCTTTCCCCCCAATCTGTATTATTCCTTCAAATTGATGGAAACTACCAGTGTAGCATATGGAATATACGAAGCCCAGCCAAACAACCACGGCATCGTAAAGTGCCACAGCCCCACCAACATGCTAATCGATGCACCTGTATAATACATAATCTGATAGTTTCTCATAATCCTTCGCCTCCAATGTTATTTCTGCTTGCGGTCTCCTCGTTGCTCCAAAAGTTTTTTGCGATCTTTTTTAGCAGAGGAATCAAGTGCAGCTCCAATACTTATTCCAAAACAAAGTCCCAAAGATAAGCCAATTCCGATACTGTTAAAAGATGTGCCGAGAGCAGTACCAATGCTGATTCCAAAGAGCATATAAATTGCCGTCCAGTTTGTAAGTGGTTTCTCCAAAACAAAACGTGGACCTTCCTGACCTTCTCCATCCGGCACAAATCCACATTTCTCGAGAATGCGCTGGGAAGCTCTGTTCTCCGGTTCAGTCTCCGCTTCGATAAATACAACATTCGCATTGCCAAAAGCCCACTGTGTCATAGCTTGAACTGCTTCTGTAGTATAGCCTTTCCCCTCTTGATCTGACAGAATACCATACCCTATTTCAACAACATTGTCTTTGACAGGTCCCTTAAAGCTGAGAGTACCAATATATGTATCATCCTTTTTCAACGTTATCTTCCAAGGTGCGTACCATATTCTATTTTCAGGATCACGCTCGCACCCTAACAGCATTTCACTGTAAGCAGAGCACAGCTCATCTGAGTCTGATGCTTCAATCATTATTTCAATTTCTTCATCAGACATTGGCTGAATCATCATTCTTTTCGTTTTCACACATAGTTCCTTTTTCTTCATTACACTATAAACTCCTTTTTGTTCTTTCCATAGTCATCCTTTATCAGTAAAATCGCATATAATTCATCCAATCAAACAATTCCTGCCACTTTAATCTATCTTCTGTCTTTGCAAATGCTGTTCTGCAGCTCACTTCATCCCATAGATTTCAACAAAATGTGACAGATGCACACCTATCTGCGTCCACATTTCTTCCGTCCTGTCAGGCTCTCGGTCTGCAATCTCTATCATCACTGTTATCGGTGCTACAATTTCTAAAGCAAGCAGATTGGCATCAAACCTACGAATCAGATTCTTTTCCATCATTTTTTCTAACATCAGAGCATACATTTCCTGATTTCCGGTCAACTGGTGCTTTGATGTAAGTGCCGCAATCTTTTCATTTCTATACTGCTCCTTCGCACAAAATCTTCTGACCTTTTGTATCTGAGGATCCTTCATTGTGAATCCAACTCGTCTCAGACAATCTTCCTTGAATTCATCCAGCGATTCCGGTATCTTATCCAAATTAGAGCTATTTCCGAAATTCTCATCATATTTTTGTTCCATCATTGCAATCAGGGAATCGAGAATATCTTCCTTTCCCCTATAATGTGCATATATGGATGGACCTTTTATTCCCACAGCTTCTGCAATTAAATCAATGGATGCCTGGTCATATCCCTTTTCTGAAAATAAATCAAGTGCTGCTAATAGTATTCTGTCCTTTGTTTTTATCCCTTCCATTTCGTTTTCTCCAATCTTCATATATCTAATATCCGTTAGGGATATTGTACCTAGTATCCGTTAGGAAGTCAATATACCATATATGAAATAAATCACAGCAACTTATAACGAAGATGATTATGACTGCGCAGGTGCACCCATCGCATTAACTTTTGAATATGGATTGGTAAATGACTTTTTGTCAGACTGGTGTGAAATGAAAGCAAAAAACGAGCTCGCAAATGCCCATTTTATAGGCTTTTGCGAGCTTTTGAAAATTATTCAAACTCGCCAAGTTCTGGCGAATCAAACTCTATTTCCCGTTATTTTTCTAACCTTTTTAAGTTAGAAAACTCACTATTTCTTTTTATTCACACCCTGTTTTAAAACTTTTTAGTACCAGTAAAAACAGGTTCTATCCCAGTATCCATCGGCATTTCAGCGAATGTATCAATTTTTATTTGCATTATCTATTACTCAAATTTTTATGAGGTCTTTTAGATTTTCCATCACTCAAACCACCATGAAGCACCTTTGCTTATTTCATTACAAATTAAACAAATCTGCGTGTGTTCCGGTATCAACTAAAGTCAATGTGAGAACATCATTTTCCTTCAGATAAATCAATAACCAATCCGGCTGAATGTGACATTCCCTGAACCCCTGATATTTCCCATTTAGTTCATGGTCACGATATTTTTCTTCAAGAGGAATATCCTTCTGCAACATAGTAATAACTTTATCTAAAAGTTTCAAATCCAAGCCTCGTTTCTTTGCCAGCTTAAGACTTTTCTTAAATTTCCCGGCTAGTATTAATTCATATTGCATTAATCAATATCCTCCAAAGCATCAGAAAAGCTTGCATATCTCTTTGTACTAGGATCTTTGCTGATTCTCTTTGCTTCTTCCATTGCCTCTAATACTTCCGGCTTATACTGTGGCAGTTCAACGCTAAAAGGAAGTCCTCCTCTTAATACACACTGCTTTAAGAATATATTCATTGCACCGGACATATCCATTCCTAACTGTGAGAAAAGTTCACTTGCCTGTTTCTTTAAATTTTCATCTATTCTTACTTGTGTAGGTACTGTAGCCATAAAATCACCTCCATCTTAAAATACAATACTAATATTATATGCATCTCTTATAATCATATAATATCGTTTTGATTTACATTGTCAATCATTTGTATTATTTTTCTTGAAATTTCATTTACAGGGTCATTTACAGGGGATTCCTTCAAATTTCTCCAAATAGCAGCCGTTCTCCTACAAATTCCCCATTACATGCCTTGTAGTTTACTCTTGTGTCTTTGCAGTTTAATTCCTTATCTGGCGTATGTTGCAAGCTTTTCATCCGGCACATCTGTCTCTACAGGTAATGCCATTTCTTTTGCCTCGCTGACAAGCTCATATTCATAATCATTAATCCAAATTTCCTCATCCACATACACACATTCATGAATATTATCGTAAGCGCTAAATAAATATGCAAAAAATCAGGCGCCATACATGATGACATATTTAGAGGACAGCCACTGTGAGCTTTCTAATAACTTATCGGAGAATTCAATTCGCCCCGTAACAGTGGGGAGACGCAACTGGTTATTCTGTGATACAACAGATGGAGCTAATGCCAGTATGGCAGTCTATTCGTTATTAGAAACTGCAAGAGCTAATGGATTAAACCCGTATAAATATATGGAGTACATACTTGAAGCAAGGCCAGATGGAAGGATGACAGATAAAGAACTGGAGACTTTATCACCTTGGAATGATAATGTAAAAAAGCTGTGCGAAAAGTAACTCATAGTAAATATTCGAGTAATGACAGATTACTCATAGTAAATATTCGAGAAACAAAAACTGCAATCCGGAGAAATCACAGATTGCAGTTTTTTTAATATACTATTTTATTTAGCGCTTACGTTCCTTCTTAAGCCTTTCCGCCTCTTCTAGTTCAAATTCAGCCCGTTCAGTCTGCAATTTTGCTGTATCCGATATCATCATCCACTTGTCAGCCTCTTTTTGAGCTGCCTCGATTTCCTTCTGTTTATCTGTGAGCTGAAAGGCAAAAAGAAAGGCCCCGACCCTCAGGTAACTACTATCCGAAAATCAGAGCCTTTCGCTTCATCAGCTTAGCACATCCTAACCTACAGTAAACATGTTTAATTATTCTTTGTCATCATCAAAAAGACTGCCAAATGAACTACTGCTATCCATAATATGCATCTCTCCAGATTCCATATCCATTGCCATTCCCGAACCCATGTCCTGCATCATATGGCCTTCTGTATCCATCATCATTCCTCCACCCATATTCATGCAAAAATCTCCGTCCGTAAAATCAAATCTGTCCATAGTAAAGCCTCCCTTCTATTCTACTTCGTAGTTGTCCAATACATACTGTAGCATTTCAAAAGCCACTTCTTTTTTAGCCTTTTTCTTTGAGGATGATTCCGTTTCAAAGGATGCATCAACCTCTTCAATACGGCATTTTACGTTCCAAATCGGATTACCATCAGCATCATGTGTTTCTATGAACTCATACTTCGGAATACTAAAATATCCACGACGAGCAAGTATCTCTAATTGGTTTATTGCCATTTCTACTGTTGGTTCGTCGATTTCATCTCGTATTTTAAACAACAGGTCGTGCTCTACCAGATATTCATAGGCTCTCTTGCACGCCTTTTTACGTGCATCGTTTCTGGACAAACCATATGCTTTAAATCTGTGAAGATCATTTCGAATCGACATCTCACAAGAATAATTCGCATTATTCAGTTCATAAGTCCCTTGTGGAATAACCTCTATTACATTCGGATCGGATGGAGTATATAAACTATACCCCTGATCTTTATATCTAAAATAAGGAATACATCCAAATGACTCATCCCACTCATAAATCAGACGAACATAGTCAGCTTCTTCACCATTATCTACAATTGAATCCGGACGAAGCATAATCTCAACCACATTTTGGATTCTATCGTAATCATAGTTAGAATCCAAGGCAACAGCACCTAAAATTGCTTCGAATAGATCCTCTTTTACAGATGGTTGCTCGGCCATATTCTGTTCTATGTCGCCTTTGCCCATAATCAGAAATTCTGCAAATCCCAACTCATCAATTCTCATTGCAAGCGTTTTCTTTTCCACAAGTTTTTGCTTGATTTGAGTTAATTCACCTTCTGATTTCTCACTATGAAATTCCTCCGGTTCCTGCGGAACTCTAAATGAAATCGGAATCTTCTCCTGTACGTGGAGATCATTTCCAAACCTAGTGGTAAGGTAACGCATTGCCGCTGCACTTAAAACTGTGTCCCCAATAAACTCTAAGACCTCATTGTTCTCACCACCATTTTCTTCCGAAAATGATTTTCTCACAAATGCCTGCCGTAATAGTTTCAGATTTTCAAACGTATATCCAATCTGATTCTGTACTACGGTTTCAAAATACTCTTTCTTTGCCATAAAAAAACTCCTTTCGACAACTGAGTGTGAAAGGGGCATAATAATCTAACACAAAATAGACTACTCATAAGTTAGTAATCGTCTGTATTAGACATGGATCTTAAATTTTCTTATCTATTTTCATGTATTTACTAAAGCACACTTGCATATGCAGAAATAAATCTCGTACAAACAGAACATAAAATTTAAAAAACATCACGCCCCGATATTTGGTTACGTATGTATTTTATCATGACTCCTAACATCCTGTCACTAAAAAATTGTAACTTGTGGTCAGATTGACCACAAGTGTTCAGAGGCAAACACGATTATCGTTTTTTACATAAAAAAAGGCAAAGTGAATTATCCTCCCAAAAACAGTTTCCCAAAAATATATAAACTCTGATAATTCTGGGAAATAAGAAGATAACCTTAGATACAAAATACTCTCTAATGCCTGTATTTACAAGGTTTATCTCCTATAATATGAAGATGAAAAAAGACCTTTTCAGGATAAATGACTTTGCCCCTGAACAGGAGTCCCAAAATGGTTCCAAACAAGGCCTTATTCATCTTCATATTCTGTTTTTGGGGATAGTCCACTTTGCCCTTTTCAGGATAAACACCTTTGCCCTTTAACAATTTCCGCTATTCAAACTCCTCTTTGCCAAGTTGTTATGTGGTGTTTTTTGTTGGTTTTGGTGGTAGAAATCAGGGAGTTTTGTCTGGTTTCTACCTGTTGCGTGGATTTTTAGGGGATTGTATTGTCATTTTGTTGTCAGTAACACTCCCTCTATTACCTCTCTCATTTATAATGCAACCCTTATATATTTTAACTCCAAGCACCATATATTTCATTTCTCTTTTTAAATGCCTCTTTTCCACCTTCCATAATATTGACTATGTCATTATGTGTTTCCTCTGAATCTACCGTTCCGCACTTTAGCTCGATAGACTCATCATCGTTATGTTGTACTGTGACTACTCTTTCAGCATCGCCCAAAACAGGAATATTGGCATTGTGTGTTGCAAATATAAATTGCATATCTTCTTTTTCCTTTTTAATAGTTTGTATAAGTTCCTCATAAATCACTTGATTGTCCAAATCATCTTCTGGTTGATCAACTATTATTACATCACTGTCATGTTGAGTTAAAATAAACAATATCAAGGCTGATGCTCTTTGTCCAAGAGAATGCTTACTCAATAGTTTTCCATGATAAGTTATATTGATTTTATCAGGTGTATCTTCAATAACCATCTCTTTATAGTTATCTGCAATTTTGGCTGCGACCTTTGCATAAATAATATCTGTACAATATTGTTTTATCCGCTCTCCGTCATGTAAATAATATTCTTCAATAATTGCTGCTAAGTCAGTAAAATCGTTACTCATCTCTGCGTACTTTACTTCGGATAACCCCGTTCCTTTAAAAAATGTCATTAATTTATCTTTAAGAACATCTTTTTCACCTTTGAATTCAATATTTACCGCAAGTTGATCTTGCTGCTGATTAATTTCCTTAGTTGCATTTTGATAAGCAATAAAGGTTTTTCTCAAATTCTCGTTTCGAACATCAAATCCCTTTTGAATGGATAAACATATACTCTCTTTCGTCTTTAAACACTCTTTCAGTTTTGCAATTTTTTCATTATTTTCTGCCAACTTCTTTTTATATGTAACATAACTATCTGCATCTAATTGTTCATCATTTATTTCACGTTTAATCTCTGCAAATTCATCTTTTAGAGAATCTATCTTCTGCATTAATTCTTCTTTAACAGAACAAATTCCTGCCAAAGATTTTTTTAACATCTCTATATTTTGCTTTACTGAATCGATTCCTTCATTCGTTTGCGTGATAAAAGGCGCTAATTTCTCAAAAATTTCACTATTATATTGAGAAACATGGCTTTGTAACGAAAGAAGTTCCCTTCCATCTTTTGAACAGGCTTCTTCCAATGATTGAATCATTTCTTTAACCCATTCAGAAAGTGTTTCTAACTTTATTAAATCAACATTACAGGAAGTCTGTTTTTTTAATTTCTCATCTAATCCTTTTTCTTGATATATTTTCAACTTATGTTCTAAAGTTGCATTCTCCGTAGTTAGATCGGCAATTTGCTCTGGAATATCACTCAATGTCCTCAACTTATCAATATCGTCAATCAATTGTTTTTGGATATCAACAATCTCTCTTTTCATATCAGGAACTTTATCACCAATTATTTTATTAAGAAGTTCATATTCATAACCTTTACGAGTTAGTGCTAAATCTTTTTGTCCAAAATACAACGCATTTTTAAGAACAGATTCTACAGGAATATTTAATATATTACCATTCCCGTCATACAATGTGCTTCTCTCTCCATATATTCTTTTTAATACATATTTTTTGTTAAACTTATCAACTATCTCTAATTCAATTTGCCCACCAGAACCAAGCACTGCTTTTACCAACTCATTTTTATATTTTTCATCTTGTGCCGGTTCTTTATTTAGCGCATAGCGAAGAACTTCCAACACAGAGGATTTTCCACTTCCTCTAATTCCAATCAGTGTATTAAGCTCATGTGATGGAGAAAAAATCTGATTATCTAATTTCCCACCAACACATTTCATTTTATTAATATATCCGTGACTTATAACTGGTTTCTCATCAAAAACTCGATTATTATAATCCATAAGAGCATATTTTACAGCTCCGTAGGAAGCTTCACCAATCTTAATATAGTTCTTTTTATCTCCTTTTCCTATCTCCTCTATTGTTTTGGGATCTGACCCTTCAAGAAATGCAATATCATATCCCATCCAATCATGCACTTTCTTGATCTTATCCCTGGTACGCACCTTCTGGAATCCCAATACTCTTCTTTTAAATGCAACATCAGAAGCAAGCTTTTCAATTAATGAGCCTCCACATTCCTCCCAAAATCCTTTTTTTTGCTCAACATGCGCACACACAATGAAATAGTCCTTGTTCTGCTTGTCCAATTCATTAATAACAGTCAACAAATCCTTTTCTGTACAAGTATTTTCATTTCCGGGATCATCTATGCCTAAAAACAACGCATTAACCATTCTTGAAATATGGTCTATTCCATTACATATCCACTCAACTGGATTGAATACTACTAACATATGTACTGAACTTGCGCCTTCTTTTACGGATAACTCTACTCCCGGCAAAATGAATATACCATTTCTATTTGCAGCTTTTTTTAACGCTTTATATTGTTCATAATCAAATTTATTATGGTTGGTTATAACTCCAACCTCAATACCTTCAGACTTCAATTTATCAACATAGCTGGAAATAAATTTGTCAGACTCACCATTATACTTAAATTCTTTATCACTCACTGTATGCAAATGACAATCAAACCTTAAAATCTCCGAACCATTCTCAAACATATTTCTACCTTTCCTTGCTATAATATTATTTTCGTCCATGTTTTATAACTATCATATATTTATATATACATTTTAAAGTTTATGGAAACACACTTCCACTGACTCCATATGCTCAATTATAAAAACACTTTTTCCATAACCCCATTCTCCATATCATCAATACTATAAATCGTATCCATGACCTCGAATGTCTCTCTCAGATTTCCTCTTGCACTCTTCCAGCCAATTCCATCTGTAAACCATACAAATGTAAATCCCTCAATAGTGTCCGCTTCTTGTGCAAGCATTTTATAGCTCCTTGCAGTTTCATTTAGTTTTGAGCCACCGCCGCCATAGAAATTGGTTTCAATACCATAAATCATCTTATCCGTCTTGATTACAAAATCAAATCTCTTAGCAGCTTTTCCCTGATTAGAAAGTGCAGATAAATCAATGTCCCACTTTTTCTCAATGTCCTTAAGGTACATTTCCTTGAAGTAATTTACATCCTTTTCAAATCCTGCTGCCACAATGTACTTTTCAACCAAATCTTCCATCTGGTGACCGCCACGATTCTTACGACCATTAGAGTCCAATCCGGTTTCAATACCCAAAGCATAATCCACAAGATTATTTACCAAATGATTTGCAATCATATCAAATAATCCGGTCTTACGCATAAATACCTTGTACTGCTCCACGCTGTAATTCATCTGCTTGAAATTATATAAGAACGCACCTTCTTCATCCTGTGCATATATTTCATTACCTCTCACCGCAAGAAGTAATGGAACGCATTGCAATGTTTCTGGATACTTTGTCACTATCTTCTCAAAATCTTCTTCAATATTTTTTGAACCAATCAAGGAATTTAAGATGTTTAATTCCACCTTGATTTCATCTACATTTCTTACGACCTTTTCAAAGTCAATATAGTAATCATAACTTGATATACTCGGTCTGAACTTACTCAACCATTCATCAAAATCTCTTTTTGTCATTCGCTACCTTCTCCATTCTTTTCTTGGATATCTCCAAGTATTCTTCGCTCACATCTATTCCAATAAACTTCCGCCCAAATCGTACCGCCTCTACTCCGGTAGTTCCTGATCCACAAAAAGGATCCAAGATAACTTGTCCTTCCTCCGTCGATGCCAGTACAATTTTTTCAAGCAAATATTCCGGTTTCTGCGTAGGGTGCTTACCTTCTGTTTTCTCCGAAGGTTTCGTCAATGCTCCTGTCCACACATCCTTCATCTGCTTTCCACCGTTCATTTCTTTCATTTTCTGATAATCAAAAAAATGCCGAGACTTCTTTTCATTCTTCCTTGCCCATAAAATGGTTTCCGTAGAATGCGTGAAGCATCGACATGCTAAGTTTGGT
>JAUNPK010000026.1 GCA_030536855.1 Eubacteriales bacterium
TCACTCTCATTTTTTATTTTTTCTTATTCAACTAACAAAATCTTTACTCTATTATACCATCTAAACCATATTTTATCAGTATAAATCCATCCCATAAAGGCAATCATAAAACTATAAACACGAACACAATTATTTTCTACCAAAGATTAATGTTCGTAATAATCTTGGAGGAAATGAATATGGCTATGTCTAAAGTTAATATCTGCGGCGTTAATACTCAGGAATTACCACTTCTCAACTCAGCACAAAAGGCTGAATTACTAAAGCGTATTAAAGATGGCGACAATCAGGCAAGGGATAAATTTATCAAAGGAAATCTACGTCTTGTATTAAGTATTGTAAGCAGATTTTCCAACAGTAACGAAAATCTTGATGACCTGTTTCAAATTGGATGTATAGGGATGATTAAAGCAATTGATAATTTTGATATAGAACAGGGTGTACAGTTCTCCACATATGCAGTACCAATGATTACGGGGGAGATTAAAAGATTCCTCAGAGACAACAGTTCAATTAGAGTGAGTCGTTCTCTTAAAGATACCGCCTATAAAGCCATATACGCTAAGGAACTGTTAACAAAAGAGAAACAAAAAGAGCCAACTATATCAGAGATTTCTGAAGAAATAGGAATATCCAAAGAAGATATTGTAATAGCCCTTGAAGCTGTATCTCCCGCAGTTTCCTTGTATGAACCTGTATTTAATGAAGGAGGTGATACCCTCTATGTCATTGATCAGGTTAAGGATAAAAAGACCACAGAAGATACATGGGTAACGCATATCGCCCTCTGTGATGCCCTTAATAAATTAGAATCAAGAGAAAAACAGATTATTAAAATGCGTTTTTTTGATTACAAAACACAAATGGAAATTGCTGAAGAAATCGGCATTTCCCAAGCCCAGGTCAGCCGGCTTGAAAAATGCGCTCTTCGCAACCTGCGTAAACATCTGACATAATCAGATTAGTCTCTGTCTCTTGTAAGTATAAGAAGTCTTGCAAGCTGAAGTACTGCTGTCAATAAAGATGCCACATAAGTCAGAGCTGCAGCAACAAGTACCTTTCTTGCTCCACTAAGTTCATTGCCGTAGAGCATACCATTTTCCCTAAGAATTCTTAAAGCTCTTGAGGATGCGTTAAATTCTACCGGCAATGTTACCATCTGGAATATTACCACAACAGAAAATAATATAACACCAATCTTCATAAATCCTGTAAATCCAAATACAAGCCCCAAAAGGATAAGAGGCCATGAAAGACTTGAACCAATATTAGCAATAGGAATTACTGCTGACCTTATCTTTATTGGCAGATATTCCTTCTGGTGCTGAATTGCATGTCCACACTCATGGGCTGCAACTCCTATAGCACCTACCGACTGAGAATTATATGTGGAATCTGACAATCTTAACACTTTCTCCTTAGGAGAATAATGATCTGTCAGATTTCCGCTTATTCTCTCAATTCTAACATCATATATACCTGCACTGTTAAGAATCATCTGAGCTGCCATAGCACCTGTCAATCCTCTGCTGTTTCCTACTTTTTTATATCTTTTGAATGTTGCATTAACATTCCATGACGCCAATGCTCCTATAACTGCACCAATAATTACCAATACATAAGTTGCATCATAAAAATAGTACATTACACCCTCCATTTCTGCACATCTCATGTGCAAAGAATAACTTATTTTCAGTTATTCCCATCATTTTATACATAATATCACAGAAGCCATAACGCTTCCATATATTAATTATAACCATACATAAAAAGAGTATTAATTTTTTATGAAATTATGCGAATTAAAAGAAAAACAGGTTATTAATGAAGATGACTGCAAAATAATAGGAAATGTTGCAGATCTGGAATTTGACCCTCAGTCAGGTTGTATCATTTATCTTATTGTTCCCGGTCCCGGACGTATATGCAGCATCTTCGGAAGGGAATTTGAATACAGGATACCTTTTAAATGCATAAAATGCATTGGTCCCGATGTAATTCTGGTTAATGTCTGCCTTGATAAACATAAAGAAAAATGCTAAAATGTGTCTATATTTAAGTAGTTCGGAGGCATCATAATGAATAAAAAATATATCGCTTATGTAGGCAGTTACACCCATGAATGTAGCAAAGGTATTCACATATATGATATGGATGTTGAAAAGGGACGAATTTCCGAAAGAGCAGAGGTTGCCATAGACAACCCTTCCTTCATAGCTTTTTCCCACGATGGCAATTTTCTGTACTCTATATGTGACCAGGGGGTTTCATCATTTGCAGTCCTTGAAAATGGAGATCTTGAGTTAATGAATGTCCAATCCATCAATGGAATGAGGGGATGTCATATTACAGTTACAAAGGACAATAAATTCCTTATTGTATCAGGATATCATGATGGAAAGATTACTGTTCTTCACATCAATCAGGATGGCTCTATAGGGGTTATTGCTGATGAAGTTTTCCATAAAGGAATCGGAAGTGTTGCGGAACGTAACTTCAGACCTCACGTCAGTGAAACCTGTTTCACTCCTGATGAAGAACTTTTGTGTGCCTGTGATTTAGGAATTGACCAAATAAAGCTTTATGAGTTCAATCACGTAACCGGAAAGCTTAAGCTTTATGACATCATCAGATCCCAGCAGGAATCCGCACCAAGAAAGATGATTTTTTCAAAAGACGGCAGATTTGCTTATGTGGTATGTGAATTAAAGAATTACATCAACGTTTATTCTTACAACAAAGACTCTGAAAAAGAACGTTTTGAACTTGTTCAGAACATTTTCACCGTAAGACGCAATCACAAAAGCAACAGTGCTGCTACTGATATCTTATTTACGGAAAGCGGTGATAATCTTCTCTGCACCAATGCAGGAGATAACACTGTTACCATATATTCAGTAAATAAAGAAACCGGTTGTATTGCACCTCTTAATTCTCTTCCGGTAAGTGGAGATTATCCAAAGTATGGTTGCCTATTTCCGGATGACAAGCATTTTCTTTCCATGAATAATGAAGGAAACAGCATTACTATTTTTACCGTAAATTATGAAAGAGGTCTTATTGTTATGAACGGGCATGAAATCAAGATTTCAAAGCCTAATAATATGATTATTAAACAGGTGTAATCAGTCTTAATCAAAATGAATATAACAAAAAATGTGATTGGGTGCTATATTGTCTCCAATCACATTTTTTATAGAAATATACTTATGAAAATTTATCTTGTAGATATTTCCTAATATTATAATTAGTTATTTCCATACTTCTCTGACTGAACCTTAATAAGTTCAGCATCATCAAAGTAATTAATCTTCATTGAAGCCTTTACCTGATTAAGAGTCTCCTGTGCCACCTCATAAGCCGCATCAGTACCCTTCTTTAATATGTTATATACTTCCGGTATATCCTTCTCATATTCATGTCTTCTGGCCCTTATAGGTTCAAGCTCCTTATTAAGAACATTAAGAAGGAATTTCTTCACCTTAACATCCCCAAGTCCGCCTCTTGTATAATGATCTTTAAGTTCGTCGAGATTATTATATTCCGGAAGGAATAAGCCGAAATCCTCATCCTTTGAAAATGCATCAAGATAAGTAAACACACAGTTACCCTCGAGCTTTCCTGGATCTTCAACCTTAATATGATCAGGATCTGTATACATACTCATAACCTTCTTTTTAACATCCTCAGGGGTATCAGAAAGGTATATACAGTTTCCTAATGACTTACTCATCTTTGCTTTGCCGTCTGTGCCCGGAAGTCTTAAGCATGCCTTGTTATCAGGAAGAAGGATATTAGGTTCAACCAAAGTCTCTCCGTATACAGAGTTAAACTTTCTTACAATTTCTCTTGCCTGTTCAATCATTGGCTCCTGATCTTCACCAACAGGAACTGTTGTCGCCTTGAATGCTGTAATATCAGCAGCCTGACTTATAGGATAAGTAAAGAAACCAACCGGAATACTTGTTTCAAAATTTCTCAGCTGAATTTCTGATTTTACTGTAGGATTTCTTTGCAATCTTGAAACTGTTACCAGATTCATGTAATAAAATGTTAATTCTGTAAGCTGTGGAAGCTGTGACTGAATAAATATATTTGATTTTGAAGGATCAATTCCAACAGAAAGATAGTCAAGGGCTACCTCAATTATATTCTGGCGTACCTTCTCGGGATTATCCGCATTATCGGTAAGTGCCTGAGCATCTGCTATCATTATGAAAATTTTATCGAATTCACCTGAGTTCTGCAATTCCACACGCCTCTTTAATGAGCCTACGTAGTGACCCAGATGTAACTTTCCTGTTGGTCTGTCACCAGTTAAAATAATTTTAGACATAAAAAACTCCAATCCGGTTAATCTTTCATACTTTACTACATTTCTGATTAACCCACTACTTATACGTACTGTACAATATTACCATAAAAAAAAACAAATAACAATTGAGAAATAAGTCAAATAATAGTATTATATATTTTAGTAAATAATACAGGGAGGAACAACTAATTATGAAACATCTACTTAGTCCACTTGATTTCAGTGTCGAGGAACTTGATGAACTTCTTGAGCTCGCAAGAGATATTTCAAAGGACCCTAAAAAATATAGCCATGTGTGTGATGGCAAAAAATTAGCAACTTTATTTTATGAACCTAGTACAAGAACCAGACTTAGTTTTGAAGCGGCAATGCTCAATCTTGGTGGTTCTGTATTAGGTTTTTCTTCTGCTGATTCAAGTTCAGCTGCAAAAGGAGAAAGTGTTTCTGATACAATCCGGGTAATCTCATGCTACGCTGATATTTGCGCCATGAGACATCCAAAGGAAGGTGCTCCTATGGTTGCTGCATCTAAATCCGGAATTCCTGTAATCAATGCAGGTGACGGTGGCCATCAGCATCCTACCCAGACTCTTACAGACCTTATGACAATCCGAGAACTTACAGGCTCTCTTGACAATTTTACCGTTGGTCTGTGTGGAGACTTAAAGTTTGGACGTACCGTACACTCTCTTATTAACTCACTTGTAAGATATAAGAATGTAAAATTTGTACTCATTTCTCCAAAGGAACTTCGTGTTCCTGACTATATAAGAGATGATGTACTTTCTGCTAATAATGCAGAGTTTGAAGAAGTTGAAAATTTAGAGGATGCTATGCCTAAACTTGATATTCTCTACATGACAAGAGTCCAGAGAGAAAGATTTTTCTCAGAAGATGAATATCTTAGAATGAAGGATTTCTATATATTAGACAAAGCCAAGATGGAACTTGCCAAAGAATCCATGTATGTATTACATCCACTTCCTCGTGTAAATGAAATCTCAGTAGAAGTTGATGATGATCCAAGAGCTGCATATTTTAAGCAGGCTCAATATGGAGTATATGTCCGTATGGCACTTATAATGACACTTTTAGGACTTAATTAATAAACTGTGCGTCCGCACAAAAAAGGAGGATTTTCATGTTGAATGTAGGACAGCTTAATGAAGGCTTTGTGTTGGATCATATTGAAGCCGGAAAATCAATGATGATATATAACAATCTTGGATTGGACAAGCTGGATTGTCAGGTTGCTATTATTAAGAACGCAAAAAGCAATAAAATGGGTAAAAAGGATATTATAAAGATTGAGGGTGGACTTGATCTTGTAGACCTTGATATCCTTGGATTTATTGACCATAACATTACAGTAAATATAATTAAAAACGGTGAAATTGTAGAAAAGAAAACCCTTTCACTTCCTCAGGAAATCACCAATATTATTCATTGCAAAAACCCTCGTTGCATCACTTCCATCGAGCAGGAACTTAAGCACGTATTTATACTCTCAGACCCTGAAAAACAGATATACAGATGTAAATACTGTGAAGAGAAATATAATTAATAAACAAAATGTGGTCATTCCGCTGAAATAGTCTGCTATGTACTATTTCAATGGAATGACCACATTTTTATTATGATTATGAGCAGCGCTGTAAGCCGGGTTATGTCATACGCCTGGGAATTCTCCCAGAACACGAGATAATCATCTATCTAGTCCTGCTGTTACCAACAGGCTCAAGCGACCTACCTAAAAGCACGACGGGCAGCCGTATAGCTTTTTATTTGGTCTTGCTTCGGATGGGGTTTACATGGCCATCACTGTTACCAGTGATGCGGTAGTCTCTTAAACTGCCTTTCCACCCTTACCATAAAATGGCGGTATATTTCTGTTGCACTAGCCTTGGAGTCGCCTCCACCGGACGTTATCCGGCATCCTGCCCTGTGAAGCCCGGACTTTCCTCACCTGCGGTCTTACGACACTTGCAGCCGCGATTATCCACACTACTCATAATTACTTACAATCTGGAATACTTCAATCTTAAACTTACATTCCTCTGTCATACCTATAAATCTGCATCCGTAAGTTGTTTCTACTTCTCCGAGATTTTCCATTCTTACTACTTCAATAACAGCATCAAAGGAATCTTTATTATCAAGCGTTATCCATGTATTATAAAACGAGTTTAATTCAAACTTGTGTTCTGACTTAAATGCAATTCCTCCCTTTGATATGTTAATTACATTAACAGGAATCTTCTTTTCTGAAATTCCCTTGGGATATCTGTCATCAATATGTCTCAACCCAATACTTGCATCTACCTTAAAACGATTATACACTCTTTTTTCAACCATAAGACCCCTTTTCTGTGTACCCCATATACACCCGCTAATTAAAATACCCTTATCATTATTATGATGCTATTGTATAAACATTGCATCTCCAAAACTAAAGAATCTATATTTTTCCTGAACCGCGGTCTCATACGCATTAAGGACGTTTTCCCTGCCTGCAAATGCTGAAACAAGCATTACAAGAGTAGATTCCGGAAGATGGAAATTAGTTATCAAAGCATCTATTATCTTGAATTTATATCCCGGATATATGAATATATCAGTCCATCCGCTTTTAGCTGTAAGAGTCCCATCTTCATTAGCCGCCGACTCCAGAGTACGTGTACTGGTTGTTCCTACAGCAATTACTCTATTACCATTCTTTCTGGCATTATTTATAATTTCGGCTGTTTCCTCAGTAACCATGTAGAATTCTGAATGCATATGATGCTCAAGGATATTTTCAACCTTAACCGGTCTAAATGTTCCAAGTCCCACATGAAGCGTAACTCTTGCAATCTTAATTCCCTTATCTTCTATCTGCTTTAACAGTTCATTAGTGAAATGAAGCCCCGCTGTAGGTGCAGCAGCAGAACCTTCATGTTTGGCATAAACAGTCTGGTATCTGTCCTTATCCTCAAGCTTATGCTTTATATATGGTGGAAGTGGCATCTGTCCAAGTTCATCCAGTATTTCTTCAAATATACCTTCATATTCAAATTTTATAATACGGTTTCCATCTTCAACAACATCAATAATTTCACCAATGAGTTTACCTTCTCCAAAACTTATCCTTGCTCCCGGTCTGCATTTCTTACCCGGTTTGACAAGTGCTTCCCATGTATCATTCATATCTTCCATTCTCTTAAGAAGCAACACCTCAATTGTAGCACCTGTACCAACCTTTTCTCCGATAAGTCTCGCCGGAATAACTTTTGTATCATTAATTACAAGGCAATCACCGGGATTAAGATATTCTATAATATCTTTAAATATTCTGTGAGTAACCTCACCTGTCTCCTTGTTAAGAACCATTAATCTTGAACTTGAACGATCTGACAGAGGATCCTGAGCAATCAGTTCCTCCGGCAGATCATAATAAAAATCATGTAAATCCATAACTATTCCTTTTTTTAGCTTCTAAGCTCAATTCCGGCTTTATTCTTGAGATTCTCTAAGATTGCTGAAACAAAACCTTCCATTGTCTTAGCATTAAGTTCTTCATCTTTAGGTGTGAATACAACCTTAAATGCCATACTCTTCTTATCTTGTGAAAGCTGTGCTCCTTCATAGACATCAAAGAGCTTCACATCCGTTACATATTCACAGGCCTCTTTAATTCCATTCTCAATGGTTTCACAGGTAATATCCTTATCCACAACGAAAGCAAAATCTCTCTTCTCAACGTCATATTTTGGAAGAGGTGTGTATACTCTCGCCTTACCATACCATGCTGAAAGCTCCTTCATATCGATTTCACACACAAATGCAGGCACTCTCATATCAAGTTCATCTGCAATTTCATAACGAAGCTTTCCTAAGTAACCAACCTTAACACCATCACAGAATATATCTGCTGTCTGATATGGGTGAAGGAATGTCTTCTCTGAAGGTGTATACGTAAATTTAACATCAAGTGCGTCAGCAACTGTCTCAGCCATGCCCTTAAGGGTAAAGAAATTCTCATTCTCACCAAATATACCTATACAGAGAGTTTCTCTCTCATCCGGATATTCTGTAAGAGGAAGCTCCTTAGCAATAAATTTATTGCCCAATTCAAAAATTCTTCCCTCTAAAATTGCCTTCTTCTGGTTTCTTGCAATTGCGTAAAGCATCTGTGGAACAAGAGTAGTTCTCATCAGCGACAAATCTACGTTAATCGGATTAATAAGTGAAATAGCATATCTTTCAGGCGCATCCTCAGGTAACTTTAAAAGATCCAAGTCAGATGGTGAGAAGAATGAATAATGAATTCCCTCATATGCTCCCTGTCCGCAAAGAGCTTTCTTAATCTTTAACTCAGTCTTCTGACGAAGGTTCATACCGCCTGCTGTAACCTGTGCTGTCGGCATAAATGTCGGCGTTACATGGTCATAACCATACATACGTATAACTTCTTCGGCTATATCCTGATAGCTCTCCATATCCTCACGATATGCAGGCACCATAATTGTAAGCTCATCCCCTTCAATTACAGGCTGGAAATTAAGTGCAGCAAGAATTCTTATAATATCCTCGTCAGGAACCCTGATACCAAGTACACTGTTAATCTGAGACACCTTAGCTGTCATCTTAACCGGTTCAAGTGAGTTTCCTGCCGTATCAGATACGTGTGTCTTAGAAACCTTTCCGGCATTAAGCTCCTCAACAAGATGAAGTGCTCTCTTAAGACCCATTTCAGTATTATACTCATATACACCCTTAGAGTACATTGCACTTGAGTCAGATGACTGTCCAAGCGCTCTTGAGCTCTTACGGATGTTATCTCTCGCAAATTTTGCAGATTCAAAAAGGACCTCTGTTGTATCGTCCTTAATCTCAGAATTAAGTCCACCCATAATACCTGCAAGAGCAACCGGCTTAACACCGTCACAGATTAAAAGATTGGTATCTTTAAGTTCAAATTCCTTCTCATCAAGAGTTACAATCTTCTCTCCCTTCTTAGCAAGTCTTACATTGATTTCGTTACCCTCAAGATACTTATAATCAAATGCATGCATAGGCTGTCCTATCTCTGTGAGGACATAATTAGTAATATCAACGATATTGCTGATTGAGTTTATACCAACCAAAGCAAGTCTTCTTCTCATCCATGCAGGCGACTGTTCAATCTTTACATCTGTAACATAGTGAGCTGTATATCTCGGACAGATGTCCTTAGCCTCAACATTAACCTTAAAATCAATTGACTTATCTGACTCTGTGTAAGTAAGAGATGGTTCTTTACACTCTTTGCCAAGAACAGCTGCAACCTCTCTTGCAATACCAAGAATACTCTGACAGTCCGGTCTGTTAGCTGTGATTGCAATATCAAAAATCCAGTCATCCATTCCAAGGATTGGCTTAACGTCCGCACCTGCCTCAGCATCATCAGGAAGCTCCAACAAACCGTTGTAGCCTGCGCCCGGATACAGGTCCTCAGAAAGGCCGAGCTCCGTACCTGAACAGAGCATACCAAATGAATCATATCCTCTGAGTTTTCCCTGTTTAATCTCCATCACACCCTCAACAGTCACATGGTCTTTAGCAGTTGCATAAACTGTTGCTCCTATAAGGGCAAGCGGAAACTTCTTACCGACACGTACATTATCTGCTCCGCAGCAAATCTGGAATGTTCCGCAAGATCCGGCATTTACCTTACATAAGTGAAGATGAGTATCCGGAATATCCTCACACTCTTCCACTAAACCAACAACAACATTGCTGATATCTTTACCAACCTCTGTCAACTCCTCAACCTCAAAACCGCATGAGAACAGCTTCTCCTCAAGTTCCTTTGGAGTTACATCTATATCTACATATTCCTTAAGCCAACTAAGTGGTGCTAACATATTATTATCCCTCCTGATTCCTAGTTATCATCTATCTGATCTAACACTCTAAGATCTGATTCAAATAACAGCTTGATGTTATTAATACCGTACTTAAGCATTGCAATACGCTCAATACCTATACCAAATGCAAAACCACTGTAAACTTCTGTATCAATATTACATCCCTCAAGGACCTTTTTATTAACAACACCCGCACCGAGTACTTCAATCCATCCGGTACCCTTACACAGCTTACATCCCTTGCCGCCACACTGGAAACAGCTTACATCAACTTCAACAGATGGTTCTGTAAATGGAAAGTATGACGGACGAAGTCTTGTTGTAACCTCTTCAGAGAAAATCTTCTTAACAAATACATCAAGCATACCCTTAAGGTCACAAAGTGTAATACCCTTGTCCACTACAAGACCTTCCATCTGACTAAACATTGGTGAATGAGTAGCATCATCATCTGAACGGAATACCTTACCCGGAGAGATAACCTTAATTGGGAGCTTACCTGTTTCCATTACATGAATCTGACCTGCAGATGTCTGTGTACGAAGAAGAAATTCCGGTGAAAGATAGAATGTATCCTGCATATCTCTTGCCGGATGATCCTGAGGTGTATTAAGTGCCGTGAAATTATAATGGTCAGTCTCAATCTCTGTTCCTTCATAAATTTCAAATCCCATAGAGCCAAATATATCTATAAGTTCATTCTTTATCTGAGTGATAGGATGAAGATTTCCTCTGGCTGCCTTTTTTGCGGGCATTGTAACATCAATCTTCTCAGCCTTATATCTTCTTCTTAACTTCTCAGCCTCAAACATTGCTATTCTTTCTGCAAGAAGGCTTTCTATAGCTTCTCTTGTCTCATTAACAATCTGTCCAACCTTAGGTCTGTCTTCAGGAGCTACGTCCTTCATTCCTTTGAGTACCTCTGTAAGTTCACCCTTCTTTCCAAGAAAAGCTACTCTGATATCATTTAATTTTTCCAGAGAATCAGTTTCCTTAATCTGAGACAATGCACTATTTTTGATTGCTTCAAGTTTCTCTTTCATCTTATCCTCCATTCTTCTCACATTCGAGTATATTGAAAACTCCCTATCAGGAGTCCGACTCCTTATTTACGGCTGGAAAGCCACATTCAATTGTACCATAAAAGCTGTTTTTATCAAGCATTTTATTATTTACTCACAATACATGCTTCTTCTCGTACATCTCGATTACCTTTAATGCTTCATTGGTATACTCAGGATTACTTTTTGTTATATTCTTTATGTTCTCCTTTGCTTCCTGTATTCTTCCCTCATTATATTCAATCTGATTTCTCAGTTTTTGTCTTCTCACCGTGAGACTATGACGAACTTCAACCATTTCTTTTGGATTATATAAAGCTCTGGTCTGTCCTATCCATATATGAGGGTCATATAAACCAAGTTTTTTAAGTTTTTCCTGAAGCTGCACCTCAGCACTGTTAAGACTGGATGTCATCTCAAGTAGTTTCTGCTGTTCCATCTTCATTTCCACATACATCTGGTATTTTTTTTCAAGTTCGTAGGAACTCTTTACGCCATACTTGTTATATTCGTAATCCAGTACATTTGCCGCATTTACATATTTTATTTTCATTTTATTAAGCAGGGAGGTTGCTTTGTTAAGTTTCACTTCAGTTACGTATACTTTACGTTCCGTAGTCTTTAACATAGCCAGCAGTCCCAACGCCATAACCCCGGCAAGAATTGATACAGTTATAAACATACCAAGATAGTCATTCTCCGGTGCTGCTGCAGAAATCATTAAAAATAATACAAATATAAATCCAAGAAATACTATTGCTGCTAATGAATATTTTCTTATCTTTAACTGTCTTCTTACTAGCTCCTTTGACTCTATTCTATGGCTCATTCTCTCCCCTTCAAGCATTCTCATGTCACGGGAAACTGCTTCATAGTATTCTTCCTGATGTCTTAGGAACTTAATTCCCTTAGGAAGTTCATCTTCGTACATTTCCATACGTCTGTAGGTATTATTGGACAGCTTATTATCGGTAGATTTAAAAATTCTTCTGTCAACAGCAAGATTATCCACCATCTCTGCATAAGTACGAATCTGCTCTCTTATGTCATCAGGCGCTTCCTCTATAATCTGTATATCATTGAAATAATCGGACACACTCTCGTATTCCGCTTTTGCATTTTCAATATACTCCGACGCTTCCTCCATAATATCGCACTGCTCTTTAACATATTTTTCGATATCATAAGTCTTGAATCCGTCTGTGTTAACTCTGTCCAGCTTTTTAGGTTTTCTTGTTATATCCGGAAGTACTATATTAATCTTATCTTGGTTATCATTAATTGTGTCTTTTGCTTTGGATTTCTCTGATGCCTTTTTTACTTTCCTGTTATTTTCAGGTGATTCCTGTGAATTAAATTTATCAACAGTTTTAATGAGATCCTGAGCCTGGACACTGTTAAGAAGGTGATCGTATCGTGCCTCTTCATCAGAAACCTGTTTCTGTCTCTTTTTTGTATTTTCATCCAGTCCGTTGAAATCACCTTTTTCTTCTGACTTCCCGTCAATTGCAAATCCTTCAAAAAGACTACTTATATCAAGCTGTTCCGTTTTATCATTGCTGCTTTGTAATGTATTAGTAAATGTAATCTCATCATCAGATTCATCTGTCAATTCTATCTGTTCATCATCATAAACAAGATCCTCCAGATTCTCCAGGTCATAGTCCTCTTCATAACCTTTCTTAAAGAATTCAAAAAGCCCCAAAATCTCACCTCCTGACAATTAATTATTATTTTACTATCTTGAACCATCTGTATATTTAAAATAACTCTTTTTCCATCTCTCGATAACTTCTTCAATCGCCTTATGATATGCGGCCACATTTCCATCAGATCTAAGCGAATCTATATCTTCAAGTTCCCTGTATTCATCCTGATATCTTGCATTATCCATAAGTGTTTCTATCTCTCTCCTGAGCACATATTCATCCTCAGATACATCCTCGTTGACCGGACCTTCATTTCTTTCTGCAAACCAGTCTGCTGCCATATAACACTTCTTGGATTCCTCATGCTGTCCGATTTTATAAGCAGTCTTAAAACACTGTGATGCCTCTTTATATAAAAACATTCTTGCAAAGGCAACTCCCGCATTATGAAATACTCCCGCAAGGAAAATTCCCGACAGATCATTTCCCTTATACTCATCAATAATCTGCATATAACATTTAATTGCATTATAAAAACAATGATTGTACAAGTAACTGTCGCCCCTTGTTTTCAGCCTCTCATACATATTCTGACTGTTCAGTGTATTAAGTATTTCTCTTATCTGTTCAATTTCCGCTATGGAATAATAATCAACAGATTTGAGTATTGTTACAACAATTTCAGCTAACCCCGCATTTTTCTCACGTAAGAATTCAATTCGCTCTGCCAGCTGATTTTCCTCAACCTCATCTTTTAAAAACATAATAAGATTCTCATTTATAAAATCGTTTCCAATAAGATATATGTTGTTGTAAATATAATAGCAAAGCTCTTCAACCGTATATATACTGATCCCTGCGTGATGAATCTTAAGTGGATGCTTAGCTTCTTTACTCCTGCACAATATCATTGAGCCCATATATAATACCTCTTAAACACTAAATTCCAGTTCCTTATAAATAACTTTTCCTGAACTCTTAAAGAAATCTCCAAATCCTTTATCTTTTATTGTTATCAGACATCTGTCTTCTCCAACAAATTTTACATTCATTGATATTCTTGTTGTTTTCCCTTCCCTGTAAGGTATCTCGCTTATGTCTATTACCTCATCAGAAAATTTTCCATCAGGTGTTACAATCTTTAAAGTTATAAATCTTACATCATCAAGTAAAAAGTCCACTGTCCTTTCAGCCATAAACCAGTTAAAACCAGGTTTTAGGATTCTAAATCTCATAAGCTGTCCCCGTTCGCTGATATCTGTCTCTATTCCTACCTTAATTCTTCCGGACACAAGCAATACACATCTGTCAAAAAGTCTTGGTCTTACCTGCTCCAATGCTGCAAAACATGCACCTCTTACAAAAAGATTCTGGCCCATAAATGCCTTTTTTCTGTTAACGATAATTTTTGTAAAATTCTCCGGCAATTTGTCCGTATTAAATCCCTTTCCTGTAAGATACACCGCAGAAGCCATATGTTTTCCAAAATACCCTTCCGTAAAGGAACATAACTCCGAAGAAATATCTTCAAGGTTAGCTTCACCATTCAAAACATTCATAAGTTTATCCGAGGAAAAACTTTCCTGTTCCTCTATTATGTAATCCTCTCCATCCTTTTTCTTTGCAGTAAGTCGATGAATATCAATACCGTCTTTATCATAATCCATAAGGACAACACCGGCTGCATACAATTCCTTTCGCTGGCTGTAAGCATAATAGGCAAAGCTCTCAGTCTTACCTATTATCTGCCACCGATTACTCTTTACAGGTATCTTTCTTATAGCAGATTTAATAATAGACAAACCGTCATAATCATTGACTTTGGTGACGATACAGACTGCATCTATGACATTACATTCCATCTGCCTGAAAGACTCACTGATACACAGACTAATTAAAGATACAACTCCGTCTACATCTGCTTCGTGTTCACCATCTTTACCTAACAGTTCTGACAAACTTCGTTGATTATCATAAACAGGTTTATTCGGAATCAATTCAATTGTCTTAGGTATGTCTTTATTAAAATCATAAGCACACACCTGGGTAGTATTTTCATTTAATTCAATACCTATTACAAGTCCTTTATCACTCATGTTCAAATATCCCTCTATCCCTTCATCGGTTTGAACAACTGCTTGGTTACATAGTCCTCAACTACATATCCATGCATTACTTTCTTTAATGTAACCATATCGTGCAGTTCCACACAGGCAAGACAATCATTAATAGCATCATATCTTCCCTCCGTACACTCCGAATTAAAATCATCGCATACGAGATTATAGACTTCACTTTCCGTAACATATTCATTATCATTTTCCGTAATATAATATTTAATCCTGTCGTTGTAGAACAGATTAACTCTAAAGGTAAATATTCCACATCGGTCACATTTCATAACCTTCTCAGTATATTCCTCAGAATCTGTATCGTAGGTATAATGTATTGTCACCTTGCTATCCGGGTCTGCAAAATACTGAATCACGGTAGTTCCCAACACGTTATAAGGAATAACAAGAACGCCCTTAAACTCTTTGTAAAATTCATATATTATGTCCTGTTTACACAGTGATGTAAATAATTTCTGAACCATGGGAAGCTTGTCCGATTTTTTCAATTCTCCGGCTTTCTTTGATAACTCCTTAAGCCATGCTACAAAGCATATCTGCGGCAATCCCATTTCCTCTTCAAATGCTTCCTCTATCACACTGAAAACAATATCATTGGCTTTTTTCTGCTTAACAAGATATAGAAAGGCATTATAAGATGCATAAGCTTTGACTATGACATTACGCGCACCTTTCCTGTAATAATCAGTAAAAACTTCCGTAAGTCTTCCTGTATGCTTGCCCGTAAAAATCATCTGTGCAATAACTCTCTCAGAAAGAGAATCCACATTCATACCAAAGTTGATACTTGCTTTCCACACGTCATACATCTCATCATTAGTACCGTTAAAATATTTAATCATATAAGATAATACATTTTCATTGTAAAGATGATTGCTGAATGCACATTTTGCAAGCTGGTTCTTTTCTTCACTGTAGTCATCGGAATACTCCAGCTGATGAACCAGTAGTTTAAATACATTTGAGGGCGAAATATAAGAAAACCCATATTTTTCCATAAGTTCATAGCTATCCATATACATTCCGTAATCTATAAGGAGTTCTATAAGCTTTGAACTTGAAGATATATCAAGATTATCTCTTAAAATCCATGTGTATTCATGCTTAAAACTATCTCCGGGATAATACTCACTGTAATAATCAATCATCCATGAGTTTAGAGTTTCTCTGTATTGTTTTGTAATTCCCTCTATTCTTCCTGCCCTCTTATACACGTTGAGGGTATTAGAATCAAATACCTTGGCTGTTCTTAAATAATTAGCTTTATATATAAGTATAAAATCATTATTTATATTGTATTCGGCAAATTCTTTAAGTCCATCCGGCTCTCCAAAGGCTTTTTCAATCTCGTAATTTATGCTGCTTTTTCTTGTAACTCCATCTTTGCAAATAAATGTAAGGGCACAATCGGAAGTATACATCGGAATATATGTAACTTTATCAACAACATCATATATTTCCGGTTTTCCTTTTTCTCCATACTTTACAAGAATCTTATCAACCACATCATCAAAACACGTAACTCTGTACATAAATCTTAACTTTGACATAAACTCTGCCGTCTCGTCACGTAACAGTTCCGGTTTTAAGAACTCCCTGTAAAGCATTGCAAGATTATCATCAACATTGCCTTCCCTAAGCTGTTCATAAACATACATTTCCATGTTCTTTTCGTATGAATTGTATACGTCACGGTATTCTTTTTTATTATGAAGAACATTGGCATAAAGAAAAGCCTTATATGCATAATCAAGCTGATTATCATAGGCAAAATACATCAACACCATTTTAGGTAGAAGAATGGTAACATCCTTCTGTATACTCGCTATATAAAATTCATACAGCTTAGTTATTCTAAGTCCACGAAGAATTCCCTTTTCATACAGCGATGCAGCAGACTGGTCTATAACACCCGCTTTAATCATACTGGAAATGCAAACTCCCAATAATTCATCTTTGTCAAATTGATTATACAAATCCTTAAGTATATCAATATACTCATAGGATATAACTTTATCATTACTGATAACTTCTCCAATCTGCATGGCGAATTTTTCGTTAATCAGCTTATGACGGCAGCCGAATTTTATTACCTGTATTTCAAATCTGTTTAGAACCCTTAACAGGTTAGGCTGGACATTATATATATTAAGGGCTTCAAGATACATAACAGGACTTGTACAGCCATCATTATATGCATCCTTAATTCTTATTATCTTAATACTTTTATTGTGATCTACTTCTGCATTGAGATAAAAAAGTATCCACAAAATCCTCCATGTGTCATAACCGTTTTCAAAGTATTTTGTGACAATTTTAATTACTTCTTCGGTGTATTGTTCATTTTTCTGTGCCAGGGTATTGACATAAAGGTAAAAGCAATATAATTCCACATTTTCTTCAATGTTCTCCATAATATTGCCTTTTATATTATCAAGAATCCACTGTCCGTCTTCATCTCTGCCTGAAATAAAGTTAATCTGAGCATGAGCAAGGTCAAAAAATGTAGACCCTGCCCCTTCTATGCCTCTGACTCTTTTTAATATCTGGTCCGAATGTGAAATCCATGTCTCTTTCTTTGTTTTCTTCATTCTGAAATCAAGATACTCTTTAGTGAGGCTGACCACAGCATTTTTAACTTCACGTTCTATTCTTATATCTTTCTGAGTTATTCCATCAGATAGCACGTTATCTACCACAATATCAAGATATTCTATATGATTATATGAGCTTACTGAAATTCTTCCGAAATTCTTTCCTGCATGAAGTTTTTCTGCGTCAATAATATACTCAAGTTCGTATATATCCCCTGTAAACTCATCTGAAGTTATTACTCTATTGGATATGTCTATAAAATTTGCGTCAGTATCTACATTAAGCGAAATATAACCCCAGCCATTTTTCTCAATTACAATGGAATCTTTTTCATTGGAACCTGTTTCATCGTATACCCTTATACTATCCCTTAACTTAAAAGTTACAGCGGATTTCTTCTTAATGGCGATAAGAAATTCCTCCATTGATTCATATATGTGTTGTTCATCGTACAGGGCATCATATAGATTAATAAGTGATTTATCATCATTTAAAAAAATTCTTTTAAAATCCGGAGAAGTATATATGCTTTCAGCTTCTTCTCTTGATGTCTGAACAAGATTGGTAAAATGAAAAAGATTATATGCTTTTCCTACAGAAGTCTCCACGCTTTCCGGAACTACCGTAAATACATACGGAATTTCTTTTTCTCCTCCGCTGCTTATAATGCAAAAGGTCCCCTCTATCTGCTCCTTAACTCCAAGTTCCCTGGCATCAACCGAAAATCTGATATCGCAATCTGCTCCCATAAAGCCGTTATCTTTTATAACAATTCTGCTGTCAGAAGCATATACTACACCCTTTATAACGTCAGTGGCATGAATATGAAACGACAACTCATTAATCTTTCCCTTTATCACATCCAAGTTAACAGACTCCACGGGCTGTGTTATCTTAGGACACTCATATACAAATTTTCCTATTGCAAGTCTGTTAATATACTCTCTCATTAGTTAAAAGCCTCCAGTTTAGCCTTTGATTTCTCTAAAATGTTCCTTAATCTTTTTCTCATATCCCATATCAGATGGTTCATAAAATACTTCCCCCACAAGGGAATCCGGCAGATATTGCTGTTCAACATAATGATTAGGATAATCATGAGCATATTTATACCCTATTCCATGACCTAATTTTGCTGAATCCTTATAATGGGCATCCATAAGATGCACAGGAACATTATCTGTCTTTCTCTTTTCCACAATCTCCATAGCTTTATCTATGGCACATATACATGAATTACTTTTAGGCGCACAGGCAACATACAATGCTGCCTGGGAAAGAATAATCCGTGCTTCCGGCATGCCTATCCTTTCCACTGCCATGGCTGCACTTGTGGCTACCACAAGTGCGTTGGGATCTGCATTACCCACATCCTCACTTGCACATATCATAATCCTTCTTGCTATAAATTTAATATCTTCCCCTGCATACAGCATCTTGGCCAGATAATAACTTACAGCATCAGGGTCAGAGCCTCTCATACTTTTTATAAAGGCAGATATTGTATCGTAGTGGTTATCACCCTGTTTATCATATCTTAAAGCTCTTTTCTGTATACACTGCTCTGCCGTCTTTAAATCTATATGTATAATACCGTCTTCGCTTCTGTCAGTAGTAAGAACACCCAGTTCAACAGCATTAAGAGCATTTCTTGCATCACCATTAGATATATCCGCAAGAAAATCCAGAGCTTCTTCATCTATGGCTGCATTATAGCTTCCCATGCCCTTCTTTTCATCATACACAGCACGCTTTATTATTTCTTTTATATCATCTTTAGAAAGGGGTCTTAATTCAAATATTACAGACCTTGAAATCAAAGCCTTATTAACCTCAAAATATGGATTTTCTGTTGTAGCTCCAATAAGAATTATTGTTCCATCCTCAACAAATGGCAGAAGATAATCCTGTTGCCCTTTATTAAATCTATGAATTTCATCTACAAATAATATGGTCTTTCTTCCATACATACCAAGATTATTCTTGGCTTTCTCAACCACATCCTCCATATCCTTCTTACCTGCTACCGTAGCATTAATCTGGCAAAAATCAGCGCTTGTGGTATTTGCAATCACCTTTGCCAGTGTTGTCTTACCGGTTCCCGGTGGTCCGTAAAATATAACCGAACTTATCTTATCAGCCTTAATAGCTCTGTATAAAAGCTTATCCTTGCCAACTATATGCTGCTGTCCAACTATTTCTTCCAAAGTCTCCGGACGAAGTCTCATAGCCAGAGGTGACTCATTATTTTTATTATTTTCTCTCATGTACTCAAATAAATCCATAACAGCCTCCACTTTAGTAAGCCTTTGCAAATTGGCAATACACTAGATATGATAGCATATTTCCCGTTGAATGACACTACTTTAATTCAAGAACTTCCACATTATTTTTTTCAAAGCATCACCAAAATTCATCTTATCCACATTTTTACCTGCTACAATATCTATGGTTCCAATAAGTGTGTCCTTATAGTAGTAATTCAACATTCCCACACTATCTCCTCCTTTTACAGGAACCTTTATATCTTTATTCAAAATCAACTCCTTACGTATATCCTCCTCACTGTAACGATTAAGGAACAGGTAAGAAAATGTATCTTTTTTTACTATAGGCAAGCTGCTTTCTTTTCCGCCTTTTATAGCAACAGGTTCGTAACTTTCTTCCTGATTATCCACGTATATGTTACAACTACTGAAACCGTAATTAAGAAGGGTAACAGCATCAGAAAATCTTGTCTTACTGTTGGGAGCTGCCATTACAACTGCCACAAGTTCAATCCCATCCTTTTCAGCCGTAGCAGAAAGACAACAGCCCGCCTTACTTGTTGATCCGGTCTTTAAACCTGTTGCATAGGAATACTGCTTAATCAGCTTATTGGTATTGGATAATGTAAATTCCGACTCTCCCTTTCTTGTAACATGGGTTATGGTATCCATCCAGATATTGGAATAATCCTTTATTTGAGGATGTTTTGTTATAAGTTCCCTGCTCATAAGTGCAACATCCAGAGCACTTGATGTATGACCTTCATCATCCAGACCGCAACAATTTACAAAATGTGTATTATTCATGCCAAGCTCTTTAGCTTTTTCATTCATTTGTCCCACAAACACATCCTCCGAGCCACATATATGCTCGGCCATGGCTACACAGGCATCATTGGCACTTGCAACAGTTATACATTTTATCATTGTATTTACCGTCTGCTTTTCCCCAACTTCAAGAAACACCTGACTACCTCCCATACCGGCAGCATGTTCGGATACTGTCACTTCATCCTCCAGTGATATTCTTCCATCTTCTAATGCCTCAAATATAAGATTCAAAGTCATTATTTTTGTAATACTGGCAGGAGCAAGTGACTCATTTGCATTTTTTTCATAAATAATCTGTCCCGTACGAGATTCCATAAGTATGGCTGAAGGGGTCACTATTTCCGGTCCCGACTTATCATTATCCTCCCCATATACAGTTTTAGCTGCCATCACAATTGTGACGGCAGCTATTATAATAAACTGCATAAATCTAATTTTTGTACGCCCCATAATAACCTCCGTTTATACGCACATCATCGTACACATTATCCGTATTCTACGTAGTTATTAATATATATGTGAGCCTTTAAAAATGTATAACTATATTCTTACTTTATATTTTCTTTTAAATACCTCATCCACAACGCATCCCATGAGTACAGAATTAAATGCCCATAATGTTACTATTGCCAACACAGGTATATTCAATGGATTGATTCCAAAAACAAAATAAAAAACCGCTTCAACTTCCAATCCTAATACTGCGCTTATAATGATTCCTGCAATTCTTAACTGTATTTTTTTCATATTATCCTCCATTCCGCAGAACCATCACCTTCGTTCTTATGTGTGATGTTTCCAACAAAAATTTTATTTTCTGTTTCCTTGAATGAATGAATAATACCAAATAAAAAGAGTAATAAATTACACAGTTTCCAAGCCACCCGAGGTATTGTTACTGCTGCTGGGTTATTTCAGCTCTGTACCAAGCCACATCCGTTCTACTGTTCCGATTGAATTTCCGCTCTTTCCTTTGAGGTTACAACTGCGGAGCTCATTATTAGCATCATAAAAATATAATTTATTTTTATAATAACAGGTATCTGATGTACTTGAAACACTGCCTATATTGTACATAAGAACCGGTTTTGATGCGGATGTCTTTAAATAATATTGACATCCGTCCTTAATATAAGTAAGGGATTTTTCTGTGTTATTTATAAGCGAAAGGGTTCCATCAGAAACTCCTTCCATAAGCATTTTAGATGTTCCCTTTAACAACTCTTTAAGCTGTCCTTCTCCGTTAATATACACAAGTTCACCTGATGATTTATCAAACACATAATTGTTCTGTGAGCCTATACTGTCTACGGTGCTGTACTGCCCGAATCTTTCTCCATCATAGGCTGATACCATAATATTCCCGTTGTTAATCATATACATACAGGAATTTTTCTTATCATATACATAAATTATTCCGGAACTTAAGGCACCACTTACCCTTATACTTTCTTCCTTTTTGATGTTGACCAGAAAGCATCCCGAATCTGAAGTGTACATATAAGAATCTGCGTTATCAGATGAATTTATGTGTTCCACTGATGTACCGTATACATAATCATAATCAGAACTCATAACATATAAATTGCCAATATTTACATCTATTAAATCCTTTTTCTTTTTATCAAAATCGTACCGGTAAAGATTACTGTTGTTATCAAGAAATACAATTGAAGCTGATTTACTATAAACATAGGCATTCTTCAGGTCACTTTCAATAGTAACCGAATTGGCAGCAAGTTTTTTATCCCCTTTTGAAGATGATTTTTTAACTTCTGTCATTCCTAAAGAGGTGGAACCAACTGTTCCCTCTTCATTAATTACCTGAATTTCTTTATAAATCAACTGCCCTTTATCTGTAAGACAGTATATTTCGTGAGCATTAAAATTGTTCAATGCGTCAACCACGTTGCCTTCCTCATCCCACACATAAAGAGAGTATATCTCAGAATCACTATCATAAACATCCGCAGCAAAATATTTACCGCTGTCACTGGCAAGGGTAGAAACAATATTTCCACTTCTTACTTCCAACGGCCTGTCCGGTGTGTAAAATGTAGCATAATCCGAGGCAAATATTGCATCTGACTGTTCACACACGAATTTACTTTCCAAACCTGTAACATTATATATTTTACCGTTACTTCTCATAAAAAGCTCATAATTTTTTTTAGTAGAAAGCTTATATATCCCCAGAGATGCAAGTCCTGCAAGGACCAAAACCAAGGCGACAACTATATACTTCACACCTTTTTTATTTGTATTTTTTAACTTAGGTTTCTTTAATGACTTCAAGGAATTTATTATATTAAGAAAAATGCTTTTCATTTTCCCGGAGGATTTTTTCTTTGTCTTTCCGGGTTCTTTTTCTTTGTCTTTTTCAGCATTTTCCCTGACCTTCTTTTCCTCATAAGCCTTACGTCTTGCAAGATAGTCATTGTTATTAACCAAAATTACCGGTCCGTCACACTTCGGGCAACGACTACCTTCATACTCTGTTTTACATTTTGTACACAGCATATAATTCTCCTGATTTAAAATTGCCGCTCATCACTGTATATCATGACTCAACCCAAGTCCTGACGCAGAACAAATCTGCCTCTGATATAATGTATGAGCGGCAACATTAAAATGCATATTGTTTTATAAATTAAAATCTGAACTTATCTTCAAAGTAAGCCTTAAGATCTTCAATTTTAACTCTTTCCTGTTCCATAGTATCTCTATCACGAACTGTAACAGCATTATCTTCCTCTGAGTCAAAATCATATGTTATACAGAATGGAGTTCCAATCTCATCCTGTCTTCTGTATCTCTTACCAATATTTCCTCTGTCATCAAACTCACAATTGTAGTATTTTGATAACTCTGCAAATACTTTCTCAGCTCCTTCATTAAGCTTCTTAGAAAGAGGAAGAACACCTATCTTAACAGGTGCAAGCGCCGGATGGAAATGAAGAACTGTTCTTACATCTCCTCCTTCCAATTCCTCCTCATCATAGGCTGAGCAAAGGAATGCAAGTGTTACTCTGTCTGCTCCAAGAGAAGGCTCAATAACATAAGGAATATATTTTTCCTTAGATTCATCATCAAAATATGACATATCTTCCCCTGAAACTGTCTGATGCTGTGTAAGATCATAGTCTGTTCTGTCTGCGATACCCCAAAGCTCGCCCCATCCAAATGGGAAGAGGAATTCAATATCTGTTGTTCCCTTTGAGTAGAAGCAAAGCTCTTCCGGTGAATGGTCTCTGGCTCTCATCTCATCATCTTTCATTCCAAGAGCTTTTAACCAATCTATACAATACTGTCTCCAATATGAAAACCATTCAAGATCTGTTCCGGGTTTGCAGAAGAACTCTAATTCCATCTGCTCAAATTCTCTTGTTCTGAATGTAAAATTACCCGGTGTAATCTCATTTCTGAAAGACTTACCAATCTGACCAATACCAAATGGAACTTTCTTTCTTGATGTTCTCTGGACATTCTTAAAGTTTACAAATATACCCTGTGCTGTCTCAGGTCTTAAATATACAGTATTCTTTGCATCCTCTGTTACACCCTGGAAAGTCTTAAACATAAGGTTGAACTGTCTGATATCTGTAAAGTTGTGCTTTCCGCATGTTGGGCAGCATATATTTTTCTCATCAATGAAATTCTTCATCTGCTCCTGAGTCCATCCGTCAACAGAACCGCCAAGATCATAATTATTTTCCTCAGCCCAATCTTCAATAAGCTTATCTGCTCTGAATCTCTCATGGCACTCTTTACAATCCATTAAAGGATCTGAGAAGCCTCCAAGGTGTCCTGATGCAACCCATGTCTGTGGATTCATAAGAATTGCACAGTCAACACCAACATTGTATGGGCTTTCCTGTACAAACTTCTGCCACCAGGCCTTTTTAACATTATTCTTAAGCTCTACGCCCAGGTTTCCATAATCCCATGTATTAGCAAGACCACCGTAAATTTCTGAGCCCGGATAAACAAAACCTCTCGCCTTAGCCAAAGCAACTATCTTTTCCATTGATTTTTCCATATCTTAAATCCTCCTGTATGCAAATGCCTGACTACATCGAACTGCATCGGCTTTTGCAGTAATCCAGATAATTCTATAACATTTGTAAAACATTTACAAGAACTAATCCCTTATGTTTAATCTTATATGTTTAATCTTATATTGCTTAACATTAATCTTATATTAGTCTTCCCAAGGTCTTATCCTGTAGACAGCGCCTATTTCATCGCATATCTTTCTGCACTCAACCTCTTCCTCGTGGGTTATTGTTGTGTCCACAGTAGTCAGTACAACTTTAAGTCCTTCCTGAACACATTCCTTTGCAAAATTTATCATGGCATCGAATGTCACATCTCCAAATTTGCTTCTCACAAGTTCATGATATTTTTTTGCATCGGGATTATTAAGGCTTATGGAAACTGTATCAATGAGTCCCTTCATCTCCGGGGCTATGTCTCTTCCATTAATTAGATTGCCTGCTCCGTTAGTATTAATTCTTATTGGCTTGTTATTATAAGTTTTCTTAACAAATGCAGCCACTTCTTTAATTCTGTCCCACACTTCGGTAGGCTCGCCAAATCCACAGAATACCACTTCCTGAAAGTCATCAAGATTCCACTTTGCAAACTCCTGGCAAACTTCTTCTGCAGAAGGTTCTCTCTCAAGCCACAATCTTCCTGATTCCCCTATTCTGTCCATAGTCTGTCTGAGACAGAATGTACATGAATATGGGCACTTGTTTGTCATATTAACATATAAATTGTTGTGTACTTTGTATAAAATCTCCATAATATCCTCCCTTTTTCCGCATCATTCCGGTATATTAATATTTTGTCTTATTTTAAGGTTGTCAGCAATTCTTCGAAACACACTCCATCCGTTAAAGGAATATCCATTTCTATGGATTTGAGTATACATTTTTTTATAAAATGTGATGCTTTTCTTACGGATTCATGAAAATCTACACCATTTACCGCATCAGCAGCAATTATAGCTGTAAATATATCACCTGTTCCTGAACGCTGGGTACCAACCTTCATGGTTTTAATAATATACCCTTCTTTACCTTTTTCATAGCAGTAATTTGCAATATATTTCCCTCTTTGAATTCCTGTTATAACAATTTTTTCAGGTCCCATATCAGAAAGCTTTCTTGCTATTCTTAAAAGCTCCTCATTAGAATACTCAACATCATAGGGTTCTTCTGTTATGATGCAGGCCTCCGTAAGGTTTGGCGTCAGTATATCCGCATATTTCACCAGTTTTTTCATTTCCTCACATGTTTCTTTAGTGTAGGTAGGATATAAATCACCATAATCTCCCATAACCGGATCCACAACAATAATATTGTCTTTCGTCTTAAATGACTTAAAAAAATCCTCGACTATAGCAATCTGCTTGTGAGAACCCAGAAATCCGCTGCATATTCCGTCAAATTTGAGATTAAGCTTTTTCCACTCATCTATATAACCGGTCATATAATCCGTAAAATCCTGAAAATAAAAACTGTCAAATCCTGTGTGATTGGAAAAGATTGAGGTAGGTATTGGGCAGCACTGGACTTTGAGAGCTGAAATAACCGGAAGTTCCACTGCAATGGAACATCTTCCAAATCCCGAATAATCATTAATTGCCGCGATCTTTTTATAATTGTTATGTGACATGGTTAATCATTCCTTTTCTGATTTTCTAACATTAATTCTTTTGATTTAAATTTCTTATCAAAAGTTACCGACTCAATACGCCCAACCACCATTCTTAACTCTGACATTACTTCTTCATTAAGAACAAATGTATATAATTTATTCAATGGTGAACTTACTATAAACTGCAAAGCATACAATGTTGACGGCGATAGTTTAATTCCATCATTAATGCCTTTGCTACAACTGTTGCAATAAACACAATTACCTGAAAGAGAATAAGTATCAATATCTTTATCCTTTCCACATTTATAACAGGAAAAGAAATCCGGACACTCTCCGTTGATTGCAATAATTCTCAACTCATATATGTATCTTATAAGTTCATTGCTAATTTTAGGATTGGTCAATGCTTTTAAAGATATATAGAGAAGGTTAATCATATCACTTCCGTCAAGATTTTCCCTGCCGTAGTAATCAGCCACCTCTGCCATGTAGTATCCATACCATACAGCATCTAAATCATTAACTACATCCTCAAAATAATTGTCCGCATGAGCTTTATATACCGTATATGAATCTCTTCCCCTATACACCTCAAAGGTTCCCAGAATAAAAGGTCTGGTAACACCAATAAGGGGACTGTTAGGTCTTCTTGCGCCCTTGGCAAATGCACATATTTTACCTAACTGTCTGGTAAGTATCACTATTCTTCTATCATACTCCCCAACAGGCATGCTTGACAGAATCATGCCGGTAACTTCCGTAACATCAGCCATTTTAACCTCTTATCTGAGCCACTTATCCACAAGAGACATTTTATCAGCTCTTTTATCAGTTTTATTGATTAGATTTATTATCCTTTTTATCATAGCCAAAATTCTTTATAAGAATATCACTTTCGCGCCATTCCTTCTTAACCTTGACCCAAAGCTTAAGATTAACCTTGTTTCCAATCTGTTTTTCTATTTCATAACGGGCATTGGTACCAATCTTCTTAAGCATTTCTCCACCTTTGCCGATTATTATTCCTTTATGGGAATCTCGTTCGCATATAATAGTTGCATCAATATCAGTTATCACACCCTTTGGTGTTTCTCTGTCCTTAAACCTGTCGATAACAACTGCAATACCATGTGGAATTTCTTCATTCAATGCATGAAGAGCTTTTTCTCTTATAAGCTCAGATACAATCTGTCTCATAGGCTGATCCGTAACGGTATCTTCGTCGTAAAACATTGGTCCGTAAGTAAGATACTTAAATATTGTGTCAATCAGGTCATCCACATTATTACCGTTTCTTGCTGATACAGGAACTATTTCATCAAATGTTATTTCCTTGCTGTAGCAGTCAATAACCGGCAGAATTTCCTCTTTCTTAATGGTATCAACCTTATTAATAACAAGAATTTTAGGAGCATTTACATTTTTTAATTTTTCGATAATATGTCTTTCACCTGCACCTATATAAGTTGTAGGTTCTACAAGCCAACATACAACATCCACTTCTCCAATTGTCTTCTCAGCTGCACCTACCATATACTCTCCAAGCTTATTCTTAGCTTTGTGTATACCCGGCGTATCAACAAATACAATCTGTCCTCTTTCATCGGTATAGACAGTCTGTATTCTGTTTCTTGTTGTCTGTGGCTTATTGGATGTTATGGCAATCTTCTGCCCTATTATCCTGTTCATCAATGTAGACTTTCCAACATTAGGTCTTCCAATAAATGTAACAAAACCCGATTTGGTATTGTTGTTGTCTGTAGATGTGCCTCCTGTTATTCCGCTTGCTGCAAGCATTTCATCTAAGTTCATTAAAGTTTCCTTTCATCCGCTATTCCTTATCATCCCCGATATAAAGAGGTCTGATAACATCAAACATTTCCCTGTTACTTTCAATTTCCTTCTGATTTCCAACAACCACAAGATAATTCTGGTCAACCGCTGTTCTTACCAAAGGTGCCAGTGCTCTTATACTTTCCACATCAGCATCCAATACTTCGAGTCTGTCCTCCTTTAGCATTTCGTATGAAGTATTACAGAAATAATGCGTGAAGGAACGAATCCCCTCCGCTGATGGTGTTAAAGGTGTATCAATTTCTCCAATGGTACCGATTATGAATTTCACCATATCCCTGTCACTTACTGAGAATTTTTCTATATAATCCGCAGCTTCTTCATATATCAGGTTTGTTTCACGAAGCTTAGGGTCTCTGTAAGATACCATGTAAAAATCACCGTTTCTTGTAGCTCCGCTCATGCAACCGTATGCCCCGCCTTTAACACGTACATTATTCCACAGATAATCGTAAGAGAAAATAACCTTAAGCACTTTCAGTGCTCCCGTATAGCTCATTCCGTCTCCGGCAAAATTACCGCATCTTGCTACATACTGAACCTGGGATGACGAAGTAAAAGCTGTTTTCACATTTTCAATTTCAAAATGTCTCTCCTCCGGCTTTCTGTGTTCATCATTAACTTTTCCTTCGAATGATACAAATGCTTCTGCAAACTTGTCATAGCCTTCATCATCTGTTGTAATACTTACAATAAGATTATCCCTTGTAAATATAAGCTTTACTAAAGTCTCCAGCTTTTCCGCAATATCTTCTTTAAGTTCATCAAAATTGCTGTCAAGTTTCTGTACAAGCTCGTAAAACCTGTACCCACGCATAAGGTCGGAATAATATGCCGCAGAAGAAAACTGAGCACTTGCATAATTCATAGCCAGTGAATGGCCTGAATTCATCATATAGGCTTCCAATCTTGATCTGCTTCTTGAGATAATCTCCTTCAGGCGTTTGTAATTCCTGAATTTTGTATGGTAAACCATCTCGTCTATCATATCCAGGATAAAAGGTATCTTATCAAATAAGACCTTACCTCTCAACTCATAAAGAATACTGTCCTTATGGATATCCACCTTATCTCTGTAAACTGCCGCATCCGTTGTGAGTCCTCCGCAATTCATATATATTTCATTGGTAAACTCAGGATATGTATACTTCTCAGTATCCATAAGCCCAAGTGTTGAACTTAATAATCCGATATATCCCAGTAATTCATCAGGAACATTCATACAGTTAAAAGTCAGCATCAGATATGCAATCTTATTGGTAAACAGATTGTGATGAACAACCTTAATTCCATCAATATCCTTAAGATCATTATAAAGTTTTCTCGGTTCCCGCCGGATATCAGAAAGCTTAAGCATAGGAATTTTTTCCAAATCTTCCTGACTTGACGGTTTGTCCTGATAATCCTTTAAAGCCTTTGTATCCTTAACAAGCTGTTCAAGCTCTTCTCTTGAAAGGCTATTCTTATATTCCGCCAGTTTTCTTGTTTCCCGTTCTTCCATTTCTTCAAGAAGACCATGTTTTGGAACAAGACTGATAACAACTTCATGATTATTGTTAAGTATATAATCCCTTACAAGATTCTCGAACAAGCCTTCTTCTGCTTCTTTCTTTATCTGTTCAAATGTCTCTGAAGCCTCAACATGAATAAATGGCTTTGTATCATCATAAAGCCAGCTGTCCATCATGGTAAGATAATACATCAGTCCCTTCGGATATGCCCCATAGTCGGACTCTCTGTACTTAAACTCGTAATAATTGATACCTGCCTTTATTGTCCTTTCGTTAAACCCATTTTTTACGATATCTGACAAAACATCTTCAATTGTTTTAACAAAAAGCTCTCTTTGTTCCTCATTGGCATTTTTAGCAATAATTGAATACACCGGCTGACATACAGATGTCTCAAAGCTTGAGTACACATCTGTACTTATTCCCACATCCATAAGAGCCTGTTTAAGCACTGCTCCCGGTGACAGCACCAATGCATAATCAAGTATCTGCATAGCAAGGTACAGCTTTGCATCAAGGGAAGTTCCCACTACAACATTATAAGAGAGAAATGTATTATTTTCCAAAGACTCGTCATCTGTCACAGGGTATTCCTTTACCATATACTTAGGTTCTTCAAAAGGTTTCTGTATTTCTATATGAGAATCAATATTGATATCATTTTTTTCAAAATCGGACAAATAACACTCATCAAGATAATTAAGTCTCTCTTCCACATTCATATTTCCATAAAGATAAATATAACTGTTGGAAGGATGATAATATTCCTTATGATATTTCAAAAATTCCTCGTATGTTAAAGCCGGTATTTTTTCCGGGTCCCCGCCTGATTCAAATCTATATGCAGTATCAGGAAAAAGTTCAACAAATGTGTACCTTGAAAGAACATCATCAGGAGATGAATAAACACCCTTCATCTCATTGAACACAACACCATTATATTTTAACTCTCCATCTACATTTTCAAGTTCATAGTGCCATCCTTCCTGCTTAAAAATTTCCGGATGTTTGTAAATATCAGGATAGAATACCGCATCCATATACACATCCATAATATTTTTAAAATCAGCATCATTGCAACTGGCTACCGGATAAACAGTCTTGTCCGGATAAGTCATAGCATTTAAAAATGTATTAAGAGAACCCTTGCATAATTCAACAAAAGGATCTTTTACAGGATATTTTCTTGAGCCGCATAATGTTGAATGTTCAAGAATATGCTGCAAACCGGTATCATTGAAAGGAGGTGTCTTAAATCCTATGGAAAATACTTTGTTATCATCATCGTTGGATATCACCACCACTCTTGCCCCTGACTTTTTGTGAACAAGAATCAGGCCTACCGAATTAAGGTCTTCAAGACAGGTCATTTCTGCCACATCATAATTTTTTATGTCTGATTTTTTCAATTCTTCCATTCTATTTTCAACATTAAAGCTCATTAAAAATCCCCTTTACATTTATACTGTAATTTTTGCCCCATTTTTGATTGCATATACAAAACATTTATCTGTTTTTGGCACATCCACAGCTCTCTGAACAAGCACCTTGAAATTCTTGTCATCATTTTCTTTTTCCGTATCACTGTAGTTATCTTTTATATCATGAATTTCTTTACTAAATTCTGTCTTATCCGCATAACTCCAAAAATAATCTTCATAACCTACGCCATCATAATGCCATGGTTTTTGGAAAAGATTATAATGAATAAGCTTAGGATTTTCAAATGGCTGGGCGAGTCCCGGTGCAGGCATGGAATCCCATCTGTTATCTATATGGAGTATCCGTCCTTTACACATTGCATTAATATAGTCCTGGTCAGGCGCAATTACATCAAATTTATAATTATGTAATAAATCCATAAACTTCTCAGCAAACTTAACCTTCCTAAGTTCCTTCAAATTCATAAGAAGCACACCTGAATTAATATACTCATCTCCTCTTACACCCACTGCATTTTTGTAATAATTCTGAATTTCATCAAACTCTGCAACAGAAATATCAACACATCCACCTATAAGATTATCTTTAAGATCAATATTATAAAGCTCTGATATATCACCCGGCACAATTATATCACTGTCTATATAGATGCCTTTATCGTATTCAGGAAACATATCCGCAATAAAGAGTCTGTAGAAAATTGTAAGCGTAAAGTAATCGTAATGAAGCCTGTTATCAGATTTATTAGTAAAGCTTTCCGCAGATAACTGTTGCATTGCTACAAACTCAACACTGAAATTCTCAGTTTTCATGGCACTGAGCTTCCTAATATTGGTTTCATTCAAGCCATCATTAATAACAATTATCTTATATTTATATTCCTTTGAAGCATTATCAATTATTGAGCGCAAAGCCACTCCAAGAAAAGGGGCATAACTATCATCCACAGCAAAGAATATTGGAATAGTATCTTTATACATATATATTTTTTCTCCTTGTCTGTTATTTAAATAATCCTTTTTTCTTTGATGGTTTTGACTCCCCCGTAAGAGTTTTATCATAAGCTAACAGTGCTTCTTTCTGTTCATTGTTAAGTTTTGTAGGAATATCAACTATAAGTGTAATATAGTGGTCTCCTCTTACAGACTGGCTCCTGAGGGTAGGCATACCCTTTCCTTTAAGTCTTACCCTTGTTCCTGATGCAGTTCCGGGTTTAACCTCATATAACACTTCGCCATCTACAGTTTTAACCTTGATTTCTCCTCCCAGAACGGCAGTAGGATAACTTATTCTCACATCAGAGAAAATGTTGTATCCGTCTCTTTCAAAATTAGGGTCTGCTGAAATCATAACCGCAACCAAAAGGTCACCTCTGGCGCCTCCGTTAATTCCCGGCTCACCCTTGCCTTGTATTCTGACGCATTGTCCGTTATCAATACCGGCAGGAATACTAACCTCTATAGTCTTTTTACTGCTGATATATCCGGTTCCGTAACAATCAGGACATTTTTCTTTTATGATTTTACCTGTTCCGTGACAATCAGGACATGGCTGAACACTTTTCATCATTCCCAAAAATGACTGCTGCGTTATTGTGACCTGTCCCCTTCCGCCACACTTGCCACAGGTTTCAGGACTTGTTCCTGCCTTAGCTCCTGTTCCGTGACAAGAATTACAAGCATCTTTTAAGGTTACATCTATCTTCTTTGATGTTCCTGTTACCGATTCGGCAAAGGTAATCCGTACATTTACTCTTATATCTGCTCCACGTCTTGGGCCGTTGCTGTTTCTTCTGCTGCTTCCTCCGCCAAACATTCCACCGAACAGGTCTCCAAATATATCTCCCATATCACCGAAATCAAAGTCAAATCCTCCGGCTCCTGCACCGCCGCTTCCGTCAAATGCAGCATGACCGAACTGATCATACTGTCTTCTCTTATCCGGATCGCTAAGCACAGCATAAGCCTCTGAAGCCTCTTTGAATTTTGCCTCAGCCTCTTTATCTCCCGGATTGGTATCAGGGTGATATTTCTTTGCCAGCTGTCTGTAAGCCTTCTTTATAGCTGAATCATCAGCATCCTTGGATATACCAAGGACTTCATAATAATCTCTCTTATCTGCCATAATCTTTCAATAACTCCAATCAATATATTAAAGTTTACCTTGTTGCATATCTGTTACACATTTACTGCACAAATAACACTAAAACTGCACGAGGCAAATGCCTCATGCAGTTTAATTATTCTTAAATGTTTATGCTTTAAACTTCCCTATGGAATTTAGATTTTAGACTTCCTTGTAATCTCCGTCAACAACATCATCACCATAGTTTGCACCAGCATCTGTACCTGCTCCCATGTCAGGGCCGGCTCCCATATCAGGACCTGCACCTGCTGTGCCCTGCTGTGCTTCATATAACTTAGCAAAAAGCTTCTGAGCTGATTCCATAAGTTTTTCCTTAGCTGCCTTAATCTCATCAACCTGTGCATCTGTCATATTATCAGCATCTGTAGACTCTACCAGTGATTTAAGAGCGTTAAGATCTGCCTCAACTGCTGCCTTATCGCTTGCATCAAGCTTATCACCAGCTTCATCCATAGCCTTCTGTGTCTGGAATACCATTGAATCAGCATCATTTCTTACTTCAATAGCTTCCTTACGTTTCTTATCCTGAGCCTCATACTCAGCAGCTTCCTTTACAGCCTTCTCGATATCATCATCTGACATATTTGAACCTGCTGTAATTGTAATATGCTGTTCCTTGCCCGTACCAAGATCCTTAGCTGATACATTAACGATACCATTTGCATCAATATCAAATGTAACTTCAATCTGTGGAACACCTCTTCTTGCTGGTGGAATACCATCAAGTCTGAACTGTCC
>JAUNPK010000027.1 GCA_030536855.1 Eubacteriales bacterium
ATCATAGAAGACCTTAAAGGTTTTATTTAATTTACAGAAAAAGTTTCATACACTCTATTTTACAGGCTTTTCAGCCTGCGTATTAGCGAAACGATATGTATTTTCCCTTATTTTTGCCCTTATGAGATAATCGTAAGGGAAATAAGGGAATTTCTTTTTTTAGTCATTGCCTGCCACTTTATCAAGCAGCCTTGCTGATTCCCGCTTGACTTTTCTTGTGGAGTGAGCATAGACATTCATTGTGGTACTGACATCTGAGTGCCCTAACAGTTCCTGCACATCCTTTGGTGCTGCTCCGTTTGCTAGAAGGTTACTTGTGTAGGTGTGGCGCAACTGGTGAAAATGAAATCCTTCAAATCCATCCAGTTTCTGAGCAATCTTCCTGCAAACAATTCCTAATGTGCTTGGCAGTTCCAAACTTCCATCCGGTCTTAAGCAGACAAAGGATATTTCCTTATAATCCTCTGGAACACTCTCTGTTCCGTCCAAATGATAGAACTCATAGTAAACTCTGTTTTTGTCTTTTACTTCTCTGTAGTAGTTTTTGTGGTAAAGTTCTCCGTACTGCATTCGGTTTTTAAGTTGTTCCTTTCGGGCATTGCGAAGAATCTCTGCCAGTGTATCTCCAAAATCAACAATCCTTACCTTTTTTCGTTTGGTTGGTCCGATGATATTCTTGTGCCTTGAACCATCATATCGGATACTGCGTCTGATTGTAAGGCACTGTTCTTCAAGATTTACATCCTGCCATGCCAGACCACAGGCTTCACCGATACGAAGTCCTGCATAATAAGCTATCTGGATTGGAAGTATTGCCGGTGGATTGTAATCCTGTAGAAATTCAATCAGTCTTTCATAATCCTCTCGTGGAATCGGTTTTATATCACCATCCGTATCATCATCGGAAAATAAATCAACCTCATCCTGATATTTCAGCTTAATATACTGCATCGGATTGAAGGTGATATATTGCTTTGGTGATACTGCAAATCGGAATGACTGCTGTAATACTGCTGAAAAAGAACGGATGTAATCCTTGCTGTAGCCTTTTCTTTCTGTTCCGTCTGGATAAATACCACCAAATGAAAGCAGATCGAAGAAGGCTTGCAAATGCTCAGTTGTTACATTTTTCAATTTTCTCTCTGAAATTGAATGTTTCTTGATGTTATTGATAGCACCAAGGTAATTCTGGACTGTTCCATTACTGAGAGTACCTGTCTTTAATTCTTCCTCTGCCCATATATCAAGCAGTTCTCCAACTGTGATGTTTTCCGATTTTGCAATGAATTTCTTGCTTTCGTAATCATCCATAGCCTGACGGTGTAGTGGCTGAAAAACTGGAAACTGTTATCAGTCGAAATGTCACGAATACACGAATGAGAGATTTTTATGATATTTATATCTTGCAAAAATTGCATGGAGAACAACTCAATAAAGAAATACTATGGAATGCGCTTGTAGCAACCGCAAGAAAACGTGGAACATTAGACCTGATAGAATCTAATGAGATAAGAGAAATATTGAATGAAATAGAAACAAGTTCTGTTATGGAAAACATATCAAAAAAATTATTCTTATGCTGTTGATGTTTCGTGGCACATAATTATGGAGTTTATTAGAGATTTATATCAAACTGCATTTTCAGATAAATTTAAAGTTGATTTTGCTTGAATTGTTTGTTAATGGGAGCTATAAACAATGGTAGTGATGCAAAACTTGAAATGCAAAGGATAAACTTATTGACATAATGTGCGATACACAGTATACTATGTTAAGTACATAGTGTGCAACACACAATACAGTGCAATAAACACAGTGAATTTAAATAAATGATACTGAAGGGAGGAGATTGGATGAATTGTGATGAAATTGTTTCAGGATTAATTCTAGAATTCAGACGAGGCACACTTATCATGGTAGTGTTAGCACAACTAAATAAACCAATGTATGGATATTCATTGGTAAAGGAATTAGAAGGGAAAGGTATTTCGATAGAAGGCAATACATTATATCCTCTACTGAGAAGACTAGAGAGTCAAGGTCTGCTAAAAAGTGAATGGGAAACTGAGGCAACGAAGCCAAGAAAATATTATATCATCACAGAAGATGGGAAGCTGGTTTATAAAAAAATTAAAGAACACTGGAAAAAATTTTCACAGTCAATCAATGTTTTAATGGAGGAAGAATAGATGGTAAAAAATGATTTGATCGACAGATACATTTATGCAGTTACGAAGCATATGAAATCTGCCATGAAAAAAGATGTGGCAGCGGAATTAGAGACGATCATACAAGATATGTTGGAGGAACGATGTGAGGATGCTACTCCAACTGAGCGTGATATCAAAGTTGTTCTAACGGAACTGGGAACCCCGAATGAGTTAGCTTCGAAATATAAAGGTGAAACACAGGATTGTTTGATTGGACAGCCGTATTACAGTTTATATGTGTATGTATTGAAAATTGTGACAGTGTGCATCAGTGGAGGAATGTTACTTGCTCAAATCATGGCAGCATTAACATCGCATACAATCTGGTATACAGCTATCTATAGAACCATCGGTGGGATTTTTGGTGGTATATTGACAGGATTTGCATTTGTGACATTATTATTTGCATTCTTTTATAAAAAAGGAATTAAGGTGGATGGGTTAAATGATGGAATAGATAATTTGCCTCCTGTTCCACAAAAGTCTAATAGAATTTCAAAAGCAGATGCGATTGTAGGAATTGTTTTTTCGGTTATCTTCACTCTTGTATTTCTTGTATGCCCACAGATTGTATGCATTGCATTTGTAAAAAATGAGGTAGGTGTGTATGAGCCCCTTTTTAATTTAGAATATATCAGACAAACATGGTATTTCATTCTTGCATTTGGAATTTTGGGTGTTACAAGGGACAGTGTGAGACTTATTGATGGCAGCTATACCAAAAGGGTGATGCTTGTTACCATTATCACCAATATTATTGATGGAGCATTAACAAGCATTTGGCTGTTAAATGATAGGATTATGAATAGTGAATTTTTTGATGGTATTGAGCAGTTATTTGGAACGGATGCAGAAGTTATTTCACATGTTTTTATACACTTTAATAAGGTATTTCTCTCAATCATTATTTTGGCATTAACAATTAATGGTATTGAGACGGTCGTGAAAGCAGTAAAATACAGTCGACAATAAAATAATTTTAGATGAATCAATCTCCATTTACAAATAACAGTGCGAATTTCTAAATTTTAGAAATAATAAAATGTAAATGGAGATATGAGCAGAAGCATTTCAATCAGTTCACCATGTCGTTTTTATTTTGTGTTATACTGTTTTATTGGATTTTCTTTCCCTTGTATTTTCCCTTATCAGAATTCATAAATCCATATGGGAAGATATAACATAAGGGAAAGTCTAAGGGAAAGCTCACCTGCGACAAACTTAGTGTTTTCAAGGGATTGAGAGATATTTGATAATAAAATATAACAGTTATTAAATCCCTTGGAATATATGAAATCTCAATTCCAATTTGGTTATATTACCATGAAATATGAAGACGATATTTTGTTATCACTTATTTGTACGGAAAATGAACCAGCCACCTCATTTGAGGACAATACAATGTCCGGTTTCTTCAATAAAGCAACTGAGAATAATGTAATGTCCGATTTTTCCAATAAAGTGTTTGGTCAGATATATGAGGAGAAAACAAAATGAAAATTGAACCAGTGAAATTGGAAGATGCTGAAGAACTTCTTTCAATATATGCTCCATATGTTCAGGATACAGCAATATCATTTGAATATGAAGTTCCTTCTCTGTCTGAATTTCAAGACAGGATACAAAACATTTCATCCATTTTACCATATATAAAAGCGGGTGAAAACGGCAAGATTCTTGGATACGCCTATGCAGGTAAATTTAAAGCCAGGAAAGCATATGACTGGTCAGTGGAAGTAACCGTTTATGTGAAAAAAGATTCCAGAAAATCAGGTGTTGGAAAATTGCTTTATCATACACTTGAAGAAACTCTAAAAAGCATGGGCATTTTAAATATGAATGCTTGTATAGCACTTCCCAAAGAGGATGACAAACATCTGACCAAAGACAGCTATTATTTTCATAAGAAAATGGGATTTCATACTGTAGGTACCTTTCACAATAGCGGATACAAATTCGATACATGGTACGATATGATTTGGATGGAAAAAATCATAGGAGAACACCAAAATCATCAGGAAAATGTCAAATTTGGCGAATGGGCAAAAATTTTATTGAAAGAAGATGCAGAATCAAAAAATGGGGAATTCTAAACTTTATGCGTAATTTATCCAATTATTTTGTAGAAGGTCTGCAGGGAGCAGGCAAAAGTACAATGGTAAAAAGACTTGCGGAGCAATTACCGGAATATAAGGTATTTCGTGAGGGTGATTATTCTCCTGTAGAACTGGCATGGTGTGCATATGTTACAAAAATGCAGTATCAGGATATTTTGAAACGTTATTCATCAATGGAAAATGAGATTGATGGTAAAACTATTGTGGAAGGAGACCATAGAATAATCTGCTATACCCGGATTTTGACTGATGTGGTTGGTTTCCACAAGGATTTAGAACAATATGAAATCTATAACGGAAATCTTGAAAAAGATTCTTTCGAAAAAATCATATTAGAATGCTACCAAAAATGGAATGGACAAGGTCAAATTTTCGAATGTTCCATTTTTCAGAATATTATAGAGAATCAGATACTTTATTTAATGATGTCAGATGAGGAAATTCTGGATTTCTATTGCAGACTCAAGCATGTTCTTTCCGGTAAACAATTTCAAATCATTTATCTTGATGTGGATGACATCCGCAGTACCGTTGAACTGATTAAGAAGGAGCGCTCTGATGAAAATGGAAATGAATTATGGTTTCCTCTTATGACCAGATATGTTGAAGAGTCTCCTTATGGAAAAGCGCATCCACTTCACGGGATGGATGGTCTCATAATACATCTTGAAAGAAGAAAATCATTAGAACATCGTATTATAAATGAGATATTCAAGGATCATACGATTATCGCCAAATCAAAGGATTACAATCTCAATGAGTTATTCTGGAGCAATACATAGATGAATTCTGCCGCATTTATTCGGCATATAAGAATTAACTTATAAGGAGCAATAATATGATTGAAAAAAGATTAAGGACATTTGGAATACTGGAAATTATCAGCCTGTTATCTTATACAGCCATGGTAGTATTTTCTCCTCTTGCATATCCCGGATATGCTTGGCTAAGCATAGCTGTCAGCGATTTGAGTGCTGACGGTGCACCATCCCAGAATCTTGCCAATCAGTTAAACCCATTATTCTGACCATGTGGATTAGTCTCTATTATGGCAAGATGATAAAATATCCATTACCCACCAAATCATGCTTTTTGTTTGATTTAGTAGGTAATTTACCTGTATTTTGTAACCTCTGGTACGCATTTTTACCTACTAAAACAATTTCATAAACATATTTAGTGGGTATTTCATGAAATAATTCTTCTAATTCACCTCTATTTTACCTACCAAATCGACGCAATCCTTATATTTAGTGGGTAATTGGAGGAAATCGTATCACAGTTGCAGAAAAAGAAGCAGCAGTAGTTTATGTGGGAGATGCTTCTGTTGAAGAATTAAAGAACGCAAAATGTTTTGCCCTTGGATGCCCTGCTATGGGTGCCGAGGTTCTTGAAGAAGTAGAGATGGAACCCTTTGTCAGTGAAGTGGAAGGCATTGCATCTGGGAAAATGATTACTCTATTTGGCTCTTATGGCTGGGGTGACGGTCAGCGGATACGTGACTGGACAGATAGAATGAGCAAATGCGGAGCCAAAGTGTTGAATGGTGAAGGATTGATTTGTCAGGAAACACCGGATGAAAGAACAATTGCCGAATGTGAAGCTGTTGGAAAACAGCTTCAGCCATTTAACCTTTGAAAATCTGCTTCCAGATATTTTATGACAGATAAAGGTACCGATATGCAAAGGAGATAAATTAATGAGCGTAGTAATTATAGGTGGAAATGAATGCATGGTTCGAGAATATAAAAAACTTTTTACCGGTACTGTATCCCACAAAATGGTACAAAATGCACTCAGAGAGGTAAAAGGACTGGATACAAGAGTTGTTCGCTCTCATACAAGTTCCATGTCTGCATTAAGAAATATTTTAGAAAATTTTTGATAAAAAATGGAAACAATAATTAGTGAAGACTTATTTATACATTTTAATTATGAAAGTAATTAGGTAACAATATATGAAATTGGAAACAGGACTTATTGAGAATTGGAGGGAGAGGGGTCAGACCCCTTCCTTCCCTTCCTTCCCTTTATTCCTCTTTTGCCCAATTAAGAGCGTAAGAAACAGCTTTGTTCCATCCTTTTATTTTCTTTTCACGTTCTTCTTTTTCTATCTCAGGCTGAAAAACTCTGTCCATAGCCCAGTTATTCATTACTGATTCTTTACTCTGCCAGTAACCCACTGCCAGGCCTGCCAGATAAGCCGCTCCCATTGAAGTTGTCTCAACGCATTTAGGTCTGTGAACAGGAGCATCTATAATGTCTGCCTGCATTTGAAGCAGGAGATTATTGGCACTTGCCCCTCCATCCACCTTCAGCGAGGTAATATCAATCAAAGAATCAGCTTTCATAGCCTTTAATACATCATTAACCTGAAAAGCTATTGACTCAAGTGTTGCCCTTATAATGTGATACTTGTTTACACCACGGGTAATTCCCACAATTGTGCCCCGGGCATATTGATCCCAGTAAGGAGCTCCCAATCCCGTAAAAGCTGGAACAACGTAACATCCATTGGTGTCATTAACCTTTCTTGCCATATACTCGGAATCCCAGGAAGAATCAATAAAATGCATCTCATCCCTAAGCCATTGAATTGCAGCACCAGCCACATATATAGAGCCCTCAAGAGCATAGTTAACTTTTCCGTCAAGTCCCCAGGCAATGGTAGTAACCAGTCCATTATTGGAAAATACCGGCTTTTCGCCTGTATTCATAAGCATGAAACATCCTGTGCCGTATGTATTTTTTACATCACCGGCATTAAAACAGGTCTGACCAAATAAAGCTGCCTGCTGGTCTCCGGCAGCACCTGCAATAGCAATAGGACCTCCAAAGAATTCCGGATGAGCTTCCCCATAAATGTAGCTTGAAGGCATAGGCTCAGGAAGAATACATTTTGGAATATCTAGTTCCTTTAATATTTCATCATCCCACTGTAATGTATTTATATTAAAAAGCATTGTTCTTGAAGCGTTAGAGTAATCCGTTATATGGACCTTGCCTTTAGTCAGTTTCCATATAAGCCATGTTTCCACAGTACCAAACAGAAGCTCTCCATTCTCAGCCTTTTCTCTGGCTCCTTCAACATTGTCCAGTATCCATTTTAACTTTGTGGCAGAAAAATACGCATCAATAATAAGACCCGTTTTTTTCCTGAAAGTTTCCGTTAACCCTTTTGCCTTTAAAGAATCTGCATATTCTGATGTTCTTCTGCATTGCCACACTATGGCGTTATATACAGGTTTTCCTGAATTTTTGTCCCACACAATCGTAGTTTCTCTCTGATTGGTTATTCCTATAGCCTCAATGTCTGCTGCCGTAGCCCCAACATTGGACATAGCCATTTTAGCCACCTCCAGTTGTGTAGACCATATCTCGTCTGCATCATGTTCCACCCATCCCGGCTTTGGAAAAAACTGGGTAAATTCCTTTTGGGCAACAGAACACATTTCCCCGACCTTATTGTATAATATGCATCTGTTACTTGTAGTACCTGCATCCAGTGCCATTATGTATTTTGGCATATCCTTACCTCCATTCTTTTAGCAAAATTTTTCAGTAAAAATCCATCTATTCCAATTGATTTTTTATGAAGACAGCAGCCCAATCACCCCAAAAATAAGCGAGTAATCAAGCTGCTGTTCCTATACTTTTATATGCTGTTTATACATTTCTTATTAAAAATCAAAATCTGCATAATCCTCAGGAAGAAATCTATGGTAGATTATGTGACAGCCTTCGTCCTTAAAGCAGTAGAAGTACTTGTCTTTAGTCGAATCTGCAAATCTTATAAGGACATCAAATTCGTCATTATCCATATATTCACATATTATATCTCCAAAAGACTTGAAAAGCGCATTGATTTCTTCCATTGTACAGCCATGCTTTCCAACTATATTAACAAGCTCCCTGATAAATTCATTTGGCGATGTGTTGTTGTGAATATATTCAACGCCTTCCTTAGGAATCTTAAAACAAAATCTGTCACCCTTGTATGTCACAGTAACATTGCCAAGACGGTTTTCTGTGTAACTTGAAAATCCTTCAAGCATTTTATACATACTGTCCGAATCCACATCACTTTCAAAAAAATGATTAAGGGTACTTAAAGGATAATAGAGTCTTACAACCTCTTTTCGATAACCCAGTTTAGCCTCTTCCTCTTTAATCAAATCAATCAGGCTCTCTTCTAATCTGTCAAATCCCATAAGAACACACCTTATTCTTCTTCATCCGTCTCTTCTTCTCCGTCGTGTACATCTTTCTTAGGTTCCTTAAGTCCAGGAATATCAACATTATGCTTCTGGCAATAATCCCAAAGAGCTGCATGAATTGATTCCTCTGCCAACAATGAGCAGTGAACCTTGACCGGTGGAAGTCCATCAAGAGCCTCCATAACAGCTTTATTAGTTACTTCCATTGCTTCATAGATTGTCTTTCCGATTACCATATCAGTTGCCATACTGCTGGTAGCAATAGCAGCGCCACAACCAAATGTCTTAAATTTACAATCCTTTATAATCTTTGTATCTTCATCAATATCGAGATAAATTCTCATTATATCGCCACATTTGGCGTTACCAACAGTTCCTACACCGCTGGGATTTTCTATTTCACCAACATTATGAGGATTGCTGAAATGTTCTATTACTTTCTCTGAATACTGCATATTTTCCTCCTTGTTTTTTCTACGGTAACTATTGTTAACGTATTTAGTACTATTCATACTTATTTAGTATGTTTTATCATGAATACATATTTGTGTCAAGTGGATAAAAATCTATTGACAAACAATTAAACATTTGTTTAAATGTTTATGTGAAAGGAAGTTATAATAGAAAATCCTTTCTCCCTTTATCAGATTATAAATGTAATAAATAATAAGGATCAGATGGTCTTAGGAATGGAGGAATATTATGAAGAAAACATACGCTATTGAAGTTGATTGTGCCAATTGTGCTGCCAAGATGGAAGAGGCTGCCAAGAAGACAGACGGAGTTAAGGATGCAACTGTTTCCTTTATGACTCAGAAAATGAAGGTAGAATTTGAAGAGGATACAGATGCTTTGGAAGTAATGCAGGCCGTATTAAAGAATTGCAAAAAAGTCGAATCAGATTGTGAGATTTTCTTTTCGTAACTTGTTAAATTAATTAACATTTGAGAGGTTGTTATATGAATAAGAAGCAAAAAAAGGTTTTAACAAGAATAATAATTTCAGCGGTTCTTGTTATATCATTGAAAATTATATTTCACATATTCTCCTTTAATAAATATATTGAACTTGTGTGCTTTATGGTTCCATATTTTATTATAGGATATGACATTTTAAAAAAAGCTGTTCATGGAATAATCCATGGTGAAGTCTTTGATGAGAATTTTCTTATGGCTATTGCAACCGTGGGTGCCATTATTCTGGGTGATTACGTTGAAGGAACAGCCGTTATGCTTTTCTACCAGATTGGTGAACTTTTTCAGAGCTATGCTGTTGGAAAGAGCCGAAAGAATATAACCCAGCTTATGGATATAAGACCTGATTATGCCAATATTGAGCAAGATGGCACAATAGAGCAGGTTGACCCGGATGATGTGGAAACCGGATCAATTATTGTTGTACGTCCCGGTGAAAAGATACCTATTGACGGCATTATTCTGGAAGGAAAATCTACTCTTAACACAAGTGCACTTACCGGAGAAAGTCTTCCAAGAGATGCCAAAGAAGGGGATGAAGTTATCAGCGGATGCGTCAATCTCACAGGCGTGTTAAGAATCCAAACCACCAAAGAATTTGGAGATTCAACAGTTTCCAAAATCCTTGACCTGGTGGAGAATTCCAGCATGAAGAAATCCCGTTCGGAAAATTTTATTACGAGATTTGCCAGATATTATACACCGGCAGTATGCTATGGTGCACTTGCATTAGCATTGCTTCCACCAATTGTAAGCCTTATAGCAGGTTGTGATCCTCAGTGGTCAAAATGGGTTATAAGAGCACTCACCACATTGGTTATAAGCTGTCCTTGTGCATTGGTAATATCCATTCCTTTAAGTTTCTTCGGAGGCATTGGTGGAGCTTCAGCCAAAGGTATTCTTGTTAAAGGTTCTAATTACCTTGAACAGCTTTCAAAGACACGATATATAGTGTGCGACAAGACCGGCACCTTAACAAAAGGTGTTTTCCAGGTAACAGAAGTCATCCCGGCGGAAGGAATCTCCAAAGATGAATTAATAGAAAAAGCGTCTTATGTGGAAAGTTTTTCCAACCATCCTATCAGTAAGAGTCTTAGAGAAGCTTATGGAAAAGAAATTGATAATTCTGTTGTCTGCGACGTGGAGGAAATAAGCGGTTACGGAGTATCTGCAACAATAGGTTCTGAAACGATTGCCGTAGGCAATATAAAACTTATGAAAAAGCTTGGAGTAGAATATATGGAAGCTCCTGGTACCGGAACCGAGGTTCATGTTTCCATTAATGGAAAATATGCCGGACTTATACTTATATCAGATATATTAAAACCTACAGCCAAAACCGCAATAGCAGGGCTTAAAAGAGCAGGTGTTAAACAGGTTGTTATGCTTACCGGGGATACCAGAAAAGCTGCCGATGCATTTGCAAAAGAGTTGGGAATTGACATGGTAAAGAGCGAGCTTCTCCCTGCAGACAAGGTTGCAGAAGTAGAAAAGCTTCTTGATAATAAGGGTAAAAAAGAAGTACTGGCATTTGTTGGAGATGGAATTAATGATGCTCCTGTTCTTTCAAGAGCAGACATTGGTATTGCCATGGGAGCGCTTGGATCGGATGCTGCTATTGAGGCCGCTGACATAGTTCTTATGGATGATGACCCTGCAAAGATAACCACAGCTATTAATATTTCGAGAAAAACATTAAGAATCGTACATCAGAATATTGTATTTGCACTTGCTGTTAAGTTTATATGCCTGTTCCTTGGTGCTATAGGAATAGCAAATATGTGGCTTGCAATATTTGCAGATGTAGGAGTTATGGTACTTGCCGTATTAAATGCAACAAGATGCCTTAATTATAAGGGTGAATAATAATTTGAAATGTTAGTTGATTGCGAAACTCTATGATTTAATGTATAGAAACGGAGAAATTTATGGCATATACACACCTTCCCCATAATCATGGGCAAAATGTAGAAAAAGTCCTGGAACACATGCCCTCATCTGAAGACTGTATTCAGGTTGCAGAAGTATTTAAACAGATAAGTGATGGGACCAGATTAAGAATTTTATGGTTGCTGTGCCATTGCGAACAATGCGTAAGCAATGTATCCGCAGCGATGGAAATGAGTGATCCGGCAGTTTCCCATCATCTAAAACTGCTTAAAAAAAGCGGGCTGATAGTAAGCCGCAGAGACGGTAAGGAAATCTATTACAAACTTGCAGACACTGAAACTGCCAATTTGGTTCACCGTGTAATCGAGCAAATGTTTAAGATAACCTGTCCGTTAGACAAATAAAATATTAATCTAATAATGAACAAAAAAATAATTCACAAATATACGACCGCAACTCCGGGAAGATATATTTGTGAATTATTTTAATTAGTTAGAAATCAAATCTACTTCATCTTTGTAAGAACTCTTACATTACTTCCGTATGTCAACGTAAGAGTATTCTTATTAATTGAATATGCACACATGTTAACATCACCATCTTCATTGATTGTTAACATTCCATCCTTTGCAGTATAAGCAAAAGCTGAAGGACTTGAAGTATTTCCTGAATATGTGTAGTAATAATATCCTGTTCCGCCTTTCTCAAACACATAAGTGTATGTATAGCTTCCATCTGCCATAACCCATGTTCCTTTAATGGACTTTCCACATGCACATAATGAGAAGAGAGTTGTAACCATCAAAATTAATGCTAAAGCTTTAGTAAGTCTTTTTTTCATATTTCCTCCTTTGTTTTTTAGAAGAAAAATTTCCATGCGTGCATTCACGCATTGCTCTCCTGCGAGAAGAGGAAATTTTCCTCCTTTGTTTTTACGGATAAATTTTATAAAAATTTAATAAGATTATATATTATGTATAAAATCATTTCAAGATATATTTTTTCATTTTTCTATAACTTTTTACAAGCAGCGGAAGTTCAACTATCAACATTCCAAACCAGCCTGCCATATAAGAAAAAGGCAGGGATTCAATTCCCATATTGAATACGAATACCATTGGAATCGCCGCCAATACTCTTACTCCCATATTAACAAAACTGCTTAACAGAGTAATTTTCAAATCGCCTATTCCCCTGAAATATCCCTGAATACCATTTGTTGCAGCAGGAAGAATATACATTATGGAAATCAGTTTCAGGTATTTTACGCCGTGAATGATAACTTCTTCATCACTGACAAATATCTGCATTAAAGGTCTGGATAAAATAAAACATACAAGGAAAAGTATAACTCCATATGCAAATTCGAGAATCATACCGCATTTAAACCCTTTTATAATCCTGTCCTTTTTACCTGCCCCGCGATTCTGTGCCATAAGAGATGTCATGGCATGTCCGATATTCTGCTCCGGCGTATAGGCAAAATCGTCTATTCTGTTAACCGCAGAAAACGCTGCAGCCACAGATACTCCCATGGTATTAACAATAGCCTGTATACATATTTTACCAAGCTGAACCGTAGCCTGCTGCATGGCAGAAGTCCATCCATAGCTTACTGTCTTCTTTAAAAGGGTTTTGTCAAACACCAGCCATTTCCTTCCAAGTCGTAAAATTTCAACTTTCTTTTGGATGTAAACTATACAAAAAACGCAGCACAATGCTTCGCTAATTACTGTTGATAAGGCGCATCCTGCACATCCCATATTAAGAACTATAACAAAAAACAGATCACCTGCTATATTAAGGACTGAACTTATGATAAGAAAATACAGGGGAGTTTTACTGTCCCCCAAAGCTCTCAATGTACTTGAGAAGAAGTTATATAAAAATGTAAATACAAGTCCGATAAATATTATTCTGAGATATTCTCTTGTTAAATCAAGAATTTGTAAATCAACACGCATTAACATAAGAATTGGTGTTGCCAAAATTATACAAACCACACTTAAAACCAGAGAAAATATCACTCCTCCAATCATTGTAGTGCTTATTTCCCTGTGCAGTGTATCATAATCCTTTGCACCGTAATGGGTTCCCATAAGAATTCCGGCTCCCATGCATAATCCGTTAAGAAACAAAATCATTAAAGTCATAATGGGATTGCATATTCCTACTGCTGCCAAAGCCTCTTTTCCCACAAAATTCCCTACGATAATTCCATCCACAGCATTATACGTAAGCTGAAAGATATTCCCCAATACTAAAGGAATAGTAAAATTTATTAACAGAGGCATGATTCTTCCTTTTGTCAGGTCTTTTGTCATACTTATCTCCATTCATACATTTTTCCGCATTTGCCAAGTTGATTTTTTTCATAAACAGATGCATTTTTACTTTGGTGCCCATTTAATTTATGTATTATATGACAGTTGCAAATAAAATAAAAGGATAATATCATAATAACATTGAATAATTTTTTCTTCAAAAAACAAGTAGGAGGAATGTATGCAGATATCTAATGAACATATGAGACTTTACGCTGTTACCGATACTTTGTGGCTTGGTGACAAGGATTTTTACGAAGAAATTGAAGATGTTCTTAAAAATGGTGCCACATTTTTACAATTAAGAGAAAAAAATGACTCTCATGAGGTCATCGTTGAAAAAGCAAAAAAGATTAAACCTATTGCAGAAAAATACGGTGTTCCTTTTGTCATTGATGATGATATATATGCTGCAATAGAAGCTGATGTTGATGGTGTTCATATCGGACAAAGCGATATAGATTACGAATGTGCAAGAAAACTGTTAGGTCCTGATAAGATAATCGGCATGACAGTCAAGACCGCAGAGCAGGCCATAAAAGCGCAAGAATTGGGAGCTGATTACGTCGGTGCCGGAGCAGTATTCCATACAGATACAAAAAAAGATGCAGAGGATATGAGCAGGGAGCAGCTTATGGATATAACATCCGCAGTTGATATTCCGGTGGTCGCCATAGGTGGAATAACCTATGATAACTGTAATTATCTAAAAGGCACAGGAGTTGCAGGAATTGCTGTGGTTTCAGCCATATTTGCAAAAGAAAACCCGGGAGAGGCAACAAGAAATTTATATATCAAAACCGGAGATGTGTTTGGTTATAAGCATAATATTATATTTGACATGGATGGAACTCTTGTGGACTCTATGCCTTATTGGAAAGGGGCAGCAAGAGAATATATAAATTCCAGAGGGATTACTATCCCCGAAGATTTTGACAAGCGCACTTCTGTTATGAATTTAAAGGATTTTGCAGAGTATGTAAGAGATGGATTTGGAATTAACACCACAGTTGAAGATATAACAAAAGAAGCTGTTGATATTATGAATTTTCACTACGCCAATGATATAAACGCAAAACCGGGAATGGTGGAGCTTGTGAAGCGTGAGCACGCATGCGGAAGCAAAATGATAATCTTTACCGCTTCAGAGCAGAAAAGCGTGGTAACTGCAATGAGCAGGCTTGGAATACTTGACTGCTTTGACAGCATTACCACCGTTTATGATATTGGGATGAGCAAGAATGATCCTGAAAGCTATAAAACAGTAGCATCTAAATCAGGCTTTAACCCTGATAACACATGGGTTTTTGAAGATGTACTCCATGGTGTAGAGTCCGCTAAAGAGTCTGGATTTATGGTATGCGGTGTATACGATTCAGAATCTTCCTTCAATTGGGAAAGAATAAAAAAATTAGCTGACAGAACAATGTATATAAAATAACCGGAGATATAGCGTGAAAAATTATGCTGATGCAATGATTTTTCACAGGGCTATTTGTGATGCAGGCGCCACAAATAACTTTTATCCCAGAGCTAAGTCTGACATTTGGTTCAGGATTCCTTCGGCACTAAAGTGCCTGCAGAATGGAGATTTATATGACTAAGAAAAAAGTTGTTGTGGGGATGTCAGGTGGCGTTGATTCCTCTGTTGCCGCGTATATTTTAAAGGAACAGGGGTATGATGTAATAGGCGTAACAATGCAGATATGGCAGGATGATGCCCTGGAAACAACTGAAAACGGGTGTTGCGGCATAAGCGCTGTTGATGACGCCAGACGTGTGGCAGGGCAGCTTGGAATCCCCTATTATGTAATGAATTTTAAACAGGAATTCAAAGAAAATGTTATAGATTATTTTACGAAAGAATACACCCTTGGACGTACTCCTAATCCTTGTATAGCCTGCAACAGATATGTAAAATGGGAATCACTTCTTAAAAGAAGTCTGGATATTGGAGCAGATTATATAGCCACAGGTCATTATGCCAGAATTGAACAGCTTGAGAATGGTCGTTTTGCCATAAGAAATTCTGTTACGGCAAAAAAGGATCAGACCTATGCTTTGTATAATCTGACACAGGAGCAGTTATCCCATACTCTCATGCCAATCGGCGATTACAATAAAGAAGAAATAAGAGAAATAGCCCGCAGAGAAGGTCTTATGGTGGCCCACAAACCGGACAGTATGGAAATCTGCTTTGTTCCTGACAATGATTATGCCGGATACATTCAGAAAAATACAGGATATGTTTCAAAACCCGGTAATTTTGTGGATGTTAACGGAAATGTAATCGGTACACATAAAGGAATCATTCATTATACGGTGGGGCAACGAAAAGGACTGGGACTGTCCATGGGACATCCTGTCTTTGTTGTATCGGTAAAACCTGACACGAATGAAGTTGTTATCGGTAGCAATGATGATGTTTTTAATAAAACACTGTACGCCAATAATCTTAATTTTATGTCTGTGGAAAAAATTGAGGGTGTTGTACGGGCAAAGGGCAAGATAAGATACAGCCATGACGGTGCTATGTGCAATATAAGAATGATAGATGAAGACACAATTGAATGCGTATTTGACGAACCTCAAAGAGCCATTACTCCGGGACAGGCACTGGTATTGTATGACGGGGAATACGTCCTTGGAGGCGGTACAATAATTTAGTATGGCTTGTTCAACATGGATTAATATATATATTTTATAAATCATATCAAAATAGTATGAAAAAACTTGACATTTAAAAACACAGACATATAATTATTTCATACAAAAATGATATGCTATAGAAAAGAGGATTATTATGGATAAAGTTATTTATATGGACAATGCTGCCACAACAGCGGTAAAACCTGAGGTTGTTGAAACTATGCTTCCATATTTTACAGAAGGGTATGCTAACCCTTCAAGCGTATATAGTTTTGCACAGGGTGTAAAGAATGATATGGAACAGGCAAGAGAGACTATTGCTAATCTTCTGGGAGCAGCTAAATCCAATGAAATATATTTTACAGGAGGCGGAAGCGAGTCAGATAACTGGGCTCTTAAAGCAACAGCAGAAGCCTTCAGAGATAAGGGAAATCATATTATTACCACCAAGATAGAGCATCATGCCATTCTTCATACATGTGAATATCTTGAAAAACACGGTTTTGAAGTGACTTATCTGGATGTTGATGAATATGGTCTTGTTGACCCTAAGGAATTTGAAGCTGCGATTAAAGACACAACAATACTTGCAAGTATTATGTTTGCCAATAATGAAATAGGAACAATTGAGCCTATAAAGGAATTGGGAGCAATTGCCCATTCCAAAGGAGTTTTATTCCATACAGATGCTGTTCAGGCATTTGCTCACGTACCTATTAATGTCCAGGAAATGAATATTGATATGTTAAGTGCCAGCGGACATAAGTTCCACGGGCCTAAGGGAATTGGATTTTTATACCTCAGTAATAAGGTCAAGATTAAATCCTTTATTCATGGTGGTTCTCAGGAAAGAAGCAAGAGAGCGGGCACACATAATGTTCCGGGTATCATAGGAATGGCAAAAGCCGCAGTGATTGCTCATGAAAATATGAGTGAGAATATTGCTAAGACAGAAAAGATAAGAGATCATATTATTGACAGAGTTCTTGCTGAGATTCCTTATTCAAGAGTTAACGGTGACCGAACAAAGAGACTTCCGGGAAATGTACATTTCTGTTTCAGATATATAGAAGGTGAGTCAATGCTTATTATGCTTGACCAAAAGGGTATATGCGGTTCTTCAGGTTCTGCATGTACATCCGGTTCACTGGATCCTTCCCACGTTCTCCTTGCCATTGGTCTTCCTCACGAAATCGCACATGGCTCTCTGAGGCTTTCAATTACAGAAGATACAACTCTTGAAGAAGCGGATTATGTTGTTGACGAATTAAAGGAAATTGTAAAGAGATTGAGAAGTATGTCTCCTCTTTATGAGGATTTTATAAAATCTTTGTAAATAAGTATGTTCAAATCTCCAGAAATGTGTTAATATACTGAAAGATATATACGACAATTAAATATCAAATCTAAAAGAATAACAGAAAGAATGGAGAGATGATTTATGAATTTTTTTAGAAAAATCGGATTTCAGTTAGGTGCTTTCTTTCTGATTGCAATTCTTATTCCTATTTTATTGCTTTCAGTAAGTTCAATCAGCACAACAAAGACATCCATGGACAACAATTTAAAGATTACAAGTGAGCAGACTCTTGCTGAGGCTCAAAAGGGCTTTACCATCTATTTAAAGACTCTTTCACAGCCTGTAGATCTTCTTACCAGAAAGAATGAAATTAAGCATCTTGAAGATCAGGGTGATCTTGATACCAATATAAAAGCTATCAGAGATTCACTGGTTGCATCTGTTAAGGTTACTAATGGTGCTGAATTGGCATTCTTTACAACTAAGACAGGATACCGACTTACAGGTTGGACTGAATATAATGAATCAACAGGTAAAACAGCAAGCAAGGGTGACACAATAACCAATGCTAATGACACAAAAGAGTCCTGGTATACAGGATGTATCGGCTCGCCTGCCAGAAATACCATATACGCAGCCTTTTCGGATCCTTACACAGACAGTAATGGAAAGAAGATATTTACCGTATCTCAGGAAATTAAATATACTACAGGTGAAAACTATGGTGCTGTAGGTCTTAATATTGATTTCGCAGAAGTAGAAGAATATGTAGGAGATATTAATCTTCTTAACACAGGATTTGTTATTCTTGTTAACTCAGAGGGTGACATACTTGTTAATGACGAAAATAATACATATGTGACAGACTCAGTCAAGAATTTGGCATTCTGGAATACAATGTCATCTCTTGAAGATGACCAGTTAGATACTGTATTTTCATTTGACGAGAAAATTAACGGAAAGTCAGTACATATTGTATCTTCTAAGGATGCAGTTACCGGATGGACTTTAGTAGGATTTATTGATTCCACTGAGACACAGTCAACAGTTACACGAATCACTATCTCATCTGTTTTCTTCTCAATAATTTCATTTATTGTAGGTATAGTAATCGCCATAGTATTTACAACATCTTTGACAAAAGAAATGAAGAAAGTCAATGTTGCTATGAACAAGATGGCAAGCGGAGATCTTACTCACAGAATTACAATAAAGAAGAAGAATGAATTCGGTACCCTTGAAAAGAATTATAATGAAATGGTTGACAATGTATCAACACTTATCAGAGGTGTAGAAGAAAAGTCCGGAATTCTTATTGAAGAATCAGAAAAGATATCAAATATAAGCAAGACTACAACTGAGACAGTTGATCAGGTTTCTGAAGCAATTATGAGCGTTTCCCTCGGTGCTGCAGGACAGGCTGAAAGTACACAGAATGCTACTAACGAAGTTGAAACCCTTGCAACAAAGTTAAGAGAAACAAAAGCTTATGTAAGCGATATTAACGATATGTCAATAGAGACACAACAGTTAAGCGAACATGGTATTGAAATCGTTGATGAACTTATCTCAAAGGGCGAAAAATCAATTGAAAACTCTCACATTTCTAAAAATGTTGTTAGAGAAATGGTTGAAAGTATTGACAAGATTAATTTTATTTCAGATGCTATTACAGAAATTACGGAACAGACCAATTTACTTTCACTTAATGCAAGTATTGAAGCTGCCAGAGCCGGTGAAAGCGGTAAGGGATTTGCCGTTGTTGCTGATGAAATCAGAAAACTTGCAGAGCAATCACAATCATCTACTGATGAAATCAAGAAGATTCTTGTAGAAATATCTGACAAGTCTCAGCTTATGGAACAGACAATGGATGAAAGTGTAGAAATTATTGCAGAACAGAATAAGTCAATTAATTCTGCAAAAGAATTGTTTAATACTATTTCAACATCTGTTAATGCTCTTAAAGAAGGTCTTGATAATATTACAAAGCTTAACGAACAGATGGATACTAACAGAGAAAATGTTGTTGAAAAGATGGAAGATGTTGCTTCAGTAGCAACAGAAACAGCAGCTGCATCAGAAGAGGTTACAGCATCAGCACAGGAAGTTAATGCAACAATGAAGACACTTAATGAATTTACATTTGAGCTTGAAGAGATTGCTAATAACCTGAAAGAAGCTATTAATAAATTTAATTTACAATAAGTTTATAGTAGTAGTAAAAAGTTAATACTAAAATTTAAACAGGGGCTGTCGCATTAAGAAATGATATGCTCCCTTCTAGGTAGACAAGTGAAATAATAAAAATCACTTGATATTTAGAAGGGAGCATTTTTATGTCTAAAAACAACATATAGTTCTGCAGTTCAGGCACGCTTGCGCTGCTCTCGCCTCGCAACGGATACTAAATTCGCGCGTTGCGCTCATTAAGTACCGGCGGGCTCAAAGCACCTGAAACTACATGAACTATATGTTGTCTTTTTTAGTCTTTGAAGGCGCCGCAATAATTTCTTAATGCGACAGCCCCCTGTTTTATAGTGCATAAAAATATTAAAGCTTTTTATATTCAGTCAGGTACATGGTAAGACAACATGCGGTTCCACCTATAAAGTTAGATATTGGTTCTGCATAAAATACTCCGTCAACTCCAATAACCATCGGTAATATGAATGTAAGAGGTATTACAATAAATACTTTTCTTAAAAGCGAGAAAAATATAGCCTTTTTGGATCTTCCCAGAGCGGTAAATGCTATCTGGCCTATAAACTGAAATGTCATCATAAAAAACCCAAAGAAATATATATGCATTGATTTCACACCTATGTTCAAAAGCTCAGCATCCTGATTAAACATAAGGATGAACTGTTTGGCAAACAGCATAATTATAATCCATGTAAGAGATGTTACTGACAGGAGAATATACGCACTGTATTTTATTGTTTTCTTCACGCGGTGATTTTCAGTTGCTCCATAGTTAAAGCTGATAATAGGCTGGGCGCTACGCTCAATTCCGGTTACAGGCATCATGGCAAGTTCACGTATCGAGTTAATAACAGTCATGGCACCTATGTATATGTCTCCTCCGTATGTAGAAAGATTTATATTACATACCATCTGAACGAGACTGTTAGTTATGGCCATGGTGAAACCGGCAAGTCCAAGACTTAATATGTTAATGACACGCTTAAAATCCAACTTAAAATTCTTATATGACAGCCTGATTATAGTTCTTTTTCCAAGCAAGAACCAAAGGGTCCATATTGCTGCAAAAAACTGGGAAATTATGGTTGCAAGTGCTGCACCCTTTACCCCCATATTAAAATAAAATATAAAAACCGGATCCAGAAGTATATTAAGAACTGCGCCTATGGAAACGGTTACCATCCCTGTCTTGGCAAATCCCTGGGCATTGATGAAAGCATTAAGCCCCAAGCTCAACATTACAAAAACATTTCCCATCATGTAGATGGAAATATATGAGTCTGCATATCCATAGGTTGTATCACTGGCTCCTAAAAGCAGAAGAAGAGGTCTTTTAAAAAGATTAACAAGAATACTAATTACAAGTCCCAAAAATATTAACATAACAAAAGAATTCCCCATTAAACGACCGGCCTCTTCATTATTTCCCTTTCCCCTTTCCATTGAAAATAATGGTGTGGCACCTGAGCTTACAAGATTTGCAAAAGCGATAGTAACCGTACAAATCGGAAAAACCACCCCCAGACCGGTAAGCGCATTTGTGGCGTCCACAGGAATTCTGCCTATATATATTCTGTCTATTATGTTATATAAAATATTTACAAGCTGAGCCAGCATCATGGGCACAGCCAGTTTTACTATGTGGTTAATAATATTTCCTTTAGAAAAGTCGTTAGTTAAATTATTCATTATGTTATTATACACCTTTTTATTTACAAATGAAGATTTACAAAAAATTAATTATTTTGTGGTATCTACTTCACAATATATACCAAAATGTGGTATTATTACTATAGATTTTATCGGAAATTAATTGAATAAATGAGTAAAAGGAGATGCCTATGTTTTGTCAGTTATTTGGAAAGTACCTTGTAGAGGAGAATATCATATCTGCGGGGGAACTGTCTTCAATCTTTGAAAAAATGAAATCTACAAGGGCAAAGCTCGGTGTAATAGCTGTTGCCTGTGGATTTATTACGGAGGAACAGGCTGAAGAAATTAATAAGCTTCAGACCAAGAAGGATGCCAGATTTGGTGATATTGCCGTAAGTGAAGGTTATATCACAAAAGAACAGCTTGATGAAGTCCTGGGAAAGCAGGGAAATGCATACATAAAGTTTGTTCAGATTTTATCAGAATCATGTGATATCCCAATCAGTGAAATTGATTCGTGTATTGAACAGTTTAAGAAAGATAACGGATTTACGGATGATGATATTGAAGCCTTTAAGCAGGATGATATTGATAGTATTGTTTCAATATTTGCTTTTTCTTCAAAACCGTATATTACAGAAATTGCCGGTCTTGTTCTCAGAAACATAACAAGATTTGTCTCTGATAATTATTATATCGGGAAGATTGAACACGTTCAGTCAGCAGAATATAAATCTTTATCCGGACAAAAATGCGTAGGAGATATGGACGTTACTATAGCATTGATGTCAAAAGACAACCCTCAGGGCTTTATAGATGTGGCAAACGGATATGCAGGTTCTGATCTTAAAACAATAGGAGATGAGTGCTACGATGCGGTTGGAGAGTTTATCAATTGTGTGAGCGGACTTTTTAGTACAGCCACAGCGAAAAAAGGGATTAATCTGGAGATACAGCCACAATTTTCTTATGAGAATCAGGTAGCAAAAGGTGAATCCTACGTATTGCCAATATTCATTAGTAACAGTGAATTAGATTTACTTATATCTGTAGATTCTAATCTTGTTCCGGGGAATATGCCTTTAGCCCGTAAGATGCAGGCAAATGCAGGCTCTGATTGCAATGCTGATTCAAAGGGAAATGTGCTTATTATAGATGACTCAGGTATGTCAAGAAAGATGTTAAGAAACATCTTAGAAGAAGCCGGCTATACAATCATCGGCGAGGCAACTGACGGACTTGAAGGTGAACTGGCATATAAGCAGTATCAGCCTGATTTGGTAACTCTGGACATTACCATGCCTAATTTAGACGGAGTTGAATGTCTTAAGAGAATAATGGACTATGATCCTGCTGCAAAAGTAATAATGATTACAGCTGCAGGTCAGCAGAATAAGGTCATTCAATCATTAAAGCTTGGTGCAAAGAAGTTTGTGACAAAACCTTACAACAAAGATGATGTTGTCAAGAATATTAATGAAATTATGGAGCAGAATTAAGCTAACCGACATAAGTTAATTAACTTATATAGATTGATTCTAATAGGTAAATTAACTAATCAATAATTGATCATTTAAATACTCACTAAAAAAAGAAGTGTATATGCAGGTCTCCCAAACTGCATATAGACTTCTTTTTTTATACCTTCTCATATATGGAACTAACACCAGCTCTCCCCCCGATAGTATTGATTCTTATATTATCCTGTGTTCACGACCAATTTCACAGGTGTTTTAATACCTTAGTGCTTGGTATTTGCGGTACATCAAGCACATTTATATAGTACCATATTCCTAATTATATACATCCTACTTTTAGAGGGGGTTTTGTCGTAAAATGCAAAAAATTGTATTTATTTCAGTACAATTTAATATCATATTAGTTATGATAATTTAAAATATAAGCCGGAAAATTTTAGTACACAAAATTATCCAGTGTTTAACAGCCTCAATTATTGAGAATAAACATCAAATATTGGGAATAATTGAGTTTTCCTGACAAAAGATATATAATACAACCATATAATATTAAATCGCAATGCGAAAATGAGGAGGCTTTTACATGGAAAATTTTTTTAAAGTCAAGGAGCATGGCTCTAATGTAAAGACAGAATTACTTGCCGGTCTTACAACATTTATGGCCATGGCATACATCCTAATGGTTAATGCAGGAATGTTCTCAAATCTTGGTGTAGTTTCTTATAACGCTATCTACATTGCGACAGCTATTTCTGCAGTTGTAGGTACATTCTTAATGGCATTTCTTGCCAACCTTCCTTTAGGTTTAGCTTCAGGAATGGGATTAAATGCATTCTTTGTTTACACAGTATGTTTTACATTTGGTCTTTCTTACGCCAATGCACTTATTCTTGTTTTACTTGATGGTATCATTTTTATCATCCTTACCGTTACAGGTGTTCGCGCAAAATTATTTGCTGCAATTCCAGATTGCGTAAGAATTGCAATTCCTGCCGGCATTGGTTTATTTATTGCATTCTTAGGACTCCAGAATTCAGGTCTTGTTGTAGATGACCAGGCGACACTTGTTAATCTTGTGTCATTCAACCTTCTTAACGGTAATGCCACCTGGGCAACAATTATGCCGCTTCTTGTAACAATATTTTCTCTTATAATCATTGCTGTTCTTTCAGCAAAGAAGATTAAGGGTTCCGTTCTTTGGGGAATTCTTGGTGGAACAGGAATATACTATGTACTTGGTTTTACCGTTCCGGGATTTTACAATAATTTCTGGGAAGGAAAATCCCTTAATCCATTTGAAGCTTTCTCAGAATGGGGAACTCAGGCATTCGGTAAAATATTTACAGAAGGTTTTGATTTTTCACATTATCTTGCTAATCACACACAGGCTGAGCTTATTATTGTAATCGCAACATCAGCTCTTGCATTCTGCATGGTTGATATGTTTGATACTCTTGGAACATTGTACGGAGCATGTGCACGTGGAGGTATGCTTGATGAAAATGGACAGGTTCCTAACTTTGAAAAAGCTATGTTATCTGATGCCATTGCAACCTGTGCGGGTGCTGTATGCGGAACATCTACAGTTACAACCTTCGTTGAATCTTCTTCGGGTGTTGCTGAGGGTGGACGAACAGGACTTTCTTCACTTACAACAGGTATATTATTCTTTATTGCCATGTTCTTAAGTCCAATTGCATCATTAATTCCTGGAAATGCAACTGCTGCAGCTCTAATCTATGTTGGTGTTCTTATGATGGGTTGCGTAACTGACATTGATTGGAAGGATGTTACTGTTGCTGTACCTGCATTCCTCACAATCGCATTTATGTCATTCACTTATAACATCAGTTATGGTATTGCTTTTGGTCTTATTTCATATATTTTTATAAAATTATTTACAGGACGTGTTAAGGAAATCAAGGCATTTACATGGGTAATTGCAATATTATTTACTTTAATGTTCTTCCTTACTCACTAATTGATTGCAGGATTATAACGTAATATACAAATATGTGCAGGAACGAGGTTTTAATTAATGAATTCGATTACAGATTATATTAAAGACAAGAAGATAATTACAGATGGAGCCTTTGGCACATATTATTCTGAAAAGTATGACACTATGGAACTCCCGGAACTTGCCAACATACAGTATCCTGACAGAGTTGTAACCATTCATAAAGAATATATTGAGGCAGGAGCAGGTCTAATCAGAACCAATACATTTGCCAGCAATTTTCTTAATTTGGATTGTGATATAGAAGATGTGAAGGAAAACATCTCTGCTGCCGTTAAATGTGCCAGAAGAGCAGTAGCGGAATCCAAAAAGGATGTTTATATTGCTGCTGATTTAGGCCCTGTTCCCAATGATAATATGTTTAATAAAGAACTGGTTATTTCCCAGTATGTGGAGAGTGTAAAATGTTTTCTCGATATGGGAATAAACATATTTGTATTTGAGACATTTTCTGATTTGTCAGAGATTAATGAGGCAATAGAAATTATCGGAGATAACGGATATATAATTACCCAGTTTGCAATTAATCAGTTTGGTTACAGCAGTACAGGATTAAGCGCCGCTAAGCTTGTGGAATGTGCAGATAAAAACCAATATATTGATGTTGTGGGATTTAACTGTGGTATCGGGCCGGGACACATGGAGCAGATTATTAAATCTGTAAGAAAAAATACAGCGAAGAGATTTTCCGGAATACCTAATGCGGGATATCCTGAAGTTTTGAGCGGAAGAATGGTATTCTCCAATAAAAATGCAGACTATTTTGCTGATAAAATCTGTGATATTGCATCAGCAGGTGCTGACTTGGTAGGAGGATGCTGCGGAACCACCCCGAATTATATAAAAAGCATCTCCGAAAAAATGAATATAACTCAGTCAGAAAGCACATATATATCTAATAAGGAGACTACTTCAAAGAACTCCATAATTAATAACGCATTTTATCAGAATAAAGAAGGTAAGATGCTTATTGCAGTGGAATTGGCACCTCCTATGGACAGTAATGCTGAAAAGCTTATGTCTGCTGCTCGCTATCTTGTGGATAAGAACGTAGATGTGCTTACTTTTCCTGATTCACCATCAGGAAGAACAAGGGCTGATTCATTGCTTATGGCAGAAAAAGTTTCAAGAGAAACCGGAATGTGTGTAATGCCACATCTATGCTGCAGAGATAAAAATGCAATAGCTATGAGGGCACAGCTTTTAGGTGCACATATTAACGGAATTAACAACTTTCTGGTTGTAACAGGAGATCCAATACCATCCGTTGTAAGAAACAGTGTAAAGAGTGTATTTAATTTTGATTCAGTAGGTCTTATGAATATAATCGATGATATGAATAAAGAACAGTTTGATGAATGCAGCATGGTTTATGGTGGTGCCATTAACCAGGGAAGACCTAATCTTGATGTAGAAATCCAGCGCGTAAAGAAAAAGATGGAGGCGGGAGCAACATTTTTCCTTACCCAACCGGTTTTTTCCCACGCAGATGCAGACCGGCTAAGAACAATTAAGGAAGAGACAGGTGCAAGAATTCTCTGCGGAATTATGCCTCTTGTCAGCCTTAAAAATGCAACATTTATGAAAAATGAAATGACCGGAATTAACGTTACGGATGAGATTATATCAAGATACAGAAAAGATATGACTAAGAAAGAAGGAGAACAGACAGGTATTTCCATTGCAAGAGAAATAATAGAAAAAACTAAAGATTTCGTGGATGGTTATTATTTTTCATTTCCTTTTAACAGAGTGTATATGATAGAGCCTATACTTGAAAACATGGTTGACTAACCGTCCAAATTTTAGTATAATCAAACAAATTGTAGATGCGTGACAATTGAATTTAGATTATATAGGCAGGATAAAGAGAATATTTATCTTTTATTTTGCTGTGTAGTTTGGAGGCAATAGAATGGACGAAACACAGGTAAAGCATTTTATTATGACCGAAAGAAGAAAAGGTACAACTATTGAGGAATTGGTGTTCATATTACATGATAACGGGGTACCGGAATATGAAATTTCTAATTTCCTTGATATGTCTATCAAACATGTTGAAGAAATTTTAAGTGATTATTAATTTTACTGTTCAGATTTAGAATCTTTTTTAGGATTGAAATTTACAATATACATGAAGATGGATTAAAAAGATGGGCTCTGGCTCATCTTTTTTCACGTCTGTAACAAAAAATTTTATACTAACATGAAGAACTTTAAGAAATTTTTTATTTTTTTATTGATTTTGAGGCTGGTTATAGGTTGATAAAGGAATTTTTTGCATATATAATATAACAATAAATATCGAATTTTCAATGTAGTAGGAGGTGCCCTATGGAAATTTATGAGATGCCTATTACCCGTGAAGAATCCAGAAATTATCATAAACTGATGTATCAGCTTAAAGCTTTATCTCCCATTGAATGGATAAAGACATATATATATTCTGTTATTTTTGTGGCTTTGTTTAGTTTTATTTTATTTACATTTGCAGAGAACATGGCATTAAAACTGTGGTTAGGAACCGGTATATATGTAAAAATCCCGGCATTTATTCTTATGTTTTTCCTGATTGCTCTTCAACGGTCTAAAAACATGCAGCTTAGAGCAATGTTACAGAAGTATTTTATAAATAATATTCCTCAAGAATTCTTATCAGGTAGAATACAATTAAAGAAAATTAAAGTATCGAAGAATTCTCTTCAGGTATTTTACAGAAAGAGGTAATTATGTTAGTTGCAGGTGCAAAGTGTGATAAATGTGGCAGAGTAGACGAAATACCCTATACTTCAGATACAGCTGTAAAAGTTATGTTACGTCAGCAAGGATGGAAATTTGATGGTGCAAAATGCTACTGTCCTATATGTGTAATAAAAGAAAAAGGATCTGAAAAAGGGGTCTGACCCCATAAAATTTTTATAAACTTTTTTGGAAAAAGTTTATAAAATTTTAATGGGGTCAGACCCCTTTTTTCCTTTTTTCCTTTTTACTGACTTACAGATATATTTCCCATATCAACATCAATGGATATTTTATTTGATGTGGATGCATTATTATTGTAGCTTCCTGAATAGTTAGTGCCATTTACACCAATTGTTCCAAGGTCAACAGACAGATTTAAGTTATACTCTTTAGAGCCCTTTATCTTAACTTCTGCGTTTCCCATATCAACAGATGCATTTATATTATTGAAAGTGCAGTTGTTAACCTCTGCATTTCCCATATTCACATCTATCTCTCCATCTTTAAAGGAAGCATTGTTAACTTCGAAATTTCCCATATCAACTTCAGCTGCAATCTTATTCAGATTAACATCATCAATGGAAATATCTCCTACATTTGCCTTTAATAATAGATTACAAGAAGAGTCATTGTCCGGAACAGTCACTATCAGCTTACCATCAACATCCCTCAATCCTATTATATTAATACTGTCATTCTGAGAAATCTTAATTATAGAACCTTCCATTTCAATACTTGGACTTAATTTTTCTCTTCCCTTATAAGTTACGCTGAATTCCGTTCCTTTTACAATCTCCACGTCAGCAACAGCTAAATCAATATCAATATTGGAAACAGAATCAAATTTTTTTGTGTACTCAACTTTTTTTCCTGCTGAGCCAAATGTCATTGCATTAAATGGTGCAATATTAAAATTGTTTCCAAGAACACCAATTGTTACGCAAATCAAAGTGATTATATATATAACTGCCAGATATATCTTTTTTCCCATGGTAAACTCCATTCCGTTGCGTCTGCAACATTTTATTTTTTAAGAAGACTTTTTAAGATTGCGTGAACAATGCCGGCTATAGGCCATAAAATCCACGTTATAAACCAACAAAATGTTAAGAAACTAATTGAAAGATAAATGCATGTAACAGTTGGCCAGAATACTGACATAACAGTAGCAGCAGTATCATTTATATATACAACTTCCTTATTTTGAGGATCAGCATATCCTCCTGCAATTGTATTATTGCTGTTTAAAGATAATAAACGTTTATACACTGTGTTGGCATTTCCCTGATAAACAAGAAGCAGAACACCTATGGCAACAATGAAAAGAACGCAGGCACCGCCTAAATCCACAATTTCTTCCATTCCAACTGCCTCTATAATAATAGGCGGTATAACACTTACAACACAAAGCATAACTCCGATTGTGGTATATATTGCAAACACAGGACTCATGCGCTGTTTTTCATTCTGAACATAAATTGAGGTTGAATAATCTATAATACATTGTTTTTTACTTATATGGTCATATTTGCTTAAAGACATGCCGGAAATAATAAACAATCCCACAGCAACAGCTATTATAAGCAGCATAAATGCGACACCAATATTTTCAGAAAATATAGTGTTTAACATTTCACCTACAATTGCACATACAGGTGATACAATGCAAAGAAAAACTCCTAAAGCAATCAAAAAACTATATTTTGAATAAGCACTTATATAACTTTTCACTTCGTCCATTGAAAGCATTCTTCTGTTATCCACAGGAGCACTGTAATTGTTGTTAAGCCCAAGTATATCTGACAATTCATCAAGATTGCCAAATTCTGAAATAACAGTACCAACAGCTTCATTTTCACTTTTTCCCTGCGAAATCAGTTCATTGTATTTGTCCTCCATCATGCCGTAAAGTTCTGACTTGGCACGCATCACTTCGGGCGTGTTAGGCATATTGGCAAACATTGTTTCTAAATAATTTTTTATAGTATCCATATCCTATAAGTTCTCCTTAAAAATAAATTTTTCCACCACTTCTTTGGTAAGAGCCCACTCTTCACACTTTGATTTATAATATTCTATTCCCAGAGGAGTTATGCGGTAATATGTCCTTTTTTTAGCACCATTTTCTCCCATATTAGAAAATGAAGTAACATAACCGTTTTTCTCTAGCCGTGTAAATGCTGAGTAGAGCGTTGTTTCTTTTACTATATATTTTTCATTGGATAAAGCTTTAATTTGCTTGGAGATTTCATATCCGTAAGATGGGTTATCCAACAAAAGATACAGAATCATAGTATCATTGTAACCTCGAATAATATCACTGCTGATTCCAGCCATTCTAAACCTACCTTTCCGTATTATTATTTTAAATGTTATAAAAAGCTACGACTGACGTTGCTATGTCTGTCGTACTACATCTGTCGTAGTATATATAACATATATAATGATACGTGTCAACAGCAACAAAACTTAAAAATTTTTTACCTGAGTGGTTGTGCAAATAATTAAGGATTGTTTATAATATTGTAAATATAGTGAAATGCCAAACTAATTTTAATGTAAAGGAATTTAACTTATGAGTTTGTTAACAGTAGAAAATCTGTCTCATGGTTTCGGGGACAGGGCAATATTTGAAAATGTGTCTTTTAAACTTAATAAAGGAGAACACGTGGGACTGGTAGGTGCTAACGGCGAAGGCAAGTCCACATTTATGAATATAATAACAGGTAAGCTTATGCCTGATGAGGGAAAAGTTGAATGGGCGAAAAATATTAAAATCGGATACCTTGACCAGCACAGTATGCTTGAAAAGGGAATGACAATCGGCTCTGTCATGCGTACTGCGTTTGATGACCTTTTTGATATGGAAAAAAGAATGAATGATATATGTGACAAAATGATGGATGCAGACGAAGACAGCATGAATGCATATATGGAAGAGCTGGGTACTATTCAGGATCTTCTCACCAACAGAGATTTTTACATGATTGATTCAAAAGTAGAAGAAGTAGCACGAGCTTTAGGACTTCTTGATCTTGGTCTTGATAAGGATGTTACTGATTTGAGCGGCGGCCAGAGAACTAAAGTCCTCTTAGGAAAACTTCTTCTTGAAAAACCGGATATTCTTCTCTTGGATGAGCCTACTAATTATCTTGACAAGGAACATATTGACTGGCTTAAGAGATATCTTACAGAATATGAAAATGCATTTATACTTATTTCCCATGATATACTATTTCTTAACAGTGTAATAAATCTTATATATCACATGGATAACAGGGAGCTTAACAGATATGTGGGAGATTACGATAAGTTTCAGGAAGTGTATGCCATGAAACAGTCCCAGTTAAAGGCTGCCTATGACAGACAGCAAAAGGAGATTGCAGATCTTAAGGACTTTGTAGCAAGAAATAAGGCAAGAGTTGCCACCCGTAATATGGCAATGTCCCGTCAGAAAAAACTTGATAATATGGAAGTTATCGAACTTGCAGGAGAGAAACCAAAACCGGAATTCAATTTTAAAACAGCCAGAACTCCGGGAAGATATATATTCACCACAAAAGATCTTGTCATAGGATATGATGAGCCATTATCATCACCTCTTAATCTGGAAATGGAGCGGGGAAGCAGAATAGTACTTACAGGTGCTAACGGAATCGGTAAATCAACATTGTTAAAAAGCATACTTGGCCTAATTAAACCTATAAGTGGGGAAGTGGAGCGGGGAGACTATCTGGAGATAGGATATTTTGAGCAGGAGACGCCACCGGATATTGAAACAACCTGTCTTGAGGAAATATGGCAGGAATTTCCGGGATACACCCAGTATGAAGTCCGTTCAGCCCTTGCAAAATGCGGTCTCACAACTAAACATATAGAAAGTAAGGTAAAGGTTTTAAGTGGTGGTGAACAGGCTAAAGTAAGACTCTGTAAGCTTATTAACAAAGAATCCAATATTCTTGTCTTAGATGAGCCTACCAACCATTTGGATGTAGACGCCAAAGACGAATTAAAAAGAGCTCTTAAAGATTATAAGGGAAGTTTCCTTATGGTATGCCATGAACCTGAATTCTATGAAGATCTTGCAACAGATGTATGGGACTGTTCCTCATGGACAACTAAGGTTATCTAATAACCTGTTATCTAGGAATCTGTATGGACGTTTTTACTTAATAGGTGTAAAATTGATTAAGAAATTTTGGTGCGAAATCACACAGAAATGAGGTATATGAAGTGAAGATTGGCATATTTGATTCAGGTATCGGAGGACTATCCACTCTGCATCAGGCTATGAAGACATTACCGGAAGTGGATTATGTATTTTATGCCGATGTTGATCATGTTCCTTATGGGGAAAAGACCAATGATGAAATAAAAATGTATGTTGACCATGCGGTTGAATTTCTGGTGAATAAGGGATGTAAGGCAATAGTTCTGGCATGTAATACGGCAACAAGCGTAGCAATATCTTATCTTAGAAATAAATATATGATACCTGTTATAGGAATTGAACCGGCAGTTAAACCGGCATGCGAGCATTGCGGAAATAAACGTATTTTAGTTGTTGCGACCCCTGTTACAGCCAACGGGGCCAAATTAAAAAATTTGATTATGAAATATGATACAGATAATAAAGTAGATGTTGTTGCACTTCCCGGTCTGGTAAGATTTGCCCAGAACAACGAGTTCGAATCGGAAAATGTAATCAACTATCTTAACAACCAGTTTGCAGGAATTAACTTTAATGATTATTCGCAACTGGTGTTGGGATGCACCCACTTCAATTATTTTAAGGACTCATTTGCAAGACTGTTCCCTGGAGACATTGATATTATTGACGGAAATACAGGTGTTTCCAATAATCTGAAAAATATTTTAAAAAATAACGGTCTTCTCACGCCGGAAGATGAGAAGCACAACGGAAAAGTAGAGTATTACTATTCAGACAGACATCTTGAAAGCAGTAAAGAACTGGAGTCCATAAAGATACTGCATGAAAGACTTGAAGCTATGAACAGAATATAGATATGTACATTATGAAAGGTTGGTCTCTTTATGAAACTGAGGGTTCCGTATTATTACGATGAATTTCACTGTATTGCCGGTGAATGTAAAGATAATTGCTGCGTTGGTGGCTGGGAAATTGATATTGATGAGGATACCTACCATTATTATCAGAATCTGGAAGGTGAGTTGGGAGAACGAATCAGGGAATCCATAACAAAAACCGATGAATACTGTTTTAAACTAAATAACGGAAACTGTCCGTTTCTTCTGGAAAATGGTTTGTGTGAAATCCACAGCAAATTAGGAGAAGAACATCTTGGGGTTGTTTGCAGCCAATTCCCCCGTTTTTCAGAGTATTACGGAGAAATAAAGGAAACCGGAATCGGCCTTGCCTGTGAAGAAGCGGAAAGAATAATATTTTCTTCGGATAAACATTTTACAGTGGTGGAAAAAGACTGTGAGGAAGAACCTGTGGAGGATTCGGAATATGATGAATCCTTTGCACAAAAAATATTTAAAGCAAGGGATTGCGTATTTAAGATATTGGAGAGAGACGATATGTCTATTCACGAGCGTCTTATTGTCCTTCTTAGCATGGCAAATGATATGCAGGAATGTATTAACAGTGACGATTTTGAAGATATTGACCGCGTTATAACCATGTACAGACGTGAACAGCCGGAGATAGTTCTTCAAAATTTATGCGAAGAATTTGATGACGGAAGTTTTTCCGAAATCAGCTCTGTAAAAGATGAAATAAGGAAAATCCTTTATATTTACGAAGATATGGAAGTTTTAAGTCCTGAATGGGATGATGCCATAAAGGATCTTATTACAAATGTGCATGAAGGAATGTCCGATGATGATTACAATATTTTTAATGAAGAATTCTTAAGAAGCCAGGTTGGAAGAGAGTATGAATACCGTAATCTACTGGAGTATTTTGTTTACAGGTATTACGCAAAATCCATATATGATTATAACGTTCTGGGAAAAATCCAAATGATTGTCTCTAACTTTCTTGTTATAAAAGAATTTGACATATTAAGATGGTTTAAAAATCATAAGAGATTCAGCTTTCAAGACCGAATAGATACAGTTCATGTATTTTCAAGACAGGTTGAATATTCGGAAGATAATATTGAAATTATGTATGACGGATTCCTCTTTGATGACGTATTTACCTGTGATAATCTTATGAAACTTTTGTGGATTGACAGTGCCACTTCCTAGGAATAAAATACCTTTCAGAGAGTCAAATTTATTAATGCATATTATAA
>JAUNPK010000028.1 GCA_030536855.1 Eubacteriales bacterium
CTGTGTACTGTTTACCACCTGTTGCTATAATTGCGTACATATGGCACCTCCTAAAATTAAATACTCGCCAGTTTTGGAGAGAATTACTTCTGCTTGCATCCTAACTGAGCGGCACACAAAACATATAATATATAAAATATATTTAAATGTCAACATTTATTTTACAAAATATTCTCAAAATATCATGAAAAATCACATTATCCATAATCCTGTAAAACCACACAGAATTCCAATTATAAATCCTGCTATTACGTCTCTTATAAAATGCACACCGGCCAGCACTCTGCTTACAGCCATAACTATACTTAGGAAAATAAGTATGGTTCCAATAGGAACACTGATATACATCCAGCACATTGCAATAATGGTTATGGAAAATATATGTCTGCTGGGCATTGATTCACCTACTGTTTTTTTACTGATTAAAGGGGTGATATTATACTTCTCATAAGGACGTTTGGCATCAATACATTTTCTTATAACAGATAAAAGTATGAAGGAAGTCATAGGTGTGAGTATTATTTTAAATGTAACTAACAGTCTGCTGCTTTCTACAACATATCCGTTATTGGTTAAAAATAAAGGTATTGTTTCTTTAATTTCCTTATTACCAAATATGCAGTATGCAGTCAGTAAAATGTACATAAATACTACAAAATAAGATAAATATTTATACACAAATTTAAGACAGGCATATGCTTTAAGGTGAGATAAAAACCAATTATAAATGTGCTGATATCTTATCTCATACCCCTTTTTTTCAGGCTCATAATCTTCAATTGTTGTGTGTGTCTGCTGATTATCATTCATAACTAAAAATCTCTCTCAGGCTTTTACCGGCTTTTTTTCGGGTTATTTCTACAAGACCCAGTTTTGTAATATCAACAATGGTTGTTGTAATGTAGTCCATTTTTGCAAGCTTTTTAAGGCTGGACATTAATTCATCATTATATTCATTGTTTTCCATATTAATAAAATCCACAATAACGATACCGGAAATGTTTCTTAGGATAAGCTGACGCATAAGCTCGTTGGCGGCTTCAAGATTTGTCTTTAAAGCTGATTTGTCTTTATCACTTTGCTTTTTGCTTTTAGCAATATTTTTTCCGGAATTCACATCAATTACAGTCAATGCTTCGGTCTGTTCAACAATAAGGTAGCCACCGCAATCAAGCCATACCTTTTTATTCAAGGCTGTATTAATTTCTTTCTCTACAGAGTACAGCTTGTATAACGGAAGCAAAGCATCCTTATATAACCTTAAGCGTTCTTTATTAATATTAGGAATATATTTAATAATATTGTCATAAACTTCAGGAATATCGGTAATTACTTCTGATTCATTGTCACCATCCCCATAAAGATGAATAATGTCATCAATGTATGAAGGCCGGTCTGAATGAAGTTTGGTATAAAACGTTCCGTAAATGGCGCAACGCAGCATATCAATATATTCATCGGATAATGCGTCAAATTCTTCATATATAGTTTCTTTAGCAGCATTTACGCAATTGCTACGCATTATAATTCCAAATCTAAAAATATCCTTATATCCTGTTTCTTGGGAAATTGCGGATAATTTGGTATTCAGGCGGAAGGCAAGTTCGTTTCCTGTTTCAACGCATTTATCATTGCTATTTATCTTCTTTGACAGAGATACTCCTTTTATATCATTTGATATAACGATATAGTTTCCAGAAAATTCTATTTTTGAAGATACGGTTGCCGGTTTGGTTTTTATGGGATCATTTGTGACTTTAACCAGAATTTTATCTCCGATATTAAGAGAATCATTATTTTTACTGTTAAGGTATATGGGATGTTTATTATCGTCAATTGAATAATAACATTTTTGTTTATCAGCAATTTCAATAAATGCTGAGTTTATGTTTTTGACTATATTTTCTACCCTGCCAATATAGACATTACCAATAATACTGCCACTATCCAATACTTTAAGATAGTGGCAGTTGTTGTTGGTATTATCGTATCTTGCACAGACTGTATGATTATTAACCTGAGTTATGAGATATTTTATATTCATGTTAAATCATCTTTCTGCATAAAATGCTGTAATTATCTGTTCCATACTTTGAGATTTCTGTAAAAACAGCTTCTGTTTCCTGTGTGGCATGCTGCTCCTACCTGTCTTACCCTTGCAAGTATGGTATCCTTATCACAATCAATATCTAAGGAACTGACATACTGGTAATGACCGGATGTTAAGCCTTTAACCCATAGTTCCTGTCTTGACCTGCTGTAATAAGTCATAACACCGGTTTCAAGGGTTTTCGTATATGCTTCTTCGTTCATATAAGCTAACATAAGAACTTCGTTACTCACATAATCCTGAACTATAACAGGGATAAGCCCGTCTTCATTAAGCTTAAATTCATTAAAAGACATATTAGCCTTCTCTAAAGAGTTTGATTTTAAAACGGAAAATCCGGATTCAAAATGTTTAACAGCGTCTTTTAATATAATTTTCTTCTCATAAAGAGCTTTTCCAATTATTGCACCATGTATACCTGCATCATTGATATGAGTAAGGTCGTCCATACAGCTCATTCCTCCTGAAGCAATAATATCTATGCCTGTTTTATCAGAAAGAAGCTTAGTCTGTTCTACATTAGGACCTGAAAGCATACCATCTTTGGAAATATCAGTATACACAATGGTTTGTACACCCATATCTTTCATTGCCAGGGCTAAGGAAAGAGCTGTCTTATCACTAACTTTTTCCCAACCTTCAATAGCAACCATACCATCTTTAGCATCCACACCTACAACGATATGTTCAGGACCAAACTGCTCTATTGCCTGCTTTATAAAATCAGGGTTTTCTACAGCTTTAGTACCGATTATTACACGGTAAACACCAAGATCAAGAACTTCTTTAATATTGTCAAGAGTTCGTACTCCTCCACCCATCTGTACAGGAATATTAACACTGTTTACAATTTTCTTTATGGTTTCGGCATTGACACCACGCCCTTTAAGTGCTCCATCAAGGTCTACTGTGTGTATAAATTGTGCTCCGTCTCTTTCAAAGCTTTCTGCGATTTCATAAGGCTTGTCAGAATAAACGGTAACTTCGTTAAAAAGCCCTTTTTTTAATCGTACGCATTTTCCGTCTTTAATATCAATTGCGGGATATAGTCTCATTATAAGCTTCCTTTCGTAGAAAGAATTGTTTTAATTCTTGGATCTTTCATTGTAGCTTCGTCTAAAGCTTTTGCAAAAGCCTTAAACATGCCTTCAATTATATGGTGGTCATTTTCACCTGACATTTTTCTTATATGCAGATTCATACCTGCGCTATAAGTAACAGCATAGAAAAATTCTTTTACCATCTGTGTATCAAAATATCCAACAGAATTAGAAGAAAATGTACTGTCAAATACAAGATAAGGACGTCCGGAAAGATCTATTGCACAAAGTATAAGAGTTTCATCCATTGGAAGCATAATGTCTCCATATCTTCTAATAGATTTCTTATCTCCAAGAGCCTGTTTTATTGCTTCACCCAGAACAATTCCAACATCCTCAATTGTGTGGTGACAATCTACAATCAAATCACCGGTAACTTTAAGCTTTAAATCAAATAATCCGTGCTTTGCAAAACTCTTTAACATATGGTCAAAGAAACCGATGCCTGTATCTACGTCAGCATCCCCTTTGCCGTCCAGCTTTAAGTATAAGGAAATATCTGTTTCAGATGTTTTTCTGTTTACTGTAGCCTGTCTAATTTCCTGATTTGCCATATATAACTTCCTTTCTTTCACAATTCTGTTGTGCTTATATGATGATATTTAAATTCAGTCATTATTAAAATGTATTTTATAATATTATTTTTCAAATCTCACTGCAATTGAATTTGCGTGAGCTGTAAGATGCTCTGCTGTTGCAAATGTTTCTATATCATTATGTATAGCTTCAAGAGCATTCTTTGAATATGATATTATGCTTGATTTTTTAATGAAATCATCCACACTTAACGGTGAGAAGAATTTAGCTGTTCCGTTGGTTGGAAGAACATGATTAGGACCGGCAAAATAATCCCCTAAAGGTTCTGAACTGTATTCTCCCAGGAATATGGCACCTGCATTCTTAATCTTTGTCATTACCGTAAACGGATCTTTAGTAACAATTTCAAGATGCTCAGATGCTATTTCATTGGCAACATCAACCGCCTCATCAATATCCTTGACAACAAGAATATAACCATAATTATCCAGAGATTTCTGAATAATTTCTCTTCTTGAAAGTACTTTTACAAAGTTGTCTACCTCTTGGGATACTTTATTGGCAATATCTTCACTTGTTGTAATAAGAATAGATGAAGCCATCTCATCATGTTCTGCCTGAGATAAAAGATCAGCAGCAACATATCTTGGATTTGCTGTTTCATCAGCAATAACAAGAATTTCGCTTGGACCTGCAACTGAATCGATACTTACGTATCCAAATACAGCCTTCTTGGCAAGGGCTACATATATATTACCCGGACCACAGATTTTATCTACCTTTGGTATTGATTCTGTTCCGTAAGCCATTGCAGCGATTGCCTGGGCTCCACCAACCTTATATACAACATCAACTCCCGCTTCGTTAGCTGCAACAAGAGTTGTAGGATACACATTACCATCCTTGTCAGGAGGTGTGCACATGATAATCTGTTCAACACCTGCAACTTTGGCAGGTATTACATTCATAAGAACAGAGGATGGATATGCAGCTTTTCCTCCCGGAACATAAACACCTACCCGTCCCAGAGCTGTAATTTTCTGTCCAAGTATAGTGCCATCAGGCTTTGAATCAAACCAGCTGTACTGCTTCTGCTTTTCGTGATATTCTTTAATATTCTTAAGAGCTTTTCTGATTACATTTACAAGCTCAGGATCAACTAAAGTATATGCTCTATCAATTTCTTCTTTTGAGACAATAACATTGGAACTGTTAATTTCCGCCTTGTCAAATTTTTTTGTGTATTCAAATAAAGCCTCATCTTTACGTGTTTTTACGTCAAGAAGAATATTGTTTACGGCATCTTCAAATTTTCCATAGCTGTTAGGACTTCTCTTTAATAAATTCTCAAGAATGTTATTCTTGCTTTCCTGTGTTAATTTAACGATTCTCATTTTCCGCCTCCATATAATTTCTAACATCGTTAATCAGCTTAGTAATTCTTTTATTTTCCATTTTCATGCTTACCTGATTAACCACAATTCTTGCTGAAAGAGGACAAATCTCCTCAAGAACTTCAAGCCCGTTTTCTCTTAATGTGGCTCCTGTTTCCACTATATCAACAATCACTTCAGACAGACCCACAATAGGTGCCAGCTCCACTGAACCGTTAAGCTTGATAATCTCAACTGTCTGGTGTTTTTTATTGTAAAAATAATCTTTCGCTATGTTAGGATATTTTGATGCAACTCTAATCAGCTCATGATGCATAAGTTTTTCTTTAGCAGATGCAGGACCGCATACACACATTTTGCATTTGCCAATGTTAAGGTCGTATACTTCATACAAAGAACGTCCCTCTTCAAGAAGAGTATCTTTACCTACAACACCTATATCTGCAGCACCATACTCTACATAAGTAGGAACATCCGATGGCTTTGCAAGGAAAAATTTCAGCCCCAGTTTCTCATTTGTAAAAATAAGTTTTCTGGTTTTTTCATCTTTCATCTCTTCACATGTTACACCTACATGTTCAAGAATTTCCAATGCATTTTTTGCGAGTCTTCCCTTTGCTAATGCTATAGTAATATATCTCATAGTGCCTCCTACTTTATGTAAATAACATCAGATAACTGTGAATTTGCTGCATATTCTTCATACTGCTCACTAATTTTATTCTCGTTATTTCTTATCATACATACATTTATACCCTGATTTCTAAGTTTTTCAGCTTCTTTTACAGCTTCTACATGTTTCTCAGGTGTATAAACAATTAAAGTTCCGTTGTAATCTACAGGAATTTCTATATTCTGTCTGCTTATTGCGGCCATAAGTCTGTCAATGGTTATTGAAAAACCAATGGAAGCTTTATCGCATCCGAACTGTCCAAGTAATTTATCGTATCTTCCACCGCTGACAACAGGCTCACCTGTTCCAAATGTAAATGCGTGGAAAATCAGACCTGTATAATATCTGTGATTACTTAACTCGCCTAAATCAAATGATACATATTTGTCATATCCCTTGATTTTTAAAAGCTCGTAAAGATGCAGCAATCTGTTCACTGCTGACAGGGATTCTTTATTAGATGTAAGTGATTTTGCTTTTTCAAGAACATCAACAGAACCAAAAAGCTGAGGAAGCTCAAGTAATACCTTGGCTATTTTTTTATCAATATTAAGTGAGTTAAGAAACTCCTCCACACCGATATAGTTCTTTTCATTTAGGTAAGAAAGTAATTCTTCGTAGTCATCTCCGGCAATTCCCGCCTCATCGAGAAGACCGTTGAAGAATCCTACATTTCCAAGCTCTACCTGAAATTCTTTAAGACCGGAATTTTTCATACAGTCAATAACCATTGAGATTATTTCAAAGTCAGCATCAATAGAATCATCGTCAATTAATTCCGCTCCAATAATAGTATTTTCCTTAAGTCTTCCCTGATAATATTTGCTTACATTAACAAAAGTATTGCTCACATAACACAGCTTAATTGGAAGAATGTGATCTTCAAAGTATTTTGCTGCTGCTCTTGCTATTGATGGTGTCATATCCGGTCTTAAAACAAGGGTGTTTCCGTATCTGTCAAAAAGTTTAAACATTTCGTTGGAAGGAACACTTCCCCGTTCTTTGTTGAAAACATCAAAGAATTCAATTGAAGGTGTCTGGATATCGTTATAACCATACAGTTTACACACGTCATGTAATCTGGATTCAAGAACCTTCTTTTCAGCGCATTCTCTGCTGTATATGTCTCTTACACCTTCCGGTGTGTGTAATAAATCTTTTTTCATAACCTACCTCTGTAACAATAAAATGTAATAAAATGCTTTAATAAAAGTTTCAAATATAATAGTGTAAAAATCATAAAATCAGCAGCGTTACTTTATTATGGTAAAGTGCTAATATGGTAAAATGATAAAGAGATTATACATAAACCGGTAATTATTGTCAAACTTAAATATTTAATCATTAAGTTTATGTAATGCTTCCTTGAAGATAATGTATCTGTTTCCGCCCTTTTCCTTTGCTATTTCTATGGCACGGTTAACCTTTTTTTCTAATAGTTTCAAATCTGTTCCGTTGTCAGGATATCTGGAAATTCCTATAGAAAACTCGATTTTATAATTGCTGTCATATAACCTGCATTGCCATGAGATTCTTGTTCTAAGGTATTCAAGGAAAGCTCTGAGTTCTACTTCTTTATTAATATTTTTAACAACAATGGCAAATTCATTATCATCAATAGCTGTAATTATACCTCTGTATTCAACTACCTTCTGAATTGTGTTTTTTAAAATATTTATAATTTCATCTGCTGCAACGAAGCCCTTGTCCAGTTTATATTCATCCAAATTGGAAATATTAATTCTGATTAAGGTAAGGTTGCAGTTAGGATTATATTTAACATTGTCAAGACAGTATTTTTTAAAGTCATCTATACTGCTTAAGTTAGATGAATGATAAGCAAAATCAAATGTGTTTCTTGAAAAACTATCATCACTATCAATTATTTTAACGCTTCCCACCGAACGAGAAGGCTTCATTTCTGAATATAAAGTGGAACCCTTAAGTATTGTGAGTTTTGTTTTTATATTATCATCATTGCATACATTGTAATGTACTTTGTGGCTGTACATTGTTTTACCATCAATAATATCTTTTATAATTGCCTGGTATTCACTAATATACTCTCTTGGAATATAGTTCTTTTCAATCAGATATTTATATGCATCTTCGAGAGGCTTGGAAATGATAACATTCATCTCATTATCAATAAAACGATACATTGTGAATGATTCATCATTGTATTCATAAACATAAAACAGTTCATCATCCATAGCTAATATATGCCTGAAGGAAGTAATGGTATTTTGCAGTGAAGAATTATATTTTTTTAAGGCAAATATATCGTTAACATTCAGTTCAAGATATTCTGTTTCAGCATTTTCATTAATAAGACATCTTTTTATATCCACCAGTACCCATCTGTAGGAATTATCCACACGCTTCATTCTGAGCACAATTGACTTCTGCTGATTCATTCTTAAGGTATTGGCAATATCAATAAAATCATCGATATCAACCTGATGGATTATGTCCGTAACAGTATATTTTGTAGAAATGCCTATAAATTTATACATATTTTCATTAGCGGTTATTATGGAAAAATCATTATCCACAATAGCATATCCGTCAATTAGTTCGTATTTTTCTATGTAATTTATATCCATAGCTGCCTCCCGTTATTATATATCAGCTTCGATTACTCAGATCCTTGTTGATAGTTTCCAAATAGTGGACTAAAACACCTTTGGCTGAGTGGATTTGAAAGCTTTTGTCTATTTCATCATAAGTAAAACTTTTTCTTCCGCCGTTTTCGGCTCTCTCCCAAAACTTTATTATATCAGAAAATGGTAAATAATAAAACTCATCTCTTTCAGTAAAATAAATAATTATAAATGATATTCCATCCTGCTTTTCAAATTCCTTCATGAAGTTAATTTGATGAGGATGAATGTTTTGAAGGGGAAATGTATCCGTTGCACATTCTTTGGCATCGAAACATATAGGTATCCCCTGAACCACACCTATATAATCAACTGTACTTTTCTGGTCAAAGTAGGCAAGAGTTATTCGTCTTGTCTCCTGCTCTATATTTATGGGCTTAATAGGTGTGGGTATTTTTTGGACAAGAGCTAAATGGTTTGCAAGATATTTTTCATTGGTCATATTAATAAAATCTTCTAATGTAGATCCTCTAAGACCTCTTGAATTCCAGGTTCCCATAAATGTTCTCCTTTAAGTATATCTTTAAATATTTCCGGAATATCTGCATATATATGGATATTTGATTCAGGTATATCCAGTTCATAAGAATGGAGAAGCTGATCTTTTACACCATATATTTTCTTAAATGATTCATTAAAGGCTTTGTTGCCATATTTGTAATCTCCAAGTAAAGGATGACCAAGACTTGCAAGGTGAGCTCTTATCTGATGGCTGCGTCCGGTTATCAAATGTACTTTAAGCAAGGTGACATTATTGTTTGAACATACAGGAATATATTCAGTAATAATGTTAAGGTAATTACCGGATTCAATTTCTTTCCGGGTTAAATCAGGCTTAATGTCAACTTTATTGAGATTATTATCTTTTAGCAGGTACCCCTCAACTCTTTCTCGATTTTTAAGCACACCTTTAACAATGCACACATAGTACTTTCCTATACTTCTGTCCTTAAAATGTTTTGATAAATCCTGCAGCCCTTTTAGCGTTTTACCTGCACCTACTATTCCGCTTGTATTTCTGTCAAGGCGATTGCAAACACCGGGTTTAAATGATTTAAGGTCACTGTAGGTTATTGAGTTATTGTGAAGCAGATGAGAAATTATTAATTCATTAAGAGAGATATCGTTGGGTTCAGCTTTTTGTGATAACAAACCGGAAGGCTTGTTAACGAATATAAAATCTTCATTCTCATATATAACATCAAGATTTCTGTATATGCTCTTATAATAATCTTCCAAACTTCCTTCAGTAAATTTTTCCAGTGTTTCATCTGAAAAAAAGATTTTAACAGAGTCTCCCATTACAAGCTTTTCGCTTCCGTCTGCTTTGGAATTGTTTAGAGTAATATTTTTCTTTCTCAACATTTTGTATATAAAGCTTTTACCTGCACCTGACAGATATTTTTGCAGAAATTTATCCAGACGTTGATTCTGCGAATATTTGTCTATTATAAGTTCCTTCACTCATATACCTCTTTCATATCATTATAAACGTTATTATAAACACATATTAAGGCAGCTGTCCCTGTTATATCCGGCTCTGTTTACTTTATCAGTATCTTCAGAATTGAAATTTTCGGACATATTCTTTACTCTCTTTAAAAATGTGCTTTCGTCATCATAAAGTGTTACATTTACATACAGCTTGTCATTTTTCATAAATTCTTTAAGACTTGTCTCAAACATTTTTTTATCAGCTTTATTATCCAGAGTCAAGGCTGCAATATTGGAATCAGAGATAACCATGGCACATACTCCTATAGGGCTTTTGCTGTTGGATACAACCACATCATATACAGATAAAAGGCTGCCTTTATTATTCTCAACTGCTTCATGGAGTTCTTTAGGACATATTTTGTGTGGAATAAGAACGAAGTATGATACGGCAATTTTGGCAGCAGGCAGGACAAGTACCACCGAGAGTACAGTCATATAATTGGTCTTGGATTTGAATATTATGATGCCAAGGACCAGTACGGTTAATACAACGGCAAATGCTGCAATTGTCATTATGAGATTAAGCTTCTTTTTATATCCTAAATATCCGTAATTACCTTTTTCTGTTTTTTTCATTATTGCGTCTGTCCTTTTTATTACTTATCTTACTTTTTCTGTTACTGTTATTTTTATTGTTAGTTAAACTAGTATTTTTGCTGTTGTTTTTTTCGTTACTTTTTCTTTTGTCCTTGTTGTTTACATTTTTCTTTTCACTTCTGTTATGGGAAGAAAAACTCTGTTTTATAAGTCTTGGCGGAATAAGACAATCTTTTCCAAAGCCTATAAGGTCGGTTCTGTTGTTGGATATAAGAGCCTCCTTCACCAGCTCATAATTTTCCGGATTTTTATATTGTATTAATGCCCGCTGCATTTTCTTTTCATGACTGCTTACCGGTGTATATACTTTTTCCATAGTTACAGGGTTATATCCGGTGTAATACATTGTTGTGGACATTGTTGACGGTGTTGGATAAAAATCCTGAACCTGTTGAGGCATATATCCTAAATCACGTATATATTCAGCAAGTTCTATAGCTTCTTTCATTGTGGAACCGGGATGACTGGACATAAGGTACGGAACCACAAACTGCTCTTTTCCTGTTTTTGAATTGATTTTTCTGTAGCGCTTGAGAAAACTTTCATATACGTTGTTGGAAGGTTTACCCATAAGTTTCAGAACATTATCTGATATATGTTCCGGCGCCACACGTAACTGGCCGCTTATATGGTAGTTGCAAAGTTCATTTAAAAATGTATCATCAGCATCTGCCATGCAATAGTCAAATCTTATTCCTGATCTTATGAATACTTTCTTAACCCCAGGGATATTACGCAGCTTCCTAAGCAAACTAATATAATCCTTGTGATCCACTGTTAAATTTTTGCAGGGATTAGGAAAAAGACATTGTCTGTTAGTGCAAACGCCCTTTGTTAACTGTTTTTTGCAGGAGGTATGTCTGAAGTTGGCAGTTGGTCCTCCCACATCATGTATATAACCTTTAAAATCAGGATCTTTAGTCATTTCCACAGCTTCATTTAATATGGATTCATGGCTTCTTACCTGAATAATCCTGCCCTGATGAAATGTAAGTGCACAGAATGAACAACCGCCGAAACAACCTCTGTTACTTGTTATGGAAAATTTAATTTCAGATAAAGCAGGAATACCGCCGGATTTTTCGTAGACATAATGATAATTTCTCATATATGGCAATGAATAAATATCATCCATTTCATCTGTAGTCAGAGGGAGAGCCGGAGGATTTTGTACAACATACATTTTTTCTTTTACCTTTTCAACAAGTGTTTTTGCTGAAAATGGATCAGTGTTGATATGCTGTGTTGCAAAGCTTTGGGCATAGGTCTTTTTGTTTTTTGAAATTTCATCAAAAGAAGGAAGCTCAATGTAGTCATACAGATTATCCAAAGTTTTTGTTCTATATACAGTTCCCTTAACAAATGTTATGTCTTTGATATCGATTCCACTGTTTAAAGCATCTGCAATCTCTATAATTGAGTGTTCTCCCATTCCGTAAGAAATTATATCAGCTCCGGAATCGATAAGTATAGAATGCTTAACTTTATCAGACCAATAATCATAATGGGAAAGACGACGCAGGGAAGCTTCTATTCCCCCAATTATAATAGGGCTGTCTTTATATACCTGACGAATAAGATTGCAATAGACTACAGTGGCATAGTCAGGTCTTAATCCCATCTTCCCACCTGGAGAAAAGGCATCAGTTTGTCTTCGTTTTTTATTTACGGTGTAATGATTTACCATTGAGTCCATATTACCTGCTGTAACAAGAAATCCCAATCTTGGTTTTCCTAGTTTCATTATGGATTCTTTATCTTTCCAGTCAGGTTGTGGAATTAATCCTACTTTATAACCATAGAATTCCAAAATACGGCTGATGATAGCATGTCCGAAAGAAGGATGATCCACATAAGCATCCCCTGTTATATAAACAAAGTCACACTGTTCCCATCCTCTTTTTTTCATATCTTCTTTTGAAATTGGAAGAAAATCTTTAATCATGTCAGTCCTCATTCCTGTTAGTCTGTTCTTTTTTTAAACTGTTTATTTCCTCACTGCTTAATTTTCTATATTCTCCGGGATTTAAGCTTTTATCTAAAATTAAAGAACCCATTGAAATTCGTTTCAGATATAACACACGTGAACCGATTGCTTCAAACATTCTTTTTATCTGGTGAAATTTTCCTTCGTATATGGTGATTTCTACTTTTGTAGTATCATTTAGTTTGTCGTAATTTAATATATTCAATCTGGCTGGTTTTGCAGTGAATTCTTTGTCAACTTTTAAACCTTCTTTAAACATATTTATATGATGTTGGGATATAACTCCTGCAACATCAGCAATATAGGTTTTATCAACATGCTTTTTAGGAGAAAGCAGCTGATGGGATAATTCTCCATCATTTGTAATCAGAAGAAGTCCCTCTGTATCCTTATCAAGCCTTCCTACCGGAAATAAATCCTTTCTGCTGCTGTCTGCTATAAGCTCTACCACTGTTTTATCATGGCTGTCAGTTGTAGCGGAGACAACACCGGACGGTTTGTTAAGCATATAATACTCGTATCTGGAATATCCGATTACATTGCCGGAAACACTGATTATGTCTTTATCAGTGTTGATTTTTGTCTCGGGTTTAGTAATTATCACATCATTGACAGAAATCTGTTTTCCCTTGATAAGCTCCTTTACGGAGCTTCTTGTTCCAAACTTCATATCTGCAAGATATTTATCAAGTCTAATGAACATAATATTTTGATACCTCAATCATATGTTAAAATTTTACATCCATCTCCATCCGGACAGATATTTATTCTTTAAAGAACTTCCGTTGGACTTTCCCCAACCTAACGGAAAACCATCTACACATACAAGTGTCCATCCTGCCTCGGATGTATCATTGTAATCATCTATATCAATGGTTTCGCCCTTTAAATATTTTTCAACACGCATATCAGATAAAGAAAGATTTATGCAGTTGTCATACTCTTCCATTTTTAATGCCATGGCCAGTGCCTGACTTGGTTCAAATCTGTTCTTTTTTAGTTCACCCAGAAGAAGCCCGTTTCTGATGATTCTAAGCCCTTTTTCATCAATCATATTTTTTGATACGGCATATACACGGTTGTCTCTTATATTGATATATTTTTCATCAATATTCATACTGATGTGTGTGAGGAACTCTCTAAGTTCTTCAGGGATTTTCATGTTTAACGGATTCTTAATATATTTAACGGAATTGTCATATTCGTTAGGGTTATCCTTCTTAAGGAGTGCCACAAAATGTCCCTCTCCCATCATTTTGTGAGGAAAAATTCTCACACATTTATCCAGATTATATGATTTATCCGTTTCATTATACACATATCCCGGGCTAAAACCTTCATAAGGCTTTATGTCAACAAGATGCATATCAGGTCTTTCTTTGAGAAGGTGTATAATAGTTTCCTCATCCTCAAGATGTGAAAATGTGCAGGTTGAATAAAGCATCATTCCCCCTGGTTTAAGCATATCAGCACCGTGAATAATGATATTTTTTTGAATAGCACTGTAAATTTTGGGGCCGTTCATTTCCCATGCTTTGATAAGCTTGTTGTCTTTCCTGAACATGCCCTCCCCTGAGCAGGGTGCATCAATCAGTATTTTATCAAAAAATTCCGAAAATTTAGAAGATACTCTGGCAGGGTCTTCATTGAGAACACAGATATTGGAAACACCAAAAACTTCTACATTTTTTAGAAGTGCCTTAGTTCTTGAATTACTGATATCATTGGTTATTAACAGACCGGTATTGTTTAATTTGGCTGCCAGTTCCGTGGATTTTCCTCCAGGTGCAGCACACATATCAAAGACCACATCTCCTTCTTCTATAGGAAGTACATTGGCAGGTGTCATTGCACTGGGTTCCTGTATATAATAAAGTCCTGCAAAGTAATATGGATGCTTTGCAGGCTTGTCCTCCTCTTCATAGTAAAAGCCGTTATCTATCCATGGTATTGGAGTCAGTTTAAAAGGACATATTTTTAGAAAATCTTCTGTAGATATTTTTAAATTGTTGACTCTCAAACCATAAAGTCTTTTATTGTTAAAGCTTTCAAGATATGCGTCAAAGTCATCTTTAAGCATATCTTTCATAGCTACAAGGTAGCTTTCAGGTAAGTTCATATTGTCCTCCGGTTGTATTATTAGTAGTATTATTAATAAAGATTATTGTATGGTCTGTGCACGGTAATCTTCAGCCATAATATCAAGCTGTCTTGCAAATCTTTGAAGTTTTGCAAGATCTCCATTCTGATATATTTCATAGAATTCATCCTGAATACTTATAATTTCCTGCTTATTTGCAACTTTATATAGACTCTGGATTGTAGTGAGAATCTCAGTAACGATGTTAGCCTTAATTGTTACAAAATTCTGGGCATCAATAATTTCATCGTGAATGCTGGACATTTCATTGTCCAGAGTGATTATGGCATCTGAAGCAGCAGAAAGTCTGCTTTTTACATGTTCAGGGATATTGCCGTCATATTTGTATTGAAGGGAATGTTCAATAATTGCCCAAAAGTTCATGCCAAGAGTTCTAATTTGAATTTCTACGGGAATGATTTTGGTTCCCTTTACAGTTTCTACCTTGTACTTTACTATAATATGATAGCTTCTGTAGCCACTTTCTTTTATGTTTTTAACATAGTCTTTTTCTGATATTACTTCCATATCACTGCGGTTTTTGATAAGATTTACAACATTATATATATCGTCAGTAAACTGACATATAAGACGAATACCTGCAATATCAAAAAGATTTTCTTCAATTTTATCTATATCAATATTACGTTTCTGTGCCTTCTGTATTATACTGGATATAGATTTTACACGTCCAAGCACCTGTTCTATTGGAGAATATATACCTGCTTGTCTGTATTCCTTTATCATATGATTGAATTTTAACTGTAATTCTTCTACAGCCAGCTCATAAGGTGTGAGTATTTCCTTCCACATCTGTATTTCCATAATTAATATTCCTTTCCAAATAACGAAAATAAGTATTAATACTCAGATTTACATTTCATTATACCATAATTAATAGTTATAATACAGTAATTTGTCACTAATACCTTTAAGTATATAATATGGATTTATGGAAATTTCATTGCCATCCTTATCTGTTGTATATATTCCAAAATGCAGATGTGTATCAAATTTTCCTTTGGTACCTTCTACCTCACTGTATCCGGTACTTCCCATATAACCTATAATGTCCCCGGCCTTTACTTCATCACCAATTTTAAAGTCTTTTGCATAAGAATCCAAATGGGCATAATAATAATAAATGCCTGATGGGGAGGATATTCCTACCCTGTAGCCACCAAGCTTTAGCCATCCGATACCTTTTATTGTTCCGTCAGATACCGAAAGTACAGGATATAATCCATCTTGTTTTGTTAAAGCCATAATATCGGCACCTTCATGAGTGCGTTCTCCACCATAAGTTCTTGAGTTTCCCCAGGAATCATCGAAAGACACAAAGGGTGAATTATTAATTGATGCAGCTATAGGAAAATATTTAAAATCATTCATATTGCCACAGATAAAGTTATTGATTTCATTATAATTTTCATGGTATTTGTGAACAATGTAATTCTTATATCGGTTGAAATTATTGATATTTATGTTATTAAGGTCTTCTTCTTGTACATTACATTTGGTAATAAAACATAAAACTGTTAATAAATCGCAGGGAGAAGTGTTTAGAGATTCGGCTTTTGAACTGATATCTTCCATAGATACATTTACTGTATAATTCCTGAAAGCATCACTATTAATACTGATGCTTTCTATGTTGGATAATAACGAGTGTTTTTTTATAGAACATAGAAAATATGTTGTGAAAATAAACAATACCATTAGGATATAAAGTTGTTTTTTAAGTTGGGTATTCTTCATATTGAGATAATTAATTTATATTTTTCAAATGCTTTATACAGGATATGTCTATTAAGATTTTGTAATGCATAAACTAAAATAAAAAATGAAAAAATCACTGTATACTATTCTGCTTTTATTATTGTTGTTATTGGTTTTAATATTTCCACGGTTAATGTTTAATGCTACAGTTGAGGGGATTAAACTGTGGTTTTATAAGGTTATTCCCGGATTGTTTATATCATTTATAATTACAGGATGCCTTAACCACTATGTGAAACCGAACAGGAAAATTGGGTTGATTTATATCATTTTGTCAGGTATATTATGCGGATTCCCTATAGGTGCAATAAATTGTATAGGAATGAGATCAGAGCTGAATAAATCTTTAGATAATAGTAAAAATAATACTCAAAATAATAAAAAGAGTATGGCAGATGCTAAATTTATGAATAATATTATAGATAACATTATTGGGTACTGTAATATAACCAGTCCATCTTTTCTTATAAATTACATTTACTATAATCTGTTAAATAAATCTGTTAATTATATGAAATTTATAGTCTGTACATATCTTCCGGTAATAATACTGTTATTTATAAATATAACAAAAGGCTATATGCAGGAAAGAATAGGAAGAAAAAATGAGTCTGTTAAATTGGAAAATAATATTAAAGATGGGATGAATGATAAGTTTATTACTGTATTTGATAAGTCTTTGAATGCAGCCATAACCAACAGTCTAAAATTATGTGGTTATATAGTTATATTTTCCTGTGTATCTGCATTAATATGCAGCTTTTTTAATAATGGAATTATAACTTGTATTATATGTGGTTTTATAGAAATTACCAACGGATTATATATGACTAGCTGTTATATGGAAAATGATTCTTTAAAATATATTATATTAATGTCAATAAATGCATGGGGAGGAGTATCCACACTTATGCAGACTATAGGTATTGTTGGCAGTGATAATTTAAACATAAAAAAATACATATATCAAAAATTAATGCTTACACTTCTTACATTGGTGATTTCATCAATTATGATATATGTATTATGATATTTGTGTTATTAATTATTCTGTAATATTAGATGTTCCTTCAGCGACATTCTCATTTTCAATATCTACATCATTCTCTGTGGCATTGAGCTCACTTCTGTTATTGTTAACAATTGAAAGAACATTCTCAAGGCCGGAAAGGAGTGATGTATACTTTTCTTTATTATCTTTTATTGATTTCTCGATAATCATCTGAAGATTTTCAAGCATATCATCAGTATAATTCATAGCGCTCATACGAATATTATTGGCATCCTCAGTGGCATTATCAAGAATTGCCTGAGCCTGTGCAGTTGCCTGCTCTATAAGCTGATTAGCCTGTGCATAAGCTCTCTGCATAATCTCATGTTCATTAATAAGTTCTTCTGTCTGTATCTGAGCTGCATTAATAATGGCTTCAGCCTGCTCTTTCGCATCAGCAATAATTGCATCCTTGTTGCTAAGAATTTTTTGATATTTCTTAACTTCCTCAGGAGTCTTGAGTCTTAACTCAGCCAGCATATCTTCAAGCTGTTCTTTGTTTACAATAATCTTATTGTTGGATAATGGCTGATATTTACAATTGTCAATGTAACTTTCAATATCACTAATCAACTGTTCGATTCTACTCATTTTACATTTCCCCTTTTTCCTTAGAACTATTTTTATTTATACCATATCTGTCATAAACCAGATGGATAATTTCAGCAGGAACGAATTTGCTTATATCCCCTCCGTACATTGCCATTTCTTTTACAATACTTGAACTTAAATAGGCATATTTAAGACTGGTGTTCAAGAATATAGTATCAATTTCCGGCGCTGCAACCCTGTTGGTCTGAGACATGGCTAATTCATATTCAAAATCTGTTACGGCTCTTAAGCCTCTGACTATAGTCTGAACTTCGTGCTGTCTTGCAAAATCAACTAACAAGCCGGAAAAACTTAAAATTTCAACATTTGGAATGTCTTTTGTAACTTCTTTTAACATATTAACACGTTCATCAACTGAAAACAATGGTGATTTAGAATTGTTATTTAGTACTCCTACTATTAATTTATCTACTAAGTTGGCTGATCTTCTAATTATATCCAGATGTCCAAGTGTAACCGGGTCGAAACTTCCGGGATATATAGCTTTTTTCAAAATTAAACACTCCCCTTCAATTGTAAGAATATATGTTTATTTGTTTTATACCTTTTAACTCTCTTAACAAGGAAACCACAGGATTCAATATAATCAAGTTCTGAATCTATATTCTCCTCAATAATTATATTAGTATATTCATCAATGATATCGGAAACGGACAGGGCTGATAATACGTCTTTTTCATAATCTTTTCCGTAAGGCGGATCCATGTAAACTATATCATATACCCCTTTGCCTTTTAAACGATTGATGGCAGACAAAACATCCATTTCCATAACCTGGGCTTTATCATTAAGATGTGTAAAGGATAAGTTATTTTTTATACATGAAACGGCAGGTTTGGCAATCTCAACAAGAGTTGCTTCTTTAGCACCTCTGCTTAATGCTTCAATTGCGATTGCGCCGCTGCCTGAATATAAATCCAGAAATCTGCATCCAACAATATCCGAATGTAGTATATTGAATAATGTCTCCTTAATTCTGTCTTGAGTAGGTCTTGTATCTGTGCCTTCTATTGTTTTTAGCGGAAGGCTTCTGGCGGTACCTGCAATTACTCTCATTATAATCTCCATTTCTGCGCGTCTTTTAAGTGCATATTGGGTTTGTGCCTGCTATTAATAATACTAATCAAAAAAGTTCTTTAATTCAGAACGACTGTTAATTTGAAGTTTATTAAATATAACTTTCATATTAGATTTAACAGTACTTTCAGCAATAAATAATTGTTCTGCAATTTCTTTATTTGTTAATCTTTGAGCTGCAAGTTTTGCAACATCAGCTTCTCTTACTGTAAGTCCATAATCAGCAAGAAGTCTTCCTGCCTTTTTAATGGTCTTTACGCCCTTTTCGTATGTTCTTGCAAGTTTATGTATGTTCTTAACAAAGGCTGACATATTCTTACTTACACCTGATTCATCCAACAAGGAATCAATATATGAATAATTGTGTACAAACGGCATATACAATTTATCATGAATTGCTAACTCCATAGCTTCAATCAAAAATTTGTGAGCTTTTTCATATTCCCCTATTTCATTGTTGGCAATTGCAAGATAGATGTAAGTATAAATTCTTGGAACAATATAAGAATATACTTTACTAAGTCCAAGAAGTTGTCCGCTTATTCCGAGAAAATGATGATAATCTTCGGTAAGTAACAGATATTTCCCCAAAATGATATTGATGAAGCTTAATGAAAGGAAATTAGTGTTATCTTCAATACTTTTCTCATCCTTAAGCCAGTTTGCAATCTTATCAGGTTCTCCAAGATTAGAGAAAACTAATGATTTACACAAATCAACCATTTTTCCCATATGTCTTGAAACAAAATCTGTACTGTCAAGCTTACGGGTCATATTGTTCATATATTCCTTATAAGCATCATTAGCTCCATGATATATGGAAATGAGCGCAAGTATATATGTTGCAGCTATATAAATGCTGTGCTGATTTCTGCTGTCGGCCATGTATATTGCTTTATGGCAGAGAATTTCAGCACTTTCAATTTCACCACGGTTATACAACACCTCTGCTTTCATAAGTGCTTCAAAACCTTTACCATGTCCGTTGGTTATTCGATAGTAGTTTGGAGCGCAATCCTCTAAGGTTAACATTTCAACATCAAGTGCACCCGATTTCCTATGATACATGGACATAATAGACGGGCATTCAAAGGTAAAAGGATACTGTCCTGCCAACGTATTTACAGGAGATTTTGTGATGGATGCAACCTTTTTGAATGATTCATTCATTTTTGCAAAATCATTATAAGATGAAAATGCGTTAATAAACTCTAATTCTGCATAATGGGATGCTTTAATAGAATCATTAAGGGAGTCATCGTTTTCAATATCGTTATAAATATCTTTCATAAGACTTTGCATGGTATTTTTCTCATTATACATAAACATTATAAAGCATATAATAATGGAAAATTTATAATTACCGTGCTTGTCTGTCTCCCAGTAATGATTAGCTATTTCAAAAAATAAATCCTTATTTTCTTTGATAATATATCCGTATATACTGCGCAATGTGGTATTAGAAGTGTATATTTTCTCATATTCACCGCAATTGTTATAAAGCTTTATTGCATTAAAATAATTACCGCTGCTAAGGTATGTATTGGCAGCTCTAAGAGTTGCTTCGTTTATTTCACTCAAAGGCTTTTGATTAAATATTCCCTTGAGAAAATGTAAGAATACCGGATTAAAATAGTAAACCTTATTATGAGAATCATATTCAATTATTGGTGTTTTTCTAAGATATAACAGACAAGTATGCTCATCAAGCAAGGTCTGGGCCATGCATTGGCTGGTGGTAAACTTATCAAAGATAGAAAGATTTAACAGGAAATCTTTATGTGCATCATCAAGGTTATACCAAAAATTTGTATTGATAAATTCATCACATTTGTCCAATATAACTGAATTATTTCCCTGTTTGTTGTATTCCACGTATAATTCCACTACGTAAGGCCATCCAAGAGTTTCATTGTAAATTGTCTTGGCGGTTTCTCTGTCAATAATAATTTCATTCATTCTGAAGAAATCATATATATCTTCATGGTCAAATCTTAATAATTCTTTTCCTAAAAAGCCGGTTTCCTGTTTTGTGATTATATTGATAACATCAGGATTATGTATCTCGCTAATATTAAATACATATCTTATACCCATGGAATTATCGGAATAACATGTGGATATAATCCTGCATATTATGTCATTCATACAACTATCAAAATTATCAATTATAATCATGACATGAGGTTTCTCTGCCGGAAAGGATGAAAGAATATTTTTTATTTTATTAATGTCATCTTCACTTTCCGGAAATCCAATAAGTGAAAGCTGTGATGAGTAAGAAGGGTTTACAATCTTCAAGGCATTACAAAGATTGCTCCAGAACATTTCTTTTTTGGTGTTTGCATCAATCCACAGTATTGTAAACTTGGGATTGTTCTTAAAAAACGTGCGACAAACCATAGATTTGCCGTATCCGGTAGGAGCACAAATAAAATTATATCTGTATTCTTCAAATGTTTCCAAAGCATCTTTCAATCTTTTTGACATATATGCTCTGTTTAAATGTTTTAAATGTGCCATAATATCTCACCCCTCTATTATCTTACTGAAAACATTTAGTTCCATTCAGAATCATATGATTCGATTTTTTTATCCCTAAGCATAAGATCTTTAACACCATCAGAAGGAGATTTTCCTTCAAATAAAACAAGGTTAACCTGTTCTACTATAGGCATTTCGACATTGTATTTCTTTGATAATGCATAGGCTGCTTTAGCACTGTATACACCTTCAACAACCATCTGGACCTCAGCCATTGCTTCATCTTTGCTATATCCTTTACCAATCAGAATACCTGCTCTTCTGTTACGGCTATGCATACTTGCACAAGTAACAATCAAATCACCGATTCCTGATAAACCGGTAAATGTTATGGCATCTGCTCCCATTGCAATTCCAAGTCTCGCAATTTCAGCTATACCACGGGTTATAAGAGCTGCTTTAGTATTGTCACCGTAACCCAGACCATCAGCGATACCTGCAGCAAGGGCTATTACATTTTTAAGGGAACCGCCTATGCAGATACCTAAAACATCAGGACTGATATATACCCTGAACACATCACTCATGAATATATTCTGAAGATATGTAGCATCATCCTTGTTCTTAGTTCCGATTACGCAAGTGGTAGGAATTCCTCTTCCTACTTCTTCAGCATGACTTGGGCCGGAAAGTACTGCTACTACAGCCTGAGGTATTTCTTCTTCGATTACTTCGCATAATGTCTTTAATGAAGCTTCCTCAATACCTTTACCTACATTAACTATATACTGGTTTTCCTTTACATAAGGAGCCATAAGTTTTGCAGTGGATCTTGTATAAGGTGAAGCAACTGCCAAAACTAAAACATCATTTTCATTAATTACTTTTTCGGTATTTGCATCAAAATGAATTGAATCAGGAAGTATTACTCCCGGAAGACATTTTTTATTCTCCCGCTCTTTCTTTAACTGTTCTATTTCTTCTGGAAATACAGACCAGACTGTTACATCATGTCCGTTATTATTTAGTAATATTGCAAGTCCAAGGCCCCAGCTTCCGGCACCCATTACACCAATTTTAGCCATTATTTTTCTTCTCTCCAATCTTTCTTTCGGTTCCTTTTATTAATCGGGAAATATTACCGCTGTGTCTTATGAATCCTAAGGCAGCAAAAAGAAATACTACAACATAACTTTCAATTAGCTGATCTTGTGGAATAGGAAGAAATCCAATCTGTCCCCATATAACGAATTCAATAAAGAATCCTGCAATTCCAACAAGAGAACCTAATGAAACATATTTTGAAATTATCACTACAAGTGCAAATGTTGAAATACCTAAGAGTGTAAATAAAAAGCAATATTTAGGAAACAGAAAAAGGCTTATAACAACGCCTGATGTAGCTGCAATTCCTTTTCCGCCTTTAAATTTAAGATAAAATGGAAAATTATGCCCAAGCACAACTCCAAAACCACCGTAAAGAATCAGAATCATTTCAGCGATTCCGGTATTATTGCCATAGACAAAGTGAATTATTATAGCAACAAGTACGGCTTTAAACATATCCAGAAAATAAGTCAAAAAACCGGCTTTCTTGCCCAATGTTCTCATTGTATTAGTGGTTCCGGCATTACCGCTACCATGCTCTCTTATATCAATGTGGTTGAATTTTCCAATCCAAAATCCTGCCTGAACCAAAGATCCTGCAAAATATCCTAATAAAAGACATATAACTCTTTGAAGCATTATTCTTTCTCCTTGCGTTCTCTGTTAATAAATCTTATTGATGTGCCTCTGAAACCAAAGGACTCGCGAATTCTGTTTTCGATATATCTTGTATATGAAAAATGAGTGAGCTCTTTATCATTAACAAACATAACAAAGGTTGGAGGTTTAACTGAAACCTGTGTCATATAATAAATTCTTAAGCGCTTGCCTTTATCTGAAGGTGGTTGTTTCATGGCAACAGCTTCAGTAAGGATTTCATTAAGGACACCTGTAGGAATTCTCAATGTCTGGCTGTCTATAATTGTGTCTATAAGCTCGTACAGTTTATTAAGTCTTTGTCCTGTAACAGCAGATACAAATATTATTTCTGCATAAGACATAAAGGACAAAGTATCTTTAATCTTACTTGTAAATTCATATATAGTCTTGTCGTTTTTCTCAATAGAGTCCCATTTATTAACAGCAATAATTATACCTTTACCTCTTTCATGGGCAATACCTGCTATTTTAGCATCCTGCTCCGTAACACCTTCATTGGCATCAATTACAAGAATAGCTATATCACATCTTTCAACGGCAGCAACTGTACGTATAATACTATATCTTTCAAGTTCTTCTTTTATTTTGTTCTTTCTTCTAAGACCTGCTGTATCAATAAAAACATATTCTTTTTTGTTGTATGTTACAACTGTATCAATAGCATCTCTTGTTGTGCCGGCTATATCAGAAACAATAACACGGTTCTTTCCCATAAGCTTATTGATAATTGAAGATTTACCTACATTTGGCTTACCTATAATGGCAATCTTAGGTCGTTCATCCTCTTCTACACTGTCTGAGTTTTCCGGGAAATATTTCGTTACTTCATCCAGCATATCACCAATGCCTAACTTGGAAGCTGCACTGATTGGTATTGGATCGCCTATGCCAAGATTATAGAACTCGTATACATCTGGCATAAGTTTATCAAAATTATCCACCTTATTAACAACAAGAACTACAGGTTTTCTTGAACGTCTAAGCATATCTGCTACTTTGGCATCGGAATCCACAAGTCCCTGTTTAACATCTGTAATAAATACAATTACATCTGCAGTTTCAATGGCAATCTCAGCCTGTTCACGCATCTGTGCAAGTATAACATCATTAGTATCCGGTTCGATTCCACCTGTATCAATCAAGGTGAAAGATCTGTTTAGCCATGTCACTTCCGCATATATACGGTCTCTTGTGACACCGGGTGTGTCTTTAACTATAGAAATCTGCTGGCCTGCAAGATCGTTGAACAAAGTCGATTTACCAACATTTGGACGACCTACAATAGCCACGATTGGCTTACTCATAATTTACCTCATTTCAAATGAATTTATAAAAAATTTACATACATAATCTAGAATATAATACCAATTTAATTGCCTTTTGTAAAGCGCTATGCTATTATACTCAAAGTTATAAATGCTATATTTTTGGAGGTTTTTTCATGAAGAAACGATGGTCTGTTTTTGCATCTGCATTTCTCACTGTTATTATATTTTTAACCGGAATGATAAGTCCTGTTAATACATTTGCATCAGATAATAATACTTTTAAATTTTCAGAAATTGACCTGATAATAGATGTTCCAAAGGAATTAATAAGTTTTACAAGAAGTACAACTAATAATAATTCATATCTTGATAAGCTTGGAGTTGAGGATGCTACAGTACTCACTTCCAGTATGGTGGCAAATAATATTTTTCTTGAAGCTGTACCGGAAGATGTTAGTTATGAAATTGCTGTTTTTGGAAAAAAAGCATCTGATTCATTAAGTAATTTTAATGAAATAAATGATGATGAAATTAATAATTTGTTTAAGGAATATGTATCTTCCCAGAAATCTATCAATAATGATAATATTGAGGAAACACTGGAAGATTCACAGATAAAGGAAATTAATGGTATAAAATATTTTGTTACAGATATAAAATCAGTTTCCAACAATGTAACTGTATATGTTAGAAAATATTATACTGTTATCAGAGGATATATATATACTTATGCTGTTCAGTCAAAGGCTAACATTGTTAGTTCTGATATGGACAACATGATTACATCTATTATTCAAAGCGCCCAATACAAAGAAGTAAAGAAATCAATCTTTGAAAACTTTGTGGTTAGTGAGATTGTTTCCAATATTATAACTATTGGAGTACCTATAGTTATATTAATACTTCTTCTGGTTATAATTTCAAATGTGGGCAAAAAAGGCAGAAAAAAACTTGCAGATGAAGAAGCTGAGCTTAGAGAAAAATATAAAAAAGAACAGGTTAAATAAATATAAGGAGGGAGGGGGTCTGACCCCCTCCCTCTTTACTTTATATATATAAAGTTACATAATACCCCACGTTTTCCCATGGATGCCCTATGGGAAAATAATATATCACTGTTACAGCAGGTGCATATATCCGAGATATTAATATTTTCAGCTTTTATTCCGGAATTTAACATATTGAAATAATTTGCCATAGGAAGATTAAGTAAATATTTATCATCATTTTTTTTCGAAAGGATATGATCTATTTCGTGTGAAGAATATGCATTGCTAAATTCAATGGCTACATCCTCGCTGACTTCGTAACAATCCATGCAGATACCCGGACCGATGAAGGTACTGACATCTTCCGGTCTTGTGTTAAATTCCTTTGCCATAAGTTCAAGAGTGTTTGCGGTTATATTGTTAACTGTTCCACGCCATCCTGAATGAGAGGATGCAACAGCTCTGTTTACAGGATCAATAAAAATCAAGGGAATGCAATCCGCAAAGGATGTTACAAGGCATACCCCGGATTCATTTGTCATAAGTCCGTCTATATTATCAAAGTTGCGCTCTTTTGTTATTCCCATACCAAGATGAGAACAATCCACTCTCATTACATTTGTGGTATGGGTCTGTTTAGAGCATACGCATTTGTCTTTAGTGATGTCTATAGCATTTGTAAATAAGTCAAAATTTTTAAGAACATTATTTCTGTCATCACCCCTGTCAAAGGAAAAATTCATGGAACTGTATATCCCATTGCTTACTCCCCCAAGTCTTGTGGAAAATGCTGATTTTACCCAGGGAAATTTATCAAAGGGAACAAATTCAATGTAATAAACTCCGTTATTGTTTATAAGTCTTGTAGAATCTGTTACTGTTCCAACGGGTAGTTCTCTATAAAATTTACTGTTATCAATATATTTTAAAGATTTCATTTGGCTTATTTTATTCCTTTCATTGGAAATGTGCTAAAATGCATTTTTTATGTGGGTTATTTTGTCACCATCTATTCCAATAACATCAAATCTGCAGGGAATATCCATACGCTTGTAATGGGTGACAAGATAAATTTCCGCTGCTTTTCTTATTCTCATCTGCTTCCTTGCATTAACAGCTTCAAGTGAAATACCATATTCTCTGCTGCTTCGATATTTCACTTCTATAAATATTATCCAATTAGCTTTCTTGGCAATAATATCTATTTCTGACGTTTTGCACCTGTAATTGCGCTCGATTATTTCATATCCATTTTTAATAAGATAGTTACAGGCAAGATTTTCATAATCACTTCCTGTTTGTCTGTTATTCTTCATGCATTTTCCTATTTTGTTTATTCCTATTTTCCAGCTTTGCTACGGATTTTATCTGTTTCATCTACAAATACAAGTATCTCAGCCACTATGGTATATAATTCAGGTGGAATCATTTCACCAATTTCTAATTTTGAAAGAGTATTTGCCAGCTTGCTATCCTCATAAGTGGGAACATTTGATTCTTTAGCTTTTTCAATAATCTTTTCAGCCATAAAGCTTTTGCCGGATGCAATAACTTTAGGAGCCTCTTCTCCGGGAGTATATTCAAGGGCGACAGCTATTTTAGGCTTTTTTGTGTTATATTCATCTTTATTTTCCATCTGGATACCTCTCTATATTAATTAAAATTGACAGTGTTTCGTAATTACTTTTTAATTAATTTTACGCCTTAACATCAAGTATATATTGTCCATTATTCTTTTTATTTATATCTCCCTGAACAAAGTCAGTAACAAAATCAAACTTATCGGTTTGAGAATCTGATACCTTCATTTCAAAATGAGTTGAATACCCCAGATTTTCAAGTCTTTTATTAAGTTTATCTATGTGCTTGTAAACAAAATCAAGCATTTCTTCGCTTTCCAACATAAAATTTGTTGATACATTTTTATTGTTAAGTTTGACATAAACATCCATTGGACCAAGATGCTCCATATCAAGATGTAACATGGCGCTTATGTTGTCAGTGCCTTTTGACAAAGCTTTTTTGTTCGTGAAAACATAAAGTTCTCCATTACCTTCACCTTCAGAAAATTTAACAGGTATCTGAAAGTACGTCATGTTTTTGTTAAGATCATTCATAAAATCAATGTTACTTTTTATATCCTGCATTCCTTTTGTAAAATCTGTTTTTAAGTCTGATTTTGCAATAATATCCTGTGCTTCGTCTACATTTTTCCTAATACGTTTATAATAATTGTTAATAGAATTTTCTGATTGGACCACATCCTTAGGGGTTAATTTCATAGTTTCATTTATAACCTGATGTAATATGTCTTTAAAGAAATCTGACTTTAATATTTCTGAGTCCTTATTATTAAGACTGTCTGATAACATCTTGGTTATAAGGTCCTTTGTTGTGATATTGATGTCATCATAATTCACGGACGAATCCATAGTTAATTCCGGTATGTAACTGGATAATGATTCTTTTAGGGTTTCTGTTATGTGGGAAGTTATTTCCGGTGTCAGCTCAAATTTAGCACTTTCGATACCTTCGTATAATTTATCAATCACTTGGGTGAAAGAATTTACAAAAATTTCCCGTGAACCATTTCCGACATAATTGGCAATATCTGTATTTAACTTATTTTCTAATGTATACAGATTCTTTTCTAACTGCCCGTTGAATTGTCTGTAAGCATCAAATTCCATAATATTTTCTTGTGTTACAGGCATTTCCAGTCTTAAAAGATTGGCTATGGTATTTATATTAGCTTCAGGAAATTTAGCACAATATTTGGACATTGCTGTAATAGTTTCCGAATTAATTGGCATATTAAGATTAATAAGTTCTTTTACAATATTAATATTACTATCGGTGGCCGGTATACCTGAGGCATCAAGAGCTTTATAAATCAAGACCGTCTGCTGGTCATCCGGCTGCATTGCTTTTATTGATATCTGATTGTTTATGTTCTCTTCAATCATAAATGTAGCAGTTTCTCCGGCTTTAATATTAGCTCCTTCCTTTAATACGGCTGTGATGAAGGAACCATCGGCCATACTTATAAGAGCGGAATTATTATTTATTTCTTTTACAAAACCTGTAAAGGTATCTCCTGCAAGCATGTTTTGTAAAATTGTGTTACCTGAAAGGGAGGATTTGAAGTCGGAATTTTGCAGAGAATTGCGAGTTGCAGACGTAATATCTCCTGTTTTATCCGATTGTTGATTTGGCTGCTGTATTGTACTTTTAAAAAAATCAGAAATGTTAATTGCCATATAGTCACCTTTTATTAAAATTATGAAAATTATTTAGATTATGAAAATTTCTATGATGTACAGCAACCAAAGAAAATAGATTTATATATTCTTTATGAAAGTGCGTCGGTGTATCGGGCATGGGCCAAATTCTCTTATGGCTTCCATATGGACTTTGGTACCGTATCCCTTATGCTTTGCAAATCCGTATTCAGGATACATTTCATCATACTTATACATTAAATGATCCCTGGTTACTTTGGCTATAATACTTGCTGATGCAATAGAAAGACTTTTAGCATCACCTTTTATTATAGGAACCTGTTTAATGTCTACCATAGGAATGGTTACGGCATCATTAAGTAATATATCGGGTTTTACATCCAGGTTATTAATAGCGGTACGCATAGCTTCGTACGTAGCCTGTAATATATTAATTTCATCAATGCGTTGAGGCGATGCAATGCCAACACCAATACTAACAGCTTCTCTTTGTATTACTTCAAAGAGTTCTTCACGTTTTTTCTCACTGAGTTTCTTAGAGTCATTAACATAAAGAATTCTTGAATCTTTGGGAAGAATTACAGCAGCTGCAACAACAGGACCTGCCAAAGGACCTCTTCCGGCTTCATCAATTCCGCATATATTAGCAAATGTTGAATACTCTTTTTCGTAAGTACACATTTGTTCTATTCGATTCTTTTCCTGTTCAAGTTTTAATGCTTTCCTAGCAGTTCTTTCTTCTGATGCAGTACTCATTCATTTACTCCTTTAAATTACCTGATAACTCGTGTGTAATATGATTATAACTCTGTTGTGTCTTCTAAGGATATTCTGCCAAGTCTTCCGCTTCTGAAATCTTCCAGAATCAAATTAGACACCTTTTCATAATCAGGCTGTGCACCTTTTTTGATACAACCTCTTTTAATTGCAGCCTGCTCCATAATATATAATGGTATTGACATCTCTGGATTAATGCTGTTCTCGTCATAACTGTTTTCTACTTCTGATTTATTAAGGCTGAATCTTTCAATAATATTGTCAGGATAATTATTATAAATGTATTTTATTATTTCCAATGATAGCTCTTCTACGTTTAGAATATTATCATTCATGGAACCTATCATTGCCAGTTTCTTACCGGTTTCTTTATCATTAAATTTAGGCCACAATATTCCGGGAGTATCAAGCAGTTCCACACTATTGTTAAGTTTAATCCATTGCTTTCCCTTGGTTATACCCGGTTTGTTACCTGTTTTTGCACTTGCTTTTCCTGAAAATGAATTGATAAATGTTGATTTTCCTACATTTGGAATTCCTACTACCATTGCTCTTACAGGTCTGTTAAGAATGCCTTTTGCCCGGTCTCTTTCGATTTTTTTGCTGCAGGATTCCATAATAAGGTTATTAACAGGCTTAATATCACTACTGTTCCTTGAATTTGATTTAAGACAAAGTATTTCTTTCTTGTTAAAGTATGAAATCCAATGATTTGTAATTCGTTCATCTGCAAGATCCGCTTTATTTAAAATTATTATCCTGGCTTTATTTTTAGCCAAATCATCTATATCCGGATTACGACTGCTTAAAGGTATTCGAGCATCAACAATCTCAATAACAAGATCTATTAATTTTATATTTTCTTCCATCATTCTTTTGGCCTTTGTCATATGACCAGGGTACCATTGATAATCCATGAAAAAAATTCTCCTTTTATATAAATGTTTTGTATATTTGTATCATAAATTAGGATATTAAATTTAGATGATTTATAGGACTTATTATCATCCATGCTTTTCCGATTATGTGTTCTTTTTTTATAGTTCCAATACTTGAGAAACGACTGTCCTCACTGTTGTTTCTATTGTCTCCAAGGCAGAAATATTCATCTTCCCCAAGCTTTATTTCATTGGCTGCAACACCTGCTGTCAGTATATTAATGTCAGTGATATCTTCCTCTAATTTATTACCATTGATAAATACAGCTCCATCTTTAATTTGAACAGTTTCACCCGGAAGTCCAATAATCCTTTTTACATATACTTTTGATGAACTGATGGAATCCGGTTCAAAGGCAATACAGTCAAATCTTTTGGGATTTTTAACAGAGTACGCAAATTTGTTTATTATCAAAGTATCTCCATTATTTATCTGGCTTTCCATTGAGCTGCCTACTACTGTAGTTCTGAAACATAAAAATGAAACCAGAACATATGCACAAACAATAACTATAATAACATCACATATATATTTGCATATATTCAACAATGTTGTATTTTCCTGATATCTTCTTTGGAATAAATTCATAACACATCCATCCTTAGCTTTAAACTCAATCTTATAGATTATACCATAAAAAATAAGCACTGCACAATAACGTGCAATGCTTATTAAATCATGTTTTGAAATTATATCTAATTATTGCTAATTATTTTACTAATTCCTTAACTTTTGCAGACTTACCAGTTCTCTCACGTAAGTAGAATAACTTAGCACGTCTAACTTTACCATGTCTTACAACTTCAACCTTCTCTACGATAGGTGAATGTAATGGCCAAGTCTTCTCTACACCAACGCCATTAGAAATCTTTCTAACTGTAAATGTAGCACGAACTCCTGTGCCCTGCTTCTTTAATACTGTACCTTCGAAAATCTGAGTTCTCTCACGGTTTCCTTCCTTAATCTTAGCTGATACCTTTACTGTATCACCTACGCTAAACTCAGGTACGTTAGCCTTAAGCTGTGCATCTTCAATGTTCTTAATAATTGTATTCATGTGTGACCTCCTTATTATTTCGATGTTCTTAATGTATATCTATACAACAGAGGACCATCTCTTTTCACAACTTGTTAAGAATATCATATATAAAAACAATATGCAAGCATATTTTTTATAAATATGCCTGCATATATGAGAAATTTTATGATTTTAAATAAGATATGTAATCTCTTTAAATCAGATTACTGTGGATTGTTGAATCCGCCGTTGTTGATAAAACAGGGTTAAGTCAGGCATATAGTCAAAATCTTTCAGGCTCTCGATATT
>JAUNPK010000002.1:0-13480 GCA_030536855.1 Eubacteriales bacterium
AGCGAATGTTCTAATTGTAAATATAAAGCTCTGATTCAGAACTTTGACCAGAATAGTGACATTTATAAAAATGCAGCATCAATGTGCAGTAATTGTCCACATAAGATGTTCACCCAAAAGACTGTAATTAAAAAAATATACCATAACGAGAGGAACCGTTATGGTTATAGGCCTATGCTTAAGAACAATGCATTAAAATTATTATTACTACTCCACTTCTTTCATCCTGACAGATTTGGAATAATGAAGAATCTGGATGTTAGGACATTTGCAGAGAAGCTTCATTGTAATATCAAAACAATATGGAACAATCTTGAGATTCTTAAACGTTTTACCTACATATCTTATTCAAAAACTGATACATACACAATCACACTAATTCTTAATGACTATGAAAATTATTATCTTCCTGCCAATAAGAACGGTCGTGGTTTTTTAGTGCTGTCAAAAGATTTGATGGACAAGATAATTGAGGTTGATTCCCTTGTTACACTTAGAATATTTTTAAGAGAGCTTATCAGCCTTGATGAACCAGCACTTAAAGGCATTGTGAGTATAGACCATAAAACAATTAAGGAAATCAGACACATGCTGCCATCCTATTGCAAACCTTGCATAATTAAAAAATCTGTTGTTAAACCTTCAGAAATATTTGATGTTACTGTGAACGATAAATCCATTACATTTGAAATTAATACAAAATATCTGGCTAAAACCCAGAAACAGTTATTGGAAAATGAATATTTTAATTCTTTCCGTGATTTTGTATATGATTTTAATTCATATATTCCGGAAGTTAACAATCAGAGAATTCTTCCTGATAAATACAGGGAATTCTTTGATTTGGAAATACCGGTGAAGGATTTCAAATTAATTTCTATTTCTAAGATTAATCTTGAAGATCTGGCTACAATCGCGGTTCATTATTCCTATGATTTAGTCATTAATGCTCTTTCGGCTATTTACAAGCAGTATACTTTATATGACAAGCACATTAATAATCTTCCCGGTCTTGTAACTTCATTTATAAGAGCTGAACTGAATACTTCTTCTCAGGCTGCATAACCAACAGCCTTTTTTTGCTGCTCTCTTTTTACATTTTTTCTTTTTTTCTCTCGTATTTCCTCTTTGTTCAGTCTTTATTTTCAAAAGTCACGTCTATTTTATTAAAATTCCTTAATTTTAATTGTAAAAATTAGTATTATGATGAAATTTAAATATAATTTTACAGTTTTTTGAGGATTTTTTTATTAACATTTGGAAAGTTTTCGACAAAATTAATATTATTTTCGACCAAAAATAGAAAATAAAAAACCGGAATTAGAATTTAATATTCTAGATTACGAAAGAAAATATCCAAATAGATAAAAAAAATAACACGATTTTCTCTAAATTCAACGACCAAAATGAAAAATATTTACCGGTTAGTATCCACCAAACCTTGAAATAATGCCTCTTTTCAAACTTTCTTTTATCAATATATGTTTAATTATGTTATGTATTACTATTTTTAGAAATATATATTTACAATATTTATCATTCATTTTAATATTTATAGGATTTTATCTGGTTAGAAACAAACTGATGTAATAAGAAATTAAAAATCTTATAATGACATAACCTTAAGATTCAGGTTAATTGAGATAATATATTACTAATGAATAAAAATGAGAATATTATTCATGGCTATAAAAGTGCGATAATAAGCGATACAGTACCTGTTTTATCTGTAAAAAATGACGGTGAAAATTCAAAAAAATAATCCTTAAAATTATCACCGTCAAAATTCGACCTCGTATTTTGAGCATACAGAGGTTTTTTTATTTCTTATAACAGATTTGTTGCTTATATCGAAAAATGTCTAATTTTGGAAATTAAAGCGATTCAACCAAATCTTCCAAACGTTGCTTAAGAATTTCTACTCTTACTCTTAAGTCGGCATCATTTTTTATAACAGATTTGTTATTTTTCAAAATATCAAAATTATTTTCAAAAAGAATTAATGCTTGTTCTGTTTTTGCAATAGATGAAATACGTTTTAATTCAGAATCAGAAATTGGTGTTTTTCTCTGCTCTCTTTCTTTTTGCATCTGTTTCATTTTTTCCATGTTGGTTTCAAGACGGGCTTTTTCTTTTTCAGCCTTGTTCTTTGCTTCTGTCATGAAACGGAGCTGCTCTTCTACATTGACTTTTTTTGTATCTTCAGGAGATGAATTGTTTATTGCCTCGATTTTTTCTTCAAGAACTTCTAAAATCTTATTCTTCTCTTCTATTTCTTTATTGGCAAGTTCCAGTTCTTCTCTGTATTTTTTCGCTTCTTTAGCTCTTTCTTCAGATAATTTCTTGATTGACTGGAACTCGGCATTATCAATGTTTCCGTTGTTCTGAAGTACTGTTAAAATGCTTCTTTGTGCATCTTCATCCAATTTACCGAATTTATCTGCCTGGTTAAGATCAATACCATTTGAATTTAATAATTCACTTAATTCTGGTATAAGCTTTTCTGCGGTAGTATACTTCCTTGCTTGACGTTCTGAGATATTAAGCTGTTTAGCAATCTCCGCATTTATATTCTTAATTTCTCCCTTGAGTTTTTTGGCTTCGTATAATTCCTTAAGACGGCTAACTTCCCATCTTTTTACTTCCATTGAGGCTTCTCTCACATCATGATTGGCGGAAATAAGCATTATTTCCTCGTCAATCTCGGTTATATCCGACTTCTCTATCTTACATGGAATTCCCGCAGGAAACAGAGAATTATACTCTTTTTCGGTCATCATGCTTATGGCATGATACCTTCTCTCTCCGGAAACAAGTCTGTAATTATCCTTATCAGAGTCATATATAACTGATAAATTATGTCTTAGACCATTAATTAAAATACTTTCCTTAAGAGCTTCTATTCCGTCCTGTGAGTACATCTCATTTTTAGGGTTGGATATAATCTTATCTTTTGGAATATATTTGAAGTTGTATAATGATTTTGCCTGGATTTCTCTTAATTTTTCTCCACCATCATTGTTTAAAATACCGGTTTTAGTTGTTCCGGCGCTGAACGATTTCTTTGCCATTATTTCTTCTCTCCCTTCAGAAATTTAGCTAATTCGCGATAATGTTTGTTATCCATGAGACCCAGATAGTTAACCAGTTCAATATAATCCTGGGTAGCTGTACTTCTCTTATCATAAGTAAGAAGTGGCTCAAACAGTGTATTTGACTCATTAACAGCAATACAATTTCTTATGGAAACAGGAAGGAATTTATCACCAAACATATCTTCATAGCTCTCATACATTTGTTTATACAAAGTTGTTCTTCCTGCTACTCTTGTCATAAACATTCCGGCAAATTCGATGTTTAAGGCATATTTGTCGTTTAATTCTTCAATTGTATCGAATAAAGACATTAAACCGTCATATGAAAAATTGTCCACGCAAATAGGTGTTATAATCTTGTTGCTGGCGCACATTGCACAGGTTGTAAGATATGATCTGAACGGTGAATTATCTATTATTATGTAATCATAATCATCCTTGAGAAAATTCAGATTATGCTTGAAAAACAGCTCAACGTTGGCCTCTTTGCTCTTATCGTAGATTTTATAAATGAGATTGTTTAACTCTCTGGATGCAGAAAGAATGGAAATATTGTCATATTCAGTATCCAATATAAAAGATTCAACCTGTTTTTTTGATTCGAGCTTTGAGCAGAACAACTGTTCGTAATCAATATCTGCACTTTCATCGGTTTTTCCAAACATTTTTGTTGTGTTCATCTGAGGATCAAGATCAATTATCAGTATGGAATACCCGGAAATGGCTAATATTTGAGAAATCGTTATGGCAGAGGAAGACTTTCCTACCCCGCCCTTTTCATTAATAAGACTTATTATTTCTGACATAGCAATCCTTCCTTATTATCTATTATATTTGTATTATACATCAAATATTCTTTCTTTCAATGATTTTTCCGATTTTTTGCAAAAAAATGAACTCAGTTCAATTTATAATAAATGTTTAATGTAATATTACAGTTCATAATTAAAAAATATTACAAGAAATTTTAATTAGATTTTATGGGATTATTCATTACATTTGGCAGTGCAACAACGAAATAATTATTTTGAACTGAGTTCAAATTATAGTTTGGGTATTTTAGCTCTGTTGTCTACTGCAAAATATTGACTGGCAAATAATATATGTTCTTAAATTATAACCTTAAACTTTGAACTGTGATTAAAAATGTGAACTCAGTTCAAAATAGTATTTTAAATATAAAATATACTAATATAAATCATAAGAGTATATAAAGAGAAGAAAAATAATGATAAGTATAATTAGAGAAGGGGATAATGACAGGCTAAAGGCAATTTAAATTAAGACATAATGCTATATTAAAATATTATATTAAAATAAAATATTATGAAGAGTATTCTGAGAAGAAATTGGATATGAAATGTAATAAAAAAGAAAAAATGATGATTCAGTATGGGATAATATGCTTTGGGTGTAAGCAAGTTGTAGAAATGGAGAATATAACATATAAATTTAAACAAATAATATCCTTGTAAAGAAATTGAACTCAGTTCAATAATGGTTACTCAGGAATTAAGACAAAATACACAAGACCATACGCTCATAAACATTAAATAAGGAAACTGAACTCAGTTCAAAATTATATATCAATACAACAAAAGTTAAAGATATTTAATATCAGATTTTATCAATACAACAACTATAACGAACATACGTTTCTTGTTCCACGTGAAACGTTTACCACAATATATTGTGGTTATAAATGATAGTACATATAAATTATGTCTGATTATGGCGTAATCTGCCACATTTTCGGTATATTTGGCATATATTCCGGTAATGTTATTGATATTTAAAGAGTTATAATGCTGAAGATATAAAAAAACAATAAAAAAGTCAGTTTTTTTATGCTAAATTTAAAAAATATAGTATAATATCTGTAATCAGATAAAGATAACTGAAAAGAATAATTAAGTACAACAACAAAATTACATCACCAGAAAATAATAAGGTTAAAACGAAGAAATAATATAATCATAAAACAAAAGGAAAACAACAAGAAAATAACAATAAAAATAATATAGGAATTGAGAGAAAGATATGATTTACAAAGCAAAATTTAAAATTGGATTGGAAGACCTGGATATTAATAATATGGCTTCCAACAATAAGATTCTTGCAATAATGGAGGATATTGCAGGAGAACATTCGGAATCACTGGGATTTGGCGTTAATGATATTGAAACAAGCAGAAAAGGTTGGGTTATTCTTGACTGGAAAGTGAAAATTATAAAAAGACCGGCATATAATGAAATAATCGAGGCACGTACCTGGTCGAGAAAATGTGAGAAATTATTCGCGTATAGAGATTATGAACTGGTAAATGAAAAGGGGGAAGTTGTAGTCATAGGTTCTTCCAGATGGATACTGATGGACATTGATAAAAGAAGACCGATGATGCTTACAGAGGATGTGGATAAATTATACGAGCCTGAAAAGGACAAAATGGTATTTCAGGAGGAAATTGGTAAGTTAAATATTCCGGTTCTTAGTGATGAACCTTTCATGCAATTCACACCTCAACGAAGGGATTTGGATTATAACGGACATATGCACAACATAAGTTATCTTAAACTTGCTTATGAGGTGATTCCTGAGGATATGTACTTAGGAACTCAGTTCAATAATATCAGAATTGAATATAAAAAAGAAATACTTAAAGGTGATAATGTAATAATAAACTGCCAAAGTGACAATAATAAATGTATCACCACATTTTCAACTGGGGGAAAACTTAATGCTGTAGTTCAGTTGGATAATGAGGAGATGTTGTAAAAAGGAGGAGATAATTATGCCATTTATTAATAAGGACAAGGTGCTTAATGGAGTAAGCAAGGCTGTAGATGTTACAAATAATGCAGCAGATAAGGTTACAGGATATGTAAAGGAAAATGAATTGGATAAAAAGGCAGTAAAGGTCGCTAAGGAAGCGGAAAGTGCGTTTGTATCAATGGGAAAATCTATAGAAGATGCATTTAACAATACATTTTCCAAGAAAAAGTAAAATATATAAGAAAATGCGGAATTAGCAGAAAAGTAAAATACAGATATTGAGGGAATACTATATGAAAAAGGAGAACCAGAAATTAAAGCTTCTGTATTTACAGGAGCTTTTTTTGAAATATACAGATGTTGAGCACGGAATCACCTTGCAGGAAATTACTTCATATCTTGAAAAAAGGGATATTCCGGTCACCAGAAAGACCTTGTATTCAGATATAGAGCTTCTTAGAGAATACGGAATGGCCATAGAAGGTGTAAAAAAAAGAAACGGATATTATTATTATCTTGATGAGCATTTGTTTGAAACAGCAGAGTTGAAGCTTCTGGTTGATGCAGTCCAGGCGTCTAAATTCATAACAAGAAAAAAATCTGATGAATTAATAAAGAAATTAGAACAGTTTTGCAGCATATATGATGCAGGGAAGCTTAACAGACAGGTTCTGGTACAGGACAGAATTAAAACTATGAATGAAAGCATTTATTATAATGTCGATTTCATAAATATTGCTATTAATGAGAATAAAGCGATTTCCTTCAAATATTATGACTGGAATATGAAGAAAGAACTTGAGTTAAAAAATAACGGAAATAAAGATAACATTTCACCATGGGCATTGATTTGGGATAACGAGAATTATTACATGCTGGCCTACGATGAATCTGCGGGAATCCTTAAACATTACAGAGTGGATAAAATGCGCCAGTTAAATATACTGGAAAGTAGTAGGAAGGGAAAAGAACTGTTTGAAAAGATAGATCTGGCGAGATATTCAGGCAAAGTATTTGGTATGTATAGCGGTGAGTTGGTAAATGTTACGTTGGAGTTTCATAACAGCCTGATAGGCGTTGCCATAGACCGCTTTGGTAAAGATATTATGGTAATTCCGTCGGGTGATGAACACTTCAGAATTCATGTTGATGTTGAATTGAGTAACGTCTTTTTGTCGTGGATAATAAGTCTGGATGACAGGGTTAAAATAGTTGGACCGGATGTAGCAGTGGAAAAAATGGGCGAACTTCTTGCAAAAGTAAGGGACATATACAGGTAGAGCATATACTCAATATTATTTATAAATTTTATTGCCTGAAAATTATGTAAAATGTATAATAAAATAAGATTGATGTTTGTGACTAATACTTTTACAAATGTATGAAATTTTGAGGTAAATAAATGAATAATATTGAAAAGAAGTATATGAAGAGTGCATTTAAATGTGTACTTGTAGCCTGTCTGCTTTTACATCTGCTGCTTTCGGTTATTTTTGCCGCAAATAAGTACGTAATACTCATGGTATGGAGTATGTGCAGCACAATATTTTATGCTTTGATGATTATAATTAACAGCAAGGAATATTTTAGAGTAATAGTGATAGCTGCTCACATTGAAATAATGATATTTGTGGCAGTAAATGAAGTGTTGTTCGGGTGGGAGTATAATTTTGAACTATACCTGGCAGCCGCCATTTCTTTTATTTTCTTTAATCCTTTTAAGAACAAGAAAAACATATTTATTATCTCGGCTGCTGAGTTCATTGAATTTACAGCTTTAATGATAGTAACAGATTATATGCAGCCTATAATAACAGGCTCTGATATTTTTAAATCTTTTATGGTTTACCTTAACAGCCTTGGGAGTATTTCATATATAATATTTGGTGGAACTGTTTCAAGAATTACAACAGAACGTATAGAAAAAAGTTCCTTCAAGGTATCCCATGATGAGCTGACAGGCTTATATAACAGAGCTTATTTCTTTGACAGAGTAGAAGAAGAACTCAAGAGTAATCCTGATGAGAAATATTATATGATGTGTACTGATATAGGCGGATTTAAGCTTTATAACGAAATGTTTGGAGAAAAGCAGGGTAACGAGGTTTTACTTGCACAGGCTGAAATGATGAGAGAGACCAGTCATATTCATGGAGTGTATGGAAGATTATCGGGAGATGAATTTGCCATGTTAATTCCTGAGAAAAATCATCACAGTAATGATATGGATGTTTATTTCAGAAACCTTGAGAAACAGTTTAGCAGTGATCAGTATAATATGCAGGTATATGTGGGCCTATATGAGATTAAAGACAGAACCGAAGAGATTTCCTCAATATGCGAGAAAGCTCATATTGCCATAGATTCTATTAAAGACAGATATGATATGCATTTTGCCGTATATAGCGATGATATGCTACAGGAGCGGATTAACAGACGTAAACTAATCAGTGAGTTTGACAAGGCTCTTGAGAATAATCAATTTTGTATTTATCTCCAGCCTCAGGTTGATGATAAAGGAGTGGCGATAGGCGCGGAGGCACTTGTAAGGTGGATACACCCGGAAAGAGGACTGGTTCCGCCTATGGAGTTTATACCAGTCCTGGAAGACACAGGATTGATAACCAAGTTGGACCTTTATGTGTGGGAACTTGCTGTTAAGACATTGAAAAGATGGAAAGATGAAGGAAAAAAAGATTTTTATATATCTGTAAATGTATCGGGAAAAGATTTTTATCACACAAATATATACAAAACATTTACAGAGCTTGTTGAGAAGTATGAAATAGAGCCACAAAGATTAAAAATCGAGATTACGGAAACTGTGCTTATGAATGAAGCAAAGAGTCAGCTGGCTGTGCTTCAAAAATTGAGAAACTATGGATTTGAAATCGAAATGGACGATTTTGGAAGTGGATATTCTTCTTTAAATATGCTTATGGATATTATGCTTGATGTTCTTAAGATTGATATGGGATTCCTTAGAAAAACAGAAAATATCGACAGAAGTTGGAATATCATTGATACAGTTATAAATCTTGCAAAGAAACTGAATATGAAAATTATTACAGAAGGTGTGGAGACAGAAGATCAGGTAAATAAGCTTAAAAGCATGGGATGTGGAATGTTTCAGGGATATTATTTTTCTAAACCTGTCCCGGTTGAAGAATTTGAAGAAAGATATCTTTAAATACTTAATTAGATTCTATTTAAATGGTTAAAGATGTTAATTTTTTCACATATATAACAAAAAATCTTTATTTTATAGAGAAATACGATAATAATTCTGTTGTTTTAATGAAAAAAAGTAACTATAATCATTAAAAACTGAGGTATACCATGGTTAGTTAAAAAACGATAGGATATATCCCGATGATTTATTGCACAGAAGCATATAAGATTAATCTCCAAAATCTTTATGCTTGACTATATTTCTATCCCCTCTACTCATCCCCGGTCACCCCAGACCGGGGAATTTTTGATTTGAATTTTACTTGTTAATTTAATATTAAGGATTGTTAAATTATGGTTGAATTAAAATTAAAAAATAAGTATAATTGTCATAGGTGGGTGGATTAGTTATTTGCAACTAATCCTGGTGCGTATTAATTTAATATACATTGTAGTACAGCATATAGAGAGTATACACAGAAAGGATATTTTGTATTATGGAAGAGAATAAAGTGCAGTCAATGGAAACTCCCGTAGATGTTATATCTATCGAATTGGATACTCCCGATAAAGATGAAAATAAGAAAAGTGTAAAGGCGAAAAAGCCAAAGAAGGCGAAAGCACCAAAACAACCAAAAGCGCCAAAGTCTCCGAAAACACCAAAGACACCGAAGGCAAAAAAAATACAGAATGCAGGTGTAAATAGTGAGGGACAAAATCAAACAAAGAATAAGAACAGACGCTTCGGTATTAAGTTTAAGATGCTTGTCCCAAGTATAGCTGTAATTGTTCTTATCTGCGTTTCGTTGGGAACAATTCTTAGTTTCAGAATGAAGACCAGTCTTATCGAGACGGCAGGGGAAGCTGCTATTTCCACAGCTAATAATATAGCATCAAATGTTACAGTGGATAATGTTAGTGAGCTTATAAGTAAGAATGCCAGGGCAACCTGTTACACACCGATTTCTAACACATTCAAATCAGAGATGAAGGAAGGTAAGATGAAGTATGTTTATCTTCTTCAGGTAAAGGATGACAAACTCACTTATCTTATTGACCCGAATGCCGGAGATAAGGCAATCGGAACGGAATTTGAATTGACAGCTGCAGAATTGCCGCAGGTAATGCAGGGTAATGATTACGCAGAGAATAAAATTACTAAATCCGACGGAAGCAGTTTGATTTCAGCTTATGTGCCGATCATGTCAGGTGGTAAGGTTATAGCTATTCTCGGCTGTGATTATGATGCATCCAGCATTTCAACAAAGATTAATAATAATTCATTTTTATCAATAATAATAACAGTTATATGTGTTGTTATAGCAGTCAGCATATTATCCGTTCTTATTAACAGTATAGTAGGTAATCTTATCAAGGTTAACGGAAAAGTATATGAGCTTGCCAGCAATGAGGGAGACCTTACTCAGGTAATTGATGTTAATTCGGGGGATGAGACAGAGCTTATAGCTCAAAACATGAATAAACTTCTGGCTTACATAAGAGATATTATGCTTAATATTTCTAAGAATGCAGATGAATTGAACGTATCATCAGGAGTAGTAGTTGATAATCTGCGTGGAGCTAAGGATAACGTTAATGATGTATCAGCAACAATGGAAGAGATGAGTGCTTCTATGGAGGAAACAACAGCATCCATTGGACAGATTAACGAATCTATCGTAGATGTATGCAATTCTATTGAAGAGGTTAATTCAAAAGCTATGGCAGGTAATGATTCTGCTAAGGCAACTCAGATTAAGGCAGAAGAAATAAGACAGAAGGCAGTAAAGGCATCTCTGGATGCAAAACAGAAGTCTAAAGAGATGGCAGAGGCTGTTAGCGACAAAATTGAGAAGTCCAAAGCAGTATCAGAGATTGGACACCTTACAGATGACATTATTGAGATAACGGAGCAGACTAATTTGCTTGCTCTTAATGCAAGTATTGAGGCGGCAAGGGCAGGAGAAGCTGGAAGAGGTTTTGTAGTAGTTGCTGAGGAAATCGGAAAGCTGGCTAATAACTCAGCCAATGTTGCATCACAGATTCAATCGATAAGTGAGCAGGTAATAAATGCAGTTGATGAACTTGCAAAAGAAGCTCAGATAATGATAGAGTTTATGGACACAACAGCCATGAGCGGATATAAGGAGCTTGAAAGTACATCCGAAGCATATAGTAATGATGCAAGCGGTTTCCATGAGACTATGGAGCATTTTACGGAACAGTCTAAGAAACTGCAGGCTAATATTGATGCAATCGGACAGGCAATTGAGGCGGTTAATATAGCTGCAGAAGAGACTGCCAAGGGTATTGTAAATGTAACTCAGATGTCTGTTGAACTTTCGGTGTCAATTAATGAGATTGGCGAGAAAGCAGAAAATAACAGGACAATATCAGATGAGCTTAACAGCCAGGTTGGCAAGTTCAAGCTACAGTAGGAATTTGAAACAATAATAACAATAATAAATGTAATAAAAAGGAATTGTTACTGACAAGCTTTTGTTTATATAACAGAAATGATATCAGTAATGATTCCTTTTTTGTTGACCCGAAGAAAAAACAATGATAATATAAAATTAATAAAAACGAGAAAAATTATTAATATTTAAGGAGGTGAAGGGCTATAATAAAACATAGCAGGCAGAGAGACGCCATTTTAAATCACCTTCAATCAAGACAAGATCATCCCACAGCAGAAGCAATTTATAACAGCGTAAGGCAGGAATATCCTAATATAAGTCTTGGAACGGTTTACAGGAATTTATCAATGCTTGTTGATATAGGGAGTGTGATTAAAGTTCCGTGTGATGACGGTTCAGTTCATTTTGACGGAAGAGTGTCGCCACACTACCATTTTCAATGTTTAAACTGCAAGAAAATAATAGATTTGGAAATTTCTGAGGAAACCAGAATGTACGAGAAAAAAATTGTAGATATGGCTGAAAAAGAATTTGCAGGAGAGATTGAAGGCAAAGCAACTTTTTTTTACGGAAAATGCAGTGCTTGTTTAAAAGCTGCCCCGAAGGGATACCAAAAGAGGTAAAAGGGGCAAAAGGGGTCAGCCCCCATTAAAAAAGTATAAACTAAAGAGACAAAAGTTTATAGAAATTTTATGGGGTCTGACCCCATAAACTCCATAAAATTCTATTGACTATAACGAGAAAGTATGTTATAAAGTTAACATAAAAACAGTAATAATTACTAATTTAATAATGAAAAGGAGAATCGACTATGAAATTTGTATGTTCAGTATGTGGTTATGTTTATGAAGGAGATAAAGCTCCGGAGCAGTGTCCTGTATGTAAGGCACCTTCAGATAAGTTTACAGTTCAGAGCGGCGAAAAGGTTTGGGCTGCAGAGCATGTAGTAGGAGTTGCAAAGGGAGTTAGCGAAGATATTTTAGCTGACTTAAGAGCAAACTTCGAAGGTGAATGTTCAGAAGTTGGTATGTACCTTGCGATGGCAAGAGTTGCTCACAGAGAAGGTTATCCTGAAGTTGGTTTATATTATGAGAAGGCTGCTTGGGAAGAAGCAGAGCATGCTGCAAAGTTTGCAGAATTACTTGGTGAAGTAGTTACAGATTCAACAAAGAAGAATCTTGAAATGAGAGTTGATGCAGAAAATGGCGCAACAGCAGGAAAGACAGATCTTGCTAAGAGAGCTAAGGCTGCTAACCTTGACGCAATCCATGACACAGTTCATGAGATGGCTAGAGATGAGGCTAGACACGGAAAAGCATTCGAAGGTCTCTTAAAGAGATACTTTGGCTAATTAAAAGTCATGCTTTTGAGGAATTTAATATAGTTTTTAGGTATATAAAAGGAGTTGTGATTGATATGCCCCCTGTCTACTTAAGGGGGATCATATCAGATTTCACAACTCCTTTGTTGTTGAGAGCAAACACGTAAAATCATGTCTAACAGCTACCAATTTTATTTTTACAGTATGAACTTCTATCTTTCAGATGACAAAATATTGATTACCCACCAGACTATACATTTTACTCGATTTAGTGGGTAATTTTCTTGTATTTTGCAACTTTAGTACACACATTTACCCATCAAAATGATTTTGAAAACGCATTTAGTAGGTAATTCATGAAATTATTCTTCTAAATTTCCTCTTTTTTACCCACTAAATCAACAAAAACTTCCTAATTGGTAGGTAATTGGTAGGCAATTACAAAAAATTTTCCCACAAATTGTTATATCACAAGATATACATATTTTTAGAAGATTATTATTTATTGCTTACTATAGCAAATAGGCATCAGGTATTCTACTTGATTTTTGAATGAGATAATATAGACAGATTGCCAAGGCATTAAAAGCAATTCGTTCTGTTCACACAGTCCATTCATATTATGTTACAATGTGTTATGTAATTACACAATCAGAAGATGTTTAGAAAATACTATATCAGAAGATGTTTAGGAAATAATA
>JAUNPK010000002.1:13490-115672 GCA_030536855.1 Eubacteriales bacterium
ATATAAATGAGCGTGATATAAATGAGGGAGTATTATTTAGAAACTGAATCGGAAAATGATTATTGTAAGCGAAACTTCGGATGCGAATGAAAATATGCTTAATATGTTGTCTGTTTATAATAAAAAAGAATTTACTCATCTTATGGGAATAGGATATGTGGGATTTTTATCAGATAATTGTGATTTAAGTATAAAATGTCCTGTTTTTCTCTTGCTTGGAGAGAAGAATACGACCGGTAAAGTAAAAGCATATATTTGTGGAGTCAGTTGAATTATAAAATGATGGTATTGGAGGACGTGTGATATGCATTTTGTTGATGCGAAAGGAATACTTACCGGAAGCGGTGGCCATTATGGAATGAATATATACCGGGGATGTTCACACGGATGTATCTATTGTGACAGTAGAAGCAGGTGCTATCAGTTTACCCATGCCTTTGAGGATATTGAGGTAAAGCAGAATGCCCCGGAGCTTTTGGAAGCCGCATTAAGATCAAAGAGAAAAAAGGGCATGATAGGAACGGGGTCAATGTCTGATCCATACATGCATTGTGAAGAAAATTTGAGGCTGACAAGAAGATGCCTGAAAATCATATTGCAGTACGGATTCGGGGTGGCGGTTCAGACTAAATCAGATAGGATTTTGCAGGATATTGATTTGCTGGATGAGATTAATCAGAAAACCAGATGCGTGGTACAGATGACACTCACAACTTTTGATGACAACTTATGCCGGATTATAGAGCCTAGTGTTTGCAACACAAAAAGGCGAATTCAGGTTCTTTTGGAAATGCAGAAGCGTGGCATTCCCACTGTGGTATGGTTGACACCAATCCTGCCATTTATTAATGATACAGAGGAAAATATTAAAGCAATACTTGGTGAATGTATCCGGATTGGCGTGAAAGGTATTATATGTTTTGGTATGGGGATGACATTGCGGGACGGAGACAGAGAGTACTATTACAATGCTTTGGACAAATATTTTCCGGGGATGAAGCAAAGGTATATTGAAACATACGGAAATTCTTATGAATTACCAAGTCCGAGAGCAAAGGAACTTATGACCATATTTAAGAATACCTGCAGAGAGCATAACATACTCTGCACACCCGAGGAGTGTTTTGCGTATCTGAAAGAGTTCCCGGAGAAATATAAACAGATGAGCATATTTGATATTTAAGGATAAAGTGAAGTAAAAGAGAATCTTAGTTTCCGGCGGATTATGTAGGAAAATATTGTTGAATTATTTTTTGGGGGATATATAAGAATTTATGATTGTTACTTATTATACAAGTCAAATAGCTGGAATTATAGGATTGCATCCAAACACCGTAAGACGGTATGAGGAATGGGGCTTCCGTTGGTGATTGTCAGTATATTGTACTTACCAATGCTTATTTTTTCAGGTGCTACCCTTCCTTATGAAGTAATGCCCGACTCCATGCAAAAAATTGTGATTTTTATGCTACTAATTGCAGCAATCTGTAGCATAATAGCTGTGAAATTCTTCAGGTGGGAATAGGAAGAATAATATCATACTTATCGATTACCCAGTCGATATTAGTTAAATCAAGCTCTTTGTTGCAATACAGATATTAAAGTATTAATTTACACAATATGTATAGCATGTTATGATTAATTTATATAATATATAATTACTTTTTGGATAAAAAAATAAGGGGGGTACATATGACTTATTTATCAGAATTTGTAGGTAGTCTTATTTTTCTTCTGGGAGGTTATGCATATATGTGCAATATATCTCTTAAGAAGACACTGGTGTCAGCATTGAATTACATTGAACTGGTTTTTGCCTGGAGTCTGGCTGTTGGATTTGGTCTTGCAGTGGCGGCTATTATGGGAGGACCGGCATATCTTAATCCTGGTGTTGTAATAGGATGTGTGATATTTAGCGGATTGGGTATTATGGATGCCGCTATTTATCTGTTAATGGAATTTCTTGCTGCGGGAACGGCAGTGTTTGTTTGCATGATATTCTTCTGGGATTCTTTCAAGGCGTCAGGAGATGCGCCTAAGAGAGGTATTTTCTCTGCTTATCCTGTTGAGAAGAATATGCCATTGAATTTTATCCAGGAAATAATTGCTACATTTGTATTTCTGTTTTTGGTGTTTATGAGCATTGCAGGAGTAAGCGGATTAAAGGCTGGAAATCAGTCTTTAATCGTTGGACTTGTTGGATTTGGCGCAGTTGCATTTCTTGCACTTACTCTTAACAGCACTGGCTTTAGTATGAATGCTATGCGTTCAGTATTCAGCAGTGTATGGTTTGCCATACTGCCAATTCCTAATAAGGGAAAAGAGAAGGTGGACTGGAGTTACCAGCTTATTGTTAATCTGGTTGGTTCTTCTATTGGTGGCGTACTGGCTGTATTTGTAACAGGATTAATTAAAGGTATGATGTAATAATCAAAGAGAGTTTTTAATGAGACATTAGTAAGCGTAAAGTCCGGAAAGTAGCTGTTGAAACTGCTTTCTGGACATTTTTATTTATTTCTTGACATGTGTCTATATTTGACATGTGTCTAATTGTAAACTATCTGTATGTAATACTGTGATATTTTGTGCTCCCAATGCTGGAGGAGTATATGACCTGTATTGTAGAACTGCAAATTCCGAACCCTTTTCCAATACCGGGAATCAAGCTGGGCCTTCCAACTGGAAATATAACAGGTGCAGTGATTATTATGCTACTAATTGCAGTAATCTGTAGCATAATAGCTGTGAAATTCTTCAGGTGGGAATAGGAAGAATAATATCATACTTATCGATTACCCGATATTAGTTAATTCAAGCTCTTTGTTGCAATACAGATTCTTGATTCTGATGAAGATAAAAGATATGATAATGAGGAAGAACTTTCGGATAAAATCTCGGAGGTATTTGCAAGAGGGATTATCCAGACGGAAGCTCTTAATTTTATCAGAGGAAGATCTCTTATTTATGAAGGGAAGTCCATATTGCTGGCAGGTGACATTATCAGCAGATGAGTGTGAAAGGTCAGCACTGGCAATGGATGCAGTTCAGAGATTGTAGGTTTGTGAAACATTTTATGCTGTTAATAAAGAGAAAAACAGGTGGCAAAGATTGCAGGCGCTCTGCACGATATAGGTAATTTCATTAATCGAAATCATCACGCTGAATATGGGGCTATTCTGGCTTACAACATTCTTGAAAAGATGGGTGTTTCCCTGAAGGACAGGGTTACTATAGCTTCCGCTATTGGAAACCATGATGAATCTACCGGTGGAGCAGTAGATGTTATATCCGCCGCACTTATTCTGGCAGATAAGACTGATGTGAGAAGAAACCGTGTGAGGAATAAGGATAAAGCCGCTTTTGATAAACATGACCGTGTCAACTATGCGGTGACAAACTCAACGGTAAATGTGAATGCTCAGAAACATGTTATTACCTTGAATCTGCAGATAGATGAAGAGATATGTACAATGTATGAGTATTTTGAAATATTTTTAGGAAGAATGATGATGTGCAGAGGGGCAGCTGAATTGTTGGGAACAAAATTTAAGCTTACAGCCAATGGAAGTAAAGTGTTATAAATTAAGGTGGAAAAAGAGGGGATAAGAATGGGACTTTTTCCTGATTTAAAAACAAAAGGTTTGTCCATATTGTGGAAGTGAGTATCATATTGATGCACAGACTGCTGACTGCTATTACAGGGATTTGTGTAGGAGGATAAATCATTATGAAAATTGTTGTTATAAATGGACAAAATCATAAGGGAAGCACATGGAATGTGGCTAATATTTTATTGCAGGATATTACCTGTGAAAAAGAAGTAAAAGAATTTTTCCTGCCAAAGGACTTAAATCATTTTTGCACAGGGTGTTACAGTTGTCTTGAAAATAGAGAAGATTGTCCGTTTTGGGAGGATAAAAAACCAATTGATGACGCAATAAAAGCAGCGGATCTTCTGATATTAACAACACCTAATTATTGTATGATGCCAAGTGCACCTATGAAGGCATTTCTGGATTTGTTTTTTACAAATTGGTTAACACATAAACCATATGAAGAAATGTTCAAAAAGCGCGCAGTTGTGATTTCAACTGCAGCAGGAGCAGGTGCCGGTAAGGCAAGTAAGCTGGTAGCAAATAATCTAATGAATTGGGGAATTCCGGAAGTAATTACATATGGGATTAGTGTTAATGCAATGAACTGGAATATGGTACCTGACAAGAAGAAAATAAAAATTGAAAAAGATATGAAGTCACTTGCATCAAAATTGAGCAGGAAGAAAACGGTGAAAGTTGGTGTAAAAACCCGTATTCTGTTTTGGTTTTACGGGGGAATGCAAAAGGCAGACTGGGGAGCATCACCATCTGAGAAAGAATATTGGGAAAGCCGGGGATGGCTGAATGGGGTGAAACCATGGAGTTAATTCGGGAGTATCGGAATCAGAAGTAAAAGACTGGGTCAAAACTGTTAATTGAATATAAGGTTGAGATAAGAGGCAAAATGTGATATATTTAACAGGTCAAATACGTGAATAATAGGAGGAATTTAAACAATGAGTAAAGTTACTATTTCTGATGCTATTCGTTATATTGGATGTGACGATCATGATATTGACTTGTTTGAGAGCCAGTATGAAGTTCCAAACGGGATGTCCTACAATTCATACCTTATCCTTGATGATAAGATAGCTATTATGGATACAGCTGACGCCAGAGTTACTGACCAGTGGTTTAATAATCTGGAGACAGAGCTTGCAGGCAGAACACCTGATTATTTAATAGTTTCCCACATGGAACCGGATCACGCTTCAAATTTAAAGAAAGTATGTGATAAGTATCCATCTCTTAAGGTTGTAAGCAACGCCAAGACATTTGGTATGATACCACAGTTCTTTGACATTGACTTAACAGACCGTAAGGTTGAGGTGAAAGAAGGAGATACTCTTGAACTGGGTTCACATATTCTTACATTTGTTATGGCACCTATGGTACATTGGCCTGAGGTAATGGTTACATACGAGAGTTCTGAAAAGGTTCTGTTTTCTGCAGACGGTTTTGGTAAATTTGGAACTCTTGATACTGATGAGGACTGGGATTGTGAAGCAAGACGTTATTACATGAATATCGTCGGAAAATATGGTAACAATGTTCAGGCTCTTTTAAAGAAGGCAGCAGCTCTGGATATTCAGACAATATGCCCTCTTCACGGACCGATTCTTATGGAAAACATTGGACGTTACATAGAGAAGTATGATATCTGGTCAGGATATAAGCCGGAGAATGAGGGTGTTACTATTGCTTATGCATCAATTCATGGTAACACAGCTAAAGCAGCAAAGAAAATGGCAGAAATTCTTGAAGCAAAGGGTCAGAAGGTGTCATTATTTGATCTTTCAAGGGATGATATGGCAGAGGCAATTGAAGATGCATTTAGATATGATAAGCTCATAGTTGCATCACCAACCTACGATGCTGCATTATTCCCATGCATGGAAGATTTCCTGTATCATCTGAAGATAAAGAATTATCAGAAGAGAAAAATCGGTATTATAGAGAACGGAACCTGGGCGCCTATGTCAGGAAAGCTTATGAGAGCATATATTGAGGGCTATAAGGAATGTGAGATTGTTGAGCCGGTTGTCACAATCAAGTCAACTATGAAGGATGAAACTGTTAAAGAGATGGAAGCTCTTGCAGAGGCCTTGATTAAATAAAGTTCAGAAGTTATATTTTGGAGCTGTTTCGCTGTGATTATTTATTGATATATCAAGTGAAACAGCTCTTTTTTGGAGCACAGTTAACAGGCGGCGCAAAAAAACGAAGAATACAACGTGTTTCATGGAATTGTTTATCTATATTACATATATGCATGATTACAATCCGGCTGGGGTGTGAACAGTAAAGAAAATCTTGCAGAAATAAAAAAACAGATATATTTTTAACTTCTTGTTATGTTATAATCATTTGGGTATTATATATTATTATATTTGGAAACTATTTTTGGCCTGCTATAGGTATAACAAAGTAGTTGAAATTACTTTCAGAACGGAGGAAATTATGGCAGATTATGTAGTTAGCTGTTGTTCAACAGCGGACTTGTCCGAGAAACACCTTAATGAGAGATATATTCATTATATATGTTTCCATTATGAGCTGGATGGAAAATGGTACCTGGATGATTTGGGAAAAACCATGGATATAGCCGATTTTTATAAGGCGATGGTTGAAGGTGCAACAACTTCAACATCCCAGATTAATGCCGAAGAGTATGCAGAATATTTTGAACAGTTCCTTAAAGAGGGAAAGGATGTAATTCATATTTCTCTCTCTTCAGGAATATCGGGAACAGTTAATTCAGCATTTTTAGCACAAAAGGATCTTGCCGAAAAGTATCCGGACCGTAAGATATATATTGTGGATTCCCTTGCAGCATCTTCCGGTTACGGGCTCCTTATGGATAAGATTGCCGATTTACGAGATTCAGGAATGGGTATAGATGAACTTTATAAATGGATTGAAGAGAATAAGCTTAGAGTTCATCATTGGTTCTTTACATCTGATCTTACATATTTGGTTAGAGGAGGAAGAGTTTCCAAAGTGTCAGGATTTGTTGGAAATCTTCTAAATATATGTCCTCTCCTTAATGTTGACGTTAATGGTAAGCTTATTCCAAGAGAAAAAATTCGTACCAAGAAAAAGGCTATGGCAGCAGCAGTAAAGAAGATGGAAGAATTTGCTGATAAGGGTCTTGATTATGATGGAAAGTGCTACATATCTATGTCTGCCTGCCGAGAGGATGCCGAAGTGCTTGCCGGTATGATAGAGGAGAAATTCCCTAAGATTGACGGGAAGGTTTTAATCAATAACATAGGCACAACTATTGGAAGTCATACAGGACCGGGAACAGTTGCACTCTTTTTCTGGGGCAGCAAGAGAGAGGATTAAGTATTTATGAAAAAATTTGGATTCGGAACAATGAGGCTTCCCCTTATTAATCCCGAGGATAAGAAATCTATAGATATAGAGCTTGTAAAGAAGATGGTGGATGAGTATATGGCAGCAGGTTTTACTTACTTTGATACTGCTTTTCCGTATCACGACCAGGCTTCTGAACTTGCAGTGAGAGAGGCTCTGGTGGACAGGTACGACAGAGACAGCTTTATTCTTGCCGATAAAATGCCTACAGTCCTTGTCAAATCAGCAGAGGAATATCCAATGTATTTTGATCTCCAATTGGAGAAAACCAATGCCGGATACTTTGATTATTATTTAATGCACAATATGGGTTGTGACAGATATGATTTAACATCAAAATTTAACGGTTTTGAATTTGCCATGAGAAAGAAGGAAGAGGGAAAGATAAAGAAATTTGGTTTTTCTTTTCATGATGACGCAGATACGCTGGACCGCATTTTAACAGAACATCCGGAGGTGGACTTTGTACAGCTCCAGATTAATTATCTTGATTGGGATAATAAAATAATTCAGTCAGGAAAATGTTATGAGACAGCTAAGAAACACGGCAAGCCGGTGATTGTTATGGAGCCGGTTAAGGGTGGAACATTGGCAAATATTCCGGAGGAGGCAATGAAGCTTCTCATGGATTATAATCCTGAAGCATCTCCTGCAAGCTATGCATTAAGATTTGCTGCGGGACTTGATAATGTATTTATGGTGCTTAGCGGTATGAGTAATTTGGAGCAGGTAAGAGAGAATATATCCATAATGCAGAATCCCCTCCCTCTTACGGAAGAAGAAAAATCAATCCTGAAACAGGTTGTGGATATTATAAACAGGAAAACAGCTATTCCATGTACGTCTTGTGGATACTGCATGGAGGTTTGTCCGAAAAACATAAACATACCGGGGCTTTTTGGTGTTTATAATAATTACAAAATAAATAACAACTTCTCTAACATGTATCACAACAGAGTGGTCTACAATAGAGGGGCTGCCAAGGATTGTATTAATTGCAGACAGTGCATGAAAAATTGTCCGCAGCACATTGAGATACCGCAGCATTTAAAAGATATTGCTGTATTTGAAAAATAATTATATTAAGAAAACATGAGAACATGATTGTTCATGGAAGAAGTACCTGAACATAAACAGAAAAAGTACCTGAACATAATGTTTATTAAAATTTTTTACATGAAAGGAAAAGAATAAAATGAGTATGAATATTGTTTGTTTGGATTTAGAGGGAGTTTTAGTACCTGAGATATGGATTGCATTTTCAGAGGCCAGTGGGATTCCTGAACTTAAGAGAACAACAAGAGATGAGCCGGATTATGACAAGCTTATGAACTGGAGATTGGGAATTTTAAAGGAACATGGTCTGGGACTTAAGGAAATTCAGGAGACAATAGCAAAGATTGATCCCCTTCCGGGAGCTAAGGAATTTTTAGATAAGCTTAGAGAGACAACACAGGTTATTATAATTAGTGATACATTTACACAGTTTGCAAAGCCTCTTATGGAGAAGCTTGGATGGCCTACAATTTTCTGCAATACCCTTGAAGTTGCAGACAATGGAGAAATTACAGGATTTAAGATGCGTTGTGAGCAGTCAAAGCTTTCAACAGTTAAGGCGTTACAGTCAGTAGGTTTTGAGACAATCGCCAGCGGTGACAGCCATAACGATCTTGGAATGATTCAGGCCAGCAAGGCAGGATTCTTATTTAGAAGTACAGAGCAGATTAAAAAAGATTATCCTGATATTCAGGCATTTGAAGAGTATGACGAACTCTATGATGCTATTGTTAAAGCACTTTAATAGTTGGATTATTACAGAGCTGTCGCGCCGGGGTATATTCTCAGTGTGGCGGCTTTGCTTTGTTTTCAGGAAGATTTGGTGAGGAACTGGTGAAAAACCGGTGAGGAACCGATGAAGAACCGGTGAAGAATTCTGGAGGAAATTATGAGATTTGTAATACAAAGAGTCAATCATGCCCATGTTGCAATAGATGGAAATACAGTTGGAAGTATCGGAAAAGGTCTTCTTATCCTGTTCGGGGCAGGAGAGGGAGACTGTGAGGATATGCTGCCGAAATTTGTGGAAAAGATAATAAAGATGAGAATATTTGCTGATGAAGCAGGAAAAACCAATCTGTCCCTTCAGGATGTGGACGGAGAAATGCTGGTTGTAAGTCAATTTACCCTATATGCGGATTGCAGAAAAGGCAACAGACCAAGCTTTGTACATGCCTGTGAACCGGAACTGGCCAAGGAACTCTATGAAAAATTTGTTTCCATGTGCCGCGAGAGAGTTGACAGGGTTGAAACCGGTGAATTTGGGGCAGATATGAAGGTTTCCTTGGAAAATGATGGCCCTTTTACAATAGTGTTGGATAGTAAGGATTTTGTTTAGATTAGGAGGAATATATGGTAAAAATAGCAGTTACATATGACGATGGAAAAGTTTTTCAGCATTTTGGAAGAACAGAAGCATTTAAGGTGTATGAAATCCAGGATGGGAAGGTAGTAAGCAGTGAGATAATTCAATCTAACGGAGTTGGACACGGAGCTTTGGCAGGTCTTTTGAAAGATCACACAATAGATGTGTTAATCTGTGGAGGTATCGGCGGCGGGGCTGCAGCGGCTCTTGCAGATTGCGGAATAGAAATATGTGCGGGAGCCCAAGGTGATACTGATGAAGTTATTGAATCTTATTTAAAAGGTGAATTAGTATCAGCAGGAGTTAACTGTGATCATCATGGAGAAGGCCATTCCTGCGGACATCATGAAGATGGTCATTCATGCAAAGGTCACGAAGAAGAGGAATCTTGCGGAAGCGGATGTGGTGGGAGCCATGAAGAAGAGTCTTGTAGCACTGGCGGATGCGGTGGATGTCATGGCGGGTGTGGACCGCATTTCACCTTAGAAGGACGAAATGTAGGAAAGACGGTAAGAACCCACTATAGAGGAACTTTTAATGACGGAGAACAATTTGATTCTTCATATGACCGTGGAGAACCATTGGAATTTGTATGTGGAGCAGGAATGATGATTCCGGGTTTTGATGCGGCTGTTGCGGATATGGAAGTAGGACAGATTATAGATGTCCATTTGATGCCGGAGGAGGCATATGGATTTCCAAACCCGCAGGCAATAATTGAGATAGAGATTGCCCGTATGCCCGGAAGTGAGGAATTGAATGTAGGGGAGCAGGTTTACTTGTCAAATGAATACGGACAGTCCTTCCCTGTGAAAGTGATTGCAAAGGACGAAACAAACATTACATTTGATGCAAATCATGAGATGGCAGGTAAAGAACTTAACTTTAGAATTGAATTGGTTGAGGTGCTTTAAGAGGAACTAAAGAAACTGCAAAAGACTGGAGATTGAAATGAAAAATCGTGACAAACAAATTACAGCATCTGCCGCATTAAGCGTTGCATTTATATGGTTTACAACACATTTCGGAGGAGGATTTGCATCCGGTGCCCAGTTGTATAGTTATTTTGGAAAATATGGTGTCTGGCACCTGCAGTTGCTTTTGCAACAGGTGGAGCTACGCTTAAGGCTGTAACAAGACTTTCATATCCTGTGTGTACTGTAATAATCGGTCTCTTTATATTTATTGTAGCTATTTTTGGTTCAAAGCTTGTTCGTAAAGTCGCATCAGTGTTATCAATCATAATTATTGTGGGATTGCTGTATTTGTTCAGCATAGTGAAACTTTCTCAAAACCAAAGGAAGCAAAGACAAGTATGACAGTGGGATTTGTAATCAACTCACTTATGATGGTTATGGTTGCTCTTGGACTTCTTACTATTTGCAATGAGCCTGATATGGCAAAGCAGAGTGTGCCTACATTATTCATGGTTCAGAAGGGTGTAGGAGCTTCATTTATGACACCATTGGTTTCAATCCTTATTATACTTGGTGCTGTATCCACAGCGGTAAATATGGTTGCTGCCATGGTTCGCAGAGTAAGTAGCCGTATCACCACGGAGGAAGAGAGAAATAAAGAAGCTACAACAGGAAGACCGGGTAAGAAGACAATTATAATTGCCCTTATTTGTTGCCTTGTAGATTTTGGGATTGCACAGTTTGGATTGCTTACTCTTGTACAAAAAGCTTACAGTTTTCTGGCATATCTTGAGATACCTGTTATATTGATTCCGTATATTATTCATATGGTAGTGACGAGATTTGATACCAAGAAAAAGCTGGCAAAATAAAATGCGCCCCGGCGCCACAACACAAGATATGGAGGAATAGGTGATGAAGTTAGAAAATTATGAGATGCATCTTCCATCTTACTCAATTGGAGATGAGAGTTATTCAAAAATTGTAAATGTCTGTGTATTGATGATGATAAGCCAATATTTTCATTTCCTACAATTGCATCAAACTGTGCTGCAACCACCTCTGTTTCAATTATGTACAATGATGATGGAACATTTTTAAGACCACATTTTTTCATAAGACCGGTAATGCACGCATTTATCGATACTGAGATAATAGCTCAAGCTCCTGTGCAGTATATGTGGGCAGGTATCGGAGATACATATGCCAAATATTATGAGGCCACAATTTCATCAAGAGATGAAACACTGGAGCACTACACAGCTCTTGGTGTGAATATAAGCAGTATGTGCAAGGACCCTATTTTGAAGTACGGAAAGAAGGGACTTGAGGATCATAAAAACAGAACTGCTTCCTACGAATTGGAACAGCTTGTTTTGTCTATTATCGTAACCACAGGTATTGCATCCATATTTTTGACAAGAGACTTTACTCCTGATTACAACAGTGGTCTTGCTCATGCAATATTTTACGCACTGACAAAATATCCTGTTATTGAAGAGAAACATTTTCACGGAGAAGTTGTTGGATTCGGGGTTTTATTTGTCCTTTTGTGTGACGGACAGAAAGAAGAATTTGAGAAAGTGTATGAATTTAATTCAAGCATCGGACTTCCTGTATCTATTGAGCAAATTGATATATCTGAAGAAGAGTTCAAGGAAACTATAACAAGAGTTCCTGAAATGTCCGATATAAGGCACTATCCATATAAGGTTACTGAAAAAATGCTTTGGGATGCCTGGGAAGAATTGAAAAATTATCATGCATAGCATTTAAACCTATATAAAGGAGAAAGGAGACTAATATGTACTTATTGAAAGAAGATTTTATGAATTTTCCTATAGGAGAATTCCCTTATGACAAGAATCATTCGGCAATGGGGGAGTATCATTACATTACATATCCCGGATATAGGGGTGCGTGGAATGATCCTGTCTGCAACCATACATATAATGGGCAGGGAGCTTCATGGATTATAACAGAATATAATGGCAGACATTATATGGAGCAGATGAGAATACGGAACGATAAGCCCCATAGGACATTTCCAATGCTCACAAGCGGAGACCGTTTCTGGAAAAACTATGTACTTGAAGCGAAGCTTCGCATGTTTACAACAAAATGGGGAAATGCAGGAGTTGGATTTTGCTGTCAGAATTCAGCCAACCTTCTGGTGCTTATATTCGAGGATGGACAGTTAAAGCTTGAATACAGACATAAAGAAGAGATTGAGACAATAGACAGTAAGCCTTTTGATTATAATTGCGATGATTACTATGAGTTCAAGGTAATTGTTCAAGATAATCATGTGGTATGTTTTGTTGATGGAAAACAGTATTTTGACACATATACAGAGCACGCAGGACAGGGTGGTAAAGTGGCCATAACAGCTACAATACCTGCTCAGTTTGAGTATGTTTATGTAACAACTGATGAAGAAAATGCTGCCAAAATTCAAGAAGCAAGAAATGAGTATACAAAAAAATGTGAAGAGGCACAGAATAAGTATCCTAAGATGAAGCTTATAAAAAAGATTGACTTAAAGAATTTTGGCACTGGAAGACAGGTAAGGTTTGGACATCTTCTTGGCAATAACCAGTATCAGATTGTGCTGGCGCAGTGCCAGAAGAGAGTCAATCGTGATGCGTACGGAACTATAAGCTGCCTTACTGCCATAGATCTGGATGGTAACGTCATTTGGCAGCATGGAGAACCTACAACCAATACGGAACTTGGTACAATATCTGCTGATATGCCTATGCAGATATATGACATTGACGGAGACGGATATGATGAGGTAATCACAGCCAAAAACTTTGAGATTCTCATTCTTGACGGAAGAACCGGAAAAGTAAAGAAACGTGCTAAGACTCCTTATTCAGCACCTGAGGAAGATGGAAGTATTATAGGCGTTCCTGATAAGGTGTATGCATTTGACAGAATCAATCCTGATGGAATAAGAATATGTAATTTCAGAGGTCTGGACAGACCCAGAGATATTCTTATTAAAGACCGTTATTGCAGAGTGTATGCACTCAATGATAATCTCGAAGTAATGTGGCATTTTCAAAGCGATAAGAATACGGGGCATTTTCCCTTTGCCATTGACATTAACGGTGACGGACACGATGAGCTTCTTGTGGGCTACAATATGCTGGATTGCCACGGCAAAAAGATATGGACTATGCCTGTACAGGAAGATCACATAGACGAGATAGTTCCCGGTATGTTTGTATCAGGTGACAACAAGGGTAAAAAATATTTTGCCTGCGTAGCCGGAAAGGAAGGCTTCATAATCAGTGATTTTGAGGGAAATCTTTTAAAGAAGGATGGAATAGGGCATGCCCAGAGAGTGAGCATTGCCAATTATTGTCCCGAAAAAGAAGGATACGAGATGGTGGTGGTTAACTTCTGGGGACATCAGGGAATAATTTATTTTTACGACAGCGAAGGCAACCCTGTATGGGAAATGGAAAATGAGCTTAACGGAAATCTGCTCACACCTGTTAACTGGACTGGAGACGGACAGGATTTTATTCTCTTAAATGCGGATGTAAATAGAGGCGGAATGATTGATGGCAACGGAGTACAGGCGGTAAAATTCCCGGATGACGGGCACCCTACCATGTGCGGGGAAGCAATAGATTTGTATGGCGATGCAAGAGATGAAATCGTGACCTGGGATTATAATTCAATGTATATATATACACAGGATGACGCTCCGAAGGAAAATGTATATAATCCTGATAAATACCCTGAATATAACGCATCAAATTACAGAGGAGAATACTCATATAAGAAAGGTTTCCTTAAAGAAAATATTTAAAAGCATTTAAGGGATGTTGCCTGCATGATTCCTCGGTGGTTTGAAAACCGCTGGGAGAATGGTTGCGATATAGCTGAGATGATTGCCAGATTATATCAATGGTGCTATGGAAACCTGACCAATTATATGCATCCTTATGTTGTGATTGGTATTATGGTTCTTGTTTCAATGGGGATTATAGCAGGTGGATTTGCTTTTCTGTCGGACTGAACCTTTTGTATCATGGTTGCTGTAAGAATGGCTATTAGGCTGTAAAAAGTACACCCACGGGCAGATGGAATCCGCTCGTGGATGAGTGATATACAAAGGCTCAAACTGAAATTGAACAAAATCGCTGCGCGATGGCCTGCCAAGGCTGTAGCGCAGTGATTTTGTTCAATTTCAATTTAATGTTCCTTATAGAGTATCCTTTCTTTAAGAAAACCTGTAAGTTTCTTAAATGCTTCTGCCGCCACAGGATCAACTCTTTCAGCTGCAACAAAACAATGCGGCTGTGCGATACCATTCTCCGCAAATGGATCAACTAAAACGTAATGCGCCCCAACCGTTTCCAATTTTTCTGCCATTGAATTCATATCATTACGATACTCACTACCAAGCAAAAAAGCTGCCGGATAATCCTTTGTCATATATGGTATGCATTCATATTTATTCAGTTCATCTTTATTTAGATAAATAGAACCTTTTACATAATTTCCAACAAGCATTTTACATAATAGTGTCATGTTTTGATAATCAATTGGCGCATCATCCACCACTACTGCCGAAACCTGTTCCACGTTTATAGCAGGATCTATAGATAAAAGCGCAGCATATTCAGGATTTGAAATAACAGTTCCATACTGAGCAGTCATAATAGCTCCTGCAGAACTTCCCATAATGATTACTTTATCCATATTGATATTGTACTCATCTTTATGTTCAGAAATGAACCTAATTGCTTCATTCATCTGAATAAGCGGAACCGGGAAATGATACTCAGGAACCAATGCATAATCAACATTGACTATATTATAGCCCTGCGCACAAAGGTCATCTATTAATGCAGTAGAATCACTTGCAGCCATTGGATCACCCATATTTTTACTCCCCCCAAAGAATCCTCCTCCGTGAAAATAAAACAACGTTGGTCTATCTTCTTCTCTGTTTGAGTCAGGATATGTAATATCCAGAAAGCTGTTAGGGTACTCCGTTCCATAGGCAATATCGTTTATTTTGTACTGACCATCAGCCTTTTCGCCTTCACCTGGAGTATAAATTGGTTCAAAAGAATTTGGTCTGGCATCTTGATACATTGCATTTTGAATCACCCCAACGATGATTTGTGTATGAGTTGTTATATAGAAGTATAACCCAATTATAAGAATTCCAATTATTCCAATAATAATGCCAATTACTTTTATCGCCTTAAAAGCCTTACTTTTTGTACTTTTCTCTACCATTTTTTATCTCTCCTTTATCATTACATCCTGCCAATTATCATTTTGTAGAAGCTCCGCGTTACTTCCGACAAAAATCTTTGCAGCTTCATTGTCATTCTGTAGCTGATACAGGAACCATGCTGTCATATACGCATCTGTTCTTAACAGCATGTCCTCGTGTTCAGCTCCAACTACTCTAGCTATCACTTTTTCAGTATCATTAGATATACTGTTATATATGTCTACTAAAGTGCTAAACGGGCACACTCCGCCGAATTCTGTTTCTGGATTTTTACCTGAATCATCAGATTTCCCGGTTCCTGCTGTCATAAAATACGGAATACTTATTTTAGCAGAATCATATTCCCATCCCATGTTCTTGGCCAAATATGGATATGCTGCGCTACCTGTAAATATCGCTTTGTAAATGCTTCCATTCTGAAACTCTGTTACCGCCCTAATAGCCCCAGCTCCGCCTTGTGAGTAACCTAGGATTCCAACATTATCTTCATCAACTTTTTTATATAAAATATTGTTATCACCAACATTTAACACATAATCCAATGTAAATGCAGAAGATTCACCGGTTCCGGTTTGTCCATCATCATTACCAACAACGATAAATCCCCAAGATGCAAGCTTAGCAAAGAATGGTTCATACTTATATGCTTGAACATTGCTGGCATTTACCACCATAATCATTGGATATTTTTTTGATTCATTTTCCAATTCTGAAGGATACCACACTCTGATTTTATCTATGCTTTTATCATCAATATCGAAAATATATGAAGATATTTCATATGGTCCTGGAACAGAATACTTCAACTCCAGTTCGGCAGAACTTTTAAAGTCTTTATAATAACCTTCTGATATGACCGGTTTCTTACTTTCAAAATAACTCTTCACACATAAAATACTAAAAACTACTAATAATACTGTCAAAATAAAGCCAGATACTTTAAAAAATTTCTTCATCACAATAACCTTCTTTCTTGACTTTCGTTTTAACATATATTAATATAAGGCATGCGTTGAGACAAGTGTCTCGGCAAAAATGAGACAAACGAAGGGAATTGTATCATCATGAATAATGAAGAAAAAAACACGTATGTCAGACAACAAATTACTCGCACTCTAATTCAACTGCTTGAGGAAAAGGATATTAGTGACATCTCAATCAAAGAACTATGTGATACAGCAATGATTGGTAGAGCCTCATTTTATCGAAACTACAGTTCCAAAGATAATGTAATTGCGACATATGCACATGAATTAATCAGCAATTGGGGAGAAGCTCTCGAAAAGAATCCTGAAGCCAATATACTAAACTTCTTTGAGCATCTTTTTAATCATTTCACAGAAAACAGGACATTCTATCTATCCCTTCACAAACAAGGACTGTCCTCAATATTGCTTGATACAATAAAAAAGAAAATGGAACTAACAGCATCCCTCCCTAATAGTGACGCATATGGTCGTGCATGGCTTGCATATGGTATTTATGGATTAATAGAAGAATGGATAGGTCGTGGTATGGTTGAATCTCCATCCGAAATGAATATGATTATAATAAAAAGTGTAAACCCCAACTAAAACAAGGACATAGAGAATAATCTATGTCCTTGTTTCGTAATTGTAATAGTAATAAAAACTGAAAGTTTCGCATTCTTTCAAGTAACGACTTTATGATTACTCACTACATATTTCGTGCATTTTTTCTCGTCATCCGTCTTTCTTTTATCTTTGTAAGAATACCAGATAAATACATAGCAATAACAATCAGAATTCCAAAGTTTAACCCTAATCCGCAACCCGCAATATTTTCGTATATGCTGTTAGGTGTATCTAATCCCAATGCCTCAATCGTTACAAATGCTATCATTCCTATAAATGCAATAATTGTTAAGAAAAATAGTCTTTTTCTTATAGTCTTGTTTATTGTTTCTGTGTAATCTGATAACTTTAATGCTGTTTCTTTCACTTCTTCATTCATTTTCTCGCTTTTCCTTTCTCCATCGATAATTTCAGAAATACTTACATCATAAAACTCTGCAATTTCTACTAAAAGGCTAATATCTGGCATATTTATACCTGTTTCCCATCGAGATACGCTTCTTCCAGACACGCCTAATTGTTCTGCAAATTGTTCTTGGGTAAGATTTTGTTCTTTACGAAGCTCTTTTAGAAAACTCCCAACTTTTTGCTGTTCCATTCGCTTCCTCCTTTCATCGATAGATTAGCTCATTTCATCTGTAAACAACACGACATAAAGTGAGAAATGCCGTATTTATAAGGATTAGACATATATGTCTAGTTTATTTCAATTAAGAAAATTCAAAATTTCACTTCCTATTGTACCACGCACATTCTTACATTCCACTAATATTTTTGTTAAGATTTTGAAAAAGGCGGACTGCTAATCTATAGCAATCCGTCCTCCGCCTTACTACAATCTATGCGAAGAAGCATATTATCAAAAGTGGTTATATCTATACTATTGCAGTACTGGTTATATGTAGCATATATAAGTTTCATAGCTTTTCGTCCTTTCGTTTTTATTACAGATAAGCCGGTTGTATTGATAAATTGTTGTGTGTCCTAGAATTATCCTTTAGAACATAAAACATAGGATTGATTTTTTATAAACTGTGGTATACAATAAACGGGCTACATACATTTCGGCGTGTGGCTCAGTTTGGTAGAGCGCGTGGTTCGGGACTACGAGGCCGCAGGTTCAAATCCTGTCACGCCGATTTATATATTGGACAAAGCCAATATGGAAAACCCGATATGTACAAACCCGGGATATACAGGTCCCCAATAAAACCCGGAATAAATTAAATATGTGTAGATAACGCAAGGCAGCTCTGAAAATATCTTTTAGGGGCTGCCTTGTTGCAATTGTTAAAAGAATCGTGGTATTAAAAGAATCAGGGAGTCAAAAGCCCATTATGAAAAGTTATAGTGGCAAATTGCACAAGCACCAATATTGTGGAAATAACATAAACATTTTTAGGTCATGTGGTATAAACAAGTTGAGGTGGAAAGTTTGCTGAGAGATAATCATTGACTTGGTACTAATATAATGTTATATTAAATTAACCAAATAGTTAATTTACAAAAGAGGGTGATGCGTTATTGAAAATATCCTATGCTAATAACAAGGTTGAAAAATTCTTTACTGATTATGGAAAAATGCAGAGAGAATTGCCTATAGATTGGGTAAGAACAATTAAGAAACATATGGATAGATTGAATGCTGCGGACTGCTTTGGAGATTTTTTAAAATTAGGGTTAGGAAAGCCAGAGCAGCTAACCGGCTATGCCAACATAAGATATTCCTTACATGTTGCACCACATGTAAGATTGATTTTGGAACTGAATTCGAATCAGGATACGGTAATGATTTGTACAGAAATTAAAGTGGAAGGAGTGTGTGACTACCATGGCAGTAAAGAAAACTGGTATATCCCGTGAATTGATTATTCATCCGGGAGAGACAATAGCAGATGTTTTAGAAGACCGCAGTATATCACAGATTGAATTAGCAGCAAGTACAGGGGTCTCTCCGGCATATGTTAGTAATGTTATTTCCGGGAAAAAAGACATATCAGCGAAATTTGCGTATGCTCTGGAATATGCTTTAGGAGTACCTAAATCATTTTGGCTAAATTTGCAGGCAAATTATGATGCTGAACTTTTGGAAGCAAACGAGGAGAACACAATAACTGATGAGGAGAGAACTGCACGGGAATCATTAAAGGATATTGTAAGATATTTGCGCCAAAAAGGGAAAATGCCTGTTGGTGAAAAGAAAGAGCAATCTATTCTTTCTCTCAGAAAGGCACTTAAGGTTAGTAATATTGTAAATGTAAGAGAAATGGTTCCGGCTGGGGCTTTTAGAATGTCTAAAGCAGCAAGTGTAGATCCTTATGTTTTAGGGGCATGGATTAGACTGTGTCAGATTGCCAGTGAGAATAGAAACGTTGAGGTGGCATTTTCAACTAATAAAGTCGACAATCTTGTTGGTGAGATTAAGAGCGTTATGATGGACCGGGAATCAGATATTCAAGGGAGATTAACGGGAATATTTTCACGATATGGAATCGACTTTTCTGTTGTAAAAAATTTCAGAGGAGCTCCGGTTCAAGGGTATGTTGCACCAAGGCGTGACGGCTCATATCAGATGGTTGTTACTATCAGAAATGCATACGCAGATATTTTCTGGTTTTCATTATTTCATGAACTGGGTCATATAGTGAATGGAGACATTGGCAAAAATTCAAAATTCATTGATGATGGTAGTGACGTTGATAAAGAGGCAGCGGCTGACGAATTCGCAAGGAATAAGTTGATTTCAGAGACAGATTATCAGGTATTTCTTAATGAAAATAATTTTGAGATTGAGTCAATAAAAAGATTTGCAGCAACACAGAATGTTATGCCGTATATTGTTATTGGCAGATTGCAGAAAGAAAAACAATTAGATTATACGGTATTTAGTAACTACAAACTGAGATATGAATGGGCAGAAGAGGAAAGTACTTGATTTAATATATCATATGTGATATGTTTTCAATGAAATAAAACTTCAGGGCAGGGTGACAATTCCCTACCGGCGGTACAGCCCGCGAGCACATATCCTTTGGATGATGAGGATACGCATGATTCGGTGAAATTCCGAAGCCGACAGTTATAGTCTGGATGGAAGAAGTGATGTAATAAATATTTCTAATGTAATTACATATTGTATTAGTCATATTTATGGATTTAGTGTATTCGCAGGCTCTGAAATGAAATTCATTTCAGAGCCTTTTTTTTATAAAAATTTTATGGGGTCTGACCCCATAAAAATTCCATAAAATTTTCATTAATTTTTATGGAGTCGGGGAAGGAGGAATTATGGCAAGGGAAAAAGATATTGAGTATATGAAGCGTGCTGTAGCTTTGGCAAAAAAGGGAATTGGCTGGGTGAATCCCAATCCTTTGGTTGGAGCAGTTATTGTCAAAGATAATCGTATAATCGGGGAAGGATATCACAGGAAGTACGGAGAACTTCACGCTGAGAGAGATGCCTTAAGGAATTGTACACATTCCCCGAAAGGTGCCACAATATATGTGACATTGGAACCTTGCTGTCATCACGGCAAGCAGCCTCCTTGTACGGAAGCTCTGGTTGAGGCAGGAATAAAGAGAGTTGTTATGGGTTCATTAGATCCTAATCCTCTGGTTAGCGGCAAAGGTGTGTCATATTTAAGAGAACATGGAATAGAAGTGGAAGAAGAGCTTGTATGTAACAAGGAATGTCTTGATATGAATTACGTTTTCTTCCATTACATCAAAAATAAAGAGCCATATATAATTATGAAGTATGCCCAGACCTTGGATGGAAAAATCGCAACTTATAAGGGATTGTCACAATGGATTACAGGAAGTGATGCAAGGCAGAAGGTTCATGAAGACCGACATAGATATGCAGCTATAATGGTGGGAATAGGGACAGTTATCAAGGATAACCCAAGCCTTACATGCAGATGTGACACCATTGACAACAGAAATAATCCGGCGAGAATAGTCTGTGACTCAAAACTTCGTATTCCAATGGACAGTAAGCTTGTAACTACAGCCCGTACTACACAGCGGCTTAGCCAAATGTTGGATAAGAGGGAGGATGTCAGTGAATATGCTCCTACAATTATAGCTACCTGTAGTGATGACGAGGATAAAAAGCAGCAGTTAGAAAAAGCAGGCTGTGAGGTTATAACAACCTCCTCACTAAATGGGAGTGTAAATCTCAGGGAACTTGCAAATATATTGGGACAGAAGGGTATAGACAGTATAATACTGGAAGGGGGAGCAACCCTTAACTGGAGTGCTCTTGAGAGTGGAATTGTGAATCGTGTTCAGGCCTACATATCACCAAAAATATTTGGAGGAGAAACAGCAAAAACTCCTGTGGCGGGACAAGGTGTTGCAGCTCCTGCAGATGCATATATACTTAAGAATAGAACCATAACAGTTTATGGAGATGATATTCTTATTGAAGGAGAACTTGATGGGAGGTGACAGATTTGTTCACGGGAATAATTGAAGAAATCGGACATGTTAAGGCGATAAAAAAAGGTGTGAGTTCTGCGATTCTTACCATATCAGCCCAAAAGGTATTAGATAATACCCAAATTGGTGACAGTATTGCGGTTAACGGAGTATGTCTTACAGTTACTTCAATGGGCAAGACCACATTTGATGCGGATGTAATGCCGGAGACACTGAATCGTTCCGGACTCGGAAGCCTTAAGGCAGGAAGCAGCGTTAATCTTGAAAGAGCTATGGCAGCTGACGGAAGATTTGGCGGGCACATTGTGTCAGGTCATATTGATGGTACGGGCAAGGTGCTTGACATCAGAGAAAATGATAATGCTGTCTGGTATACTATAGGTACAGACAACAAAATATTAAGATATATAGTAGAGAAGGGCTCCATAGCCATTGATGGTATAAGCCTTACGGTGGCATCAGTTTCAAAGGATAGTTTCAAGGTTTCCATAATCCCACATACAAGAAAAGCCACAACATTGGCAGAGCGGAAAACAGGAGACACTGTTAATCTTGAAAATGATATCGTAGGTAAATATATAGAACGGTTTATGTCCTGCCCGGAGGATTCAAATGATAAACCGGAAAAGGGACAGGGAATCACCAGAGAATTCCTATTAAAAAACGGATTTTAAACTGCATAACATCAGTTGTAAATTTACAGCATTTTCTAATATCAGTTTATATGAAAGGAGCATCCAAATAATGGAGGATAACAAAGAATTTCAATTCAATACAGTTGAGGAAGCTGTGGAAGATTTACGAAAAGGTAAAATCATTCTTGTTACTGACGATGACGACAGAGAGAATGAAGGAGATTTTATCTGCGCAGCAGAGTTTGCCACAACAGAAAATGTTAACTTTATGGCAATGCATGCAAGAGGTCTTATATGCATGCCTATGAGCGAAGCTATATGTAAAAAGCTTATGTTTCCTCAAATGGTTACGGAAAATACTGATAATCACGAAACAGCATTTACCGTATCAATAGATCATGTTAATACAACAACAGGAATTTCCGCAGAAGAGAGAGGATATACTGCAAGAGCTGTAGTTTCAGAGGAATCAAGACCGGAGGATTTCAGAAGACCGGGACATATGTTTCCCCTTCTTGCCAAGAAGAACGGAGTTCTTGAAAGAAACGGACATACAGAGGCAACTGTAGATCTTATGAAGATAGCAGGACTTAAGGAATGTGGTTTATGTTGCGAAATTATGCGGGAAGACGGAACCATGATGAGACAGCCCGAACTTATAGAACTTGCCAAAAAATTCAATCTTAAGTTCATTACAATAAAGGCAATTCAGGAGTACAGAAAACGGAATGAAAAGCTTGTAGAGTGCGTTGCTGTAACCAGAATGCCTACAAAGTATGGCGAGTTTATGGCTCACTGCTATGTGGATCTTATCTCAGGAGAGCACCATGTGGCTCTCGTAAAGGGAGAAGTTGGTGATGGAAATAATATTTTGTGCAGAGTTCATTCTGAATGTCTCACAGGAGACGCATTTGGCTCATTAAAATGTGATTGCGGACAGCAGTTTGCATCAGCCATGACTCAGATTAACTCAGAGGGAAGAGGAATACTTCTTTATATGAGGCAGGAAGGAAGAGGTATCGGATTGGTTAACAAACTTAAAGCTTATGCCCTTCAAGATCAGGGAATGGATACCCTTGAGGCGAATCTGGCGTTGGGACTTCCCGGAGATATGAGAGAGTATTACATCGGAGCACAGATTTTAAGAGACTTAGGCTGTAAGACATTGAGACTGTTAACCAATAATCCGGACAAGGTTTATCAGCTGAAAGATTTCGGAATGGATATAATTGAGAGAGTTCCTATAGAGATGGAAGCCACAGCTTATGATTCATTCTATTTAAAGACGAAGCAGACTAAGATGGGTCATATACTTAATATAAGTTAAATTAAAAGATAAGGAGAGAAAAAAATGAATATTTTAGAAGGAAAATTAGTAAACAGTGATATTAAGGTAGGAATTGTAGCAGCAAGGTTCAATGAATTTATTGTATCAAAGCTTATTGCAGGGGCAAAAGATGGTTTGGTAAGACATGATGTAGCCGAGGAAAATATTGATCTTGCATGGGTTCCCGGTGCATTTGAAATTCCACTTATAGCATCTAAGATGGCAAAAAGCGGAAAATATGATGCGGTAATCTGTCTTGGAGCAGTAATCAGAGGTGCTACAAGTCATTATGATTATGTGTGTTCAGAAGTATCCAAAGGAATTGCTAATGTTTCATTAAACTCAGATATTCCTGTAATGTTCGGAGTTCTTACAACGGACACAATCGAGCAGGCTATTGAGAGAGCGGGTACAAAGGCCGGAAACAAGGGATTTGAATGCGCAGAAGGCGCCATTGAGATGGTTAACCTCATCAAAACTCTTGAGAAGTAATTTAGATAGATAGTAATTTGAAATAGAAAGTACTTATCACGTGGTAGTAACAATATAGAATGATTAAAGAGTAAGATTGTTTGGGTGGTTTAATGGGGGAAAGCAGATAATTTTTAATCATTGCTATTTTGAAAAGGCATATAGTGTAGTATAATTTATATAGAAATGAGAAGGAGGGATACAATGCCGGAACTTAGCAGATTTGGTGGAATGGTTATATATATGTTATTTATGGATACGAAACAGCATAATAAGCCACATGTACACGTGTACTATGGTGATTATGAGGCTGCCGTTGGAATAGATGGAGAATTATTGGCGGGTTCCCTTCCCAAAAAGCAATTAAAGATGGTAGCCGGATGGTTGGCGTTCCATGAAGAGGAAGCATATAAGGCGTGGAATCTAGCTGTAAGAGGCGAGCATTTTGATAAAATTGCTCCTATGTAAGGAGGTGCTATTGATGTATATTATTGATGATGTGTGTTATGCAGGTGAAGCAGTACCGGATATTAAGGTGAAAGAGGCTACGGCGCTGAGAGGCGGTATGCTTTTGATTACATTCTCCACAGGAGAACAAAGGTTATTTGATACTACATTATTGACAGGTTCGGCGTTTGAACCTTTAAAAGATGAAAAGACGTTGGCTGATTTCACAATTTTTCATGGTGTCATGACATGGATGAACGGTGAGATTGATATTGCACCAGAAACGATGTATGCAGAAAGTTATCCATATACATCTAGGAATGTAAGTGTGGCAGTTGGATAGGAAGGGATAATGATTTCGAGAAAGTCCGCATATAGAAATCGTTTTAGCTCATATAAAGTCCTCCGGGGCAATGAAAGCTGCTAAGGCAATAAAACAAAAATAATATAAAAAGGTATACCCTTCTGTATATTTAACCCATAAAAAGCCGAACCTGACAGGTTTAACTTTTTATGGGTAGTACAGAGGGGTATACCTTATTTTATTTGCGTGAGCAATGAGAAAACCACATTGATTTATGTTACATATCTTTCTTTAGTACAGCATATAAAGTTCTTGAAATAATGCTGGCAACTATAAAGCATACAACTGCTTCGATAACGGCCTGAATACCCACAACAGTAACGATAAATATGAGTGGGTTAGCAGCCTGAGGTGCCAGAGCACGAATCGGTTCTGCATGGTAAAAGAACAAAACCAGAGATCCCATATAAAGTACTGTGTTAAGTATAGGGCATGAAAGTGATGCTACGTAATATGATATTTTGCTGACCTTTGGTAAATTGTGGAGAGCCTTGAAGATAAGACCTGTCAGGAAACCTTCTATAACTCGTGTAACCACTGCAGTGACAAATGTGCCAAATGGGCTTATGCTAAGAAGTAAAGTTCCTAAAGGTGACATACCGAAGCACTGATAAAAGCTTGTTAAACCAAAAGCAAGGCCGCACACTGCGCCTCCTGCAGGACCAAGTAAAATAGCTCCCACTGCAACTGGTACAGTTAAAAATGTGATTTTAATTGCCGGAAGCTGGATGTAGCCTAATGGTGTAAATGACATAATAAAAATTATGGCTACCATTACAGCAAGCTGAACCATATACTTCGTGTTGAATTGTTTCTTGGTAGAAACGGTTGTTGTGTTACTCATAAAATCCTCCTTGTTTTCTGATAAGGCGGCATTGCCTGCCTTTCAGACACTTGATAATTTATGAGTGTCATAAAGATATGAAATTGTCTGATGCATTTTCAACCTGAATAACGCTCCGGGCAATATTATCATATAAAAAAATAATAATCAATAAGTTTACAAATTATTTATAAATACTTACCGTTTTCATAATTTACATTATTTGTAAGTAATGATAATATTAGGGAACGCAAATTTCTAGAAAGGAATCAGATATGAAGAGAATATTAAAGAGCATTGCGCCTTATTGGAAGTCTGTAGTAGTTATTTTTATTTTGCTTATTCTTCAGGCATATTGTGATCTTTCACTTCCTCAGTATACCTCAGATATTATTGACGTTGGTATTCAGAATAGTGGTGTGGAGCATACTCTTCCGGAAAGAATCACAGCGGATGAATATGATATGGCCAGAATTTTTATGACCGATGATGAAAAGGCAATATGGGAAAATTGCTATGAGAGAAATGGTGATATATACAAGCTTAACGAGAAAAACAAGAAAAAGTTAAATGAATATGATGATAGTCTTGCGATGGCGCTCATTATTAATAATCAGATGTCAGTGGCTACGGTAGAACAGTTTAAATCATCAGTTGCGCAGCAGATGAATGTTGACGTGGCAACACTTGAGTCTGTTCCTGTTGAAACACTTGGAAAGCAGATGGGTATTGATATTACAACATTTGTAAAAACTGTGGAAGATGAAAATGGAAATGAGACAGAGCAGGAATGTATTGACATGAGAATCATCTTCAGGGCAATGATGGAAAATGGAAATATGGATAGCGGTGTAATTACGGACATGCGGGAAGAATACCGTAAAACCTTTGATACCTTAGGCTCAACATTAATATCATCTATGGGAAAAGCTTATGCTATGTCTATGGATGAAAAAGCAGGAATGGATATGAATAAGCTTCAGACCAATTATCTGTGGTTTTCAGGAGCGAAAATGGTAGGTATGGCACTTCTTATTGCACTGTGTACAATAGGTGTTGGTTTATTTGCATCAAGAGTCAGCGCCGGCGTTGGTAGAGACTTAAGAGGTAATGTATATAAGAAGGTTATGGGATTTTCCAATGCTGAAATGGATAAATTCTCAACAGCCTCCCTTATCACGAGAACAACTAATGACGTACAGCAGATACAGATGGTATGTGTGTTGTTCCTGCGTATGATTTTATATGCTCCTATTCTTGGAATCGGAGGAATTATTAAGGTAGTTGGAACCGGAGCCGGAATGGCATGGGTAATTGCACTGGCTGTAATTGTTATAGTGGGATTTGTCCTTTTGCTTATGGCAGTGGCAATGCCGAAATTCAAGCTTATGCAGAAGCTTGTAGATAATGTCAATCTGGTTTCAAGAGAAATTCTTACAGGTCTTTCTGTTATCAGGGCATTCGGAAGAGAAAAGAAGGAAGAAGAAAGATTTGACAAAGCCAACAGGGAACTTACCAAGACCATGTTATTTACTAACAGGGTTATGACATTTATGATGCCTGTGATGATGTTCATTATGAATGGATTATCAATTCTTATCGTATGGGTTGCGGCTCACAGAATAGATGCAGGTGTTATGCAGGTTGGTGCTATGACAGCATTTATTACCTACTCAATGCAGATAGTCATGTCATTCCTTATGCTTACCATGATGTCAATTATGCTTCCTAGAGCGATTGTTGCAGCAGAGCGTATTGATGAGGTACTGCTCACACAACCTTCTATAAGAGATTCGGAAAATCCAATAAAGGATACGGATTACAAGGGTGTGTTAAGATTTAATCATGTTAACTTTAAGTATCCGGGTGCCAAGGAAAATGCGCTTGAAGATATTGATTTTACTGCAGAACCGGGAAAAACTACTGCTATTATAGGTAGTACAGGATGCGGTAAGTCTACAATGGTAAATCTTATTCCTAGATTGTACGATGTATCGGAAGGAAGTATTACCATTGACGGTGAAGATATACGTGATATAAGTATGAAGGAATTAAGGGCACAGCTTGGATATGTGCCACAGAAGGGAATCCTCTTCTCAGGAACTATTGCTTCTAATTTAAGGTTTGGTAATACAACGGCTTCTGATGAAACTATAAAAGAAGCTGCACAGATTGCTCAGGCATCAGATTTTATAGAAGAGAAGGGTGAAAAGTATGACAGCCCTATAGCTCAAGGAGGAGCTAATGTTTCCGGTGGACAGAAGCAGAGATTATCAATTGCCAGAGCCATTGCAAAAAATCCAAAGGTATTCATATTTGATGACAGTTTCTCAGCATTGGATCTTAAGACAGATGCAGCATTAAGAAAAGCACTTGCAAGCAAAGTGTCAGACAGCACGGTTATTATAGTTGCACAAAGAATAAGTACAATTCTTCATGCAGATCAGATATTGGTTATGGACGATGGTAGAATTGTAGGAAAAGGAACTCACGAAGAACTTATAAAGAATTGTGATGTTTACCGTCAGATAGCAAAATCACAGTTATCCGACAAGGAATTAGGAATTGAAGAAAGCAGTAATTCAGATGGAAAGGAGGAAGCATAAGATGGAAGATAATAAGACATTTAAAGCGCCTCCGAAAAGAAAAATGGGTGGACACGGCGGCGGAATGATGCCCGCAGAAAAGGCGAAAGATTTTAAGGGGTCTATCGGAAAACTTATAGAATATATCGGAAGATATAAGATAGCCATATTTATGGTAATGATTATGGCAGCATCATCTAGCGTATTTACAGTTATTGGACCTAAGGTTTTAGGTAAGGCCACAACAGCACTTTCAGAAGGTCTTATGAAAAAAATAGCAGGAACCGGTGGAATCGATTTTGGTAAAATCGGAAGAATCCTTATTATTGTTCTTACTCTGTACGCGTTCAGTGCCATTTTAAGCTTTATTCAGGGATGGATAATGACAGGTGTTTCCCAGAAGGTATGTTACAGGCTTCGTAAGGAAATATCAGAAAAGATTAATCGTATGCCTATGAAATATTTTGAGAGCAGAACATACGGAGAGGTACTTTCAAGAATTACCAACGATGTAGATACTTTGGGACAGGGTCTGAATCAGAGTATTACTACCATTATTACTTCAATGGCCACCATGATTGGTGTACTTATTATGATGCTCAGCATCTCACCTTTAATGACTTTGATTGCCATAGTAATTTTACCTATTTCTGTTGGTCTCATTTCATTTGTCATTAAGAAGTCACAGAAGTACTTTAAGACACAGCAGGAATACCTGGGACATATCAACGGACAGATTGAAGAGACCTACGGCGGACATATGGTTGTAAAGTCTTTCAATAAGGAAGATGATATGGTAAAAGATTTTGATAAAAATAATAATATTTTATTTTCTTCTGCATGGAAATCACAATTTTTCTCAGGAATGATGCATCCTATTATGGTATTTGTAGGAAATCTGGGATATGCCGGGGTTGCACTTACAGGAGGACTTCTGGCAATTCGGGGTGTTATAACAATTGGTGATATTCAGGCATTTATTCAGTATGTAAGAAATTTCACACAGCCAATACAGCAGATTGCACAGGTTATTAATCAGGTGCAGTCAATGACAGCAGCTTCAGAGAGAGTATTTGAATTCCTTGGAGAAGAAGAGGAAGACCAGATTGTTAAGAATCCTGTGTCCACAGAGGGTATCAAAGGCGCTGTGGAATTTAAAAATGTTAAATTTGGTTATAAAGAAGACCAGACAATTATTAATAATTTCAGTGCCACAGTTAAACCGGGTCAGAAGGTGGCAATAGTTGGGCCTACAGGTGCCGGTAAAACAACTATGGTAAAGCTTCTTATGAGATTTTACGATGTCAACGCAGGAGAAATTCTTGTAGACGGACATAACGTTAAAGATTTCAACAGACGTGAATTGAGAGATGCATTTGGTATGGTACTTCAGGATACATGGTTGTATAAAGGAACCATTATGGAAAATATCAGATACGGAAGACTTGATGCTACGGATGAAGAGGTTATTGAGGCTGCCAAGGCGGCTTATGCCCATCATTTTATTGAGACACTTCCGGGTGGCTATGATATGGAACTTAATGAAGATGCTTCTAACATATCACAGGGACAAAAACAGCTTCTTACAATTGCAAGAGCCATTTTAGCTGATAATCCAATATTGATTCTTGATGAGGCTACATCAAGCGTTGATACGAGAACAGAGATCAGAATCCAGAAAGCTATGGATAATCTTACTGCGGGAAGAACAAGTTTCATTATTGCCCACAGACTTTCAACCATCAAGGATGCGGACATTATCCTTGTAATGAAAGACGGAGATATCGTAGAGCAGGGCAATCACGAAGAACTTCTTGCAAAGGGTGGGTTCTATGCCGAATTATATAATTCACAGTTTGAAGAGGCATCATGACATAACAAAAACAGACAGACATTGGGGTCAAAAACAACATATAGTTCTGCAGTTCAGGCACGCTTGCGCTGCTCTCGCCTCGCAACGGATACTAAATTCGCGCGTTGCGCTCATTAAGTACCGGCGGGCTCAAAGCACCTGAAACTACATGAACTATATGTTGTCTTTTTTAGTCTTTGAAGGCGCCGCAATCTACATTTCATAATGGGAACAAAAGCCTAAAACTTCCACTTGAATTTTTTTGAATATAATTTAAAATCTGTTGGGACATTCTGTAAGGCTGGACATTGATGTGTTAGATGCTAATACACTTGTAAAGGGTGAAGATTATGACAGGCTTCCGGAAAGCTATGTCATATTTATTACAGAGAATGATGTTATGGGAGCAAATCTGCCAGTCTATTATGCGGACAGGATTGTTTCGGAAACAGGAAAGCCTTTGGGTGACGGGACACATATCGTTTATATGCTTCTTCGCATAGATTGTAATAAAGCAGAGGATGGATTGAAGATCACACCAAATTCACAGTGCGCATTTTTCAAAATCTTTACAGAAATATAAGTGGAATGCAAGAGATGTGAGTGGTACTATAGGAAGTGAAATTTGAATTTGTAGGTGAGATAAATGGAGACGCTTGTGAAGAAAATAAAAGGTTACCTCTCGCTCTTTTTAACAATGCTGAAAATAGGGTTGTTCACCTTTGGCGGTGGATACGCTATGATAGCTCTGTTTGAAAATGAGTTCGTAGAAAAAAAGAAATGGCTTGAAAAAGATGAATTTTTGGATGTTGCAGCGATTGCCGAATCCACGCCCGGTCCTATTGCTATCAATGCAGCAACTTATATAGGATACAAAAATGCCGGAATTATCGGCTCAATTATTGCTACGCTTGGCATTTGTATTCCGTCGTTTATTATTATCTACGCTATATCACTGTTCTTTGATGCGTTTCTTTCGTTGACGTTGGTTGCATACGCTTTCAAGGGTATTCAGATATGCGTGGTGTATCTGATCCTTACAGCAGGGCTGAAGATGCTGGCGCATATGAAAAAAAACGCATTTAACATTATTATTATTTCGATAACGCTTATCTGCATGGTCGTGTTTTCGTTGTTTGCGGTGAAATTCTCAACGATATTTTACATAATGATCAGCGGAGCCTGCGGTGTAGTGGTATATCTTCTCGGCAAAATCAGGAAGGAGGAGAAACAATGATGTATCTCAAATTGTTCTTAACCTTCCTTCAAATCGGTGCATTCTCCTTTGGCGGCGGATACGGAATGATCTCGCTGATAAGAGAAAAGGTCCTGATGTACGATTGGCTTACCGAGGAAGAAATGCTCAATATGATTGCCGTAGCTGAATCCACTCCCGGACCGATAGCAGTTAATATGGCAACCTTTGTTGGTTCGGCACAAGGTGGTTTTCTCGGTGCTCTCCTTGCTACGCTTGGTGTGGTATTGCCATCGTTTATTATCATTCTCATAATCGCAGCTTTGATACGCAACTTGCTGAAATATGCAGGTGTAAAGGCATTCCTCGGCGGTATCCGTCCGTGCATTGTTGGTTTGATACTCGCAACGGCAATCACGATGTTTATGAGTACGGCAATCGGCTTCGGCAGCATAGATGATGCACTTGCTATAGACTTCAAGGGCATTATTATATTTGCCATATTGATAGCAATCAGCGTCGTAGCAAAGCTTGCATTTAAGAAAAAACCATCTCCGATACTGATGATACTTATATCGGCAGGGCTTGGTATGCTGATTTATTCATTATAAAAGCCTTGATAAACAAATTCCAATATGTAGAAGAGTTAGAAAATTTGAATTTGACGGAGGTTTTAACTGATGAAAATTAAAAATCCTATGCTGGTGGTAACAGATATTGATAAGTCTGTAGAATTTTATAAAAAGTTGTTTGGACTTCATGTGATTATGGATTTTGGTGCAAATAAGACCTTGACGGGTGGATTAGCACTGCAAACACTTGAGACGTGGCAAGAATTTATCGGTATAGATGATATTTCATTTGGAAGCAATAGTTCTGAGGTTTATTTTGAGGAAGATAATTTTGATAAATTTACAGACAGATTGAAAAAATATGATGTGGAATACGTTCATCCTATCAAAGAACATTCATGGGGACAGCGAGTGGTTAGAATTTATGATCCAGATAAGCATATTATTGAAATTGGCGAAAACATAAAAGTGGTTTGTCAACGCTTTTTGGATAGTGGCATGACACCAGAGCAAGTAGCAGAAAGAATGGATGTACCAATGAAATTTGTAAATGCTTGTATGCGTTAAATTTCAGTTTGAACCGCCTTTATATTACTCTCCCGTGAGCAGATTTCATCTGCCCATGGGAGTACTTTTATGCCTTAATGGTAACTGCCTTTACAACTGCCATGATACAAAAAATTCAGACCTGCCGAAAGAATAAGCCACCAGCTTAGCATATTAATATCTAGTGGAATCAGTGAAACAGACAACATTGACAATGTAACACTGATAACACAAAGTGCTACGGACACAGCCTTTCTAAGTTCTGCAACACCAGTGCTTTTGTAATATTGCCAATGGTCATGCCACTTCTCACCAATCCGGTTAAGCACTTTTCTGAATAGAAAAAATCCACCAATCAAAATCACCGCAGAAGCAAGAAACATAATACTAATTGCCTCATACGAATGCATATAACCAGAAAGACAGCCATACCCCCTCTGCATTATACAGATAAAACAAAATACCCATGTCCAGATGCTTAGTGTTACAGTCTGCTTTTGAAGGGCGGTCTGCAACCTGCCTTGGAGATTCAACCAGAACAACCATATAATGGAACGTTTAATGTTAGAATTCGTCCTGAATTGCATAGAAGCATTGCTGTATATGCAATTATATTATTTTGATATTCAAAATACTCTTGACAACACATAAATATCATAGTATAAATTAATTGTTTGATATTCAAAGTAAGATATTCAAACAATTAGAAATTCAAACAAACAGAAAGTGACAGTGATATGAAAGCAAAAATTGTGGGGACCGGAAGATACCTGCCGGAGTACATAATGACTAATGAGATTCTGTCTACTATGGTGGATACCAGTGATGAATGGATAAAGACCAGGACAGGAATTAGCAGCAGAAGAGTCGCAAAGAACTGCTCTACCTCAGAGATGGCAGTAAATGCAGCCGGAAATGCACTTGAAAATGCAGGAATCCAAGCCGAGGATATTGATCTTATTATAGTTGCCACATCCACACCGGATAACAATATGCCAAATACTGCATCGGTTGTACAGTCCCAGTTGGGAGCCTGCAACGCGGTATGTTTTGATGAGAGCGCAGCTTGTGCAGGATTTATCATTGCTCTTTCAATTGCCAAGGCCTATATAGAAGCAGGCATGATGAAAAATGTTCTGGTTATAGGCAGTGACAAAATATCAAGAATAGTTGACTGGGCAGACAGAAGCACCTGTGTATTGTTTGGTGACGGAGCCGGAGCTTGTATACTTTCAGCTTATGAAGGTAACAGTGGAATTCTTGGGGCAGATCTCCATAACGATGGCAGTAAGGGTGAAGTACTTAAAGGCGGAAGTATTGATAACAGAGATGAAAGATATATCGATATGAACGGACAGGAAGTATTCCGCTTTGCTGTAAGAAATGTTCCGGAAACTATTAATTCCCTTCTTAATAAAGAAGGTACTAACAAAGACGAAGTGAAATATTACGTTCTTCATCAGGCCAACATAAGAATAATTGAGAGTGTTGCCAAAAGAATGGATGAGGACATGGAAAAATTTCCTAATAATCTTAAAGATTATGGAAATACTTCAGCAGCCAGCATTCCGATTCTTCTCGATGAGTTGAATCGAAACAATAAATTACAGCCGGATGACCTTCTTGTATTAGCAGGTTTCGGTGCAGGATTAAGCTGGGGCAGTTTACTGGTAAGATGGTAACTGTCAACAAATTTATAAAGAAATATATGCGTAAAGACGCAGGAAAGAGGACAATATGTTTGAGAAGATTAAAGAATTAGTAGCACAGCAGTTAGGAATTGAGGCAGATACAATTAAGCCTGAAAGCAATTTTAAGGATGACCTTAATGCAGATTCACTTGATTTATTTGAACTTATCATGAGCCTTGAAGAGGAATATTCAGTTGAGATTCCTACAGAAGAACTTGAGACACTTACTACAGTTCAGGCAGTTATAGATTATCTTGAAGCACATGGCGTTAACGCTTAAAAAAAAAATGTATGTGATTTGTGGGGCTGTTGCACGAACCTGAGGTGATAATACCTGTGCGGCAGACCCATAAACTTAAAATGTGGTAATTATGTGTAGAAATGGAGAAGAGTATGGAGACCAGAGTAACTAAACTTCTAGGGATTGAATATCCGATTATCCAGGGAGGTATGGCATGGGTAGCCAATGCAAATCTTGCAGCAAATGTCAGCAAAGCAGGCGGTATTGGTTTTATCGGTGCTGCTAATGCTCCGGCAGAATGGGTAAGAGATGAAATCAGAAAAGCAAGACAGATAACAGATAAACCGGTGGGAGTTAACATAATGCTTCTAAGCGAACATGCTGACGAGGTGGCACAGGTTGTTATTGATGAACATGTAGAGGCAGTAACTACAGGTGCCGGAAATCCCGGTAAATACATGAAGGCATGGAAGGAAGCCGGAATTAAAGTTATGCCTGTAGTCGCTTCAGTTGCACTTGCAAAACTTATGGAGAGAGCAGGAGCAGATGCAGTGGTTGCAGAAGGAATGGAGTCGGGAGGACATATAGGAGAGCAGACAACAATGACTCTGGTGCCACAGGTTGTAGATGCGGTAAATATACCTGTTATAGCAGCCGGCGGAATTGGTGACGGAAGAGGCGTGGCAGCAGCATTTATGCTTGGTGCTGAAGCTGTACAGATGGGAACACGTTTTGTTGTTGCCAAAGAGTCAACAGTTCATCAGTTATATAAAGACAGAGTTATCCAGGCGAAGGATATTGATTCTGTAGTAACAGGAAGAAGTACAGGACATCCGGTTAGATCTTTAAGAAACCAGATGACAAGGGAATACCTTGAACTGGAAAAGAAGAACACTCCATTTGAGGAGCTGGAACATCTTACATTAGGTGCTTTAAGAAAAGCAGTTGTTGAAGGAGATGTTAAGATGGGTACTGTAATGGCCGGTCAGATTGCAGGACTTGTAAGCAAAGAACAGACATGTCAGGAAATCATAAATGAACTGGTTAGCGAAACAGAAGCAATATTAAAAGACAGAGTATCAAAGCTCACATTTTAACAGATATCACATTTTAACAAGTGAAAGGTTGGATAGATATATGGGTAATACAGTTGTTATGTTCCCCGGACAGGGTTCTCAGGTCATGGGAATGGGACAGGATTTTTACGATAACTATGATGTTAGCAGGAAGATGTTTGATAAAGCAGCAGAGATTACAGGCATTGATTTAAAACATCTTATTTTTGAAGCAGATGAGAATCTTAACAAAACAGAATATACTCAGATAGCCCTTTATGTAACAGAAATGATAATGCTGGAAGCATTAAAGGAAAAAGGACTTACTTTTGATTATGCAGTAGGTTTGTCCCTTGGAGAGTATGGAGCATTAACTGCCTGCGGTGGTATTGATTACGAAGACTGTGTAAGTCTTGTGAGAAACCGTGGAATTTATATGGAACAGGCAGTTCCTGCAGGAGTTGGAACAATGGCAGCTGTATTGGGACTTACAGGTGAAGAGGTAGAAAATGCATTGAAGGCAGCAGGCTTTGAAGATGTATGCGTTGCCAACTTCAATTGTCCGGGACAGATTGTTATCTCAGGTGAGAAAAATAATGTTCTTAAGGCAATGGAAATGCTTAAGGAATCAGGAGCAAGAAGAGTTCTGGAACTTAATGTAAGCGGACCATTCCATTCTCCACTGTTAAAAGATGCCGGAGATAAGCTTTCAAAGGATCTGGAAGAAACTAAGTTAATGCAGGTTAAGATACCTTATGTAGCAAATCTTACTGCTGACTTTGTTGATGAGAATACTACAATACCACAGATAAGAGAGTTACTGGCAGCCCAGGTATACAGTTCTGTAAGATTTGAGCAGTCAGTTAGAAATCTTATTAACAAGGGATGTGACACATTTATTGAGGTTGGCCCGGGAAAAACATTGACAGGCTTTCTGAAAAAAATAACTAAGGATATGGGTGTTGATAACATTAAATTAATTAATGTAGAAAAGATTGGAGATTGTGATGGCTGGATTGGACAGTAAAGTAGCATTGGTTACGGGAGCAGGAAGAGGAATCGGTTCTTCAATAGCAAAACGACTTGCAAGAGAAGGAGCCACAGTAATTGTAAATTACAGTGGAAACTCAGATGCTGCCAATGAAACTGTTAAGGTTATAACAGATAAAGGCGGAAAAGCTGAAGTATATCAGTGCAACGTAGAAAACAGTGAAGCTGTTAAAGACATGGTTGATTACATAGTAAAGACTTATGGAAAAATTGATATTCTGGTTAACAATGCAGGAATCACAAGAGACGGTCTGATGCTTCGTATGTCAGAGGAAGATTTTGACAAGGTTATTGATGTCAATCTTAAAGGCACATTTAACTGCGTAAAATGTGTTTCAAGACAGATGCTTAAGCAGAGAAGCGGAAGAATTGTAAATATGTCTTCTGTTGTAGGAATTGCAGGTAATGTGGGACAGGTAAATTATAGTGCATCCAAGGCGGGCGTTATAGGCCTTACAAAGTCGGCAGCAAAAGAACTTGCCAGCAGAGGAATTACTGTAAATGCTGTGGCACCCGGATATATTGATACCGATATGACAAAAGTTTTATCTCCTGAATTAAAGGAGGGTATCATTAAGACAGTTCCTTTAGGCAGAATGGGAGAAACTGATGATATAAGCAATGCAGTAGCATTCCTCGTATCAGATGAAGCATCTTATATTACAGGTCAGGTTTTATCAGTTGACGGAGGTATGAATATATAATGAGAAGAGTTGTAGTTACAGGCCTTGGAGCCATTACACCAATTGGAAACAGTGTGCCGGAGTTCTGGCAGAGTATAAAGAATAATAAAGTCGGAATAGATGAAATATCCGGTTTTGATACAACAGAGTATAAGGCTCACCTTGCAGCAGAGGTAAAGGGCTTTAATGCAGCTGACGTTATGGATTTTAAGTCTGCAAAGCGTATGGAAAAATTCAGTCAGTATGCTGTAGCTGCATCTATAGAAGCCTTAAAGGATTCAGGACTTGAACTTGAAAAGGAAGACCCTTATATGGTAGGAGTTTCTGTTGGTTCAGGAATCGGAAGTCTTTCAGTTATGGAATCTAATCATCAGAAACTTTTGGAAAAAGGACCATCAAGAATCAATCCTTTATTAGTTCCTCTTATGATTACAAACATGGCAGCAGGTAATGTTTCAATTTATTTAGGACTTAAGGGAAAGAGTATAAATGTGGTTACTGCCTGTGCAACAGGAACCAATTCTATTGGTGAAGCATACAGAAGTATTCAGCACGGAGAAGCTGATGTTATGTTTGCCGGAGGTACAGAGAGTGCAGTAACACCTATTGGTATAGGCGGATTTGCGGCTCTTACAGCTCTTTCTTCATCAACAGACCCAATGCGTGCTTCTATTCCATTTGATAAGGATAGAAACGGATTTGTAATGGGTGAAGGTTCAGGTGTTGTAATTCTTGAGGAGTTAGAACATGCATTAAAGAGAGGAGCACATATCTATGCTGAGGTTACAGGATACGGCTGTACTTCTGACGCACATCATATTACCTCACCTCTTGATGACGGTAGCGCAGCAGCAAGAGCTATGACTCTTGCAATTAAAGAATCAGGTGCTAAACCATCAGATGTTGATTATATCAATGCTCATGGAACAAGTACTCATCACAATGACTTATTTGAAACAAGAGCAATTAAGCTTGCACTTGGTGATGATGCATATAACGTACCTGTAAGTTCAACAAAGTCAATGATAGGCCATCTTCTTGGAGCTGCAGGTGCAGTGGAATTCATTACATGCGTAAAAACTATAGAAGAAGGATACATACATCCAAACGTAGGTCTTAAGGAAACAGAAGAAGAAATGGATCTTAACTATGTAAAGGATAACGGAATCAATAAAGATGTTAACCTTGTCCTCAGCAATTCCCTTGGATTCGGAGGACACAATGCAACTATTGCCATTAAGAAATATAGTGGTCAGTAAGTCGGCGAAAGGAAGGTTTTGATTATGGAATTAGAGAATGTGTTGAAATTAATAACGGCTTTTTCAGAGTCATCCCTCACAAGCTTTACGCTTGATGACGGAAATACTAAGCTTTCGTTTGCCGCAGACAGAAATGAAGGAGAGACATCTTCTAATGTAGTTACTAAAGTGGTAACTGTTAATCCTGAAGTTGCTGTAGAAAATGTAGTTCAGGGCAGTGCTGTATCAGATAACGCTCATACTGTAAATTCGCCTCTCGTAGGTGTATTCTACAGTGCTTCTTCTCCTGAGGAAAGTCCATTTGTATCTGTGGGTGACCATGTTAAAAAGGGTCAGGTTCTGGGAATAGTTGAAGCAATGAAGCTTATGAACGAGATTGAAAGCGATTATGAAGGCGTCGTAAAAGAGATTCTTGTAAACAATGAGCAGATGGTAGAGTACGGACAGCCAATGTTTGTTATAGAGTAAGAACTCTACAGAAATGGAGATTGATATGTTAACAACAAAGGAAATAATGGAAATAATACCACACAGACATCCTTTTCTGTTGGTGGATACAATAGAGGAACTTGTGCCGGGAGAAAGCGCAGTAGGATATAAATGTGTAACTTACGATGAGCCATATTTTTCAGGACATTTTCCCCAGGAACCTGTTATGCCCGGTGTTTTACAGGTTGAGGCATGTGCTCAGGTTGGAGCGGTAGCAATATTATCTCTTGAAGAAAATAAAGGTAAGACTGCTTATTTTGGAGCAATTAATAATGCAAAGTTCAAGCGTAAGGTTGTTCCCGGAGATAAGCTTAGAATGGAATGTAAGATTATCAAAAGAAAAGGCCCTGTAGGTGTTGGTTCAGTGACAGCAACTGTAGACGGGGAACTTGCTTTATCAGGGGAATTAACATTTATGATTTCCTAAATTATGAGATTAGAGAATCTCTAAATTAAGAAAAGGAGCATCCTATGATTAACAAGATTCTAATCGCCAACCGTGGCGAAATCGCGGTACGAATAATCAGAGCCTGTAGAGAATTGGGCATAAGAACGGTAGCTGTCTATTCAGAGGCAGATAGAGATGCCTTACATACCCAGCTTGCAGATGAAAGTGTATGCATAGGAAAAGCTCAGGCGTCCGATAGTTACCTTAATATAGAAAGAATTTTAAGTGCAACCGTGGCTACCCATGCGGATGCCATACATCCGGGATTTGGTTTTCTTTCTGAAAACAGCAAATTTGCGGAGCTTTGTGAGAAATGTAACATTACATTTATTGGCCCTTCATCAGAGGTAATAGAAAAGACGGGAAATAAGCAGGAAGCAAGAAATACCATGATTGCTGCAGGCGTTCCTGTTATTCCGGGAACTAAAGAGCCTGTATATACTCCGGAACAGGGACAGGAATTAGCAGACGGTATCGGATATCCTGTTATGATTAAGGCAGCTCTTGGTGGTGGCGGAAAGGGAATGCGTGTTGTAAGAGACGCAGCCGATTTCCAGAGAGAATTTAACAATGCCCAGCGTGAATCTGTAAATGGTTTTGGTGATAATACAATGTATATTGAAAAATATATTGAGGAGCCAAGACATATAGAATTCCAGATTTTAGCTGATAATTACGGAAATGTAATACATTTGGGAGAACGTGACTGTTCCATTCAGAGAAATCATCAGAAGATGGTGGAGGAGTCTCCGTCTATTGCTCTTAACGAGGATATCAGAAAGAGAATGGGAGAGACTGCAATAAAGGCAGCTAAGGCTGTTAATTATACTAATGCAGGAACAGTGGAGTTTCTTCTTGATAAAAATAATGACTTCTACTTTATGGAGGTTAATACAAGAATTCAGGTGGAACATGGCGTTACAGAGCTGATGACGGGTATAGACCTTATAAAGGAACAGATTAGAATTGCAGCAGGAGAAAAGCTTGATATTTCCCAGGAGGATGTAAGGCTTACGGGAGCTGCAATTGAAGTGAGAATTAATGCAGAGGACCCATATAAAAAATTTGCTCCGTGTCCGGGTACAATTACTGATATCCATATACCCGGGGGAAATGGCGTAAGAATTGATACGGCTGTATATACAGGTTATACAATACCGCCATTTTACGATTCAATGATTTTGAAGGTTATGGTTCATGACCGTGACAGAGCATCTGTCATTGCTAAAATGCGCAGTGTTTTGGGGGAGATTGTTATAGAAGGTGTTACTACTAATCTGGATTTCCAGTATGAGATATGTAACAATGAAAAATTTATCCAAGGTAATATAACTACTGACTTTATAGCTCAGGAGTTTGGTAATAGGTAATAATTGAGGATTGGTATGGAATTAAAAGGATTATTTAAGAAGAATACTAATAAAATAATAGATGACAGTAAGGCAAATGTGCCGGACGGACTCTATACAAAATGTCCGGTTTGTTCAAAAATGGTTCTTACAGAAGATGTGTATCTGAACAATTGTATATGTCCGGAATGTAATCACTACAATAAGATTGATGCCAGAACCAGAATTTCAATGGTGGTAGATAAAAATACATTTGAAGAATGGGATGAAGGTATTAAAGAAAGTAATCCTTGCCAGTTTGAAGGTTACAGTGAAAAAATCGTATCATTGAAAGCAAAGACAGGTCTTGATGAGGCTATTGTTACAGGAAGAGGAAAGATAGACGGCAACGATACTGTCATTGGAATATGTGATACAAGATTCCTTATGGGGAGTATGGGAGAAGTCGTTGGTGAGAAGCTCACAAGAGCGGTGGAAAAAGCCACAGAATTAAAGCTTCCTGTTATAGTGTTTACATGTTCAGGTGGGGCCAGAATGCAGGAGGGAATTGTATCTCTTATGCAGATGGCTAAGACGAGTGCTGCCATTAAGAAGCATGATGAGGCTGGACTTCTTTATATAACTGTTCTCACTGATCCTACTACAGGTGGAGTAACAGCCAGCTTTGCAATGCTTGGAGATATTATTCTTGCTGAACCGGGAGCATTGGTAGGATTTGCAGGACCAAGAGTTATAAAGCAGACAATAGGACAGGATCTTCCAAAAGGCTTCCAGAGGGCAGAATTTTTGCTGGAACATGGAATGATTGACGCTATAGTAGAGAGACATGAACTTAAGTCTACACTTGGTTATCTGTTAAAAGTACACAAACAGTCAGATAACAATAAGATGGAGGATTACAAAGTATACCTCAGTGATAAGTTCGAAACTCTTAAGAATGAAGGAAATCAGGAACTTATAAGTATAAGTGAATATGATAAAGGACTTCAGTCTGACGAAAATGCTACAACAGCCTGGGAGAGAGTTCAGATTGCAAGAGGTAATGACAGACCTACAGCTCTTGATTATATTAATCGTCTCACAAAGAATTTTTACGAGCTCCACGGAGACAGACAGTTTGGTGATGACGGTGCCATTGTGGGTGGAATTGCAATGTTTGGTAAGCAGCCTGTTACTATTATCGGACAGCAGAAGGGAAGAACAACCAAAGAGAATATTCACAGAAACTTTGGTATGCCTAATCCGGAAGGATACAGAAAAGCGCTGCGCCTGATGAAACAGGCAGAGAAATTTAACAGACCTGTTATATGCCTTGTGGATACTCCGGGTGCATATCCGGGAATCGGTGCTGAGGAGAGAGGACAAGGTGAGGCAATAGCAAGAAATCTTTATGAGATGTCATCACTCAAATGTCCGATTCTTTCAATTGTTATCGGAGAAGGCGGAAGTGGTGGCGCTCTTGCTCTTGCAGTGGGAGATGAAGTATGGATGATGGAGAATTCCATTTATTCTATACTTTCACCTGAAGGATTCGCCAGCATATTGTATAAGGATGCAAGAAAAGCTGAAGAGGCAAGTGAAAAGATGAAAATTACTGCCAAAGATTTATATGAGCTTGGCATTATAGAGAAGATAATTCCTGAGAATGGTGAAATATCGAAAGAAAAACTAAGACCGATAGGATTATACATGAAGATAGAGATTGCAAAATTTCTTATTGAAAAATGTGGAATGAATACGTCGGAGCTTGTTGAGGCACGATATAACAGATTTAGGAAAATATGAGAAAGGGGGAAGGGGGTCTGACCCCCTTTCCCCCCTTTCTCTTTTCCTATTATTTAACTACAAATGATATTTTTTTGTCGCTGAAGTAGTTGTCGCTGTATTCAATAACTATGCTGGTTGCATCAGCAGGGACTTCGTAATATACATATCCATTAGTCTTTTTTCCTGAGGATAAGGTTGCGGAAAGAGTTCCGTCAAAACCATATTTCTGGTCACAACTGTATCCGTCAGCATAACAAGAATAATCCATATCTGAGACAAATGTATCTGATTTACCAATATTCTCAAATTCGAATTTAGCTCTGATATACTTCTTTCCTGATTCCGGCTGAATAAACATATTGTCTGATACATAATCTTCCACGGAAACATATGATATACGCAGGCTATCTGTTTGGAGGATATCCCCTACGTTGTAAGTGTCTTTGGTGTTTCCAGCATTGGAAGAATCATTATTATCCCCTGATGAAACGGAACCATCCCCGGTTGTTCCTACTTTTTTAGAATTGCTGGAAGAACCGCCTGCAATGGAAACAATAACTATCAGTGCAATAATGCCAAGAACAATCCATCTTACTGTGTGAGATTGTTTCTTTCTGCAATTAGGACATATTTTGGCTGAAATATCCATAGGTGTTTTGCAGTATTTACATACTTTGGTTTTACCGGGAACGGGATTTCCGTATGCACCGGAACCGCCCGGCTGATTATTTCCGGGATTCTGATAATTACCCATATTCTGATTATTTCCCGGGTATTGAATGTTCCCGGGATTTTGTGCTTGATTCTGTAGATTGTTTTCGTTCATAAATTCCCTCTTTTCCGCACACATCAGGTGCTTTTTCTTTTTCGTTGCTTTCCATCATCCAATTGGTTCTGATGCTTTGTTTATGAGGGAATTATATCAAAATGTTGCATTAAAAAAGTCCGCCGGCAGCGGACTTTTCAGAATAGGTAATTTGTTATAATGCGCAGGTACAGCTATCATTGAATCATAGCCAGTACAAAACACGAAAGGAGAAAAACTATAATAAATCCCAATATACAGGCTACAGTACGGATTAAAAAATCAAGAATCTTGTGTTTGCCGTAAAAAGGCAGGTTGTTCAGTATGTTAAGGTAATTACCTGCCATTAGAATGGCAACAAAGAACATTAGGAATACTAAGATTCTTGTTATGTATAAAATTACCCCGGTAACAGGTATGTCATTATTCTCTCCGGATGTGAAGACCATAGAGGAACAGAGTAATATAAGAAAAGCATATCCCAAGATGGACACAACTATATTTAGCAATTTGCCGGATCTGAATCCAACGGGGAGATATTGTCTCCAGGAAATTCGTATATTATCACAGGATAAAGAATCTGTCATGTTAATGCTCGCTGATTTCTTACTGCCGATGTCCTGCGAAGAGCCAATACCCTGCGAAGAAAAAGCGTCCGGGTTTATGAGCCTCAGTGAATTGATAAGTTCATTTACATTACTATATCTTTCTTCAGGGTTAAGCTTTGTACATTTTTTAATGATGTCACTCATAGGACCGTCGTTGTACAGATAATCTTTGCTGGATTTTCCTGTAAGACAATAGTTTGCAAGAACTCCTAATGCATAAATATCCGTTCTTGCGTCAGACTGTCCAAAACCGAATTGCTCTGGGGCGGCAAATGCTTCCGTTCCCATAAACATCGTATCCTTATTAGAATTTTTGTTGGTATGTCTGGCAGCGTTATAATCAATCAGTCGGACGATATTGTCAGAGGAAATTATTATATTGGTAGGTTTGATATCCCTGTGAATGATAGGGGGTGTGAGAAAATGTAATTTCATAAGGATATTACATAATGACAAAATAAGGGAAACAGTTTCATTTTCCGTAAAAAGCCTTCTGGAAAGTCTTTTTTCAAGTGTCTCGCCGTGAATGTATTCCTCAATTAAAATGAGCTTGTCATCGTCACGGATGCAAAGTTCTATTTTGGGAATACCCGGAAAGTTATATTCCATAAGACGTTTGTATATATCTTCGTTAAAATTAGTAAGTACCTTTTTAACAAAGATTTCATCTGTCATGGTGTTTTTTACTAAAGTGACATTTTTACTGCCTTTTAGGTTTGTTATATACTGATAGCATGATAATTCATACTCTTCCTGAATTGTCATTTATATTTTCTCCATTCGTGTTAAAATGTGGTTACAGAACTATTTATTTCTATAATAGCGAGGTTTTTATTATGAATCAAGAGTCGACGGGGCATTTGAATAATATACTTAAGAATACATCAATAGAAGATTGCGAAGAATACATAGCACAGCATGCCGATAATAATGATTTCAGCACATATTTTTCAGATTATATGCAGGAGAATAATATAAGAACTTCCCAGATAGTAAAAAAATGTGAAGGCCTTGTGGGAAAGTCATACATATATGAAATACTGGGCGGAAAGAAGAAACCGTCAAGAGACAGGGCGCTTATATTATGCATGGCTGCAGAAATGAATCTTAAAACTACCAACAGGGTATTGGAATCATTAGGATATACTCCCCTTTATCCTAAAAGTGCCAGAGATGCAATAATCGCAATTTTCATCAACAACGGCGTGTACGACGTGGATGGAATAAATGACAGGCTGTTTGAGCTGAAGGAGGATACACTTCCGGCGGATAAAGACACTTAATATAATTAACTTTATTTTAAAAATAATATTAAAAAATAAGCATAAAAGTACTAATAAACCATAAAAGCGTTAATATTTTCAAAATATGTGCGTATAATATAGTTAGGAACAGAAAAGTTCTTCTTCATCATATTTGATGAGTCCTGTGACGGTTCTGACAGGACGGTAAAATAAAAATTGACCGAATGATGAAGCTGATTACGAGAGGCTAAAAGTCTCTCGTTTCTTTTTACTCAATCGAGTAGCTATTCCCAAAGGAGAAAAATTGAATGAGTTTACAAGAGAGTGATTACCAAATTCTTAAGTTGACGGATGCTTTTTATAATTTCTTAATAAAGTTTATAAATTTTTATTAGCACTCACTATTGACGAGTGCTAACAGTGGTGGTATAACAACAATTGAACAAAGAAAATAAGTTCTTAAAAGGAACTGTAAATTGAAAGGAGAGATGACTTATGTTAATGCCAAGTATTTTTAATGATAACTTTTTTGATGATTTCTTTAGATTTCCGGAGGAAGGATACAAAAGAAGCTATAATACCAATAGTGGTCTGATGCAGACAGATGTAACAGAATCAGATACAGGATATGAAGTAAAAATGAATCTTCCGGGATTTAAGAAGGAAGATGTTAAAGGGGAACTTAAGGATGGTTATCTTGTAATCACAGCAAGCACAAATGAGAACAATGACCAGAAGGATAAGGATGGCAAGTATATCCGTAGAGAAAGATACAGCGGTACATGCAGCCGAAGCTTCTATGTAGGAGAGAATATCACTCAGGAAGATATCAAAGCTAAGTACGATAACGGAGTTCTGACAATTGCCATTCCTAAGAAGGAAGCGGTTCCAAAGGTCGATGAGTCCAAGTTTATCGCAATTGAAGGTTAATAGCTAATCAGATGGGAGTTGTCGCCTTGCGGCAGCTCCTTTTCGATTGCGGCTAGTGGAACAGGTTTCAAGGCGAGGAGGTGAGGAAATATGGCATCTAAAAGAGATTACTATGAAGTCCTTGGAATCGGCAGAGATGCCGGTCAGGAAGAAATAAAAAAAGCATACAGGAAGCTTGCTAAGAAATATCATCCGGACACTAACAATGGGAATACTTCAGCAGAGGAAAAATTCAAGGAAGTTACAGAGAGTTACAATGTATTGAGTGATCCCAAGAAGAAAAAATTATATGATGAATATGGATTTGCAGGATTGGAAGAAGGATTTAATCCGGAGTATGCAAAATACGGAAAATATACATCAGACAGTTCACCATACGGATATCAAGAAGTACATTTTGACAACAGTAATATAGATGATATTTTCGATTTTTTCGGTGGAATGTTTAGTAATAGAAATTCAATGGCAGGAAGTGATGCTGAGGCTGATATAACTATAACATTTGAAGAGGCAGTACTTGGATGTGATAAACAAATACGTTTGCAGGATTATGCAGGAACTGCACAGAGTCTACGGGTCCATATTCCTGCCGGAGTTGACAATGGAAGTAAGATCAGACTTAAAGGAAAAGGAAATCCGAGATTTAAGGGTGGCGTACCCGGAGACTTATATCTTAATGTAAAAGTAAAAAATAAAGCCGGATATGAAAGAAAGGGACTGGATATATACAGTACTGTCAACATACCTTACACTACTGCAGTGCTGGGAGGTACCGCCAGAGTTCATACCATGTACGGTGATGTGGAGTGCAAAATAAAAGAAGGAACACAGTCAGGAAGTAAGATCAGACTTAAAGGCAAAGGAGTTGTATCCATGAAGAACAGTAGTGTTAAGGGAGACCAGTATGTTGTCGTCCAAATCCAAGTGCCAAGACATATTAATGACAGACAGAGGCAAATACTTAATCAATACCGGAGCGCCATCTAAATAGAAATCCCGCCGATGATTCCGCCATAAAACTTTATTTCGCAAATTCCGCTGATGACTTGCTGCCGGTAAAAAGTTTCTTGCATAAAAACACGGGGTATGCTATTCTATGAGACGTCAGTTCGAGACCTTCCTGACGTAAAACAAAACTAAAGGAGAGAATTAAATATGAAGAAAAAAGGTATTGGTGTGAAATTTATCACACAAGGCGCAGTAATTGCAGCACTTTATGTAGTGCTTGTAATTATATTTGACTATTGGAGTTTTGGACCGGTTCAGTTTAGAGTTGCTGAAGCATTAACCATACTTCCTTACTTTACACCGGCAGCCATTCCGGGATTGTTTATCGGATGTATCATTGCCAATCTTCTTGGCGGTGCCGTTATCTGGGATGTGATTTTCGGAAGTATTGCGACTCTTATAGGTGCAGTAGGTACATACCTGCTAAGAAAGTATAAGTGGTGTGCTCCTATTCCTCCAATTCTGGCTAATACAATCATTGTTCCTTTTGTATTGAAGTATGCATACGGAAGCGATGGTGTATTTGCATTAATGTTTGTAACCGTTGGCTTTGGAGAAGTAATTGTGTGTGGAGTCATTGGAATGATTCTTCTTTTTGCACTGAACAAGCATAAGAGAATATTTGAATAATGATACAAGTTTATTCTGCCTGTGCATGCTGTAATGGCATTGCATGGGCAGATTTTTCATAATGTGCTTTTGACACCCGAATCTTAATAGGAAATCCACTCATATTCATATAACATAAAATGTTAAATACAATAATAGTAATCAGCTAGAATAATTCCGCTATTGGGGAGAATCTAATTGAAAGGAATAATTATTTCAAAAATAAGGTCAATGGCATTGCTGATACTTATTAGTTCTGTTGTGTCAGTGTCAGTGTACAAAATAAGAGGAAAAGGTGAAGGGAAGTATTCCTCCGGGGTGGTAGAAAATTATCAGAGCACAACAGATAACCAGGAAAATCAATGGATTACTGTTATGGAAGATGTAAATGTACAGATGTTATGTGCTGATTATTGGATTGAAAAATGCAGCAATCCTCACGAAATTCTTATGTCTCCTGCTGAGATTCAAGAGTGGAATGAGATACAGATAGAAGATAAGAGAAATGATGTTAACAGCATCAATTATTATAATATACAAGGTAAAGAATATGTTTCCAAGGAGCAGCTTAAAACTGCAATTGGAGGGGTGACCTCCACAGAATTATCATCCCAAGGAGCTTTCGTCTCTATAAATAAAAAGCTTTATGATGCCAAAGGCGTAGAAATTCCTTCATCACATTGGGCTTCGGCGATAGATAACTGTAATTATGACGGAATAAATGATAAAAATAAAATTAGTTACGGAGTTATAACAAGATACACAGAGATGAGAGCGTTACCCACCTCTGAGCGCGGATATCAAGACAAGACTGTTCCCTTTTACGATAACTTTATTAATTCAACAGCTCTTGTAAATGAACCTGTCATAATTCTCCATACAAGTAAGGATGGAAAATGGAAATGCATTTTTAGCAGCAGTTCCAGTGGCTGGGTTTTGTCAAAGGATGTGGCTGTGTGCAGCTCCTATGACCAGTGGAAGGAGTCCCAGAAGGGGGATTTTCTACTGGTAACTCAGGACAGATTCAGATTGGAAGATGATGTAACTAAGGACAGACCCGAATTGGGAAATGATGAGATTCAGGAAGAAATAAATGGTTTGGAATTATCAATGGGTACAAAGCTTAAGCTGGTAAAATCCGGGGAACTTTCTCAAGGTATTAACGGGAGAAAAGCGCAAAATGTATATACTGTAAAAATTCCGGTGTCAGATAAGAATGGGATGTTAACGTATATTTGTTCATATATTCCGGTGTCAAAAGAAGTGCAGGTGGGATATATGAATTACACAACAGCTAACGTGCTGAAACTGGCGTTTAAAACCCTTGGGGATTTGTATGGTTGGGGAGGAATGTACAATTCCAGAGATTGTTCTTCTCTTATGGCCGACATATATAAATGTTTTGGATTTCAGCTGGGAAGAAATTCCGGAGAGCAGGCTGCCTTGAAATGCGTAACATTCAATATGGAGGGTTTAAGCGATGAGGAGAAAATTTCGATTTTGGATAAAAATGTGTTACCCGGCTCCATTTTGTATTTTAGTGGTCATGTTTTTATGTATCTTGGACAGGACAATGGTAAGGCATACAGTATAAGCGCAACGGGAAGCATTAAAGGCATAGATGCAGATGGAGAAGACATATTTGTACAGTCTGTAATGGTAAACAGCCTTAATATATACAGAACCAACAAAAAGACATGGCTGGAATCCCTTAGTGTATGTAAAGAGATACTGCTTCCCTAAATGTTTCTCCTGCAAAAATGTCCGATATATACAATTTTATTTCTTGTGCATAAAAATGTCCGATTTATATATTTTTATTTTCTACGCATAAAAATGTCTGATTTGTTCAAAATGTATTTATAAGTAGAATTATAAAAATATTTGAGAGACAGGCTTCGAAAACGATTACGTCCTGCGGAATGGAGAATAAGATGAAGATAATGTTTTATGATACCAAGATTTATGACAAAAAATCCTTTGATAATGCTATTTCCCAATATGAGAATATAGAAATTGAATATATGGAATCAGATCTTTCGGAAAAAACAGCCGCTTATAGCAGGGGATTTGATGCGGTGTGCGGATTTGTAAATTCTGTAATTGATAAAAATGTAATGGAAATCCTCAGGGACAATAATGTCAAATTGATACTTATGCGGTGTGCAGGATTTAATAATGTAGATTTAGATGCGGCTAAGGATTGTGGTATACGGGTTATGCGGGTTCCGGGATATTCTCCTGAAGCGGTGGCAGAACACGCCATGGCACTGGCTATGGCCGCTAACAGAAGAATCCATAAAGCTTATATTAAGGTAAGGGAGAATAATTTCAGCCTTCAGGGTCTCACCGGAGTGAATTTTTACGGAAAGACGGCAGGAATCGTGGGAACCGGAAAGATAGGGGCTGCCATGTGCGGGATATGCAAAGGATTTGGAATGAATATTATTGCATTTGATACTTATCAGAATAAAGACCTGGATTATGTAAAATATGTGGAACTGGATGAACTGTTAAGCAAAAGCGACCTTATATCTCTCCACTGTCCTCTGGTGAAGGAAACATACCATCTAATAAATGATGATACTATCAGCAGAATGAAAGACGGTGTGGTGCTGGTTAATACATCAAGGGGAGGAATCGTGGACACTGATGCATTAATAAAAGGAATACGTGATAAAAAGTTTCATGCCGTAGGTCTGGATGTATATGAGGAAGAGTCGGATTATGTATTTGAAAATATGGAGGATGATATTTTGCAGCATTCCACAACTGCAAGGCTGTTATCATTTCCTAATGTTATAGTAACTTCTCATCAGGGATTTCTGACAAATGAAGCACTTGATGCCATAAGCACAACTACCCTTGATAATGCACAACGATTTATGGATGGTGACTTTGATAACCAATATGTTATTATATAACTAATAAATGAACAGCATTGCGAACAGAATTGAAAAGCATTGATTACAGGAAATGAGGTCCAAAATGAAAAGAATATTATTAATAGCAACAGGAGGAACAATAGCTTCTTCAGAGTCAGGAAAGGGGTTAGCCCCGTCTATAGATGCAGAGAAAATTTTATCATACATCCCTCAGGTCAGGTCGATATGTCAGCTGGAAGGGTTATCAATTATGAGTGTGGACAGTACTAATATGAATCCTTCGTTGATTACTAAAATAGCTGAAACCGTCGCTGACAAGTATTCACACTACGACGGGTTTGTTGTCACCCACGGAACCGATACTATGGGATATAGTGCAGCATTTCTTACATGTATGATAAAAAATACAGGTAAGCCAGTTGTTATAACGGGTTCCCAGCATTCTATTGAGGAGCCGGATACAGATGCAAAGAAAAATTTAACAGACGCGATACGGTTTGCCTGTGACGGACTTCCCGGTATATTTGCAGCATTTGACGGACTTATAATTGATGGCGCCCATCTGGTTAAGGTAAAGACCAAAAGCAATGACGCATTCGAAAGTGTAAATTATCCTGTTATTGCAAGAATTAATCAGGATAAAATAGAGTATAATGACGAAATAGATTTTAAGAATTGTAGGAATAAGGCTGGATCTAAAGAAAGGGAAGGAAGCACCCTATCAGTTGAAAAGGGATTTTGTCAGGACGTGCTTATATTAAAAATGTTTCCCGGCATAGGAACCGAGATTTTTGATTTTGCAAAGACTCATTATAAAGGTGTTGTAATCGAAGGTTATGGAACCGGAGGAATACCGGATGTTGATAATGATATTGTTTCCAAGATACGGGAACTGGTGGAGTCAGGGATTGCAGTTGTAGTCACAACCCAGTGCATGTATGAGGGAATAGATTTAGAGATATATAAGGTAGGTCATAATCTTTCAAAATGCAATGTGATTAACGGAAAAGATATGACTACGGAGCTGTTGGTAATGAAGCTTATGTGGGCACTGGCACATTTTAATAAGTTAGATGAAATTAAAAAATATATAGAAGATGAAATGCAATAAAAAAACCCGGTAAAATATAATTCATAACATTGTGAATTAGTTTTACCGGATTTTTTATGATTTCATAAATTAAGCTTCGGCCTTTTTAGCATTGCTTTTTTTAAATAATGTTTTAAATCCTTCGATAGCAAGAACTACGGCAAGGATAACCAAAAGACTTCCAAGAACTATACGAACACCGCTCCATAAACCGGCAAATGCCTTGACGTTGGCAATTATAGTCTGAATAAGAGAAACTACAGTAACAACAAGCATGAATACCATAGGGATGATAAGCATCTTATTGTTTTTGCCAACCTTACCGAGCCATGCAGCAACAGCAAGAAGTCCAAGAGCAGCAAGGAGCTGGTTAGCAGCACCAAAGAGCGCCCAAATCTTAGCATATCCTGTCAAGCCAAGTAAAATACCAAGTATAACAGTAAGAATTGTTGCAAAATACGGATCTGAAAGAACTCTCTTGTATCCCTTTGCATCTTTGTATGTCTGACCTTCCTCAAGCCAGAATTCCTGGAACATATATCTTGCAAGACGTGTTGCAGTATCAAGTGATGTTAAACAGAATGCTGAAACAGCAAGGATTAACATTGAGTAGATTACATGCTCTGCACCTGCAAGGAAAGGAATAGAAGCACACATCTTGGAAATACCTGTAGCAAATACGGCAGTAGGAGTTACAACTCCGCCTACGTGATAGTCCTTCCATACATAGCCAACAGCACAAAGTGAGATAACAGCAAGGGCACATTCAATTAACATTGCACCGTAAGCGATAGGCTTTGCATCTTTTTCCTTATCAAGCTGTTTAGCTGTTGTACCGGAAGCAACAAGTGAGTGGAAACCTGAAATGGCACCACAGGCTATTGTTACAAACAATGCAGGGAACATAGTTCCAAGTGATACACCTGAACCTACGGAACCATTATCTACAAAACCTGTAAATGCAGGCATATCGGCAATTGATGGATGAGCACCAATAATACCAACTAAAGCAACAGCCATCATTCCGTAGAGAAGGAATGAACTTAAGTAATCTCTTGGCTGTAACAGAATCCATACAGGAGTAACTGATGCAATTGTTATGTAAATACCAACAATAATCATCCATGTATTGTAGCTAAGATAAATAGGATGCCAATTTAAACCAACGGCAACAATTCCTATAATGGCGAGTACGCCGATTACAGAAGAAATAGCCAAAGGAGCATTCTTACGATAAACCAAAAGACCAAATACAATAGCAACTACAATAAAGAGAATAGAAATCATTGCAGTTGAAGCATTTGATGCACTCTTGGCATAATCAACAGCTCCCTCAACGTAGGTTGCCTTAAATGTATTAGCAACAATTGAAGAAAATGCAGCTACTACAAGGATAAGTGTGAGGTAAGAGAAGGTTAAGAATAATCTCTTTGCACGCTTACCTATAGAAGTGGAAATAATTTCACCAATTGATTTACCATCGTTACGAACTGATGCAAATAATGCACCAAAATCATGAGTTGCACCGAAGAAGATACCCCCGATAAGAACCCAAAGCATAACCGGAACCCAGCCAAATACAGCGGCCTGAATAGGTCCGTTAATTGGACCGGCACCGGCGATTGATGAAAAATGGTGACCCATAAGGACAGGTGCCTTAGCCGGTACATAGTCCTTACCGTCTTCAAGTCTGTGAGCAGGTGTTTCTTCAGTATTTTCGCCTACTCCCCATTGTTTAGCAAGCCATCCGCCATAACATACGTAACCTACGATGAGAATGGCGAGACCTACTAAAAGAAGAACTACAGCATTCATTTTTTTTTCCTCCGTTTTACTTTGTAACAGATTGGAGATTTTTCTTTAAGTCTTTGCCGGCACGGTTGGTATAGATTTTTCCTGTGCTGCAATCATAGACAGCAACACGGTAATCCATCCATCCGTATATAGAGAATCGGAATTCTTTATGAAACTTTGTCTTTAATACCGGCGTATGAATATCTTCACTGCAGGAATTTGTAATAATTATTAAGGAAACATAAGAACACATATGATCTTTTTTCGGTTCTATCCGTTTTAAACCATCTTCGAGAATTGCCTTGCGGTAATTTTCATAGATATCCGGAGTTAAGCTGTCCACCATAACGAAATAAGTGTATTCGTGAGACTCGGCGCTCCAGAGATTGGCTTTTTTTACCAGAACATACTTTTCAGAGCGGGAGTGAAATTCTGCTTCGGCTTCAACGGGTAAATTGTCAACACAATGATTGTATGATATGTCAAAATATGTTTCATATGTTTTTAACAGATTACCAAGAATTTCTGTAGAATTGGAATTCATACAACCTCCAATTTGTCCATTATATTAGTTGAGTGCAGGTTGATACAGATATGATGAACAAAGGCTCATCGCATTTGTATCAGCCCGTCACATTTCAACGCCGTCATTCTACCACTATTTGATTATCAAAACAATAATTTTTTTTAATATTTGTTTATATTATTTTAATAATTATTAGACAAACACGGAAAATACTTTAATTATTAATTTATAGATAATATTTATTCCTGTGCAAAAATGTGGTAAGATGTAACTAACATTAGGATATAAACAATATATTATTATGCTGCCTAGGGTGGCAAATATTACATATTGTATGGAGAACTTTATGACAATAAAAGAATTATCAATAGGACAGACAGCAACCATAACAGAGGTTGGCGGTGAGGGAGCATTAAGACAGCATTTACTTGATATGGGATTGATTCAGGGGGCTGAGGTTACAGTGGTTAAGTACGCACCCATGGGAGATCCTGTTGAAATAAGAATTCACGGATATGAGCTGACAATAAGGCTGGACGATGCCGCCCGGATTCAGGTTAAAAATCCCCACAAAGCCCGGAATACAGCCGATGAAGAGAGTAATATACGTAACAGGGCTGACAGGAATGAGGATAAGAACAGAAAGCCAAGGATTGATCATCCCGGCTTCGGAGAGGGCGGTAAGTATCACGAGAAGGCTACAGAGCATCCGTTACCTGATAGTGAGATAATAACATTTGCTTTGGTAGGCAATCAGAATTGTGGAAAAACCACTCTCTTTAATGCGCTTACCGGTTCAAATCAGCATATTGGCAATTTTCCCGGAGTAACTGTGGACAGAAAGGATGGAGTAATCAAAGGATATAATAATACAAGGATTACGGACCTTCCGGGGATATATTCAATGTCACCTTACAGCAGTGAGGAGATTGTTACCAGACAATTCCTTCTTGAGGATAAGCCTAAGGGAATTATAAATATTCTTGATGGCACTAATATAGAAAGAAATCTCTATCTCACAATGCAGCTTATGGAATTAAATATTCCTATGGTTGTGGCACTGAATATGATGGACGAAGTAAGACAGAATGGTGGAGCTATAAGAATAAATGAGATGGAAAAGCTGCTGGGAGTTCCTGTAATTCCTATATCGGCTGCTAAAGGAGAAGGTATAGAGGAACTTGTAAGTCATGCAATTCATGTGGCAAAATATCAGGAACTTCCTGAAATTACAGACTTCTGTCCCGATGACAGTGGAGTACACCGTTGTATACACGGAATAATGTCATTGATAAGCGATCATGCCACACAGGCGGGGATTCCTGAAAGATTTGCCGCGTCAAAACTGGCAGAGGGAGATTCCTTGGTTCTTAAGATGCTGGAGCTTAAACAGAATGAAGAAGAGATGTTGGAGCATATCATTCTTCAGATGGAAGATGAATGCGATATGGATCGTTCCTCTGCAATAGCTGCAATGCGTTTCAGATACATAGAGGAGGTCTGCCGGGAAACGGTTGTTAAACCTAAGGAAAGCCGTGAAAGAATAAGAAGCCGTAAGATTGATAGATTTCTTACGGGAAAATATACGGGAATTCCATCCTTTATCCTTATAATGGGACTGGTATTTTATCTCACATTTAACGTTATAGGTGCCTGGCTTTCCGGGCTTCTGGATATGGGGATAGAGGCACTTACCAATGTGGTGGATAATTTACTTACAATGGCAAATGTTAACAGTGTTCTCCAATCTCTCATAATTGACGGAATATTTAACGGTGTGGGAAGCGTATTAAGCTTCCTTCCTGTAATTGTGACCCTGTTCTTTTTCCTGTCTATACTGGAAGACAGCGGATATATGGCAAGAGTTGCATTTATTATGGATAAGGCATTGCGAAAGATAGGACTTTCAGGAAGAAGTATTGTTCCTATGCTTATAGGCTTTGGATGTACTGTTCCCGGAGTTATGGCAAGCAGAACGCTCTCGTCAGAGAGAGACAGAAAAATGACTATTCTTCTAACACCTTTTATGAGCTGCTCTGCAAAGGTTCCGATATATGCATTTTTCTCTGCAGCATTTTTTCCGAAGTATGCTGCCATAGTGATGATTGGTCTGTATTTCACAGGAATTCTCATGGGAATTCTTATGGCATTCATATTTAAGAAAACGATTTTTAAGGGAGAGGCTGTTCCGTTCGTTATGGAACTTCCTAATTACCGTATGCCGGGTGCAAAAAATGTATTGCACCTGTTGTGGGATAAAGCAAAGGATTTCCTTCAAAAAGCCTTTACTATTATATTCCTTGCAACAATAATTATATGGTTTATGCAGAACTTTGACATTCGTTTAAATGTGGTTACGGACTCTAAGGATAGTATTCTCGCTGCCGTTGCAAGTTTTATCGCTCCCTTGTTTAAACCTTTGGGATTTGGCGACTGGAGAATAGCAACTTCACTTCTTACAGGATTTCTGGCCAAAGAGAGCGTTGTTTCAACTATATCAATATTGTTCAGTGATGTTGCTGCTTTGACAGCGGTCATTGCTCCTGCAGGGGCATTATCACTTTTGGTTTTCTGCCTGTTGTACACACCTTGCGTAGCAGCAATTGCATCTATAAAGAGGGAACTGGGAGTAAGATGGGCTCTTACAGTGGTGGTGCTTCAGTGTGTTATTGCGTGGATAGCAGCATTTGTTGTACATTTAATTACCTTTATATAGTTATGTTGGAGATGATTTAATGGGAGTTTATTCGGTATCACAGTGGTTATTATTTTTCTTTATATATTGCTTCGCAGGATGGATATGGGAGAGCTGTTATGTATCGGTGAGACAGAAACGATGGGTTAACAGAGGTTTTCTTCATGGACCGTTTCTTCCCATATACGGTTCGGGAGCTATAGTGATTCTTATAAGTACTATAGGGGTAAGGAACAGTCCTTTTCTGGTATTCCTCTTTGGTATGATTTCGTCTACAATACTGGAATTTGTCACCGGATGCTGTATGGAAAAATTGTTTGGCGTAAGATATTGGGATTACAGTAAAATGCCCCTTAATGTGAAGGGACATATATGTGTGTTTGCATCAATAGGATGGGGACTTTTTTCAGTTCTTCTGGTGTGCTTTGCCCATAAACCCGTAGAGACCGCAGTACTTTTTATTCCAAATACAATTTCTGATATAGTTGCATTTGTATGTGTTGTGGCTATGTCAGCGGACTTTACACAGTCATTCAACGAGGCTATGAATCTGAAGGCTGCGTTGGAAAAATTCACCTCAAGCAACGAACAGTTTAAAACCATATCCAGAAGACTGGAAATAGCTTCAGCATTTGTAGAGGATGATTACAATAAGTTTAAGGAAAAGATTGCGGAAGTAAGAGCGAAGGGAACGCTGAAGGGCAAGGCCAGGCTGCCTTTAGAGTATGTGTTGGAGATAAAGAAAAATGTAAAACTTGAGTCTATTCAGGACATGGTGGAAAAGGTTAAAGAGGCTCTTACCAATAAATCAGTTGACGAGAAGGGCGCAAATCAGATTCTTGAAACTCTTGAAAATGAGAAGCATAAGGTTGGAAGTACATCAACAAGGGAGTATAAGAGCATTTCCAGAATTATCAAACGTAATCCCTATACGGTATCCCACAAGCATACAGATGCCTTGAAAGAGATTAAAGAAATTTTCAAATAAGTCTATTTACTCCTAAAATTTCAAATACACTATAAAAATAGTAATAAAGTACCATTTACATATCACATGATAGTGGTATACTAAACTCATAAAGAGAACAGAATATTTTGGCAAAACAATCGAAAGGTTGTGACGCAAAGCCAAGGGTCTTAACCAGGAGATAATCACAAGGGATTCATAGGATGTGATTGTCGAGAGGAATGACAGCCGGTTGCACTGATAAGAACTTCGTAAAGGTTCAATTTATTAAGTTATTTAGAGCATCCGGTAAGGGTGCTCTTTTTTGTTGAATGAAAACTAATGGTCATATAAGAACGGGAGAGATTATTATGAAGAACACAAAGAAATTATTCAAGGTTATAACAATAGCTGCAGGATTTGCAGTATTCGGAATTGGAGCTGCTTGTGCATCTAATGAAGCAGGAAGTGCTAATTCAGCAGACTTAAAGATAGTTAATACACAGGCTGCTGCTGGAACAGTTGAGGAGTTAAGTACTGAATCGTACAGCCAGGCAATGACACAGGCTACAGTAAAGACAACAACTGCTGCATCAGAGACAACAACTGCTATAGCAGAAACAACAGCTAGTGTAACAATGGCAACAGAAGCAGTTTCAACAGTTACTGAGGCTAAGACAGAAGCTAATACAGAGGCTCCGGTATATGAAGAACCGGCAACAGAAGCACCAAGATATGAAGCACCTGCCTTGGCAGCACCTGTAGAGGAAGCTCCGGCATATGAGGAGCCGGCAACAGAGGCACCAACAGAGGCTCCTGCTCAGTCAGAGGATGATTACTATGCAGGCAAAGCAAGAGTTAATGCAGGTACATATTCATCTTACATCAATCAGGTGTATAACCTTATAAATCAGGAAAGAGCAGCCGCAGGTAAGCAGGCAGTTGCACTTGATTCTTCATTAACACAGATGGCATGCCATAGAGCTGTAGAGAATGCTGATAACAACTGCTTCACAATAAGTGGTGGACATCACGTAAGACCTAATGGAAAGAACGCATCTTCAATTTGCTATTACTATGGTATATACGGTAGCTATGGTGAGAACATGGGAAGATATCAGATGACTCCACAGGAAATTGTAACAGGATGGCATAATTCAGCTTCACATTATGCATGTATGACAGATTCAGAATACAACAGAGTCGGTATCGGTGTTGCACAGGATTCAGAAGGTTACTACTACTGGATAGCAATCTTCATGGACTAGGCAGCGGACGACTTAAGTTACAGTTATAAATATTCTTTGTTGTACTTGAAGAACTAATGTGAATTTTACAAGTTAATATGTTATAATAGCCCCATCACATTTTATCCCGTTGGTGATGGGGTTTTTAATATGTATAAAATTTAATATGTAAAATAGGAAACAGGAATAGATATATGGAGAAACTAATATTACACAATGTTAATAGTGCAGAAAGGATAATCAAGGCCGCTGCAAATATGCGTATAAAATGTATTATTACAGGGAAAGATGATTACGAGATGACATTGGATAATGTTCTTTGTATGAAGAAGGATTATAAATCCGGAGACCCTTGTGATTATAATAGCAATGAACGAAGCCTTATTGTTTTTTGTGATGTTACCGACAAACATATGGACAAGTTGCTGTTCGAGTTAAGGAATAGTGACAGTAATGTGGATTATAAGGCGTGTCTCACAGCAGTTAACAGAAAGTGGAAGCTTAGTATGATGTTAAATCAAATGGAGCGGGAAAAGCTGTCATATATGAGACAGATAGAGAAAAAATAATAAAGGTTAAACAGGAAGGCAAGAATAATCAAGTAAGATTAGTAAAGAAATATTAATTTATAAGAATTAATAAAAGAGTATAAATCGAAGGAGGATTAAGTTATGGAGATTATACATGTTACCAAGGATACATTTGAACAGGAGGTATTGAAATCGGATAAGCCGGTTTTGGTGGATTTCTGGGCTACATGGTGTGGACCGTGCCAGATGCTGGCTCCCATACTTCAGGATGTTGCCAATGAGGTTGAAGATGTTAAGATTTGTAAGATTAACATTGATGAAGAAATGGAGCTGGCTACTAAGTACAGAGTAATGTCAATTCCTACTTTGCTTCTTTTCAAGAATGGAGAGGTGGCAGATACAAGTATAGGTTTTATTGGTAAAGATCAGGTACTTAAGTTTATTGGAAAATAATTTTTAACCCCCTGGGAGGCTTGCGCCTCCCTTTTTTTGTTCTTAATCTATAGGTTAGAAGAAAAAAGATTTTAAGTTGCGTAAAGCACGCAGGATAGGAGGTCTATATGCATATGGCAGATGCGCTGGTTTCACCGGCAGTTGCAGGAACAATGTATGTAGCATCAGCAATAGCTGCAGGAATATCAATAAAGAAGATACACCTGGAAGAGAATCCTAAGAAGATTCCCCTGATGGGTGTCATGGGTGCATTTGTGTTTGCGACACAGATGATTAACTTCACCATACCGGGAACAGGTTCTTCAGGTCATCTTTGCGGAGGGATGCTATTGTCAGCACTGCTTGGACCTTATGCGGGATTTCTTACAATGATTGGTGTACTTCTTATACAGTGTCTTATGTTTGCAGACGGGGGCATTCTGGCACTGGGTTGTAATGTGTGGAATATGGCGTTTTATGGGTGCTTTGTTGGTTCACTTATAATCTGGAGATTCATAATGAAAAAGGGGGCATCAAGAATCAAAATATTTGCAGCCTCAATTGCAGGATGCATGCTTACATTGCAGATGGGTGCATTTTCCGTGGTTGTGGAAACGATGTGTTCGGGAGTTACGGAACTTCCGTTTAAGACATTCGCGATGGCTATGCAGCCGATTCACCTCGCAATTGGTCTTGTGGAAGGTCTTATTACAGGATGTGTGCTGATGTTTATATATGAAGCAAGGCCTGAATTGTTATGGGGTATCGGAAGAAGTGATTCTTCGAAAAATAACGGGAAACTTACATTTAAAGTTACAATGGCAGTGCTCGCCGTAAGTACTGTAGTAATAGCGGGAGGACTTTCTTTGGCAGCATCATCCTATCCGGATGGTCTTGAATGGTCTATTGAAAAGCTTACAGGTTCAACAGAGCTTGAAGCTGAAGGCGGTGTATATGAAGATACAGCCAATATCCAGAAAGTAACAGCAATTTTTCCTGATTATCAATTGAAAAATTCGGACACGCCTGCAGGAACATCAATTTCGGGAATAGCAGGAGGACTTATTGTAGTTGCGCTATGTCTGGCAGGATGTTATATATTAAAATTCGTTAAACATCAGAAGAGAGAACATGAACAATATTGAAAAATCTATTACCGGGGTATACAGACTTGATGAAATTGCCCAGAGAGATATCTGGATCAATAAGTTAAGTCCTTTGGCAAAGCTGATTACAACTGTTGCCTATATTGCAACAGTTGTATCATTTAATAAATATGATTTTACAGGACTATTAGGAATGATTATATATCTTATAGTCCTTTTTGTGCTGGGAGATATTTCCTTCAAAGAAAGTCTTGTAAGATTAAGAATTGTTCTTCCTATAGTCTGTATTGTGGGAATTATTAATCCTTTCATGGATAGAGGGGTTATTCTTACAATCGGAGGTATAGGCATATCAGGTGGTGTAATATCAATGATAACCCTTATGATGAAAGGGGTGTTTTCGGTGCTGTCATCATACATATTTATTGCTTCCACATCAATTGAAAAAATCGGACATGCATTTAGGCAGCTCCATATACCGAAAGTTATTGTTACAATGATTCTTCTTATATATAGATATATAATTGTATTTATGAAAGAAGTATTAAAGATTAGTCAGGCATATAGTCTGAGAGCTCCGGGACAAAAGGGAATTAATATAAAGTCGTGGGGACCATTGGTGGGACAACTGATTTTAAGAAGCTATGACAGGGCAGATATGGTTTACTCATCCATGTGCCTTAGAGGGTTTAACGGAGAATTTCCTGTATCCGATGAAAATTGCGGGGTAAAGGGAGTACTTAAAGGAATACTTTTCGTGTTAATTGTAGGGGTATATCTGTATGTGTTCAGAAAATATCCTGTTTTTGAAATCGTAGGCGGAATGATGTAATGGCTTTATAGGCGTTTGCGAAACTCCTATAATGGCTTTGAATGGAGATGATATAAGAAAGGTATACAAGGAAGTGAGAAAATGATAAAAGTTGAGAATGTAAGTTACTCTTATGAAGGTGATGGGAAAGTATTAAAAAATATAACATTTGAAGCAAAATGCGGTGAGTCCATAGGGATTATCGGAGCCAATGGAGCAGGAAAATCCACCTTATTAAAGACAATAGTTGGTCTAATCGATGGTTACGAGGGTACTATTTCGGCATTTGATATGGAGGTCAATAAGAAAAATCTTGGAGAAATAAGAAAGAGAATAGGGTATGTATTTCAGGATTCAGAAAGTCAGCTCTTTATGTCTTCGGTTTACGATGATGTAGCATTTGGACCGAGAAATTACGGCGGAAACAGACAGGAGATTGACAGAATGGTAAGAGAAGCACTAACGAAAGTTAACGGAGAAAAGCTTATTGATAAAAAGACATATAAGCTGTCAGGTGGAGAAAAAAAGATTGTTTCCATCGCCACAGCTCTGGCAACGTCTCCGGAGTGTCTGCTTATGGATGAACCTACCATTGCCCTGGATCCTAGAAACAGAAGAAATCTTATAAATCTTCTTAATACATTTTCACAGTTAAGAATTATCGCTTCCCATGATCTTGACATGGTTATGGATACCTGTGAAAGAGTGATTCTCATTGATGAAGGAGCTATAGTAGCAGATGGTGCTGCGGATAAGATTCTCAGGGATAAAGAACTTCTGGAATCCCATGGACTGGAATTACCACTTAGGTTGTTGTAAAATAATCTTTAGATTAAAGATTTATGACAACGTGGAATGGAGGCTTCATGAGACAATTATATTTTGAATGTTATTCCGGTATCAGCGGAGATATGGCTGTGGCTGCCCTGTTGGATGCAGGGGCGGACAAGGATGTTTTACTTAGTGTGTTGGATACAATACCTGTTGAAGGTTTCAGGGTGGAAATTTCAAGAGTTAATAAGAATGGAATTGATGCCTGTGATTTCAATGTGATACTTGATAAGGAGTATGATAACCACGATCATGACATGGCGTATCTTCACGGACATAAGCATAATCATGGTAAAGAGGAATGCTGCCACAATGAAGATACACATTTTAATCACAGTCATGTGAAAGGGGAGCATCAAGAGGAACATCAAGGGGAATATCAAAAAGAACATCAAGAAAAACATCAAGAGGAACATCGTGGACTTAAGCAGATATACCATATAATTGATGAAACCAAGATGAGCGAAGGGGCAAGAAAGATTGCAAAAAATATGTTCCGAATTCTTGGAGAGGCAGAAGCCAAAGCTCATGGAACTGACCTTGAACATGTGCATTTTCATGAGGTTGGTGCTATTGATTCCATAGTGGATATAATTTCATTTGCAGTTTGTCTGGATAATATTGGGGTAGGGGGAGTGATTGTACCTTATCTTTGTGAAGGACAGGGGACAGTAAGATGCCAGCATGGAATTCTTCCGATACCCGTGCCGGCAGTGGCTAACATTGTCAGCAGCTATGGAATTAATATACATACAACTAATATTCAGGGTGAGCTTGTCACACCAACCGGAGCATCAATTGTGGCATCAACTGTTACAAGTACTGAGCTTCCCGAAAAATATAAAATTGAAAAAATCGGACTTGGTGCCGGCAAGAGAAATTATGAATGTCCCGGCATACTCAGAGCTATTATTATAAATGATGAAGATACAGATTCTGGCAAAGACAGGATATACAAGCTTGAAACAGACATAGACGACTGTACCGGAGAAATGTTGGGATTTGCAATGGAGAAATTGTATGCTGCAGGAGCTAAAGAGGTACATTTTCTTCCGATATATATGAAGAAAAACAGACCGTCATACGAATTAGTTGTTATATGCAGTGAGAAAGATATACATACTATGGAAGATATCGTATTTACTCATACAACAACTATAGGAATCAGGCGTGTTTTAATGGAACGCACAGTGTTAGAGAGGAAGGAAGGTATATGTTCCACACCTTACGGAGAAATTGAGACAAAAGAGGTTGTGCTTCCGGATGGTAGTAAAAGGGCGTATCCGGAGTATGAGAGTGTAGCACGACTAAGCAGGACAACCGGAGTACCGGTTATTGAGTTAATGAAATTTTGTGATAATAATAAATAATTTTAGATTAATAAAGTTTCCTTTGCAGATGTGTGCATAATTTTCAACATAATGGGGATGCTAAAAATACATAAAGTTATCCAAAAAATATTGTCGGATTTATTATGTATTTACGAAAGAACAATGACGCAGACCTTGATAAATGTGGCGTATGAAAGTTTTGTTTTTTTAGGAAAACACTGGGATTGTATAAAACTAAAAACAACAAGAAAATGTATTGAAATCTGTATACAAGAATGTTAACATAACATCTGCAAGGGATGGTTAAGAAATTGTCAATCCCATTTGCATAATAATATAATGATACAAATCACTAAATAAATATAAGTTATCTGTTGTTTAACCTTTTGGTGCTATGGATATAATCAGTGATGTGTGCACAAGCGCACATTTATATTTTTAGTGAGTTTTGTATACAATGTACACAATGACATACAATTTATAAGGAGGAACCAAATAATGGTAAATTTTGATCAATGGGATGGTTTCAAAGGTAGACTTTGGAAGCAGGAAATCAATGTTAGAGATTTCATCCAGAACAACTACAAACCATACGAAGGAGACGAAAGCTTTTTAGCAGGACCTACAGAAGCAACAAACAAACTTTGGGGCAAATTACAGGAACTTCAGAAGCAGGAGAGAGCTAACGGCGGTGTTCTTGATATGGAGACAGAAATCGTTACAAGTCTTACAGCCTACGGCCCTGGATATATAGATGAATCATTAAAGGATCTTGAGCAGGTAGTTGGTATTCAGACAGATAAGCCACTTAAGAGAGCATTTATGCCTTATGGTGGTATTAAGATGGCTCAGCAGTCATGCGAAAACTATGGCTACCAGGTAAATCCTAAGTATGATCAGATTTTCAATGAATATCACAAGACACACAACCAGGGTGTATTTGATGCATATACACCTGAGATGAGAGCTGCAAGAAAGTCTCATATCATTACAGGTTTACCGGATACTTACGGTCGTGGTCGTATCGTTGGTGATTACAGAAGAGTTGCTCTTTATGGTATAGATTACCTTATTGCTAAGAAGGAAGAAGATAAGGCAAATTGTGGTTGCAACACAATGACTAATGATGTAATCCAGTTAAGAGAAGAGTTATCTGACCAGATTAAGGCATTAAAGGGTATGAAGGCAATGGCAGCTTCTTATGGCTTCGATATTTCTCAGCCTGCTCAGACAGCAAAGGAAGCTGTTCAGTGGTTATACTTTGGATATCTTGCTGCTATCAAGACACAGAACGGTGCTGCTATGTCAGTAGGACGTGTTTCTACATTCCTTGATATCTATATTACAAGAGATCTTGAAGCAGGTAAGATTACAGAATCTGAAGCTCAGGAGCTTATCGATCATTTTGTTATGAAGTGCAGAATGGTTAAGTTCGCAAGAATTACATCATACAACGAATTATTCTCAGGTGATCCTACATGGGCTACACTTGAGGTTGCAGGTACAGGTATCGACGGACGTTCAATGGTTACAAAGAATGACTACAGATTCCTTCACACATTAGAGAACATGGGTCCTTCACCGGAGCCAAACTTAACAGTTCTTTACTCATCAAGACTTCCTGAGAACTTCAGAAAGTACGCAGCTCATATTTCTGTTACAACATCTTCTATCCAGTACGAGAACGATGATGTAATGAAGGTTACATGGGGTGATGATTACTCAATCTGCTGCTGTGTATCTGCTACACAGACAGGTAAGGAAATGCAGTTCTTCGGTGCAAGAGCTAACCTTGCTAAATGTCTTCTTTATGCTATCAACGGTGGTGTAGATATGAAGTCTAAGGTTCAGGTTGGACCTGCTTACAAGCCTATTACATCAGATGTTCTTGAATATGATGAAGTTATTGAGAAGTTTGACGCAATGATGGATTGGTTAGCTGACCTTTATGTTAATATCCTTAACCTTATCCATTATATGCATGATAAGTATTACTATGAAGCAGCAGAGATGGCACTTATTGATACACATGTAAAGAGAACATTTGCAACAGGTATTGCCGGATTCTCTCATGTTGTAGATTCACTTTCAGCTATTAAGTATGCTAAGGTTACAGTTTCAGAAAGAGATCCTGAGACAGGAATTGCCATGGACTTCAAGACAGAGGGTGATTTCCCTAAGTATGGTAATGATGATGACAGAGCAGATGATATTGCTGTATGGCTTCTTGAAACATTCCTTAACAAGATTAAGAAGAGACACACATACAGAGATTCAGAGCCTACAACATCTATCCTTACAATTACATCTAATGTAGTTTACGGAAAGTACACAGGCAACATGCCTGATGGACGTAGAGCAGGTACACCACTTGCTCCGGGTGCTAACCCAAGTTATGGTGCAGAGCAGAATGGTCTTCTTGCTTCACTTAACTCACTTACAAAGCTTCCTTATGAATGGGCTCTTGATGGTATCTCAAATACACAGACAATGAACCCGGATGCATTAGGACATGATGATTCTGAGAGAATTAACAACCTTGTTAATGTTATGGACGGTTATTTCGATCAGGGTGCTCATCACCTGAATGTAAACGTATTTGGTAAGGATAAGCTTCTTGATGCTATGGAGCATCCTGAAAAGCCTGAGTATGCTAACTTCACAATCCGTGTATCAGGTTATGCAGTTAAGTTTATCGACCTTACAAAGGAACAGCAGATGGATGTTATTTCAAGAACATTCCATGACCGTATGTAAGAGTATATTTTTAGTAAAGTCAGAAATTAAGAAGCCAGTGTTTATGCGCGTTTCAGAAAATTACTAAAATTTAGGTTCTTATAAATTGGTATAAATTAGTACATTTTCATTTTGAAACTGTACCAAAACTGTACCAAAATGCTAAAATCGATGTACCAAAAAAATGGCTTCAAAGCCGCATGAATACTGGGCATCAAGAAATGCCTAATTATATTAAGATATAACAAGATATAATGAGGGCTACAAACTGCTAATATGTAAGAGGTAAATCAATATTGGTTTACCTCTTATTTTTTCTGCTTAAAATGGACATTTTAAAGCACATATATACTATTAGTATAATTTTACAATAATTCCGTGTGCATTTTTTTCACATTTTTACTGTGCAAAGTACTTTTTATTTCATTGTTGGTACATAATTTGGGGACTAAAAAAGAAGAAATAGAATGAAGATATACCATAATTTATTAAGAAATAATAAATAGGATGTTTTTTATTAAATTTAATAATGAAAAGGAAAGTGACCTTACGAGAATCACTTTCCTAATAATCAGTTATTTTATTTTTCCATTATTCATAATAAGTTTTTTAATAAAACTACTATATTGATTTTTGTTTTCTTCAATGATTAATGATTCATTGTTATTAAAGAGCGTATAATCACATAATGATTTATTAATTTCATTTATATTAAATGAAATATTAGCCGTTCCAGTCTCATCATCAATCATCCAGTTCATTGAAGTTGATTCATTCATTTTATTTAATAGTGATAGAATGTCACTTACAGATTTTATTTCGATATCTAAAAATTCAAATATACTTACTTCTAATGCATCTGCAATCTTTTGTAGTTGTTCTAGCTTGGGATTTCTACCATCTGTTTCATATTTCTTTATAGTAGAAAGATTTATTCCTGATTTCTCACTTAAATCCTGTGCGGTCATATTCCTAAGTTTTCTATATTCTTTTATTTTATTAGCTAATTCTGATCTTTCTTCTTTCATTAAAGATTACCTCCAATTTTTATTAAAATGAGTATAACACAAAAGTTCACATTTGTGAATAAAAATAGTTGACAAAAGAGAACTTTGATTTATAATATAATTAGAGGTTCACATTAAGGAACTTTAATGTATTTGCAAATATATGACATCTGACGTTACTTTAGGATTTGATGGCACTCGGGCAGAAATGCTTGAGTGCTTTTTGGTGGAAAAATAACAGTTATTATGATAGAATATTTTGTTCTATGAGCGAAAGTAAAGGCTCGCTAAATTTTGAATTTTCGGAGATATGCGATATGATTAATAAGAAAAATGATGTTTGTAGTGAAATAGGATTGTTTATATTATATGCGTTTGGTATTCCGACAATCTGTATTTGTATAATGAACTGTATAGAAGAATATGATAAGGGTGGACTATTCACTTTAATATTATATGGAATAGAAGGAGCATCACCAGCACTTGCAGCAATATTTGTTAAGTTACAAAAACAAGGAGTTAATGGTGTAAAAACATTTTTGGTTAATAAATACAAGTATTCATTAAGTGCAAGACTATGTGTGATAGGATTTTGTATTCCGTGTATAATGATAACAATTGGTAAAATGTTGACCTATTTAACACCATATAATAATCAATTTATATACAGCCTAAGTCTCAAAAAAATCATTATTGTTATGTGGGCACTGGTTGCAGAAGAACTAGGCTGGAGAGGTTACTTACAAGAAAAAATTGAAGCACATGTAGGAGACGTATTGACGCCTTTAATTGTTGGAATTATTTGGACAGTATGGCATTTTCATTTTTTTATATCAGGTTCTATGGAAGTACCGTTGCATTCATTTGCATATGGTTGTATTGCAGAAAGTTATGGATATTTTGTCATTACAAAAATATCTAAGGGAAATATTGTTCCAGCTTCGTTATGGCATTTTTCAGGCAATCTGTTTACAAATATATATAGACTTAATCCTAATTGGAATGCGGGAAGAATGGAACCATATATGATAGTGAATACAGTATATTTGTTTAATTTCATTATATTTGTGGTGTGGAGGTGTTTCACTAAGAGAGAAGAAAGTATTGGCATGAGAGGCAAATGAAAATTTCAGTCTTGAGGAGAGATTGAAAGTATGCATGAATTTGAAGTTTCTGTTCTATTCATAATTTTGAACCACAGCAATTGTGGTTCTTTTTTTGATATTTATTACAACACCCAGCTTGACAAATGTATCAGAGTGATATATTATTACATATATCAGATTGATATATGGAGGGCAATGATGAATAGGAAGAATATAAGAAAATTATTACTAATTATCTCTTTACTTTTATTTCCGATAACGATATGGTATATGTCTCCATACCTAATTATCCAGGGTGCTATGGAGGGGATAATAACCGGAAGTTTTGTTGTATTTACTTGTATGTTACTTGGTTCAATCTTTTGCGGTAGACTGTTCTGTGCATGGCTATGTCCCATGGGTGGTATGCAGGAATGTTTATTTGCCGTTAATGCCAAGAATCCTAAGCAGGGATGGAAGAATTACATCAAATATGCGATTTGGACAATTTGGATTATAGCAGTTATTCTGTGCTTTATTTTTAAGAAAAAAGAAATAACGGTTGATTTCTTTTATATGACGGATCATGGGATTTCAATCAGTAATATCTATAATTATGTGATATATTATGGTGTTATTTTCTTGGTACTGATTCCGGCAGTCCTTTTTGGGAAAAGAATATTTTGTCACTATTTTTGCTGGATGGCACCATTTATGGTGCTGGGAACCAAAATAAGACGGGTTCTCCATTTGCCGGGCTTACATATTAAGGTAAAACAGCCGGATGCTTGTGTTTCCTGCGGAAAGTGTAATAGAGAATGCCCTATGGGAATTAAAGTATCAGAGCTGATAAAAGATGGGCAGATAAAGAATGCGGAATGTATTCAGTGTGGTGCTTGTATAGATGGTTGTCCAAAGAAAGTTTTGTCTTATGGAATGATGGAAAGAGGAAAAAAGAATGGCAATAGAAAAGAAAAGTGATTGCGTCATTTTAGGTTTGTTAAGCCACGAAGATTTGACGGGGTATGAAATTAAAAAACGGATGGATACAGCTTTAAAGTATTTTTGGGGGGCGAGTTATGGCAGCATATATCCCGCACTGGGGGACTTGGTGAAGCGCGGACTGGCAAGTAAACGTGATGGAGCAGAAAATAATCGAAATAAAATTATCTATTCCATTACGGAAGATGGTAGAAACTATTTAAAAGGTTGGCTTGCCAACCCGGTGGAAAAGGACGAACTGCGCTATGAAACATTGCTGAAATTATTCTTTGGTCATGAGGCTGGAGCGGAGCAGACACTGGCGCATCTAGAAGCTTTTGAGGAAAAGATTTCAAAAGAACTGCCATTTCTCATAGGGGCAACAGAGGTGCTTAAGAAAGGCATTTCGGAAGATGATACCCACAAATATTATCTGCTCACAGCAGAGTTTGGAGTCAAGACATATCAAGCCTATTTGGAATGGTGCAGGGAAGCGAAAGTGATGTTGAAAGAGGAGCGTGGATAGAATGCTTGGACATTTTGGTTTTTCATATGTTGGACTGATATTTATGATTATGCTCATGGTGCCCAATATAATATGGGCGAAAAATCAGCCACAAGGTTACACAGCAGAGAATGAAAATAAGGTACTTGCTGTTTTTGAGCGAATTGGAGAAGTTCTGGCTACGTGCTGCGCTTTGGTGTTTTCGGACTTTAATCTGCGTGCATGGTCTTTGTGGTCCTTATGGCTTGTGGCATCTTTTGTTTTGATGATTATGTACGAATTTTGGTGGATTAGATATTTTAGAAGTGAGCGGAGATTATCCGACTTTTACAGCAGTTTCTGTGAAGTGCCACTTGCAGGGGCAACACTGCCGGTACTTGCTTTCTTTCTACTGGGAATATACGGAAAAGTAATATGGATGCTAATTGCTTGCGTGATTTTAGGAATTGGACACATAGGCATTCATTGGCAACATAGTAAAGAGTTATAGAAATAGAGATAACTTTCAGTAAGCCGGCGTGTTTAACTGAGAGACGAATTTGAATTTTACTAATTGTTTATGTAAAGGAATGCCTTGTGATTGTATCTGCGATAGTTGTGTAATTGGACAAAAGAGAGCAAAAAATGTCGGGACAAAATATGCTTTGGAGATAAGATGTGTTTTGTAGGAAGGAGTAAATAAGCATGAGCTGGTTGGAAGATATCACTTCATCAATCAAATATATTGAAGGACATCTTACAGATGAACTTACTCTGGAAAAAATTGCTGCAAAGATTAATCTTTCGCCATTTTATTTTCAAAAAGGGTTTTCGATTCTTTGTGGAATTACGGTATCCGAATATATAAGAAATAGAAGATTATCACTTGCCGGCAGAGATTTGCAAATAGATGGTATTAAGGTTATAGATGTAGCAATGAAATATGGCTATGATTCTCCAGACAGCTTTACGAAAGCCTTCACCAGATTTCACGGTATTACGCCTGCACAGGCGAAGTCCGGAGACGGTGAACTCAAAAACTACCTTCCTCTAAAAATACATGTATCTATGAAAGGTGGATTTGAAATGGAATGTAAAATTGTTAAAAAACCGGCATTTACTGTTGTCGGAAGTGCCAAAATTATTAAAAATGAAGAAGGGTATAAAGAATGCCCACAATTTTGGACAGAGCATTATGAAAAGGGAAACGGTAAGTATATTTGTGGTATGTATGGAATCTGTTTAGATGATGATGCACCGGAAGGTTCCTTTAAATATATGATTGCAGATGATTATATTCCAGCAAAAGAATTGCCGGAAGAATTTGAAACAGTTGTGATTCCTGAAAATACATGGGCAGTATTTCCATGTAAAGGATCTATGCCGGAAGCGTTACAAAAAGTGAATACAGAGATTTTTAAGGAATGGCTTCCTGGGAATAGTGATTATGAAATTGCAGGAATGTATAATATAGAATACTACACCGCACCTTGTGATTATCCGAAAGGAAATCAGGATGAGAATTATTATTGCGAAATTTGGATGCCGGTGAAATCAAAAGAACAGTAGATTTTAGAATAATTAGTTAAATTCTTGCGAGGATATGATATGAATAAGGCCAAAAGAATAGTAGATAATATGGATTCTGAAAATGCTTTTGCGGTTTGTTCGGAGATTGGAATTATTGATGAAAATGCAACACCGCTTAAGCAGGCAAGATATATTAATAAGCTTTTAAATACCACTGAGAGTATGAAGATATATATGACTGATACTATGCGAAAATGTGGTGGGTGCTGCTTGTCAACCAATGCTATAAAAATAGCAAAAAAATTATACGCTAAATCTAACGATATAGCAGAATTTTTGAATCTTCTTAATGAAGCAGATATTGGCGGAAGGAACTTACATATTTTTGATGGAAAGATTATTGCTGTATACAAAAAATGTTATTGTAATATACCTAAAAAAGTTGAGTATATGAATAAAAAATATTGTGAATGTTCTGCTGGTTGGTATATGCGATTGTTCTCTGAGGTTTTTGAAAAGAGTGTAACAGTTACTATTGTTGATACAATTGTCAATGGAGCTTCTGAATGTGTATTTGAAATATCAGATTATGTATAGACAGACAAATTTCAGTCTTCAGCAGAGACTGAAAGCAACAGAAGATTTGAATTGACCGAGCTCTTTGAGCGAGGGATACTTCTTGTCCGAAGGGCAAGAAGGTGGAACTGAGAAGAATTAAAACAATCGGAATTTGTGGAGGAAAGATTATGGAAATCAGAAAGTATATGGAAAAAGACATTTCTGCAATGGTTTATATCTGGAATAAAGTTGTGGAAGATGGTGAGGCTTTTCCACAAGAAGATTTTTTGAATGATAAAACGGGTGCTGACTTTTTTGCAGCACAGACATATTGTGGTGTTGCAGATGACAACGGAAAAATCGTGGGGCTCTATATCCTGCATCCAAACAATATCGGTCGCTGCGGGCATATTGCAAATGCGAGTTACGCTGTTGCTACAGATTACCGCGGCGAGCATATCGGTGAAAAATTAGTAACTGATTGTCTTACACAAGCAAAGCAGCATGGCTTTGGAATTTTGCAATTCAATGCTGTAGTGGAAAGCAATCTTCATGCGCGTCATTTGTACGAACGACTGGGGTTTGTGGAGATTGGAGTGGTACCGAAAGGTTTTCGTATGAAAGATGGAAACTATCAAAATATCTGTCTGTATTATTATGAACTGTAAAGCAGGCCGATAACTTCAAGTTTGCAGAACTGACTCAAAAGAGCTCGAAGGAGCTCTTTTTCCTTTTTTATAATAGTATCATTATGGTATAATAGAGACATTAGAATTTGAATTTGGTGGAGGTGTTTATATGATTGGTTTTAGTATTATGATGTGGTTCGTCTCGTTTGTTATACTTATGGTTGCCGTAGCTTTATTAAGAGGAAATGTTTCAACTATGCACGGAAAAGTTTTTGATACCACAGAAGATAAAGTTGGGTATGGTAAACAATTAGGTAAAATGTCCCTTTTTATAAGCATTGGATTGTGTACATGTGGTGTAGTAGCTTTCTTGATAAAAAGCAGTATGGCAATAGTCTATGCCTTGGTAATACTTTTAGTAGTTATAGTTGTATCTGCTATATGGTTTGTTTTTATACAAAAAAGATATATGAGATAGATTATTCTATTTTAATAAATCGCTTGAAACTTTCAGTCTTACGGAGAACTTAAAAGTAACAGAAGATTTGAATTTCACGGAAGTTTTAATATGAATAGTGAAGAATACATAAGATTAAGCGAAACTGCGTCCATTCAGTCTCAGCCTGTAGCTTTGGTATCTGAAAAGGAATATGAGTATGGTGCAGATGCATTTGAGATTTATATGAAGGAAAACAAAGGAAAAATAAAGCCGGAGATGAAGGAAGTTGCTGTACAGAAGAATGAAAAGGCAAGATAGAAGATTAGCATGGCTATATAAGGGCGTATCATCGAGATTGGTGGTGCGCCTTTCTTGCTTTTTTGTTAGGATTTGAACTTCTTTATGAATGGTGAATTGGCGGTCAAATTGTTGATGTGGTGACATTATAACGATAAAAAAACATCCCATAATAGGAGCAGATATACCGATAGGTGCAAGAATTATTGCAATATGCGATTCGATTGATGCTATTACATCTAACCGCTGTTATCGTAAAGCACATAATTTTGATTACTGTTATGAGGAAATAGAGAAGAATCTGGGGAAGATGTATGACCCGATTGTGGGTATAGATGTACTCGATAACTGGGATGAGATAACAAGTGTGGTCAATAGATAAGCTGTATTTATTAAAAAAAGCATTCTGAATTTCTCATAGAACTTTTGTACTATATATGCTATAATATTGAAATAAATCTAGGTTAAGGTTTATACATATATAAGCAAAAGGAGGAGAGTAGCTTGAGCCATTTACCATTAAACATTCGTGTCCCAATCGAGGAAGATAATCCCAGCATTATTCGTATGGAAGAAAAGTGCATAAAATGTGGTATGTGTAAGGATGTATGTACCAGCCAGATTGGTGTGCACGGAACATACACATTAGAGCAGACCTGTGGGGAGGCAGTATGCATCAATTGTGGGCAGTGTGCCAATGTGTGCCCGGTAGACAGTATAACGGAAAAATATGAATATAATTATGTAAAAGAGGCAATCAAAGACCCGGATAAGGTTGTAATAGTCAGCACATCCCCTTCAGTAAGAGCAGCACTTGGCGAAGAGTTCGGTATGCCAGATGGCAGCTTTGTACAGGGTAAGATGGTGGCTTTACTCAGAAAGCTTGGAGTTAATTTTGTTCTTGATACAAGCTTTGCAGCCGATTTGACAATTATGGAGGAGGCAAGCGAGTTAATAGAGCGAGTTACTAAGAACACCGCACCTTTGCCACAGTTTACCAGCTGTTGTCCAGCCTGGATAAAGTATGTAGAGACATACTATCCTGAGATGATTCCTAATCTCTCAACAGCAAAAAGTCCAATTGGAATGCAGGGACCAACAATTAAGACATTTTTTGCTAAGAAGAAGGGAATTAATCCAGAGAATATTGTTAATGTGGCACTTACACCATGTACGGCAAAGAAGTTTGAAATTCGCAGAAATGAAATGAACGCTGCAGCGAAATATCTTGGAATTGATGACATGCGTGACATGGATTATGTTATCACTACAAGAGAACTGGCAAAATGGGCAAAGGAAGAAAATATTGATTTTGCCAGTCTTTTAGATAGTGATTATGATGATTTCATGGGCGAAGCTTCTGGAGCTGCTGTTATTTTCGGCAATACCGGTGGTGTTATGGAAGCGGCGCTGAGAACAGCATACGAATATATTACAAAAGAGAAATCTCCAGAACAGCTTTTGAATTTTACACCTGTAAGAGGTTACGATGGTGTTAAAGAGGCAACTGTAAAAATTGGAGAGCTGGATGTAAGTATAGCTGTCATTTATGGAACTGCTAATGCGGGAAAAGTAATTGAAGAAATAAAGAACGGAAATAAACAGTATCATTTTGTTGAAGTTATGACGTGTCCGGGAGGCTGTATCGGAGGCGGTGGACAGCCAAAGAATGTTATGAAGGACAAGGATGAAGTCAGAAAAGCAAGGATTCAAAGCCTGTACACGAAGGATGAGGCAATGATTATTAGAAAGAGTCATGAGAATCCTGATATTAAAAGAGTATATGAAGAATTCTATGGGGAGCCATTAAGTGAGCTGGCTGAAAAAATGTTACACACTTCATATGAAGACAAGAGCAAAATATTTAATAGAAAAGGAGATAAAGAAATGGGTAAATGGGTATGTAGTGTATGTGGATATGTACATGAAGGAGAGCAGCCACCGGAGCAGTGTCCAGTATGTAAGCAGCCGGCATCGGCATTTAAGAAAGAGGATGCAGTATCATCAAAGAGCAAATATGCAGGAACAAAGACAGAGAAGAATCTCTGGGAAGCATTTGCAGGAGAGTCACAGGCCAGAAATAAATATACATACTTTGCTTCTGTAGCAAAGAAGGCCGGATATGAGCAGATTGCAGCATTATTCTTACAGACAGCTGAGAATGAGAAAGAGCATGCCAAGCTTTGGTTTAAGGCGCTAGGAGAGCTGGGGGATACAGCAGAAAATCTTTTACATGCAGCTGAGGGTGAGAATGCTGAGTGGACAGACATGTACGAGAGAATGGCTAAGGATGCAGAGGAAGAAGGATTCACTGAGTTAGCAGCACAGTTTAGAGGTGTTGGAGCAATTGAAAAACTTCATGAAGAGAGATACCGTGCATTGCTTAAGAATGTAGAAGCAATGGAGGTATTTAAAAAGAGTGGAGTAACTATGTGGGAATGCCGAAACTGTGGGCATGTAGTTGTAGGACTTGAGGCACCAGAGGTTTGTCCGGTATGTAATCATCCACAGGCTTATTTTGAAGTAAGAAAAGAGAATTATTAATTAGTCTTTTGAGAGCAGTGTATTCATAAATTATTGCACTGCTCTTTTTTATTGATATAATGGTTTATTCAGAGTAAACTTAAAATATAAGTTTACTCTGAATAAACCAAGGAGACAGTACAAATATGAATATTGAATTGGGGGAAGTTCAAGCTGCATTTGCTGACATTATTTGGACAAACGAACCTGTTGGATCAGGAGAATTAGTAAAAATATGTGAGAGAGAATTGAAATGGAAAAAGCCAACTACATACACCGTTTTACGTAAATTATGTGAAAAAGGTTTATTTAAAAATGAAGATGGAGTTGTAACGTCGGTAATTTCCCGTGAGGAATTTAATGCTTCAAAAAGTGAGAAGTTTATTGAAGAAACTTTTGATGGTTCATTACCTGCTTTTATTGCAGCATTTATTTCGCAAAAAAAATTAAGTAAAAAAGAAGCTGATGAAATACAAAAAATGATTAATGATTATAAAGAGGGGTATCAATGTTCAATGAGGATAAATGGAAGGATTTATCGGTTGAAGAAAGGGAAAAATTGATTGATAAATTCGTTGAATGTATTGGTGATGAACTCGGTATAGAAAACATTCCATTTGTAGCTTATTATGAGGCGAATGAGTATGATTGTGGCTTTTATGATTTCTCAGATAACTCTGTAAATATAAATGAATTGTTCCTTGATAATCCTAAAGAAATAGTCGAAATATTGACTCATATTTATAATATTTGTTTGAAGGACAGTACTTTTAGTGCTGTTCTTTTTTTACGCCTAAATGTGAGTACAATGCTACAAAATGTGAGTACGCCTTCATAACAATTTACTTTGCCAACTTATACAATAATTACAGGTTGTGTGATACAGCAAACCTACAGGACAAGCGGTGTGCACAATGCTTTCCTAATTATTAATGAATAAGGAAGGTAAGCCTTGGATGGAAAAGCAGAGTATTTTGGAGTCTATGGAGAAAAGAATTGACTGAGCTATTGTAAAGGTTGATTCGCTTCATAAGGAAGCAGAACTCAACAAGAGGTAAGGTTGCAATTTTTATGGATTGCAATGTTGATAAATTTGCTGAAACTTAGATGATTGTTGAGGTTAAATTAAAAGAGAAATAAAAAAGGCAAGGTTGTAAAATGGGGAAGGATATGTTCAATCTTGCTTTTGATACATGGATTTTATAAAAAAATAAGTGATGAAGAATAATGGAAAGTACGATATAATGAGTAATCAGATAAGATAAAATTTTTGTTGAGAATTAAACAAATTTGAAGTTGTAGGAGATTCTATCATGACAGAAAAAGAAAAAGCAGCAGCGGGTTATTTATATAATGCTAATTATGATGAAGAAATATTGAATGAGATAAGCAGATGCAATGATTTGTGTCATAAATTTAATCAAATAAAGCCTTCTGACCGTGAGGCACAAGGGGAAATTTTAAAACAAATTTTTGGAACTATGGGAGAACAGGTTACGGTAAATACTCCATTTTGGTGTGATTATGGATATAATACCTCTGTGGGCAATTATTTCTTTGCTAATCATAACTGTCAGATACTTGATGGTGGAAAGGTGACATTCGGAGATCATGTTTTTATTGCTCCTAACTGTTTGTTCACAACAGCAGAACATGCTCTAGATGCAGAACAACGGAATGAAGGACTTGAAGTAGCATTACCTATTACTGTCGGAAATAATGTGTGGATTGGTGCAGGAACCATTGTTCTTGGTGGGGTTACAATCGGTGACAATACTGTTATAGGAGCTGGAAGTGTAGTGACAAAAAGCATTCCTTCCAATGTAATTGCGGTAGGTGTTCCGTGTCGTGTTGTACGAGAAATTACGGCTGCGGATAAGGAACGCTATCCGATATATAGGGGAGAGTGATTTGTTTCAATTTTACGGAGAGAATGAAAGCAACGGAAACTTCAGTATGTAGGAGTCATTTAGGATAGATTAGTATAAAAAAATTTGTTTAATACAAAGATAATTTCGAAGAAAGGGAATAATTATTGTTATGAATAAGCAAGTATATAATCCGTATCTTCCAAGCTTCGAGTATATACCTGACGGTGAGCCGTATGTATTTGACGATAGGTTATATATTTACGGAAGCCATGATAGATTTAAAGGAACAACATATTGTGAAAATGATTATGTATGCTGGTCGGCACCTGTTAATGACTTGTCCGATTGGAAATATGAAGGGGTAATTTATAAGAAATCCGCTCATCCTGAAGATAATATTCATAAGCGTACCTGTCTCTATGCACCTGACGTAGTGCAGGGGGCTGATGGCAGATACTATATGTATTATTCAATGAGTGGATCGTCAATTATGTCAGTTGCGGTTTGCGATACACCTGCAGGTGTATATAAATATTATGGGGATGTAGTTGATAGGGATGGAAAGCCTGTAGGATATTTTGCCGGCGACTATATTCAATTTGACCCATCAATATTTATTGATGACAATGGACGGATTTATCTCTATTCGGGCTTTGCACCTATGGCTGATAAAGACAAGGAGGGACGCAGGCAGCTTGGCTGTCATGTGAGCGAACTTGAACCTGATATGTTGACGGTTAAACATGGACCCAAGCTTTTGATTTCGAAGGACTGGAAGAAGGAAGAAGGTGCGGCTTATTTTGAAGCACCGTCAATGCGTAAAATCAATGGCAGATATTTTTTGGTGTATTCTGCGAAAGTTACAGGATTATTTTACTATTATAGTGATTTTCCTGACAGGGACTTTGTTTTTGGTGGCAGAATCCATTCGACCTCTGATGTTGGAATCAATGGTCATTCTGTAGATTTTCCGGCATACCCACTGGGTAACATTCATGGTGGGATTGTGTGTATTAATGGTCAGTACTATATATTTGACCACAGACATACTAACCATTCTTCTTATAGCCGCCAAGGTGTTGCTGAACCAATATTTTTTGATGAAAATGGTATGATTGCACAGGTTGAAGCGACAAGCTGTGGCTTAAACGGCGGCGCATTGGAGGGAAAAGGTATATACCCTGCGTATATTGCATGCAACCTGTTTTATGAAAAAGAGGTTACAGAAGAAGAACGGCTTGCTTGTATTACACAGGATATAGCAGATGTAGATGATGTGGAAGCTTTTATAGGCATACATACTGAAGTTGCAAACGCCCCTGTTGGATATATCCATAACATAGGTGATAGATGCATTATTGGTTATAAGTATTTTGAAGTAAATGAACCTATTAAAAATATAACACTTACTCTCAGAGGGCATGCAGACGGAATCCTTACGATTGCATTAGCTGAAAATGCTGATGCATCAACGAATGTTGGAGATATCCTGCTTGAAATGAATACCGACAGTTGGCAAAATGTCGTAGTCCCTACTAATGTTCCCTGCGGAAAAACAGCACTATTCTTAAAGTATAGTGGAAAGGGAACGTTTGACATGTTAAAGTTTGAACTCCGATAGCACCTTGGTAAGATAGGAAATAAGAAAAGAGAATTATGGTTAATAAACATAACTCAAAAAGTAAATGAAAAAGCAGGCTGTCAAATTTCAGCTTGTAGGGATGATATAAAATTCCTATTTAACCGAGCAACGCTACAAGCCTTAACCTCAAGACCTGACGGTCTTTCGGTCACGGGCTGTCGCCCTATGAGTCTGCACTCGAAATTGTCTTCCTGTGAGCAAGCTCCCGTCAGCCAATTCGATGCATCCTCGCACGGCTTGTAGCTGACGTGAAAATTTAGGATTATGTGAGTGAAGACATGCCTTATGAATATTTATACGTTAATATTCATAAGGCATTTTCTTTAATTAGTTTGTCTACAAGTTGAAGTACCCCCACTTATAGAAGTGGGGGTACTTCAACTTGGCTGGGAGATTGCCATTGACTGAATACAAAGTGTGTGATATAACTGGTAGCACCAAGTGGTACTACCAGTCATTTTTCTATGTGAGGTATAAGATTAAACATGAGTAATCAAACAAATAGTGAATACCAGAAGGCTATAGACTATTTATACCAGATGGCTTCAGACGGTCAACTGATTGTGGGGAGCAAGATTCCGTCAGAGCGTGAGTTGGCTCAGAAAACAGGAATCAGCAGAAATTCCACCAGAGAAGCAATCAGTATTCTTCGAGGCATAGGTATCGTTGAAAGCAGGCATGGTTCTGGCAATTATGTTTCAAAAGATCCAGGTTCATCCATTTCAATGATGATCAAAGCTATGCTTGCCTTAAAATCCACTTCTAAGGCTGAAATTATCCAAGTACGAAAAGTGATTTCCTATTCGGTATGTGAATTGATCATGGACAGAGGCCTTACAAAGGAGGAAGTCGCAGATTTTCAGAGTATTTTAGATGGCATGATAACTGCGTCAAAAGAAGAATTTGCTGAGTATGACAGGATCTTTCATCGAAAATTGATGCTTTTGACGGATAATACTTTATTCAGAACCTTAATGGAGCCTATTGGTGAAGCTTATCTGGAACTGATACCAGAAGTGATTGGTCATACAGATGCTGACTCAAGAAAAGCATTGGTTGACATACATGCCCTGCTAATCAGTGGGCTTGTAGATCATGATCGTGAGAAATGTAAAGCTTATTTTGAGAAACATTATGTTTTTGTGGAGGACGGTTTAGAATTATGAAATACATCAACCAATTTTTAATTATTTTGTTAATTTCCTTTTTGGGGGAAATATTGAAATGCCTTTTGCCGTTACCGATTCCTGCAAGTATTTATGGAATGATCATTTTGTTTTTGGGACTCATGACTAAGGTAATTAAATTAGAGTCAGTGAAGGAAACCGGCAAATTTTTGATTGAGATCATGCCAATCATGTTTATTCCAGCGGGAGTTGGACTGATGACAACCTGGGGGGGTTTACAGCCAATCTTATTACCTGTCAGCATCATTACTGCAGTGACGATTATTACAGTTATGGTTGCCACGGGATGGGTGTCTCAAATCATTATCAGAAAGTCAGGAAAAAAGAAAGATGAATAGTTTTTTTCAGGAATCATTGTTTGCAGGACTGGCACTTAGTCTTGTTGCATATGTAATCGGCATGGCACTTAAGAAAAAATTGAAAATAGGGATTTTCCACCCATTGCTGATCTCCATCATCATTTCCATTGCTGTGCTTGCAATAGGAAACGTGGAATATGAAGTATATCAGGAAAGTGCCAAGTATCTAAGTTATCTTTTGACACCGGCAACAGTCTGCCTTGCAATTCCCTTATATGAGCAGTGGGAACTTCTGAAGAAGAACTACTTGGCGGTTGTATGTGGTCTTATTGCAGGGGTCATTACCAGCCTTGCTACGGTATTTGGACTTGCAGTTTTTTTTCATTTGTCTCACAGGGAGTATGTAACCCTTCTTCCAAAGTCCATTACCACAGCAATTGGAATGGGGGTATCAGAAGAACTTGGCGGATGTGTAGAAATTACGGTAGCTGTCATCATCATTACAGGAGTTCTTGGAAATGTTTTTGGCGATATAATATGCAAAATATTTCATATCAAAGAACCTATTTCAAAGGGACTTGCCTTTGGGGCCAGTTCTCACGCAATCGGAACTGCCAGGGCAATCGAAATTGGTGAAGTAGAAGGAGCCATGAGCGGCCTTGCAATTGCAGTTTCGGGTATTTTTACAGTTGTATTGGCCTCAGTATGTGCGAACTTTCTGTAGATATCATTTCATTGAAAAAAGTATTTTCGTAGGAAATCAATAATGGAACTTAAAGAGTAGCCGGGAACCATAGTAGGTGATTTTTGCTTCAAGGGTATTTATCAAGACACTGTATAATGCATTCCCGATTGTTGGGGTTAATGGCAAAGTTAAATTAATTCCAATTTGTCGAGCTACTTAGATGAAAAAATTTTTTGAAAAAAGTATTGACTCCGACGTTACGTAATAGTTTATGCTGAAGTCACCAAGTTAAGGGAGGAAATAATAATGATGACAGTGCATGAAGTGAGTAAGCTTGCCGGAGTGAGTATACGCACTCTACAATATTATGACAAGATTGGTCTTTTACATCCGACGGGATATACCGATGCAGGCTACAGACTGTATGACGATACAGATTTGGAGCGCCTTCAACATATTCTGCTGTTTAAGGAATTGGAGTTTCCGCTGAAAGACATTAAGGCAATTATCAATAGTCCTGATTTTGATAGAAGTAAAGCTTTAGAACAGCAAATAGAGTTGCTAAGGCTTAAGAAGGAACATATTGAGAACTTGATGAACTTTGCACTTGGAATCAAAATGTTAGGAGTGAAACATATGGATTTTAAGGCTTTTGATAGAAGCAAACTGGACGAATATTCCAGACAGGCAAAGGAATTGTATGGCAATATGCCAGAATACAAGGAGATGGAAGAAAAGCAAAAGAATCGAACTGAAGAGGACGAGCGAATTATAGCAGATAGATTTATGCTTCTGTTTAAAGAAGCTGGCGAGATGAGGAATATAGATCCGGCTTCTGCTGATGCTCAGAATCTTGTAAAGAGAATACAGGACTATATTACAGAAAACTTATATACATGCACAAATAAGATTTTGCGCGGATTAGGGAAAATGTATTCAGGCGGTGGAGACTTAACAACGAATATCGATTCATATGGCGGAGAAGGTACAGCCATCTTCGTAGCAAATGCGATAGAAATCTATTGTGATAATGCAGAGTAAAATTGTAATTTAATCAAACTAAATCCGCTATAGATATTTTAATTATTCATTCATATTGACAAGAGGATAGGTAAAGAAAAAATGTACTTGAGCTTAAATTATGGTGTTGTTTATTATAGTTTTGAAGAATTAAAGTCAGAAATTGAACGATATATAAAGTATTACAACGAACAAAGAATTAAAGAGAAACTAGGATGGATGAGTCCTGTTCAATACAGGCTTAGCCTCTTGGCTGCATAAAAAATGCGTAACAGATATAAAAATCTGTTACGCAATAAAAGTTTAACTTTTTGGGGTCACATCATTTTGATTATTTTTGCAATAAACTAAAATGCTGTTTTTTTGAGATGTTTAGGGAGATGGTTTAATAAGATTTTCTCAGATTGGACAAAATATAGTATTGACGTTAGTTCGGTTGACCGATATACTATGAAAAAGGAAGGAAAGCTGATGATTGTAAATGATTTGCTTGAAAAAGAAAATATGTCGAGATATCGCTTAAGTAAAGAAAGCGGAGTCGCAATGACAACTATCACAGATATTTGTAGTGGCAAAGCAGACCTTGATAAGTGTGCAGCTGGAACTTTATATAAGATTGCTAAGGTTCTTGGAGTGACTGTTGATTCAATATTGGAGAACAATAGCGCAGACAGGACGGATTACAGATGTTCTTTTGAGACATTTAAGAGCAATACATGTCATCATGTAAAAGACATGGGTGATATTGATTTTATTATCGAAACACTTGAAACGGATGAAATACGAAGGCTTTATGAGCGTAGATGGTACAGAGAGGCATTATATCTGTTGGCAATGATTGACTATTTATCTAGAATAAACAGTTTGCCTATTTGCACAAATTATAATGATATTCGTTCTCAGAAGCTTGAAAAACCATATTTTCCTGCGAGCGTAGTTGTATCATATGCTGCAATTGGAGATGAAAGTATAAAAGAAAAAGCACTTGCAAACGCAATACCTGAATTTATACGATTTAATATCGTAGAATGCGAGGTGAGAAATGTCTGCTGATAAACCATTTACAAAAGAGAATCTTGATAGCTATCTAAAAGAACTCGCAAAAGAGTTTCGTAAAAAGAATGGTACCAGAATGCCGGCGGAGATTATTCTGATTGGTGGTGCATCAATTCTTATTAATTATGGCTTTAGAGAAATGACCTATGACATGGATGCAATCATTAAGTCTTCCGGGGCTATGAAGGATGCAATCAATGCAGTAGGAGATAGACTTGGTCTTCCGGTTGGATGGTTAAACACAGACGTTGTTAATACAAAGTCATATACGCCAAAATTGGTGGAATATTCAAAGTATTATAAGACTTTTGCAAATGTTTTACAGATTAGAACAGTATCATCTGAATATCTTGTGGCAATGAAACTCATGGCAGGACGCCAATATAAAAATAATTTATCTGATATTGTGGGTGTGCTGATTGAGCAGGAAGAACGGAATGAGCCATTGACATTTGAAAGATAGATATATAGCCATTAGGAAGGCATCAACCTTCTTAATGGCTTTTTTATGCCCTGAAAGGAAACTAATATGGGAAATTCACTAACCGGAAAGGAATTAGGAATGGGTATTGTTCAAAGTAAAGATGGTAGATTTCTGGGCAGATTTGTAAATAGATTTGGAAAAACAGAATCAATTCGAGTTAATAATCATACAGAGTTGAGAAAAGCATTATCAGAAGCAAAGTATAAGGATTACGGAAAGAAAAATCTCACAAATCCTAATATGACACTTGCAATAATCTTATTTCTAATTCTTAAGCAGTATAATTGTTTGAAATTCCTTTTTGTCCTGATTATAAAGCTGCTCAATGTCACCATTATATCTAGAAACAATATTTCTAACGCTTCGTAAGCCGAATCCATGATATTGTTTATCTTCTTTAGTTGTAGGAAGATTACCATGCTTATCAAACGGATTTATCAAACAAGAATTAGAAATTTTGATTAAAGCATCGGTAGAATATTCTGTTTTAGAAACAGAAACTTCTATATACGGATTACTTGCTAAACGAGCAGCTGATATAGCATTATCCATAAGATTACAAAAAATAGATGTTAGATCAGGATCACTAACAAAGTCAATTGTTTGGTTCCTAATGTTTATGTCTAGCGATATGTTGTAATTGGAACAGATGTCCATATATCTGGAGAATATCGCATTGATTATTAAGTTATTACAAACTTTCATAGGCTTTTTAAATTCTTCACAGTTCATAAGGCTCTCCATATAACAATCAAGTTTATCGTTCAAACCCTGTTTATTTAAGGTGGATATTGTGGAAAGATGATTTCTTATGTCGTGAATAAGAATCCTTTCTTTATTGTTGTTCTCGACTAACGCTTTATAGTATTCTGAAAAGTCATGTTCTCTTTGTAATTGTTGTTGAAGCTGTGAATATCTATAGGCATTACTTTGATTATATTGTTGAACAGAAAATGTGATGACATTTAATAGTAATAATAAAAATAGACTGAATATAATCCAGTTTGATAATACGGGTGAAAAATTATAATTAAGATATACGGAAACTATGACATCGGAAATAATCAAGGTTATAAAAGGAACAGCTGATAATACTATAGTGTTAGATGATAATACTTGATTGTCATTTTGTTTCCTCCATATTAAACAAATTAAATTAGTTATAAGTAGATAAACAAGTTTTGATAGAATCATGGCGATATATTCATTATCCATAGAAATGTTAAGTTCTCTATAGTTTTTAATTAAAAAAGAAGGGAAAAACAATATTATAACTGCTTCTGATAGTGTCATTATTAAGGTTAATATCAAAGCGTGAAAAGCAGAAATACTGATTGAGGAATCATAGCAAAGTTTTATATATATAGCATTTACAAAGAAGAAACTTAACATATTGAGCGTTGGAATATTGCATAAAAAAATTAGTGATAAACAACAATAGCTTAATAACCCAATGGCATGTCTTTTGGTAGCAGAAATAGTTGGCTGAAAAGCCTTTTGACAATAAAGACAGAGAATCACATATTCGATTAGATACATAAAAAAATTGTATATAAAACTAGTCATAGTTAAAACCTCATCTTAATACGAATAATTAGCAAGAAACATTAGATAGTTGGACTTAAAATGGCTATATTTTCGTTTGGTAAGATATGCAATATACTTATCATTACATAGATAAATAGTAGAGTTATTGTATTTGGACACATATCTCATATTGATAATATAGCTACGATTACAACTATAAAAACTACTATCTTTCAAGATACTAGCCCAATAACTCATATTTTGAGTTGAGGTATAGACTTGATCAATTGTGTGTATTATTGTTTTTCTCGATTCGGTTTCAATCATTACTATATCACTTGTTTTAATGGTAAAAGAATCCCTATTATTTTCTATAACAATTGTTGAGGACATTTCATAATATTTCTTTAGAGCATCTTCTAAATTTCTATATAATCTCATTGTATCAATCGGCTTATTAAGATATCTGAATACATGAAAGCGCATTGCATCGTCTAGATATTCCATATATGAAGTAATAATAAATACAATTAGGTTGGGATTGGTTTTGTGTAGTTTTTCTCCAACAATAATGCCATTTTGTCCAGGCATTTCTATATCGAGAAAAATTATATCAGCAGTGTCAGAGCAGTTAAGCATATCATCACCACTATTAAAGATAGTAATTTCAGGAAGTGAATATTTATATTTCTTGAAATAATCGAATAGAAGGTTTTCTAGTTGATTACATATAGTCTTATTATCATCGCATATAAAGATATTCATAATATACACCTGCCTTTATTAATGAAATTATAAATAATAGCAGCAAAATAATCAACGAGAGATGAATGAAAAGACATTTTTAATGTATAAATTGGCAATGTTTAATCTGAAAGAATAACCTCAATAATTTTTATAAGCATATGGAGTTTATTTTCGTCATGACAAAGTTTAATTTTATCAATTACATTTTGATTAAGATTATTTGGATGAGTATAGCCTAAAAGAAAATAATCAACAGTAGTATCTAAAGCAAGACTTATAGCATACAGAGTTTCCAAACTTGGAGATATAACACCTCTTTCAATAGAAGATAAAAAGTTATCGGATATCTCTGCAGCTTCAGCTAGCTCAGATTGACTAAGTTTCTTTTCAGTGCGGCGTAACTTTATTTTATTTCCTACAGTTATATAATCAATTTTAAAGTTAGTTCTTTTTTTCTTCACAGCATAATACTCCTTGTCACAATATATAGGAATAGTAAATCTAGCTAAAAGCGAATAGAAGTAATATATAAAGAGAAAACTCTTTACATGTATTAGTTAATTAATATATATAAAGAAATTTATCTTAATATGAATGATTTTCAAGCCGATTTCTTAACTAAATGTTAATTCAAGCAATTGTTTAAGTGTTTTAAGAGAAAGATGTAGATTTTTTTTTACTAAAAGAGTAAAAAAAAGATGTCTAGACATAAATACAATAAGGAGGTTTCTAATGAATAAGAAAGAAATTGAAAGAAAAGTGGTAACAGTGTTGAACTATGTGTTAAAGAACAGTGCTAACTCGACATCAAGTACATGGATGTATGAGCCGCGCATTCCGGCTTCTTTAAAGAAGTTTAAGTCAAACAAGTGATGCGGAGCTTGTTTTCTAAGATTGTAAACATTTTAATAAATGATAATGTGATACAGTCTGAGGATAGAGAATTATATGAATATTCACTATATGTCTTATTCCTAACAATTTACCCATTATTTGTTGCGGTTATCATTGCAACAGTAATGGGTGTACTTATAGAAGGTATGATTATAATTTCCGTATTTGCAATTATAAGAAGATATAGTGGAGGACATCATGCCAAAACTGTCTTTTTTTGTTTCTTAGAATCAACAACTACGATGTTTTTATTTTTTTTTGCATTTAAAGAGAATGTAATTGGGGCTTATCTTTATATGGGTTTAATTATAGCAACAATTCAATTATGTATATTTTCGCCGATAGAAAATGTAAAACACTTATTAAATGAGAAGGAAAAGATAAAATATAAAAAGCATGTATTAATTATTATTATGATAATGCTGGGGTTAATAATACTATTTAGGTTATTATCGAAAGATAAAATTGCAAGCTGTATTGCACTAGGAATATGTATGGCTGCTTTTGTACAAATACCATGTTTGAGTAAGAAAGTATGACAAATTAAGGTCTTAGTAAAAAATGTCATTCACGCTATGAAATTGTCGTTTTGCGTAGTGAATATTGAATTATACAACTTGGTTTATATAATTAAAATATCGCGACAATGAGAAAAGATAATAATGTATTGATATTAAATATGGAATGAATGTAGCAGTTGAGAATTAGTGCACATCTTAAAATATAGCATAGACAAACATACATAAGAAAAAAAGAAGAAATATAACTAAATAGTTATGAATATCTTAGAGAGTGTATCTAAAAACCACCTATAATTAAGAAGGGGTGAACATAATGGGAGTATAGCTTTACAAGTAAATTGCAGAAATTAAAAAGAAGGCTGCAATAAAGGTTGCTACACACTATGCTAATGTAGCTTGTCCATTTAATACCTATTAGCTAAAAATGAGTAATGATGTTAAAAAACTAAGAAAATTTTGGATAGGGGATATGGAAATAAGATTAAGCGAAATCTCGTCCTAAAATATATTTTAGCGGTAGAACGCGAAAAAGAAAAGTGGTATTTTGACAATATTTGAAAAGCTGAAATGAGATTAGAGAAGATTTATGGAATTAAACAAAAAAAGGATACAAACTTTGCGAATATAAAGGTATTGTAAAGATAATTTTCTTATGTAAATGTGACGCGTCCATTTTTAATATATGAATTAAAGATGAATGGTAAAGTTAAAAAGAAATATTGATTTGAACTATAGTCAAGTAAGTAGACACGATTATTAGGAAAAACTTTCTGGAACCATCCGTTAATCCTGATTCCAGAAGAGTTCTTCTTTTTCATTTGGTGTTAGCATTCCAAGAGAGCCGTGAGGCCTTCTTGAGTTGTAGAATCCTTCAATGTATTCAAATATGGATAGCTGTAACTCTTGCAAAGAGTGATAGGTTCTCCGGTTAGTTTCTTCTTTTTTGAGGTATTTGAAGAAACATTCACAGCAAGCATTATCGAAGGGATAACCTTTCTTTGAGAATGATTGCACGACATTAAGAGAATCCAATAACTGCCTGAATGCAAAAGCAGTATATTGAGATCCTCGATCAGAATGGAACATAAGCCCTTTAGGACAGTTCCTTTTATCATAAGCTTTTTTGAACGCAGTCATTACTAAATCAACATCAGGTTTTGCAGAAATGTTCCAGGCGATGACTTTGCGTGAAAATAAATCCATTACAATACAGAGGTAATACCATTTACCAGCGACTCTGATATATGTGAAATCGCTGACCCAGACGATGTTTGGACATTTTTGGTTGAACTCTTGATGTAGATGATTGGTACAATCACCATTATCTTTATGGCGGTAATTACGGAAAGGTTTTTCCGTGGACATGCGTGGTAGCTGAAGAGTTCTCATCAGGCGGTACACTCGTCCGACACTGATGTTTATGCCATAATCACGCTGAAGAACATAGGTGATTTTATATGCACCAAGACGCTTGTTGTAATCGGCGTAAATCTGAAGAATCATTTTTGCAATGTGTTGATTTTCTTTGGTGCGGTCAGCTGGTTCTGAATTATAATGTTTGTAATAAGTGCTTCTGTTGACACCTAAAACTTTACAAAGGATTTTGATGTCGTGTTGGAAGCGTAGCTTATGAACAGCTTCTAATCGTTGCTCGAGTGTGGCGTGAAGATGGCAATCGCTTTTTTTAATATGAGAAGTTCTTCTTCAAGTTGAGCGTTGCGTTTTTGAAGTTCTTTTACCTGCTTTGCAGTGAGGACCTCGCCATCATCCGTTTCAACGGTTGAGTATTGTTTAATCCAACGGCCAAGAGCAGTTATGGATACACCGTATTCTTTACACAGTGCTGCTTGGGTTTTGCCTCCGGATTGATAAAGGTTGACAAGAGTTCGCTTGAAGTCTTCGTCATACCGTGTTCCTGTTTTACCAGTGGACATGAGTAAATACCTCCTTTTTGGTGTCTACTTAATTGTAATGTATAGTTACTTTGTGTGTCCACTTTTTTAATATAGATCCATTTATGCAAACGAAACAGATGTAGATTCCAATGCTGAGAATAAGATTTCGACATTTGAGAGTGCTGATTTATCTAGTGATTATTTTTCCGATAATTCGATAAGTTTATTAGGTGCTTATTATGATGTACATAGTGATTGTTTATCAATTGGAGCCAATATTAATGATGCAGTTATCTTTCTTTATGTTTCGGGGTGGTTGGACTATGGTTACAGTTATGATAGATATTCGTATGTTGATAACGGCAATATAAGTTTAGATGACTATTATACAGACTCGGATATGAGTTGTCATATAAACTACAGAGAAGATTGGGGAATTAAAATTTATGATAATTATTGTGAGAAATATTATGATGTTATTATATGTGGTCAGTACGAAGGAACTCTTAGAATTAGGCTCCAGGTATCCAGAACAGGTGAATTAAGTTTTAGCTGTGGATGGTATTGATTTTATAAATGATAAATGATATTTGATTCTTTTAAATAATCTAAAGAGGGGAACGTGGTATGCTTAAAAAATTAAAGAGTAAATGTAGTATTTGTTTTTTTATTATGACACTGTTTATGACAGCTTGTGGAAAAGATAATACTACTACAGAGAACAATAGTTATAATGATGTTGAAAAGGTTGGTTACTATTATTCTGTTTTAAATGATTACACAAAAAATAGTGATGGAAAATTAAATAAGAGTAATGGTACTTACATTTCATATTTTGATTATGAAAGCAAGACAAGTGTTCCCCTATGTTCCAATATAAATTGCAACCACTATAACCATGGGTGCAATTCATATTTTGACGAGAATCAGTGCTTGGGCGGAATGTTTTATGACTATAATGGAAGGATATATATGATTGAAAGAACTGATCAGAAAGATGTCCTGGTTTCGTATGATAAGTATGGTCAAAATAAAAATAATGAATTGGAATTATCAAGTGAGAAACAGTATGTTGGATATAATGGTGCATTCAAAAAGAGTATGAGTAGACTTTTTAAGGATAAGTTATTCTTTGTGAGATATAACAATGACGACAAAGGAAGCATAGTGAATCTAACAATTTGCTATGTTGATATGCAGAAAAAAGATAAGGTTAATGAAGTTGGCGAAATACAGGTATTCAAAAATCAAAGAGGTGAAATAGTAAAATTTATTGAGAATAGTAATAATATATACTTGCTTACTCAACAAAGTCAGACAAGCAATACGACTGATAGAAAAAGAGAGTGCTATAAAATTAATATTGGAGAGCATAAACTTGAAAATATAATAAAGTGTTCTTCAACCGAATTTTCTTCAATTGTGAAAGGTGATACATATTATTGGCTAGATGAAACAATAATTGATGATGATGAAAATCTATATTTTAGTTCGTGGGAGTTTACTAGAGAAATAAGTAATGTATCATCTGATGGAGAATATGTTCTTAATAAGTTTAATACAAGTAATTCAACAAATCAGATAATATATGTATTAAATCATAACAATAATGTTGTCGGTCCTTCAGGATTAAAGCTTAAGGGAATGGACAGCCAATATATTTATTTAGATTTTAAATATAATTCAAATTCAGAAAATCAATCTGAAATATCTGTAATAGAAAATGGAAATGGAATAAAGATTATAGATAAACAAGGTAATGAAGTTAAAACAATATGTTTTTCAGTAAATTATGAAAGAGATCTGAACTATAGTCAAGTAAGTAGACACGATTATTAGGAAAAACTTTCTGGAACCATCCGTTAATCCTGATTCCAGAAGAGTTCTTCTTTTTCATTTGGTGTTAGCATTCCAAGAGAGCCGTGAGGCCTTCTTGAGTTGTAGAATCCTTCAATGTATTCAAATATGGATAGCTGTAACTCTTGCAAAGAGTGATAGGTTCTCCGGTTAGTTTCTTCTTTTTTGAGGTATTTGAAGAAACATTCACAGCAAGCATTATCGAAGGGATAACCTTTCTTTGAGAATGATTGCACGACATTAAGAGAATCCAATAACTGCCTGAATGCAAAAGCAGTATATTGAGATCCTCGATCAGAATGGAACATAAGCCCTTTAGGACAGTTCCTTTTATCATAAGCTTTTTTGAACGCAGTCATTACTAAATCAACATCAGGTTTTGCAGAAATGTTCCAGGCGATGACTTTGCGTGAAAATAAATCCATTACAATACAGAGGTAATACCATTTACCAGCGACTCTGATATATGTGAAATCGCTGACCCAGACGATGTTTGGACATTTTTGGTTGAACTCTTGATGTAGATGATTGGTACAATCACCATTATCTTTATGGCGGTAATTACGGAAAGGTTTTTCCGTGGACATGCGTGGTAGCTGAAGAGTTCTCATCAGGCGGTACACTCGTCCGACACTGATGTTTATGCCATAATCACGCTGAAGAACATAGGTGATTTTATATGCACCAAGACGCTTGTTGTAATCGGCGTAAATCTGAAGAATCATTTTTGCAATGTGTTGATTTTCTTTGGTGCGGTCAGCTGGTTCTGAATTATAATGTTTGTAATAAGTGCTTCTGTTGACACCTAAAACTTTACAAAGGATTTTGATGTCGTGTTGGAAGCGTAGCTTATGAACAGCTTCTAATCGTTGCTCGAGTGTGGCGTGAAGATGGCAATCGCTTTTTTTAATATGAGAAGTTCTTCTTCAAGTTGAGCGTTGCGTTTTTGAAGTTCTTTTACCTGCTTTGCAGTGAGGACCTCGCCATCATCCGTTTCAACGGTTGAGTATTGTTTAATCCAACGGCCAAGAGCAGTTATGGATACACCGTATTCTTTACACAGTGCTGCTTGGGTTTTGCCTCCGGATTGATAAAGGTTGACAAGAGTTCGCTTGAAGTCTTCGTCATACCGTGTTCCTGTTTTACCAGTGGACATGAGTAAATACCTCCTTTTTGGTGTCTACTTAATTGTAATGTATAGTTACTTTGTGTGTCCACTTTTTTAATATAGATCCAATCTGACTTATAATAAAGCAACTAGAGAAGGAAGAAGTGGCGTTGTTGAGATGTTTGATTTGGATAATAAGTTTATATACATAAAAACTAGTGAACGTGCATTAGAAGGACTAGAATTAACACCAGTTTATAAGATGATGCAAGATGCAATTTCAGATCGAATTTATTATCTAGTTGCTCTCCCAAAGGAAAAAATAGGTAATGAAATTAATATAAGTGATTGGATTGTTTTATGATTATGATGGAAATTAATAAAACATTTAATAAAAGAATTATTATATTATATTGCAGTTTATTGATATTAATAATGTTTGTATTTTATAGAAATAATGCAAATGAATACCAGGTTATTACGAAAGACAATGAGAATTTGACTGTAAATAATTTCGAAATATATACAATATGTAATGATGGCATAAAATATTACAATAATCTTGATGTTACGAATGTCGAGGAAAGACTAAGTAACACAATACAAATGTTAGTAAATAATAATGATATAAATAATCCAAATGTAAAAAGAGGTATAGATTTATTTGTTGAAAAAATTGAATATGTAAACGAATATAAAAATACTATAAATAAAGAAATATTGTATGCAGATTACTATAATAACAATGCATTGTTTGTAAATAATGACTCCTTTTTTAATAAGAATCTATATAATACAAAAGGATTTATGAAAAAGATTGCTGATATAAATGTCATACCATCTAATCATACTGCTATTGAGAAAGTGGTGAAGAGTAATTATATACAGTATGTTTTAATCATTTTTCTTATTTTGATTGTTATTGGTTTTTTCGACGAGAGAAAGAACGGAATGTGGGAAATTATACATATTGCTTCCAATGGTAGAACTAGGTTGTTAATAAAGAGAATTTTGTTATTATTACTTGCATCTATATTTATTTGCTTAATTACATACGTTGCTGTATTTATGATGAGTTATAGGATCTATGGAGGAATAGACAGTTTGCCAAATTATATACACTCGGAAAGTAGTTTTTCCAGGTGTTCATTGTTGGTAAGTGGGTATGATTATATTGTAATATTTATCATAATAAAGGCGTTGTATCTGTTTGTAATAGGCTTATTATCATTCATGGTCTTATCCTTATTTAGGAATAATCATATTGGTTGTTATGTATTAATAGCAATGTTTTTAATAGAATATATTTTATATAACTCTATTCCTTATAAAAGCAAGATTGTAGCATTAAAATACTTCAATATTTTTCAATTAATTATTCCCAATAATTACTTTATGGAATATAAGAACTGTGTTTTATTTTGGGGAATTATAGATGAAATATTATTTACAGTATATTACGCTTTGATGTTATCTATTATTTTAATTATATTTACAATAATTATTAATAATAAAATGCATCCAATTTCAGAAATTGAACATTTTGCAAAAACCAAAGCTCTTTATTATAAAATAAAAGGAATGATTTTAATAAGAATGCCTTTATTTTTCTTAGAATTATGGAAATTGCTCATATCTCAGAAGATTATAATAATTTTAATACTTGGTATTGTAATTGCTAATAATAACAGCGTTCAAAGAGGGGTGCTTTATGATGCCGAAATGATCGAAACTCGAAGAATATATGAACAGATAGAAGGTAGTTTGGTAGAAGACGCAAAAACTTATATGAACCATTATGATGCAGAAACTGAAATAATAAATCAGAAAAGTAGTAGAGGTTATAATGATTATGTTGTTAGTTTAAGAAAAAATGCGTCCAATAATGTTTGGCGAAATATTAAATATCTTGAAGATTTGAAGGAAAAAAATAATTTCAATGGAGTTATGATGCTTCAGTATGAATATGAAGGTTTACTTAATAATACGGTTAGCAAGAATCAAGGCGAGATTAGCTTTATAGTTGTGCTAACAATGTGTTTATCGTTATTTTCAATATTCTCCTTTGAATCCAAAAGCAAAATGACATATTTAAATAATGCTAGTCTGAATAGAAAGAAGTTATTAATAACAAAAATGAGTGTTGGAGTCTTCATTACTTTTCTGCTATGGGGAACTATATATATTCCGAATGCGTTGAATATCCTAAAACTATACAATATACAAAATTCTAATAATGATATTAGAAATCTTATGTGTTTTGAAAGTGTATCGTTTAACTGTAGTATAAGTACTTTTTTGTTATTAATAGTAATTGGAAGACTTGCTGTAATGATTTTATTATTTTTTGTATTATCAATAATAACTTATAACAAAACGTATATTGTTGCATTACTTATGTCATTGATTATTCCGATAATGCATATACCGTATTTATTGGAATGGAAATATGGAAGTGCAATATCACCTATTTCAATTTTGTCATTTACGGAAGTATTTAATGCTTTTGGTATGAATATGGTTCTTTGTTTAGTATATGTAGTCCTCATCTTATTAATAATAGTAAGATGGAATGTGAAGTTACGCTAAATAGTAGGAGAAGTTATGAAATTAGTCTTAAATAATTTAAAGAAAACATATGGTACAGTTCAGGCACTTAAAGGAATTAATTATACATTTACACCTGGAATATACGGAATACTAGGTGCTAATGGTGCAGGAAAATCTACAATGATAAATCTCATAACAGATAATGTTGCAAGAGATAAACGAGATGGCGGAAGCATTTTGTTTTCCAGAGAAAATGAGGAACCTAGGGATATATTAAAGCTTGGTAAAGATTTTAGGGCAGTTGTAGGATACATGCCCCAGCAACAGGGATTTTATGAGGACTTTTCGCCAAAGGCTTTCTTAAAGTATATGGCTGAGATAAAGGGTGTGAAAGCAAGAAAGATTGTAGATGACAATGGTAACACCACCACAAAAAAAGTTAGTCAGCTGATAGATGAGCTCTTAGAAGTAGTTAATCTAACATCGGTTGCAAATAAAAAGATAGGTGGATTTTCAGGCGGTATGAAGCAGCGTGTTCTTCTTGCACAGGCACTACTTGGTAATCCTAAGATACTTATATTGGATGAACCAACAGCAGGACTTGATCCTAAGGAGAGAATCAGCATTAGAAACTACATAGCAGAGCTAAGTAAGGATAAGATTATTCTCTTTGCAACCCATGTGGTCAGTGATATTGAGTGTATTGCTGATAAGGTGCTTCTACTAAAAAAAGGAGAAATCATAGCTGATGGTACACCAAGCGAGCTTATTGAAGCGATGGCAGGGAAAGTTGGCGAGATAAAGTGTTCTATTGATGAAATAGAGGATTTACAGAGTAAATATAAGATAGGAAATATACGTCAAAGAAAGGATGGACTGGCATTAAGAATAGTTGGTGACGAACTCCCAGAGGAAGCTATTGTTACAGATAATGATATTGATTTAGAGGATGTGTATTTGTATTATTTTGAATAAGTAGGGAATAGTGTTTAAATGGCAGTTAACAAGTTTATATTAACGATTTACTTACAAAGAATAAGGTTGAACAGGCAAAGGCGTATCTTTATCAGATGAATAGAGAGATATTAAATGCTCAGAATGTGTACAATACAGGGCATGAAGCCTTTGATGGAATCCTAAATTATTATGCAGAAAAATATGCTAACAAATCCTTGATATTGGAGGTCTCTGTTTCAATACCGGAGAATCTTGAAATCGATATATTTGATGTAAATATTGTACTAGGTAACTTACTTGATAACGCCTTGGAAAACGCTATCATTAATACAGAGGTAGACTTTAGTTTAAAATATAATGCCGGAATGCTACACATTTCTATGTCTAATCTATTTGAGGGTAATATAAAGAGAGTAGATGGAAATATTGTAAGTAGAAAGGGCGATAATCATGGGCTTGGATTAGACAATGTAAAGAGAATCGTTGATAAATATTATGGGACTATGGTTATGGAGTGTGATGATGGAAGGTTTGATGTTGATGTGATTATGTTTGTTGGGTGAGAGAATCAGTTTTGAATTGATTATGTTTGATAATAATATTTAGATTAGTAATAGATGTACAAAAGGTGGTGACAAAATGCTTAAGAATATCAGTAATATAACTAATTTAGGGCAGTTTGAGAATTTTTCAAGTAATAATGAGCTGTCAATGAATAATATAATTTTTGGATTTAATGGAGCTGGAAAATCCACCTTAAGTGATATGTTTTATTCAATGGCTCATGAAAATCACGAAGATATAATTATAAGAAGAAGGACATTGAATAGAGATGGAGAAGACGGGGATAAAGAAATTAATATAGAAATAATGGGAGATGATAATAAATCATACTTATTTTCGGCAAGAGAATGGAATAATCGTCCTGATAATATGTTTGTTTTTAATTCGCAATATATAAAAGAACACGTTTTTGTAAGCCGACAGGTTGAGGGAAATGCTGTGAATATTATGATTGGAAAAGAGGGCGCGAAGTATATGCGTCAAAGAGAGGAATTGACAAATAATAATGCTACTTTAATTGAAGATATTAATAGAAATATTAAGATTCTTATGGACGCAGATTTAAAAATAAAAGATTTTTCTTCTAGTAAAATAACAACTAAGACTACTGAAAAAAGACTTAAGCAAATGGCAGAATTATCTTTGTACCCAGTCGCAGATAAAAATAAGATTGAAGATCGTCTGAAAAGTAATGAGAAATATACAAAAGAATTATCTGTTTTAGATTGTTGCGACGAACTTAACGAAAAATTAGGTTATATTGATGCTATCTCTGTAGCACTTGTAAAAAAACATGTGTCGCATATCCCAAGAATATCGTCCAAGGAAATTGCAGAATACTTAAATAATTCATTAACATCAACAGATATTAAGTGGGCAGTTAGAGGATATCTTAATAGAAAAAATGATAATATTTGTCCTATGTGTGGCCAGGAAATAGCAGATAAACAGGCGAAACAGTTTTTTTTAAAGTTGGGAAAATATGTATGCCAAAATAAAGATGAGAAAATAAAACAATTAAGTGAAGAACTTCAACAGCTAGCCTTCAATTTAGAATCAATTGCTATTTCTGAGAAAATTAGTACTTTTAATGAGATTTTAACTAAACTTTCAAGTAATAGTTTGCTTTTAAAGCGAGAAACTGACAGATTTGAAAAAGGTTTAAGTTGGAATTCAAAAAACACTGAAATTATGGATAATCTTGTCATGAAGATTAAGCAAAAAGCAGAGAATCCGTTTGTTGATATCAAAATGTCTGATGAAGAAAATAATACCATAATCCTTTTAAATTCTGTTATAAGGAATATAAATTATATTGGAGAAGTTTTGCAGAATGTAAGAGAACGAGTAGAAAAGAAGAATGATAAAAAATTTAGTATGGACGATATGGGAAGATTATTTCAGTTGTCGTACGGAGTTTATCGTTCAATTGCAGAAGAAATTAAATCCAATGTAGCTATGTTGTTAAAAAATAAAGAAAAAATAACTACTCTAACTGGAAAAATAAATGATTGCTATAATCAAAATAAATTAAATTCTGTAAATGATTTTCTTATGCAGCTTAATACACACATAAAGATTGAAGTAAAACATAACAATTATTTTATTAAATTAAAGGATTTTAAGGAAAAATCATATGAACAGAGTAAGGAGACGTTGCTTAGTGAAGGTGAAAGAAATGCTGTAGCTTTTGCGTATTTTTTAACGGAAATAGAAAATACAAATATATCAGAGAAAATTATTGTCATTGATGATCCTATTAGTAGTATGGATCTTTCGAGAAAATCTATTATTTCGCATAAGATATCTGAGATGATGACGAACAAACTTTGTCAAATAATTGTTATGACACATGACATCACTTTTGTTGAGAGAGTTATGAGTTACTTAAATGATAAGGATAAAGAAGACACTTCATTATTAGAATTAAGATCAGGGAAAACAGATTTTATACCATTGTGTATAGACGATTATTTAACAGATGATAAAACAATATATAAGAAGTTTATTACACTGGCTGAAGAAGATAGTGATGAAACTGATAAAATCATAGCTCTTATGTCAATGAGACCATATGCATACCTTAACCATGTTTCTGATGAAGAATATAAAGAGATAGAATCAAAGTCTTCATACTTTGCACATACATTATATTCATATAACAATAGAGTGAAGTTTAAATCTATTGATTATGACAATACTCATCTAAAAGATTATGTAAAACTTGTAAATGATAAAACCAATAGCTCATTTGATGAGAATAAAATAGTTGGGGATTATGTATTTAGTGGGTTTGATTTTGAAAAAATATGTAATTTATATTTATCAGTTAAAATTGATTCAATGGATAATCTAAGAAGAAAAGTTTTGATGATGCGACCATTGATTGAAGCATGTTTCTTTCAACTTAGCAAAAAAGATAAGTTTGATATAGAACACATTGGAAAAATGTATAATAGCGTAACTAATTCAAATTCGTCTGAACCTGAAAAGAAGGCTATGTGTAAATCATTGAAAGAATTATATGATGCTTCAAAAAAATATCATCATGGAGCTGAAGAGGGGTCAATGCTTGGAGTATCTTGGATTAATCCTAGTGAGGTTGAATATTTTGACAGTGTAATATGTGGTGTTGTTGAGAAAATTAAGGATAATAGATTAGTGAGAGAAATAGGGGCGTAAGAAAGTGAAAATACATTTTATTTGTGCTCTGATTTGACTATTTAGTACCAGATATTATGAATATTCTTCACGATTTGCTTGTTTGTTAGGGGCAATAAGGTAAATAAAAAGTCTGAAAAAAGGTTTTTATACTTAAAATTTTAGAAAGGAGAATTTGATTAATAAAATAATCAAAGAAGTAATATGTATTCATATTTTCTATCAGATTATATATATACAATTTCAGGTAAAGATAAAAGAAAATTTAAAGATTTGACTAAAGGCGAGATTGCACAATTATTAGCTTTGATTATATTTAGTGTTTTTGTTTTTATAACAACAATAGTATACCAATTAATGAAGACAACAGGTTCTTTATTCTTCGAGTTAATTGCAATTATGAGTTTATATATTGTTATGGGAGTTATTATTATTCTAGATAATAAAAAATGGAAAAGAAACAATATAGATTATTTAAAAGAATATGAGAATAATCACATAAATGAATATATAAAGAGACTAGAATTGTTAAATATGTATAGTGAAAAAGATATATTGTGGTTAATTGAACAAAGTAAAAAGTATTATCATAATGAAGGTGAGAAGTCTAAGGCGGGAAAAATTGGTTCGTCCTTAATATTCCCTATAATTATCGGATATATATCTATTATAACAAATAAGTCTGATATTGTTACAGCTACATATATTATCATAATTCTTTTAGCTATTTTATCAATTTTTTTAGTTATGTATTATTGTATAGCACCTATGATTTATAAAATTATTAATAAACGAAAATATATTGCTAGAGACTATGAGAATGATCTGAGTTATATATTGTTAAAACTGGAAAGATAGGATGAAAAATGGGAAAACTATATATTTTTGGAAACGGACTTGACTTGCATTATAGGTTAAAAACAAGACCCGATGATTTCCTACAAATTCTTAGAAATAAACAAATATATAATGAAGCTAGTAATGCAGCAGAAATTTTTGAAAATTATAATGTTTTATGGAATAACTTTGAACAAGATATGGCTTACTTAGATTTAGAGCAAATAGAGGAAAATCAAGTTCAAAGTCCTGAATCAGAACTATCATCTGATGATAAATGGTTATTTGATGATGGGGATTATTATATGGAGAGGCAACCGTATTTAATAAATGCTTTCTATGAGTCACTTAAAAAGAATATGCAGACAGAAAAACTTAGAAGTTTCTTGATGAATGCTGGAAATATAGATGAAGTACTTGTGTATGGTCATTCATTGGGAGATGTGGATGTCCCATACTTGGAACTGATTGACAGTATATTACAACCGAGAATGTGGAAGGTATCCTATTATAGAGATAATGATGAGGTGTTTTCTAATTCAGAAGGATTATCGTTTATAAATAAAATAGTAATTTTTAAGTGGTGAATTTTTTTGACGACATATAATAATGAAGTAACAGTGTTATATAAAAAATGTGAAGAAGTTTACAGTGTTAGGATACATTTCTATTATTAATATAATTTGAGGAAGGAAATACAATCATATATGTTCAAGAAAATGTTGGTATTATTATCATGGTATTCCTATTGTATATTTACATCCTTCTTTTGATGAAAAAAAGGGGGTTCCATATAATATTGTAAATGATACTATAAGTAATCTCATAAAATATAATAATGGAACAACAATAAGAAAACCTAGATATTCTTCAAAGACAAAGAATGATTATTTTTTTTACCGTTTAAATAAGATGGGGAAATTGGATCATGGATTAGTTGGTGCGGATGAGTTTTATTCAAGAATGTATGTTAATTATATAAAAGAATATAGATTGGTAGCTAAAAACAAACTGTATAGAGAAAATTTTCATGATTTTTATAATGAAAATGGGCTTCATTTTTGCAGTGAACAGTTTAAAATATTTGCCTATATAGCTGACTGTATTGCTTCACATAATATTTTTAAAGCAGAAGATAATGAAGCATGTAAAAATATTTATAGAGATTATTCTTTAGAGTGTTTGTTACCTGATGAATATAATTTGATATCGTATCAGGATAATCCACTTTTATTTATCTTATGTGTAGCTGATACTATTGAACCTAGCAAACGTTTTAATAATTATAAAAACAAAGATATTTTGAATTTAATATCTATAGATTTTGATAGATATGCTAATTTGCTTACTGTAGAAGTTGATGAGACTATATACAATAGTGAAGCTGGGCATAAATATGTATATGATGTTGAAGAGCTTAGCAAGTGGTGTGATATAAACACAAGTGTAATAATTAAACGATTAGACTAGATAATCGAAATTTTAAGGTATATATAATGTTAGGGACATATAGTGAATTTTTAGAATATTCATAATATAACATGATTTTTATAATTTGTTTAGTAATATTAATATTTAAGAAATTCTAAAAAGTGTTAACATATAATTGATAGATAATTTTTAGTTATCCGTTAGTTATATATGGAAGAAGAGT
>JAUNPK010000029.1 GCA_030536855.1 Eubacteriales bacterium
TATTTTAAATATTTTTTTTTGACGGAGGGGGGTCAGACCCCTGAAAATTTTTATAAACTTTTTTGAAAAAATTTTATAAAAATTTTATGGGGTCTGACCCCAATGTGTAATATGAAAAAAAATAAAATCTTATTAATTGTTATTTCAGTAGTAGTAGTGCTTCTGATATCATTCGGATATTATTATATAGCTTTGCCGGCAATAAATTTTCATTCACCGGGATTCTGGAAGTTTATCATTTTTGTGATGATAATTATCACAGCATCGGTGTGGATTATACAGCACGATAATTCAGGTTCAAAGTACAAGGATATTCAGGGCAAAAGTATAAAGATACCTGTAATCAGATTTAAGACAGAGGTTGCAAGGATTATATTCAAGGTGCTTGCTATATTTACCGTGGCCTTGATTGTGGTATTTATAATAGGCTCTATTGCATCATCGCCAATTGTCAATGCAGGCAGGTATCAAAAGCTTCTCACAGTTGAAAACAGAGATTTTAAACAGGATATCAAGGAGGTTGCTTATGACCAGATACCTCTCCTTGACAGGGATTCCGCATCAATAATCGGTACAAGGGTGATGGGTACCATGGTTGATATGGTATCCCAGTATGAGGTGAGCGATATGTATTCCCAGATTAATTATAATGAAAAGCCGGTGCGGATTTCACCTCTCCAGTATGGGAATTTAATCAAATGGTTTACTAACAATAAAAAGGGCATACCTGCTTATATAAAGGTGGATATGACTACTCAGGAGGCTGAATGTGTACGACTGAGTGAGGGAATTAAGTATTCAAAATCAGACCATTTTTCAAGGTATATATACAGACATCTTCGATTTGCTTACCCAACTTACATCTTTGATGATATAAATTTCGAGATTGATGAAAATGGAACGCCTTACTGGGTATGTCCTGTGAAAAAATATAATATCGGTCTTTTTGGAGGACAGACAATAGGTCGTGTTGTCTTATGTAATGCTATTACGGGGGAAATGACCGATTATAAGGTTGAGGATGTGCCAAGCTGGGTAGATAAGGTATATTCTGCTGATTTGCTGATTGAACTATATGATTACAACGGAACATTGAAACATGGTTATATTAACAGTGTATTAAGTCAGAAGGATTGTCTCCAGACTACAGACGGTTACAATTATATAGCACTTGATGATGATGTATGGGTATATACAGGAATTACTTCGGTTGGTCAGGACAAATCAAATGTAGGTTTTGTTCTTATGAATCAGCGGACGATGGAAACCAGATATTATGAGATATCGGGAGCTGAGGAATATTCTGCTATGGATTCGGCGGAAGGACGAGTTCAGAATCTGGGCTACGAAGCTACATTTCCACTTCTGATTAATGTAAGCGGCCAGCCAACTTATTTTATGGCACTTAAAGATGATGCCGGACTGGTAAAATGTTATGCTATGCTTAACATAGAAAAGTATCAGAATGTTGCTATTGGAGATTCGGTTCTTCAATGCGAGGAGAATTATAAAAAACTATTGCAGGATAATGGAATTATTAAGGAGTCAGATGTTGTTGAAATTAAGCAGACAAAGTCGGTTACCGGTGTTATAGAAACCAAGACTGCAATAGTAACAGGGGGAAATACACATTTTTATATAACATTTGCAGCTGATGAACATATCTATGATGTGGATGCCACAGTGTTATATGATATTGTAAGATACGATAAAGGTGACAATATAACATTTGAGTATACAGAAGGAGACGGATTGTACCAGGTGAAATCCCTGGTGAAATCTCAGGTCCCAAAACAATAAAACTCAAAACAATAAAAGAACCATAAAACAACAGTTATGTAAAAATAGGTTGAAATATTGTTTTTTTTCTGATACAATGTTGTCATTAAGAACATCTAAGGAGAGTCGTGATGGATATAATTGTAAAGTATATTGATGAGTTACTTGATAAGAGTACTCCTGATGCACCGATGTGGAACATCGAGAAGATTAGACAGGGTCTGAAGTCTAATTGGAACTATATTGATGGAGTTATGATTAAAGCTGTTTTGCAGATGTATGATGTTACAAAGAATGAGAAATATCTTAAGTTTGCAGATGATTTTATCGATTATAGAGTACATGAGGACGGAACAATTGAAGGTTACAGCATAGGAGAGAAGAATATCGACAATGTAAATGCCGGTAAGACACTTTTCGAGTTGTATGATTTAACAGGTAAGGAAAAGTACAGAAAAGCTATTGATTTGGTATATTCACAGATTGAAATTATGCCTAGATGCAATAACGAGGCAAGAAGTTTCTGGCATAAGGATATTTATCCTAACCAGGTATGGCTTGACGGTATGTATATGGGACAGCCATTCTATCTTGAGTATGAGACAAAGTTCAACAACAGAAAGAATTATGATGATATCTTCGGTCAGTTCAAGTTTGTAATTGAGAATATGAAGAATCCTCTTAATGGTTTGTATTATCATGCTATTGATACAAGTAAGGAAGCTTTCTGGTGTGATAAGGTAACAGGACTTTCACAGCATTGTTGGTTAAGAGCCAGCGGATGGTATGCAATGGCACTTCTTGATTCACTTGATAAAGTTGATAATTCAGACCACAAGTATGATAAAGAATGCAAGATGCTTGAGGATGCGTTTGTAGAGCTTGTGGATGCTATGCTTAAGTATCAGGATGAAAGCGGTATGTGGTACCAGGTTGTTAACTATGGTGGTATGGATAAGAATTATCTTGAGACAAGTGGTAGCTCAATTATGGCATATGCAATACTTAAGGGTGTGAGACTTGGATTACTTCCGGTAAGCTACAGAGCTTATGCTGAGAAAGCAATTGATGGTATTTGTGATAAATATTTAAAGACTGACGAGGGCGAGATGTCTCTTGGTGGAATATGTCTTGTTGCCGGATTGGGTGGTAAGGACAGAAGACCGGGAACATATGATTACTATATGTCAGAACCTATCGTTGAGGACGATGCTAAGGGTGTTGGACCATTCCTTCTTGCATATACAGAGATGTTGGAATACAAGAATAAATAATTACAATTAATATTACGGGAGTCTTGGGAAACTTAGGCTCCCTTTTTGTTTAATCGGAGGAATAATGTTATGAAGCCTTATATTACATCACAGGAAGTTATAGAAAAACAGGGAGAAGGAAAAAGAACATATAAATTCCTTTCAGAAGAAAATGGATGCACTAACGGATGCGCATCAGGAACAACCTTGTATTCATCTTATGAATTCGGAGATTGCGGAGTTCATAAGGATCAGGAGGGGTTCTATGTTCTTGAAGGTGAAGGTTTTGCAAAATTGGATGATCTTGTATTTCCTATAAAAAAAGGAGATTCATTTGTTGCGTTACCGGGAGTAGCACATACAATCAGGACTAAAGAAGGTTGCGAACCTGTAAAAGTATTTTGGTTTCACAGTGGGGTATAGGATTGAAGAATAACTTGCATTCTGATGAGGAACAGCAGATTAGAAAAGATCAGATTAAGAAAGAACAAGTTAATATAGATGGGATGAGTAGTGTGCTTTCAGGAAGAAAGTACATGGGTGAAGAGCGCTTTCAAGCCCTTGACGAAGAGCAGAAAAGAAAATGGATTTTCAATGAATATATAAGACTCCAGGAGCTGGATAAGAACCTTGAAGATGAGAGGAAGCTTATTGAAATTCAGAAGGGAATGCTTCAGAGGCAACAGAATAAAAGCCTGCTTCTGAAAAAACAACTTGAAAATCAGAAGAATCTTTTCGACCAGAAGTGGCAGATACTAGAGAAGGAAACCAGACAGCTTGCTTTGGATAAAGAGAAGTTTAACCGGGAGAAGCTTATGTACAAAGATAAGGTGTACAGAGAGGCCAGGAGAAGTATGTCCAATGCAGAGAATGTTAAGATATTTTTTAAAGGTGTCAATGATACGGATTCGCTGAAGAAACGTTATAAGGCGCTTCTAAAGATATACCATCCTGACAATATGAACGGGGATAATGATTTATTATTGGCAATTCAGGAAGAGTATGAAAAATTATCAAGATTTTACCTTGGAAGCTAATGGAATTGGAGACTGGTGAAATTTTTACCGATAATTCCATACATAATACTATTGTTGTGACTGTAAAATTGATGTATAATTGTTGCAGTTTTTACTTAATATTATAATTAGGAGGAGTATTATGTTTAAGATTAACGATAATTACCTGAAGCTTCCGGGAAGCTATCTTTTTTCAACAATTGCTAAGAAGGTTAGTGCATACAGCCAGGCTAATCCTGATAAAGAGATAATCCGTCTCGGTATTGGAGACGTTACACTTCCTCTTTCACCAGTTGTTATTGATACACTTCATGGTGCTGTAGATGAGATGGGTAAGGCAGAGACATTCAGGGGATATGCACCTGATCTTGGTTATGATTTCTTGAGAAATGCTATTGCAGATTATGACTATAAGAGACTTGGAGCAGACATCAGTGCAGATGAAATCTTTGTCAGTGACGGAGCAAAGTCTGATTCAGGTAATATTGGAGATATTTTCTCAGTAGATAATAAGATTGCAGTATGTGATCCTGTTTATCCTGTATATGTTGATACTAATGCGATGGCAGGAAGAACAGGGGAGTATCTTGTAGATCAGCAGAAGTGGAGTAATGTTATTTATATGCCATGTACTGCAGAGACTAATTTTGCACCTGAGCTTCCAAAGGAAACACCGGATATTATATATCTTTGCTTCCCTAACAATCCAACTGGTTCAACAATAACAAAGGATGAACTTCAGAGATGGGTTGATTATGCTAATAAAGTAGGAGCTGTAATTATCTACGATGCAGCTTATGAAGCATATATTTCAGAAGAAAATGTACCTCATACAATATATGAGTGTGAAGGTGCAAGAACATGCGCTATCGAGCTTAGATCATTTTCTAAGAATGCCGGATTTACAGGCGTAAGACTTGGATTTACAGTAATACCTAAGGATCTTAAGAGTGGAGATGTTTCGCTTCACAGCCTTTGGGCAAGAAGACACGGAACAAAGTTTAACGGAGCTCCATACATAATCCAGAGAGCTGGTGCTGCAATCTATACAGAAGAAGGACAGAAGCAGACAAAGCAGCAGATTGCTTATTATATGAAGAATGCCAAGACAATTCTTGAGGGATTAAAGTCAGCAGGATACACAGTATCAGGTGGTGTCAATGCACCATATATCTGGCTTAAGACACCTGATAAGATGACATCATGGGAATTCTTTGATTACCTTCTTGAGAATGCTAATGTTGTAGGTACACCTGGTTCAGGATTCGGTCCAAGCGGTGAAGGATATTTCAGACTGACAGCATTTGGTTCTTATGAGAATACTGTTAGAGCATTGGAAAGAATTAAAGCGCTTTAATTTAGTTATAATGTGCAGAATTTAAATATTTCAATGTTTGTATAAATATAAACGGACAGATAAAATCCCTGAATGTAATTTACGCTATAAACTTACATTCAGGGATTTGTTATTGTAACAGGTTCTTTGACCGGTTATATTATGGATTATTTTATTATTATTGTTTTATTATCATTCAATATTTTTCTCTGCCCAAAGCTGTAGAGCCTTTGCGTTGGTGGATATATCATCAAGGGATGATAAAATTTTCTTAAATTCATCCAGTTCAGAAATATCAACACGTCCATCTTTTGATATGTTAATTATGGATGCACGTAATGATTCTATGTCGTTAAGAGATCCAAGAATTTTCAGAGAAAGTCTGTCAAAAGAGTTTATTTCAACTTCTTTCATAGTGAGGCGACCTATAGGGCATTCATCAGCACAGAAGTTGTAGCATAATTCAGGAGCATGATAAGCTTTTGCCATGGCAAGTACCTCATCAGCGTAAGGTATAACATTTCCTAATTCAATTCTTGCAAGTCTTGTTCGGTCGATTCCAATAATATCAGCAGCGCTTTCACGACTTTCGAAATTAGGGTCGCTCTGGGCTGCCTGAAAACGAGCCTGATAATATCTGTTATTTAATGCTTTTGTAGCTTTTTTCATATTTCCTCCTTGTTTTTTCGAAGAAAAAATTCGAGCCTCTTTTGCGAGAAGAGGAAATTTTCCTCCTTGTTTTTTCGAAGAAAAAATTCGAGCCTCTTTTGCGAGAAGAGGAAATTTTCCTCCTTTGTTTCTTTAATAGAAAACATGATCTCCGATTACGGTTCCACCTTTATCTATGGCACTGTTATAAGCATGAAAATATAATGCGTTAGTGTTAATGTTACCGTTTAAAACTGTAAGGGCGGCTTCCACGCAGTCCTGCTTGGCACCTCTTGCTAATACAATTGCAAAACGTCCGCTTGCTACAGGGCTAAACTGATATGGTGCATATAATACGCCTTCAATGGTATTGGCAAATCGTGGATTGTTAACCCGGTTTATGACAACGCTTCCTACTGCAACTTTGCCTTCAAAAGGCTGATTTCCTGCTTCGCATTCTATTATGGCTGCAAGCATTGCCATATCAGTAGCATCATATGACATAGGCAAGCCGGATATAACTGATGATGAATCTGAACCATTTTGCATATTTTGAATCTGGCGAAGCTGTTCTTCTAACATTTCCTGTTGTATCTTTCTTTCATACTCAAGGGCAAGAGCTTCCGCCTTTTCTATATTTTCTGAGTTAGTATCAATTTTGTTCTGCTGGGAGGATATAAGACTCTTTAATTTTTCAGAGTCCTTTTCAGCCTCAGCTTTGAGTGTATTAAGTTCATTTAATTCTGTATCAAGAGTGATTTTTGATTCCTTTAACAAGACAATTAAGTTGTTTAACTCTTTTAGCATATTTCTGTCATAATCGGAAATACGCTGTATATACTCGGATTTTGCAAGCAAGTCAGAAAGGTTTTTAGAGCCCAACAGTATGTCCAGATAATCATAGTTATCTTTCTCATACATAAATTGAATTCTGAGCTTCATGGCTTGATATTGCTTTGTTTTTTCATCTTCCATATTTTGAATATTAAGATTAAGCTGGTCAACTTCCGACTGCTTGGTACTAATCTGTTCTTCAAGAGCTGATATTTTAGAACCAATATCGTTTAGCTGTGTGTTAAGATCTGATAATTCCTGTGAGAGTTCTTTCTGGTTATTCCGTAATTCCTCAAGCTCTTTATTATTATTATCATAATCAGACTTGGTGTCGGCATGAGAAATAACAGGCACCGGCCCGCTGCATAACATCGTTAAGACAACCAAAACAACTGCAAATTTTCTAAAATAATGCTTTAAATTCATATAATAATTTGCCTTTCAGATGATGTTAATATTTACTCAATATATTAATATATGATGTAAACTATTTGTAATGATAACCAATTGTTTTATAAAAATGTACCATGTATAAAACAAATCTATAAAATATTTATAAAATTTATTAAGCAAAAACAAAGGATTACCCATATAAGTATAAAATGCGGTAATTCAAATTGCAAGACCAGGAAGAATATGGTATTGTATCAGCAGCTATTTAACAGCTAATTATGAAAGAAGAGGAAATCTATGCTTGAATTAAATCATATCAAGAAGGACTATGCTACAGGAGACACTAAGGTAACTGCTCTTAAAGATATTAATCTTAAGTTCAGGGATTGTGAATTTGTTTCAATTCTTGGACAGTCAGGATGCGGAAAAACAACAATGCTTAACATTATTGGAGGACTTGACCATTATACCAGTGGAGATTTACGTATAAATGGGGTTTCTACCAAGGATTATAAGGACAGGGACTGGGATTATTACAGAAATAATTCCATAGGTTTTGTGTTCCAGAGCTACAATCTGATTCCCCATCAGACAGTACTGTCAAATGTTGAGCTTGCCCTTACACTTTCAGGTGTATCTAAGTCAGAAAGAAGAAAGAGGGCTATAGAAGCACTTGAGAAGGTGGGATTAAAAGATCATATCAACAAGAAACCTAACCAGATGTCCGGCGGTCAGATGCAGAGAGTTGCAATTGCAAGAGCTCTTGTTAATGATCCGGATATTCTTCTTGCAGATGAACCCACAGGAGCTCTTGATACAGAGACAAGTGTACAGATAATGGATATTTTGAAAGAAATTTCTAAAGACAGACTTATTATTATGGTTACACATAATCCTGAGCTTGCTACAAAATATTCAACAAGAATTGTAAGACTTCTGGATGGTACTATTACAGATGACTCCAATCCTTATACAGAGGAGCAGGTAAAGGAAGATATTGAGAAGAAGAAAAACGAGGAACTCAAAATACAGGCAGATAAAAAGAAAAAGAAGGATAAAAAGCCTAAGACTTCCATGTCATTCTTCACTGCTTTATCTTTAAGTTTTAATAACCTTATGACAAAGAAAACAAGAACCATACTTACTGCATTTGCAGGAAGCATTGGAATTATCGGTATAGCTCTCATTTTGTCCATATCAAATGGTATTCAGTTATATATAGACAGAGTACAGAGAGATACATTGTCAAGTTATCCGATTCAGATTCAGGAAGAGACAATGGATATAAGCGGAATGGTATCCAGTCTTATGGGAGAAGATAAGGATAAGGAAGAGCATGAAGACCCGGACAGAATATACAGTAACAATATTATGTCAGAGATGCTTAATACCATGGTTAGCGAAGTTCAGAGCAATAACCTTAAGGAATTTAAGAAGTTTATTGAAAGCGGAGATACCGATATTAAGGATTATACAAGTGCAATTCAGTATAGCTACAATATTCCTATTAACATCTATATGTCAGATACATCTGATGGGGTAACACAGCTTAATCCAAGTACATTATTTGATGCATTTTACGGAACATCCACAAGCGGTACTTCTGCAGGGAATCCTATGTCATCAATGAATGCTTCATATACCAACTCAAGTGTATGGTCACAATTACTTGATAATCAGTCAGTACTTGATTCACAGTATGATGTCATTGCAGGCAGCTGGCCTCAGAGTTACAACGAAGTTGTGATTGTGGTAGATGAGAATAATGAAATTGATGATTACACATTATATTCAATTGGACTTAAGGATCCTGATGATGTAACAGAAATGTTTAAATCGATTATGTCGGGAAAAGAATTTAGTGATGAGAGCACCAGCTATTCTTATGATGATATTTTAAATACAACATTTAAACTGATTCTGCCAACAGACTATTATCAGTATGATTCAAAAAAGGATGTATGGAAAAATATGTCTGAAGATGAAAAATATATGAAATCAGTTGTTGATAATGGTACAGATATTAAAGTTGTAGGTATTATCAGACCATCGGAAGATGCAGTTAGTACTTCACTTTCAAGAGGTGTTGGTTATACAAAGGAACTTATGGAGTACGTAATCAACGGAGTCAACGAAAGCGAAGTTGCCAAAGCCCAGCTTGAAAGCGAGACCGTTGATATATTTACAGGAATTCCATTTGATAACAGCAAGGATACTCCTATAACTATGGATGATGTAAATGCGTATCTTGCAACACTTCCTGCAGAGGAGTCTGCCCAGTATAAGGCATATATGAGCCAGATGAGTGAGGAGCAGATTCTTGAAATGTTCAAAGAGTCTTTAAAGGCAAAAACCACAGATGCAACATTTGATGGGAATAAAAAAATCCTGGGAATAACAGATTTGGATACTCCTTCAGAAATAGATTTATATCCTGTAAGCTTTGAATCAAAGAATGAGATTGAATCCATTATAAAGGACTACAACAAGAAACAGCAGGACGAAGGTAAAGAGGAAAATGTTATTAATTACCAGGATTATATTGGTATTATTATGTCTTCAGTAAGCACTATAATTAATGCCATTTCTTATGTTCTTATAGCATTTGTTGCAATATCGCTTATTGTTTCTTCTATAATGATTGGTATTATCACATACATATCAGTATTAGAGAGAACAAAAGAAATCGGTGTGCTTAGAAGTATAGGAGCCTCAAAGAAAGATGTTTCGAGAATATTCAATGCTGAGACACTTATTGAAGGATTTGTTTCAGGTGCTTTGGGAATTATTATAACGTTGCTGCTTTGCATACCTGCCAACATGATAATCAAGAGCTTAACAACTATATCAAATGTTGCACAGCTTCCGGTTGCAGGAGGAGTTACACTTATAGTTATAAGCATGATACTCACTTGGATTGCAGGACTTGTTCCATCTAAGCTTGCAGCTAAGAAAGACCCTGTTGTGGCATTACGAAGCGAATAAAATAATATGCCTTTACGTCAAAACTTTAATGTGTTAAAATCTTAAAGGACCAAAGCAAATGTATGAACAGATAGAAAATGTGAATAATGGAAACATAGCACAGAATCGTCTGGCAGGAATGGAGATTGGGATGAATAATAAATTAAAGACACCGGCAGTAGAGCAGTTGTTTCAGGCTGTTCTCTGTCTTAAAGATGTAGATGAATGTTATGATTTTTTTGAGGATGTGTGTACTATTAATGAACTGTTGTCATTGTCACAGAGATTTGAAGTTGCAAGAATGTTGAGAGAACATAAGACATATCTTGAGATAGCAGAGAAAACAGGTGCTTCTACAGCGACAATAAGCAGAGTTAACAGATCTTTAAATTACGGTAATGATGGCTATGACAAAGTCTTTGAAAGACTTGGATTAGAATTGGATAAGTGATTGCACAATCAGGAAAAATAAGCCGCTTGTTGCACAAATAAACAATTTGGCGCAAACGCACTTTGGAGCCGCCGGTACTTATGCGCAGTATTTTTGCGCATTATGTACCGCTGCGAGCGACAAGTAACGAAAGTGTGCGTTGCGAAAAATTAGTTTATTTTGTGCAACAAGCGGCTTTTTCTTGATGGTTGAATCATCTATTCTTCTTTTGCTTTGTGCTTCTCATTTTTACGATCTTCTTTTGATTTCTTAGAGTCCTTTGGTTCAGCTTTAGCTGAATGTTTCGCAGAATAATCATCAATGAGACTTTCTATGATATTCTTTTTGGTATATACGTCAAAGCTTAAAAGACATATCAAAGCAAAAAATTGAAGAAATTCTCTGTCTTCTTCATTCTCAATTTCAGTAAAATACTCACTTGCAGCGTCTGATTTAGATGATACATCTTTAGAGAGATATTCAATCTGGATTTTTTCCATTGTGTAGATTTCTTTATAAATATAATCCAAATTCGGTACGGAATCCTGGTTAAAGAATTTATCAGTTAAAGGATTGAGCAGCTTCTGAATATCGCTTATGGATATAATATTTTTTAAATAATATATATAAGTAAGAATATATATGTGTTCTTTTGAATATTTTTTCCTTATAGGGGCAGGGAGAAGATCATTCTTAGTGTAATTATTAATCATGGTCTTTGTAAGAATCTTATCATCTTCCCGGCGCTTGCCGTCTGAGAGGTGTTCGTCCATAAATGTGGTTACCTGATCCATGTACAGGTTAATATTGGGAACATCTCCGGGTTTTATATAATTAAGCTTGGTAAGCCTTTCTAAAAGGGAGTTAACAAACTCCTGACTATCATTATTCATAAAATCTCCATTTCCAATTTATACAATCACTATAATGTTTAAACATTCTAAACATACACATTGCATTATATAGTATTAAAAACTATATATCAAGCATTTGAAAATAATAATTTCCCACAAAAGCTATATATTACCAATAATAACAGTGCAAAATTTGATATGTTTAAGAGTGAAATGTGCATTATGTGATATTTCATATTTTATAATAAAATGTAAAATACAAAGTAAAGGAGGGCCTTTTAAGAGGATGATAAAAAGGTATTTGGATAGTGACTTTTTCATCCTATTGTTGTATAATCAAATCAACTTATTTTGAAAATTTATATGTCTGGAAAAGACAGAACGGAGGAATTTAGTTATGGGAATTTTAACAAGATTTAAGGATATCATGAGTTCTAATATTAACGCACTTCTTGATAAATGTGAAGATCCTGAGAAGATGATTGATCAGTATATGAGAAATCTTGAAAGTGACCTTGGAAAAGTTAAGGCAGAGACAGCTTCTGTTATGGCAGAAGAGACAAGAGCCAAGAGAGAGTTGGATGAGTGCACAGAACAGATTAATAAAATGCAGTCTTATGCAGAGAAGGCACTTCAGGCAGGTAATGAATCAGACGCAAGATCATTCCTTGAAAAGAAGCAGCAGCTTGTTCAGACACAGGCATCTCTTCAGCAGGCATACAATGTTACAGCAGAAAATGCAGCTAAGATGCGTCAGATGCATGACAAACTTGTAAAGGATATTGAATCGCTTGAATCAAGAAGATCTGCAATTAAGGCTACAGTAAAGGCAGCTAAAGCTCAGGAGAGAATCAATAAAGTTGGTTCAAGTGTAGTAGGAGCTAATAACAGCATGGAAGCTTTCTCAAAGATGGAAGCTAAGGCTAATAGGATGCTTGATGAGGCAAATGCTATGGCAGAGCTTAATAAATCAGCAGAAAGTGCTGATATTGACAATCTTGCAGCTAAATATGATGCACAGCCTGTAAATACAGCAGTTGATGATGAACTTGCAGCACTCAAGGCTCAGATGGGTATTCAGTAAATATTAATTAATATGGATATAGGTGGAGGAAACTATGGGATTATTCAGTGGACAGCTTGCCAATGTAGTAGAGTGGGAAGAATATAGAGATGATATGATTTTCTGGAAGTGGACTAATAAGGAAATCAAAAAAGGTAGTAAACTTGTTATTCGTCCGGGACAAGATGCAATATTTCTTTATAATGGTAAGATAGAGGGAATATTTAAGGATGAGGGCGAATTTGATATTGAATCCCAGATTATTCCTTTCCTTTCTACATTAAAGGGCTTCAAGTTCGGCTTTAACAGTGGAATGAGAGCAGAAGTGTTATTTGTTAATACTAAGGAATTTAATGTAAGATGGGGAACTAAGAATCCTATTTCAATTCCTACACAGTCATTACCTGGAGGTATGCCAGTTCGTAGTTTCGGTAATTTTGTTTTTAAGGTAAATGACTACATAAGCCTTATTGATAAGGTAGCCGGAGTTAAGCAGATGTATGTAGTAGATGACATTAAGGAAAGGGTCATCGCTGTATTAGATCAGCTTCTTATGAAATGGATATCTAAAGAAGGCAAAGATATGTTTAATCTTCAGGCAAATGCATATGATATTGCCAATGGTATTAAGCAGGATCTTGATATGCAGATTAGTAAGCTGGGTATTGAAATCACAGATTTTAATATTGAGAGCTTCTCATATCCTGAAGAAATTGCTAAGATGCAGAGTAAAGCAGCTTCACAGTCTATGGTTGGCGATATGAATAAATATACCCAGATGGCTATGGCAGACAATCTTGGAAGCGGCAAAGGTTCAAATATTGCCGGTGATATGATGAATATCCAGATGGGAATGGCTATAGGACAGCAGATGATGAACAATATGAATATGGGAAACAACCAGGCCGCATCTAACGGTTCAGTTAAATCATCCGGTGGAGCAATTCCTAAGTTCTGTCCTAATTGCGGAACACCTACCAACGGAGCTAATTTCTGTGGCAATTGTGGTAATAAACTTAGCTGATGGAAAGCTCCGAAAGGATAAAAGCTGACAGGATAGAAATATCAGGGGAGGGGGTCAGACCCCCTCCCTTCTCCTTTTATTTAAAGAATACGCTTTTGTAGATGAATATTAACGGAAACATTTACCGGAGATAAAAAGTTTTTCAGTATCATTGGTTCTTGTGGCGGAATTGGAGAATATTTGATAGAATAAATGAGTTGAATTGATGTATCAGATATTAACAGGATAAGATTATTCCGGAGGGTAACTTTAATGAACTTGAATGATTTAAATGATATGCAAAAACGTGCAGTCAAGTATACGGAGGGACCGTTGCTTATAATTGCAGGGGCCGGTTCGGGAAAGACAAGGGTACTTACAAACAGGATTGCATATTTAATAGATGAATGCGGGGTCAGACCCTATAACATACTTGCTATAACATTTACCAATAAAGCGGCCAAGGAGATGCGGGAACGTGTAAATTCAACGGTTGGAGATATGGCGGGGGAGGTATGGGTCAGCACATTTCATTCCACCTGTGTAAGAATCCTTAGAAGATACATAGACAGGTTAGGGTATGATACTAATTTTACAATATATGATACCGATGACCAGAAGAGCGTTATAAGGGATATATGTAAGAGATTAAATATAGATACCAAAATGCTTAAAGAAAAGACAATAATGAATGCCATATCAAGGGCAAAGGATTCTCTTACAACACCGGACGAAATGGAGATGCAGGCCGGTGGTGATTATAATGCAAAAAGAATTGCAGGTGTATATAGAGAGTATCAGAAGGTATTAAAGCTTAATAATGCTTTGGATTTTGATGATCTTATATATAAGACGGTAGAACTGTTTGAAAATGATGAGGAAGTTCTTAATTATTATCAGGAAAGATTTAAGTATATAATGGTGGATGAGTACCAGGATACCAATGCCTCCCAGTTCAAGCTTATTTCATTGCTGGCGGGCAAATACGGCAATCTTTGTGTGGTTGGTGATGATGACCAGTCAATTTACCGGTTCAGAGGAGCAGATATTACTAATATCCTTAATTTTGAAAATACATTTAAGGGAACTAAGGTTATCAAGCTGGAACAGAATTACCGTTCTACCCAGAATATTCTCAATGCTGCCAATGCAGTCATTAAGAATAATATAGGAAGAAAAGATAAGAGCCTTTGGACGGAAAATGGCGACGGTGAACTTATTAATTATACCCTCTATGAAAATGGATATGAGGAAGCCGACGGTGTGGTTGAAAGCATAAGTTCATCAGTAAGGGACGGATGGAACTATAATGATGTTGCCATTCTCTACAGAACCAATGCACAGTCACGAGTGTTGGAAGAAAAACTTATGATGAAAAATATACCTTACAGAATCTACGGTGGAATAAGCTTTTACCAGCGTAAGGAAATTAAGGATATTCTTGCATATTTAAAAACTATCGACAACGGCATGGATGGACAGGCAGTTAAGCGAATTATAAATGTACCAAAGAGAGGAATAGGTAATACTACCATCGACAAGGTACAGGAATATGCAGATGAAAATGAGATAACATTCTGGCAGGCATTGTGTGATATTGATAACATTGAAAGCATAAAACGTGGTGCCGGAAAAGTAGAGCCATTTGTAACTTTAATAAGTGGTTTTAAGGCAAAGAAGGAATTTATGTCAATAAGGCAACTCACAGAAGCTGTAATAGAGGATACTCACTATATGGAGAGTCTTGCGGAGAATGAAACACCGGAAGAGACTGAGGCAAGACAGGAGAATATAGGAGAGCTTATTAATAAGATTGTCAGTTATGAGGAAAACTGTGCAGCTAATGATACAGAGCCTACACTTAACGGATTTCTTGAAGAAGTAGCGCTTGTAGCGGATATAGATAATCTTGACGAATCTGATAATAAGGTAATGCTTATGACACTTCACAGTGCAAAGGGACTTGAATTTCCTATAGTTTACATGACAGGTATGGAGGATGGATTATTTCCAAGCTACATGACTATCGTTTCAGATGATTCAACAGAGATTGAAGAAGAAAGAAGACTATGTTACGTGGGAATTACAAGGGCTAAGAAAATTCTTCATCTTAGCAGTGCTAAAATGAGAATGGTCCGGGGTGAGACACAGATGAATAAGGTGTCACGGTTTATAAAAGAAATTCCCGATGATTATCTGCACATAGAAAATAACAGTAGTGGGTATAATAGGGGAAGAATAGCCTACGGTGGCAGAGAAGAAGGAGAAGAAGAGCCGGGTTACAATATAAGAGCCAATGCTAAAGCTGCGTTAAACAGATATGGAAGCGGTAAAATTTCAAGCTACAAGACACCTGAAAGGGTTAAGATAAATGGAGGCAGCAGTGTTTCAGGAAGATATTCAGGAACGGGCAAGCCATCATATGCAACAAAAACAAATTACGGTTCTTACAATAATACAAAAGTAGGATTTGGAAAAGAATTTCCAATGGATTTGTTTAATTTGAAAAAATCCGGGGAAAATACGGCAGAGAGAGGAAATGATGGTAAACATGAATTCATGAGCTGGAAAAATACTGAAGATGAAGTATCCAAAAACGAAAATGTTGAAGGCAGTACTTCAAATGGTTTGGGATATGGAGTTGGCGATATGGTTGAACATGTCAAATTCGGCGTCGGTAAAGTGATGTCTATTGACAAAGCCACCAGAGATTATATGGTTACGGTAGATTTCCAAGAATATGGCGTCAAGAAAATGCTTGCCGGATTTGCCAGACTAAAAATAAAAAAATCCTAAACTAAGTGACAACAAAATAATACTATGGTATAATTAATCCATCGAATACGTGAGCTTGAAAGGAGATATGTTATGAGTAGGGATAAGATTGATGAACTTATAGCTGCAACAAAGTTGAGTGATATCCTTCATAAGAAAGAGGCAGCAGAGAAGAAGAAGAAATATAATGTTGCCATTATCGTTCTCGCAATTATAGGTGCTGTGGTTGCAATAGCTGCTATAGCATATGCAGTATACAGATACTTTACACCGGATTATCTTGATGACTTTGATGATGATTTTGATGACGATGATTTCGTCAGCTAGTGTGATTTTATAATCAAACCACCGGGTTCTGTGTTTAGAGCATGGACACCGGTGGTATTTTTTTGAGAGGAAATAGTAATTTTATGAAAAAAGGTAATACATATACAGGATATGTGGAATATGTGGATTTTCCCAATAAAGCATACGTTTCTGCACAGGTGGAAGAGGATGGCGTTAAGTCGGTTGAGACTGCTGTGGTAAAGAATGCAATTCCCGGACAGACAGTATCTTTTATGGTTAATAAAAAGAAACACGGAAAATGTGAAGGAAGGCTGCTGGAAGTTATAGAACAGGCAGATTGTGAAAGCAATGAAAGATGTCCGCATTTCGGTTTGTGTGGAGGATGTGTATATCAAACCGTATCCTATGATAATCAGCTTAAAATGAAGGAAAAACAGGTACATAAACTGTTATCATCGGTTATAGAGGGAGATTTTTGTTTTGAGGGCATTACAGGAAGCCCTGTGTCAGAAGAATACAGAAACAAGATGGAGTTTACTTTTGGAGACGAATATAAGGATGGTCCCCTGGCATTGGGCCTCCATAAGAGAAATAGTATGTACGATATTGTTTCGGTATTAAACTGTAAAATTGTGGATGAAGATTACAGAAAAATACTGGAATGCGTACTGGAGTATGCAGTACAGGAAAAACTTAAATTTCATCATAGAGTAACTCATGAGGGATATTTGAGACATTTGTTGGTGAGAAAGGCAGTAAAGACGGGACAGATTCTAGTGGATATTATTACAACCACTGAAGATGATCGTAAATTGAATGATTTGTCAGAAAAACTGCAGAAATTAGAACTTAAAGGCAAATTGGTTGGGTTTTTACACACATTTAACGACAGTTTGGCTGATGCCGTGATAAATCAAGGGACAGAGGTAGTTTACGGAAGAGATTACATTGAAGAAGAACTTCTTGGACTTACATTTAAAATAACTCCATTTTCATTTTTCCAGACAAACTCTTTAGGGGCAGAAGTGCTTTACTCTAAAGTGAGAGATTATGTTGGGTTGAAAAAAGAAGACTTAGATGATAACAGTAAACCGGTAATATTTGATTTGTACAGCGGAACAGGAACTATTGCCCAGATATTAGCCCCTGTTGCAAAGAAGGTTATAGGTGTTGAAATTGTTCCCGAGGCAGTGGAGGCAGCAAAGATTAATGCTAAGCTTAACGGACTGGATAACTGTTATTTTATAGCTGATGATGTATTAAAAGCTTTGGATAACATAGAAGAAAAACCTGACTTCATTGTGCTGGACCCTCCAAGAGACGGAATCAATCCTAAAGCGCTTGATAAGATTATTGCTTATGGTGTGGAAAGAATGGTGTATATCTCATGTAAACCGACTTCTCTTATCAGAGATCTTGAAATACTGCAAAGCAGAGGCTATATGGTGGAAAAGAGCTGCTGCGTGGACATGTTCCCAAATACGGTGCATGTGGAGACGGTTTGCTTGCTATCAAAGAAACCTTGATTTTATGCGGGTTTGAGAACACTTTTAGAAAATATGTACCTGTGTTTTTATGAACTATTTATGTAACATAAGAAAATATAAGAGCAGGGGTGACAGTAATTATTCGCGGACGTTCGACTTGAATGAGATACTAAGACGTGCGCGAATTGTATAGAGAAAAGGGTGAAATATAGTGAATTTGAAATATAAAAAAGCAACAATCGATGATATAGAAATTTTAACGAAGACAAGAATAGAAGTGCTCAGAGCAGCTAATAAATTGTCGGATGATGTTGATATGAAAGAGGTTGAGAAGTCTTCTTATGAATATTATAAAAATGCATTACAAAATGAAACGCATACTGCATATCTTGTGTTTGATGAAGAAAAATTTGTTGGTGCAGGTGGAGTGAGTTATTTTCAGGTGATGCCTACATATCACAATCCAAGTGGATATAAAGCATATATCATGAATATGTACACTAACCCAGAATATCGAAGGAACGGAATTGCAATTAAGACTCTTGGTTTATTAGTTGAAGATGCCAAGAAGAGGGGAGTCCATGCGATTTCACTTGAGGCAACAGATATGGGCAAACCTTTATACGTAAAATTTGGATTTGTTAAGATGAATGATGAGATGGAATTATTGGACTGAAATACACATTGTGTAATCAGATGTCTTCTGTTATAATGTACACATAGTGTAAGCAGGAGGCAATGATTTATGAAACAACTTACTGAATGCCAAATCGAAATAAAAAAACTTCGTGAATCGACTGGAATGAATCGTAAAGAATTTTGTGAGTGCTTTGATATCCCATACAGAACGGTTACAGAATGGGAAAGAGGAACACGTAATGCGCCAGATTATGTCCTCAGACTTTTAGCATACTATATTCGAATGGAGAATATGGTTAGACAAAAGGAGGAGAAGCATGGCGAAGAATAGAATTATTACAGTACAAGATATTCCTATTACAGTGTCAGAGGCAGATATTGATGATTATATTTGCATTACAGATATGGCCGCTGCTAAATCAGATAGTTCGAGAGCAGCTGATGTGATAAAAAACTGGTTAAGAAACAGAAATACACTAGAATTCTTGGGAACATGGGAGCAAATATACAACTCGGATTTTAAAGTGGTCGAATTCGACCACTTTAAAGCAGAAGCTGGACTACATACATTTGTTCTTAGTGCAAGTGAATGGATTGAAAAAACAAATGCCATCGGTCTTTTTGTGAAAAAAGGTCGTTATGGTGGAACTTATGCGCATAAAGATATAGCCTTTGAATTTGCATCTGCGATTAGTCCTGTTTTTAAGTTATATCTGATTAAGGAATTCCAACGCCTTAAAGAACAGGAAAATGATATTAAGAAAATTGAGTGGGATGCAAAGCGTTTTCTTTCAAAGAATAATTATCTGATACAGACAGATGCAGTAAAAAAATATTTAATCCCAGTATGTAACTATAGAGAAGAACTTAGTTGGTTGCCATATGCTGAAGAGGCGGACTTATTAAATGTTGCATTATTTGGATTTACAGCGAAAGCATGGAGAGAAGCAAATCCAGAATTAGCTAAGAATAGCAATGTTAGAGATTATTCTTCGATAAACGAATTAACAGTATTATCAAATTTGGAAACGCATAATGCACAGATGATACGTGAAGGTAAGTCAAAAGAGGAAAGATTTTTGGCTTTAAAAGAAATAGCAGAATATCAGATACGAATTCTTAACGAGGCACAGAATATAAGTAATAAGATAGAACAGAAATAAGATGTTTGCGCATACTTGCGAGGTAAAAACTGCCATATTGCTGCCCTGAAAATAGGGGGGGGGTAAAAATTCAAAACTGAGTGACCGAAAAACACACAAAAAAGCAATTTCCGACAGAGTAAATGTGTCGGTTGTATTGGATAGTGTGTGTGGAAATACATCAAAACGGAAATAGATTGTTCAGAGCCAACCTCGAAAACACGATGTGTTTCCTCGGTGAGGCGTATCCGCCAAATCGATATGCAAATACACTTATGAATACAAGTATTCATCGTGTATTTTTGCATCTCTGCTTGGCTCTGAACAATATCACATCATCAATCAACTAAATAAAAGTAGCGTGAGAGACCGTTAATTTTCAAGAAAATTGAAAGCGAGCGGTCTTTCTTTTGGTTAAAGGAATTAGGAAATAGAAGAGTTCCACAGTATCTTTTACGATTGATGGCATATAAGGTTGAAATGGAGAGGTTGTCTGATAAAAGAAATAAGGATGACAAGGGCGATGAACTAACAAATAGATAATGAATTGGTAATTGTGCAACAGCCTGTTTCACAATTTGTAGGAGGATGAGTGTACAGATGACAGAAAGTACAGAATTGATGACAGTAGATAATATATGTAATCGAGTATATATTATAAGAGGACAGCAGGTTATGCTTGATTATGATTTGGCTGAGATTTATGGGTATGAAGTGAAGCGTTTGAATGAACAGGTAAAGCGTAATATTGTAAGGTTTCCGGAAGATTTTATGTTTCAGCTGACAAAGGGTGAGATTCCGGAAGGTTTTTTAAAGTCGCAAATTGCGACTTTAAACGAAAATGGAAATAAAAGAGGACTTCACATTAAAAAATTGCCATATGCATTCACGGAGCAAGGTATTTATATGCTTGCTACAGTTCTCAGAGGTGAGCTTGCAGAACAGCAAAGCATTTTTATTATGCGTGCATTTCGTGAAATGCGTCATTATATAAAGCAAAACCAACAGTTTGTTACACAGGCGGAGATGCATCTTGTAAGTGCAAGAGTATCAGAAATTTCTGTGCAAATGTCAAATATGGCTGATAGACAGAAGAAAACAGAACAAGATATTCAAGTTATTCAAAAGAGCATAGACACACTTAACGAAAACTTTGTTTCGGATAAGGATTTCAAAAACTTTGTTATCTATAAAGGTCAGAAATTTGAGGCAGATGTAGCATACATAGATATATATCAGAAGGCAAAAAAGAGCATTTATGTAGTGGATGATTATGTGAATACAAAGACCTTACAGCTTTTATCACAGAAGCAAGCCGGTGTGGAAGTGATTTTATTTACAGAAAACGGCCATGGGAAAAGAGGCTTTTTGACAACATCGGTAGTAAATGATTTTATGCAAGAATATCCACCACTCAGAATTAAATCGAACGCAGATTGCCATGACAGATTGATAGTTCTGGATTATGGCTTGCCTACAGAACAAGTATATCATTGTGGAGCATCCAGTAAGGATGCAGGAAAGAAGTTATGTGCCATAAATGTTATAATAGAAACAAGTATGATTCATCCGGTAATAGATAAGTTGCTATTAGTTCAGGATAAACAGATATAGTCATTCTTGTGTGTAATGTCCGTAGAGAGGCAGGAGTAATGCCCGAATCCAAATATCTCATTAGCGGGTAGGCAGTCAGAGTAATGGCTGTCTATTCCAAAGGATAAGGCATTTCGAATGATAATTAACGGTGAATGTGGTATATTTTCCCCTGAACTTCTGGAATGTCTGCGTAATGCCAGAACAGAAATGGAAAATGTGTGCTGTGATACCAATTACGCAGAATTATGTATGTGAGTATGTTGAAAAAATATATATTGCAGGTGTATAATATATACGGATAATCTTTCAGGAAAGGGGTGGAGTGCATGACGATAGGTGGTTTAACAGGTGGTTATGGCAGTTTTGGTTACGTTAATACTGCTGTTAATACGGGCACCCCGGGGAGTATTGCTTCCGTTTCTGGTACACAGGATGTGAGTAAAGCCTCTTCTAATACTGATGAGGTTAAGAAGCCTGGAAGACGTTCTTCTCCTGCAGAGTGTGAAACATGTAAGAGCCGGAAGTATCAGGATGGTTCTGATGAGAGTAACGTTTCTTTCAAGGCAGCAGCCCATGTATCTCCGGAATCAGCAGGGGCGGCAGTAAGAGCCCATGAAGGACAGCATGTATCCAATGCATATAGGAAGGCTGCACAGAAGAATGGCGAGGTTGTTAATGCATCTGTTTCAATACATACGGCTGTATGTCCGGAGTGTGGACGGACTTATGTATCGGGTGGAACAACCAATACAACTATTAAGTACAGCAATGAAAGCAATCCATATACCCGGAACAAGAAGGCTCTTGATGCCATGATGCTTACAGGAGCTAATGTGGATTATGCAAGCTGATATTACCATACTTTCTGATTATAGTAATAATTTGACCTCCATTTGACTTTTTTCTGTCGGACGGAGGTCTTTTTATGCATAGTAGTATCGCTTCCTGTACCATTAGGAAAGATATAACAACTGAAACTACTCCATTATTCAATGCTGTAAAGAAAGACGAACCGAATATGTCAAATCCACTGATAAAGATGAAATCTTCACAACTATAATGTTTTACAATGGAGAAACAATAGATATAGAAACAAATAGAAAAATATATGACACAAGTTATGATATTGCAATGATACGAACAAAAACATCTAATATTCCATTAGAATTATTATTAGAATTAAAAGAAATCTAAAATAATATTACAGAAGAACAGAGTTTATTGAGCTTCAAAGAGTGTAAATTATTGGATAGTTAATTTATCAGAAATCACAGAACATTTGATACAAAAAATATTAAAAAAATACTATGATAATATTAAGTAGTAAGATAAGGATGATATGAAAGCAGGTATATTCAACAAATAGACATGATATGGTAAAATGTGTAAACGAAGGATAGTTTGCAGGTTTTGATTTAGGACGAAAGGAAGAAACAGTGAAGGAAAAAAGACCCATTTTAAAAAACAGATTTTATTTGTATCTGACAGAATTTTTTTCAGGAATGTCGGTGATGGCAGTGGAACTTGGCGCCAGCAGGCTTATGGCTCCTTATTTTAGTTCATCCCAGATTGTATGGACCATCATTATCGGAACTATTATGATAGCAATGGCTCTGGGAAATATTTATGGTGGAAGAAGTGCCGATAAAAATCCCAATCCTGATAAATTGTACGGACGTATTATTATTGCGGCTGTATGGATTGCGTTGATTCCCGTGTTAGGGAAATATATAATTCTTGGCATTTCAGCACTTCTGATTTTCACAGTCAGCAGTAATTTTCTTATAATAGCCGGATTTACAGCGTGTATGGTGATATTTGTCTTCCCTTTATTCTTACTTGGAACTGTCACACCTTCTCTTGTAAAATATACAGTTGATAATCTTGATGACAATGGTAAGCTGGTTGGAAATCTGAATGCGTCAAATACAATTGGAAGTATTATAGGTACATTTGTGCCTACTTTTATCAGTATTCCAACAGTAGGTACATCCATCACATTTCTTTTTTTTGCGGGGATTTTGCTTTTGCTTGCTGTCATATATTTTGTGAGCGGAAAAGTAAATTTTTTTAAGGTCCGTAAGCTTCCAATCAGCATGGTAATATTTTTAATATGCGTGTTTTTGGGGCATGACAACAGTTTTGCATTCTGGCAGGATGATTTAACATACGAAGGAGAGTCTATTTATAACTATCTTCAGGTTTATGAAAATGATGAGGAAGTGGTACTGTCCACAAATGTATTGTTTGGAGTGCAGTCGGTTTACAAAAAAGAGAAAGGGCTTACAGGAATGTATTATGATTATGCCATGGCAGCCCCTTTCATGGCAGGAATTAATGATAAGAATGAGATAAACATTTTGGTTTTAGGAAACGGAACCGGGACTTATGCCACACAGTGCACAAGATATTTTGATAATGTCAAGATAGATGGCGTTGAGATAGATCAGAAAATCACAGACCTTGCTGTGGAGTATTTTGAATTGCCTGAGAATGTGAAGGTTACCACCTATGATGGACGGGCATACCTGAACATAATTAACGAAAAATATGATGTAATTATGGTAGATGCCTATCAGGATATCACCATTCCTTTTCAAATGTCTTCTGTGGAATTTTTTGGGCTGGTAAAGGAACATCTTACAGATAATGGGGTTATGGTAGTAAATATGAATATGAGAGGTACTGAGGAGGGGAACATTAACCAATATCTTTCTGATACCATATCAAAGGTATTTTCCCACGTATATACAGTTGATGTTTCCGGAAGTACAAACAGAGAATTATTTGCATCTGACAATGCTGATATGATAAAAGTCTATGAAGCCAATTTAGCATTAGAAGCCAATAAAGAGTTAAAATCAATGATGTACAAGATTTCTCCAGAACTAATAAAATATGTTCCGGGTAATTTAGTTATGACGGATGATAAGGCACCTGTGGAATTGCTGGGTATGAAGGTTATAGATGAATTGATTCGTGATGAGGTCTCATATTACAAGCAGAATTTACAAAGATTAAATTATCATTGTGACGGGTGACAAAATAAGGAATTAGTGATATATTTTTTGAGTAGTATTATAGACGGGAGCTTGTATTACAGGCTGAGAGGAAGGTGGGACCTTCGACCGGGAACCTGATTTGGATAATGCCAACGTAGGGATGCTTTATACAAGGATATTTGTAATAGTGTTGACTTTACGAAAGCTGCCAAATCGGCGGCTTTTTTATTTACTGAAAGGAGACAGCAAAAATGAAGAAAAATGGAACTCAGAAGTTAGCATTGGCAGGATTGCTTTGTGCAGTAGGTGTAGTAGGAAGTTTATTTTCATTTCCGGTATTTGGAAGCAGGTGTGCGCCTGTGCAGCATATGGTAAATATTTTGTGTGCAGTTTTACTTGGACCGTATTATGGAGTGGGTGTGGCTTTCACAACCAGTCTGATTAGAAATATTTTTGGACTGGGTAGTCTTATGGCTTTTCCGGGAAGTATGTTTGGCGCATTGTTATCCGGTATTATATTTCATAAAACTAAAAATACATGGTTAACCTATTTAGCAGAGGTGTTTGGAACTTCAATATTAGGTGGGTTATGCGCATATCCTGTAGCAATACTTTTTATGGGTAAAGTAGCCGGAGACATTGCCTTTTATGCATATATTATTCCATTCATGATATCAACGGTGGGAGGCTCGGTATTATCAGCTGTAATTATTGAATCCTTAAAGAAAACACCTTTTTTGGCAAACAGATTCGGAGGGTGATATGTTAAATAAGTATTTAAATAATGTAAGACAGAAACGACCTTTGGTGCACAATATTACTAATTACGTTACGGTAAATGATTGTGCAAATATTTTGCTGGCATGTGGGGGGGCTCCTATTATGTCAGATGATTCAGAAGAAGTTGAAGAGATTACCGGTATTTGCGGCGGATTAAATATTAATATTGGAACGTTAAACAAAAGAACTATCCCGGCAATGATTTTGGCAGGAAAGAAATCAAATGAACTTGGGCATCCTGTTGTTTTGGACCCTGTGGGTGCAGGAGCATCCTCTTTGCGCACAAGTACTGCATATAAACTTATGGAGGAGGTGCAATTTGACGTTATCCGTGGCAACATATCCGAAATAAAAACACTGGCTGATGGTACAGGTACAACAAAAGGTGTGGATGCGGATATGGCTGATTCAGTTACTGGGGAAAATATTAAATCTGTAGTTAATTTTGCAAAAGCATTTGCAGCTAAAATTAAATCCATAGTTGCCATAACAGGAGCAATTGATATTGTTGCTGATGCAGATAAAGCATATTGTATATATAACGGACATCCCATGATGAGCAGTGTGACGGGAACGGGATGTCAGTTATCGGCTCTTGTGGCTGCTTATGTTGTTGCCAATCCTGACAATAAGTTGGAAGCTGTCGCTGCAGCCGTTTGCGCTATGGGAGTATGCGGAGAAATCGCTTATGACAGATTGAGTGAATTTGACGGAAATGCAAGTTATGGAAAATATATTATTGATGCCATATATCATTTAGACGGAGAAACCTTAGATACAAAAGCAAAATATAAGGTTATGTAAATTGTAAATTTGTCGTCAAAACGAATTTTATATGGTATAATGTCTTCAAGTTAGTTCGAAAATCAAATAAAAATATAAATTAGTTTGCGAAGATAAGGAAGTTATGAATTAAATGAGCAAAACATCAAATAAGATAAAAATGAAAAAGTTCATTATCATGCTGTCAGTATTACTGGCTATATTTGTAACGGTTATAGTCAGCTCTTATATGATTTTTAATGAGCTTGAAGAACAACTGCAACAGAATCTTGAGGATGTGGCAAATCAGAATTCACTGGCATTGCATAATAAGATTCATTCAAATCATTTATTATTGGAAAGTCTTTCGGGGAATATGCATAACGTAACACCTGATACAATAGATGATACGTTACAATCATTTACTATATTTCTTGATGATTATGAATTAAAGAGATTCGCATACGTATTTCCTGACGGAACCAGTTATTCTACGGACGGAGGCACTGCCAATCTGTCTTATCGTGAATTTTACCAGCGTGGAATGGAAGGCAAAGGGAGCATAACAGGTGTGCTTAAAGATGCGTTGGAGGAGAGTCATGGTCTGGTAAATGTTATGACAATTCCTATATCTGATGAAGCCGGAAATATAGAGGGAGTATTTGGACTGACCTATAATTCCCAGACATTTAATGATGCATTACAGATAGAGTGTTTCGATGGCATGGGCTACAGCTGTGCCTTTAACGGCGACGGACAGATTATGGTGGCTATGGGTAACGATATACTTCAGCTTTCTGATAATATTTTCTCTGATGTATTAAGTGGAGATTGGCGCAATGCATCTTCGATAGAAAAAATGCAGAAACAAATAGAAAATAAGACTTCAGGTGGAGGAACATTTTATCTCACAGAAAAAAATTATTACTATTGTATGCCTGTAAACCTTATGGACGGGGATGTTACCTGGTATATGCTTACCATTATACCTGCAGATGTTCTGGAAAGCAGAGTGGAACCTGTCCAGAGAAGTTTGTACATAATGGCTTTCATTGTGGTTGTGTTTATTCTTATAGGTGTTGCTCTTATCGTTATGATTTCAAGAGATGGGCAAATTATGATGATGCGTTATGCATATGAAGATCCTCTCACCAAAGGTGCTAATTACGCAAAGTTTTGTCTTGAGATGAAGAAAAAACATAACACACAGGGTTATCTGGTGGTTATGGATATTACTAATTTTAATAACATTAATATCGTCGCAGGAAAAACAGCAGGTGATGATATGATTTGTTATATCTGGCAGATATTGTCAAAGGAACTTCAGGATGAAGAAGTTGCGGGTCATGTTCAGGAAGATATCTTTGTCCTGTTTCTAAAGGAGGAAGAAAGAGATGCTTTCACTGAGAGATTAAATTCTATTTCATCACTTGTAAGTAAGAGAGCCAAGGAATTACAAGTAAATGGAATTCATTCCAGATATGGAATTTATCATATGCAGGGCACGGAAGAACTGGAGGACGCATACAGTAAGGCACAGATTGCAAAAGAGTATGCAAGAACACAGAAAGAACTTGGTTTCGTGTTCTATAGAGATATGAACCATGAGAAAATGCAGGAAGATCAGCAGTTAGAGGAAAGGTTTGAAGAATCTCTTGCAGACGGGGATTTTGAGGTGTGGTATCAGCCGAAATATAGTGCTGATTCCGGGGAAGTAGTGGGAAGTGAAGCACTGGTTCGCTGGAGAGACAAGGATGGAAGTATGATATCCCCGGGTAGATTTATTCCGCTATTCGAGGAGAATGGAATGATTGCAAGACTTGATGAGTACATGTTTAGATCCGTTTGCAGACAACAGGCTGAATGGCTGAAAAAGGGATACAAGGTATATCCGGTGTCAGTTAATTTGAGCCGTGCATCCCTGTATTTTGCTGATATAGTTGAAAAGTACAAAAATATTGTACAGGAATATGGGATCAGTCCTCATCTTATACAGATTGAAGTCACAGAAAGTGCTATAGAAGGAAAAACGGATATCAGAAATCTGTTGGAAAATTTCCGAAGCATGGGAATACAGATTCTTATGGATGATTTTGGTACGGGATATTCTTCCCTTGCTACATTAAATATGAGATGCTTTGATACCTTAAAGCTGGATAAGAGCCTGGTTGACCATATTGGAGATAAGGATGGGGAGACGCTGCTGTATTATGTTATTAGTATGGGACAACAGCTGGGACTTCATATTACAGCCGAAGGTGTTGAAAATAACAAGCAGTTAGAGTTCCTTAAAGATAATAAATGTGATGATATTCAGGGATTCCTGTTTGCAAAACCTATGCCAAGGGAAATGTTCGAACAAATGCTTAATAAATAGTTATTGTGCATACAATATTTTGATTGCGTGAATAATTATTGACAATACAACTAAAATATAAAAGTATATTGACAAATGCGCATGCCTACTTTAAGATAAATTTACATCAAAGTCAATTAATGGGGAACAATAAAATATTTTGTCGGTGGGAAAGGAAGGTATGTAATGTTAAAAGGAAAAGTGGCAGTTGTAACAGGTGGAACAAGAGGAATAGGATTTGAAATTGTACGTAAGTATCTTGCAAATGGAGCAAAGGTTGTATTATTTGGTTCCAGAGCGGAATCTGTTGAAAAAGCATTACAGAAATTAAAAGAGGAAAATGCAAGCTGGGAAGTTGAAGGAAAGTATCCTAAGCTTACTGATGCAGCAGAAGTTGAGAAGGCTATAAATGAAGTAAAGGAGAAATTCGGAAGAATAGATATTCTTGTAAACAATGCAGGTATATCCCAGAACACACCGCTGTATAACTATACTCCTGAAGAGTTTGATAAAGCTATTGATCTTAATGTTAAAGCGGTATTTTATGCTATTTTACCGGCTGCAAAGATAATGAAAGAGCAAGGCGGCGGATGTATAATTAATACAAGCTCAATGGTAAGTATCTCAGGACAGCCTGCAGGAGTCGGATATCCTGCAAGTAAATTTGCTGTAAATGGTATAACTATTTCATTAGCAAGGGAACTTGGAAAGGATAATATCCGCGTAAATGCTGTAGCACCGGGTGTAACTAAGACAGACATGGTTGCGGCTTTGCCTGAACAGGTTGTGCAGGCAATTTCAGCAAAGATTCCTTTCGGAAGAGCCGGCGAACCGGAAGAGGTTGCTAATGCATTTCTTTATCTTGCAAGCGACATGGCGAGCTATGTTACCGGAGAAATCCTATCTGTGGATGGTGCTGCAAAGGCATAGTTTTAGTAGTATTTTAGAATAAAAGTAAAAGAATTTTCAGAATAATACTTCAAGTAATATTATCAACTAAGAAAGGCCTTAGTGTTTTGGGGGTAATGTACCGCCCCAAAACATTGAGGCTTTTTAATTGAAAAAACAAAATGTATATACTAGAATAAACATAATATTCTAAGAACTCTTCAGGAGGAAAAAAGATGTGTAAAAATAACGGACATAATAACAGTGTAAAAGAAATAAAACGTGTTGCAATTATCGGAGCCGGTGCAATCGGAAGTTATTTTATAGTGGGATTATCTCAAAAATTAGGAGAAAATCTTGAGGTTATTGCCGAAGGAGAAAGAAAAGAGAGGCTTATAAAGAACGGCATCGTTGTAAACGGGGAGAGGATTCCTCTTAATGTAAAGACGCCGGAGCAGGCAGCCGGAGCTGATTTATTAATTGTTGCAGTGAAGTATGGAGCATTAAAGGAAATAATTCCAATGGTGGAAAAGATTATAGATGATCATACCATTGTTATGAGTCCTCTTAATGGTGTTGAAAGTGAGGAGATTATAGGCAGCAAAATAGGTATGGAACACATGGTATTTTCCATAATGAAGATTTCATCCCAGAGAGTAGATAATAAGATTAATTACAATCCTGATATTACAATGGGAGTTTTCTTTGGAGAAAAGGATGGCAGTGTGAGTGAGAGAATACTGGCAATACAGGATTTATTAGAGGGCTCCGGGGTGAATTACAGTATCTGTGATGATATTGAACGGACTATATGGTATAAATATGCTCTTAATATAAGCAGAAATATTCCCCAGGCAATTGTAAATTGTGAATTTGGGGCTTATGATACAAGCGAACATGTATCTTATATCAGCAAAAAAATGCGGGAAGAGGTTGTTAAAGTTGCGGCTGCCAAGGGAATTGACATATCTGATGAGAATAATCCTGCATGTTCAGTGGCTTCAACATCTCCTAAAGCACGTTTTTCTACATTGCAGGATTTAGATGCCAAGAGGACAACAGAAATCGAAATGCTTTCAGGGGCATTGGTGAGAATGGGAAAGGAATTGGGAATAGAAACACCATACAATGATTTTGCATATCATACAGTTAAAGCTCTAGAAGAAAAAAACAGTGGAAAAATCAGCTGATTAATTAGCCGATTTAATTTAAAATGCATATTATATTGTAATAGAGTAAAGATTTTGTTAGTTGAATAAGAAAAAATAAAAAATGAGAGTGAC
>JAUNPK010000030.1 GCA_030536855.1 Eubacteriales bacterium
TCACTTCATAAGGGTTCTCTTTTTTCTCCCAACTAACAATAAATTTACTCCATCTCTTTTGTAAATTAACTTGATATAATTTCTTCAAAGTAGTATAATTACTCCAACGACATTCGTGGAAGTTGAAGACCGGGAGAAAAATCCTCTTCTCGCTCGGGAAGCATACGTGCAAGCACGCTTGGAATTTTTTCTTCGAAAAAACAAGGAGGAAAAATCCTCTTCTCGCCTGAGAAGCTCGAATTTTTTCTTCGAAAAAACAAGGAGGATTGTATGAAGATTCAGGACTTTTGTGACATGACAAAATTTGAGGAAATTATGATGAACTGGGCTAAGAGTACAGGCTTGGCAACAGTAGCAGTTGGTGCAGATGGTAAATATATCAGTGGCTGTTATAATTTTACTGATTTCTGTATAAAGTACACAAGAGGTAGTCAGGAAGGCTGCAGGAGATGCGAAAAGAATGACCGTGAAGGAAAGGGTGTTTACGCATGTCATGCAGGTCTTGTAGACTTTGGTATTCCTATCACTCTTGATGACGGAACAGTGTTAGGAAGTGTAATCGGCGGACAGGTATTGCCTGAGAATCCGGATGAAGAAAAGTACAGAGCTACCGCCAGAGAATTAAAAATCGACGAAGATGCTTATATTGATGCCTTAAGGAAGGTAAATATTAAGACAAGAGAGGAAATAGAAGCTTCAGCTAACCTGTTAGGTGATGTTATCAATATGTTTGTCCGTGCCAGCTATACATCATGGGAAAATAAGAAAATTCTAACAGAATTAAAAGATGGTATAGGAAAAGCTGCTGAGGAGATTGTATCGGCTAATGAATATACAAAACAGATTGATTCATTCAGTAACCGACAGAGAATTCTTGCGCTGAATGCCAGTATAGAAGCAGCAAGAGCAGGAGAAGCCGGTAAGGGCTTTGCAGTTGTTGCTGAAGAGGTTCAGAAACTTGCTCAGGGCATGGGGGAAACAAGCGGAAAGATTAAACAGGCATTGGGTACTGTTACGGAAACTATAACAAAGCTTAATAAATAATGTTTGTAATTTATCGGGGCTGTCTTACTAAGTATTATGTTTTCTGATATCTTAGTGTGACAACCCCGTTTTTTAGGAGGCTTAATCCGAAAACGATTACGTTCTCGGAATGAGGATTTTTATGAATATTACAGCTCAGATTTGTGGATTAGCGCTACTGACCATTATTATAATTTTCTATCATAGAGGACAGAGACTTGCGCTTAGTCCTCATAAAGTATTTAATCTAATATTAATCATAAGCACTATATGTATCACATTGGATATTCTTTCTGTTGTTGCAATATGTAACATCGATACTTTTCCTTATATATTGGTTGTCACAATATGTAAAATGTACCTTCTCTCTCTTGTAAGTGAAGGCTCAATCGCACTAATTTACAGTTTTTCCGATATATATCATTCAAAAAGACAACTTATGCGTTCTTCTATGGCCGTGGGAATTTCAACATTAATTATTGACCTTATTATAATTATTTCCCCTATAAATATTGTTGTTGAAAAAGAGGTTCAATACACTGAGGGTCCGGCTGTAATTGCAACCTACCTGGGTGTTGTTTCATTTATTTTTTTCAATCTCATTTTCATCTTTATAAAGCGAAAACAGATATATCCAAGACGAAGAATGGTTATTTATATGTGGTTATCTATATGGATAACTGCTGCAATAGTCCAGTTTATTAACAACAGACTTCTGTTGGTTGGATTTGCCGTGGTAATTGGAATTGCAATAATATATATAAGGCTGGAAAATCCTGAGTATTATATAGATAAGAATACAGGATTTTTTAATCAACAGTCCTTTTATAATTATGTAAATCATCTTTATGAAAATGGAAATAAATTTTCTCTTATGATAACCAATATAAGCAGAGATCAAAAGGACAATATGGATTTAACTGCGGAGCAGAATATTTTTTACAAAATGGCAGAATATGTTCAGAAAATTAAAGACGTATATCCTTTTAAAATATCTGACAGCCAGATAATACTCATGTTTACGTCAAATGATGGTATCCGCGAAAAGATATATGATATTCTCAAATTTTATGATGAAATAGGAACCAGATATGAAGCCGGAAGAGGTGATGTGAACTATGTATTTGTTCCCGATGACACAGTGGCAAATGATGCTAGTGAACTTATGCAGCTTATTAATTATGCCCACGTTTCAAATAACAGCGATACCTTAGGTAATTATATTGTTGCAGACAATGATGCTCTTACAGCAATTCGAAAACGCAAGGAAATAAGTTTATTAATGAGCAAAGCCATTGAAGGAGATAGAATAGAAGTGTTCTATCAACCTATTTACAATACAACCAAGAAAAAATTTTCATGTGCGGAAGCCTTGGTAAGAATGCGTGACGAAGACAGAGAACTCATACCTCCGGGTATGTTTATACCTCTGTCAGAATCCAATGGTATGATTGTGAAAATAGGTGAAATTGTTTTTGAAAAGACCTGTAAATTCATAACAGATAATGAATTGTACAAATTAGGTGTAGATTACATAGAGGTCAACCTTTCAGTGGTACAATGTGCCCAGCCGGACTTGGCGGATCGATTTATTCAGATTATGGATAAATATAAGATTAACCCTAAAAATATCAATTTAGAAATCACAGAATCAGCATCCATGTCAACAAAAAAATATCTGTTGGAAAATATGCAGAAATTAATAGACTACGGAGTCCACTTTTCTCTGGATGATTTTGGAACGGGTCAGTCTAATCTTAATTATATCGTAGATATGCCTGTGGATATCGTTAAATTTGATAAGGATATGATAAATGCATATTTTGTTAATGATAAGGCAAGGCATGTTATGACCGCAGCTATGAATATGATAAAGGGTATGGAATTAGAAATAGTATCCGAAGGAATTGAGACGAAGGAACAGTTAAACAAAATGGAAGACCTTGGTATTGATTATATTCAGGGATTTTACTTTTCAAAGCCATTATCTCCGGAAGAATATATTAAATTTCTAAAAAATGCAAATAATTAGCGGTCACCTTACAAGGAAATCTGGAAGGAGAAATTACAGAAAGTGAAAGAATGGTTTAAAGATAAGAAGCACAGAATTATTGAAGTATCCGGATTAATTGTTGCAGTTTTACTTGTTGTTTCCATAATTGTATCATTTGTCCTTATCCGTAATAAAAATGGCAACAAGGATTCAAATTCAAACAACACAGATGTTTGGCAGGAAACAGAACAGAATAGTACAAATGTATCCGTGACTTCTGCACAGGCAGACCAATATCTGGCGATTAAGTTGTCTCTTAAGGAAAGTAACAGTTGGGAAGGTAACGGACAATATTTCTCCCAATACGATGCTGTTATTAACAACGGAGAAAGCTCTAAGATTTCGGGATGGAAAATTATTCTAAACGCTCCTTCCGACTGTACTATAAGCCAGAAATGGAATTGCGAAATATCCCAGAATGGTAGTGAATTAAATATAACTCCTGTTGACTACAACAAAGAAATTGTATCAGGTCAGGAAATGAACGGTGTAGGATTCATTGTGAGTTTCAATTCAAAAAAAATACTTGATACATTTTCTATAGAAGTGTCTCTGGATAACGGAACCAACGTAACCCTTAACAAAGACGGCAAAGTTGTAAACGGAAATCTAGTGGCTGAAAACAACCGCACCAATGCTTCTACAGAAGAATCACAGCAGAGTTCTCAGGAATCCCATGAATCCGATAATGGAAATAATGGAAATTCCGCAGGAAGTAGCGTCAGCAATGGTGGCTCTCAGGAAAACACCGGCTCGAATAATCAGGGTCAAACCTCAAATGGAAATGGTCACTCAGGAAGCGCTGTGTCAGGAAGGCTTCATGTTTCAGGTACGAATCTTGTTAATGAATCCGGCACTCCGGTACAACTGAGAGGTGTAAGTACACATGGTCTTGCATGGTATCCTCAATATGTAAATTACGAAGCTTTTAAAACGCTAAGAGATGACTGGGGTGCCAACGTGGTAAGGCTTGCTATGTACACCTATGAATACGGAGGATACTGCAACGGAGGGGATAAAGAAAGTTTAAAAGCCCTAATCAGTGATGGTGTTGAATATGCAACCCGGTTGGGAATGTACGTTATAATTGACTGGCATGTATTAAATGAACAGAATCCAAATACGTTCAAATCTGAAGCAATCAGTTTCTTTACGGAAATGTCCGCAAAATATGCCAATTATGATAATGTAATTTATGAAATATGTAATGAACCAATCAATTCACCTTGGAGCAGTACAATAAAACCATATGCAAAGGATGTAATTAGTGCCATAAGAGCTAATGATTCCCGTGCAGTTATTATAGTTGGCACTAATAACTGGTCCCAGAATGTTGATGAAGTAATCGGTGACAGACTGGATGACGACAATGTAATGTACGCACTACATTTTTATGCAGCAACCCACAAAGATGGTATAAGAAACAAACTTACAACAGCTCTTAATGCAGGGCTTCCGATTTTTGTAAGTGAATGCAGCATAACCGATGCATCGGGAAATGGTGGAATAGATTACGATTCAGCCAATACATGGATTAATATGCTTAACAGTAATAACATCAGTTTTATCTGCTGGAGTTTAAGTAATAAAGCAGAAAGTTCTGCACTTATATCATCCGGCTGCAGCAAACTCAGCGGCTGGACTGATGACGAACTTTCCGACACGGGAAGATGGTTTAAAAATGCAATTAAAAATTAAAATAATCATGTGCAGTGAATAGAAACGGAGAATACATGGATATAAAATTAGTTGCCATTGACCTTGACAGGACAACTTTAAATTCTGAAGGACATTTGTCAGAAGCTAACAGGAACGCCATTCTTAGTGCCATAGAGAAGGGAGTTCATGTATGCATTGCCAGCGGTCGTGCTTTTGACACTCTTCCTAAAGAAGTAATTAATATACCGGGAATTGAATATGCAATAACCAGCAACGGAGCAGCAATATACAGAATTGAAGATAAAGAATGCATGCGATCTTTTGTATTAAAACCGGAGTCTGTGGAAAAGATAATGGAAATGACTAAAGATTATCCTGTCACCTATGAAGCATTTATTAAAGGAACAGCTTACTGCGGGAAAGAATATATTAATAATCCCGTAAAATATGGTGCCACCCCTCATTCATTAAATTATGTCAAATCAACCAGAATTATTAAAGAAGATATCGCTGCTTTCATTAAGCAACATAAGCACGAGCTGGACAGTATTGATATAGTTATAAATGATACTCCTATCAAAGAAAATATAATTAAAATGCTAGGAGAATCCTTAGATGATATATATATCACAAGTTCTATAAAACAGCTTATTGAAATATCCTATAAAGACGCAGGTAAAAAATCAGGACTTCTCTTTATAAGTGAACTTCTTTCAATTCCTGTGGAATTTACCGCCGCCTTCGGTGATGCTGATAACGATATTGATATGGTGAAATTTGCAGGCTTTGGTGTGGCTATGGCAAATGCTTCGGATAATCTTAAAGCTGTAGCTGATTACATAACCCTGACAAATGATGAGGACGGATTATCCCATGCATTTAAAAATGTGCTTAAAATATCAGATTAAGTGATTGGGTATATGAATTTTATCAGAACAAACAGCAATACAAAAACAACGATACAATAACTTAAAATATTGATTATTGGACACAAAATGTGTAGAATACATTGAGAATATAATGCGCAGCGCGCAGGAATGGAGAATTTAGATATAATGGATAACCAGAAGTTAGCAGAATTATTATTTCCACAGGTTGTTAATACCCCTGAGTTTTATGAGGAAAAATTCCCATATAGAAAACTGCCAAACAAGGCAGAAGTAACCCGTATGGCACCAAGCCCTACAGGTTTTATTCATCTTGGAAATCTTTACAGTGCATTGGCTGACGAGAGAATCGCCCACAGAAACGGTGGCGTATTCTACTTAAGAATTGAGGATACCGATGAAAAACGTAAAGTTGATGGTGCCGTTGAAACAATAATTAATGTTTTGAGATATTTTGATATCGAATTTGATGAAGGTGCAGGTTTTGAGGACTCTGATTCTTCAAATACTTATGGCCCTTATTTTCAGAGACAGAGAGTTGAAATATATCATGCTTATGCAAAAAGTCTTGTTTCAAGAGGGCTTGCTTATCCATGCTTCTGCACTGAAGAAGAATTGGATAAGGTAAGAGCTCAGCAGGAGGAAGCTAAGGCACTAACAGGTTATTATGGTGAATATGCTACCTGCCGTAATCTTTCATATGAACAAATCGAAAAAAATATTAAATCAGGTATGCCTTATGTACTAAGATTACGTTCACAGGGAAGTCCTGATAAAGAAATTACATTTGTGGATGAAATCAAGGGAGAAATTAAGCTACCTGAAAACATTCATGACATTGTACTTTTAAAGAAGGATGGTATACCTACATATCATTTTGCCCATGCAATAGATGACCATCTTATGAGAACCACAACAGTAGTAAGAGGCGGAGAATGGCTTGCTTCAGCACCTATTCACTATGAGCTGTTCCACTTACTTGGTTTCAAGATGCCAAAATATGCACATACAGCCCATCTTATGAAATTTGACGAAGAAACAGGCGGAAAGAGAAAGCTGTCCAAGAGAAAAGACCCTGAACTTTCACTTGATTACTACAGAAAAGACGGATATCATCCATACACTATGAAGGTTTATCTTCTCACACTTCTCAATTCCAACTTTGAAGAGTGGCATGAGAAATTCCCTGACAAGGATATAAATGAATTCCCATTTTCAGTGGATAAAATGAGCCAGTCAGGTGCTTTATTTGATAAGGACAAGCTTCACAATATATGTAAGAATGAGCTTTCAAAACTTTCAGAAGATGATTTATATAACTTCCTTTATGACTGGGCTAAAGAAAATGCTCCTGAGAATGTTGATATGTGGTTTTCCCACAAAGAAAAAATGTTATCAATTCTCAGACTTTACATGGGTGTGGGAGCTAAGAGAAGAAGAAAAGATTTCATGTATGCAAGACAGATATTTGAGATGATTTCTTATTTCTTTGATGACAATAATCAGCAGGAGACTGACGAATTCAGGTTAGATTCTTCTATGGTAAGAGATATACTGAAAAGTTATCTTGCACTATACGACCACAATGATGACAATTCTGTATGGTTTGATAAATTAAAGAAGATTGCAGACGAACACGGATTTGCATCAGATATGAAAGCATATAAAGCCAATCCTGAGAACTTCAAGGGTAATGTATCAGATGTAGCAGAGGTTGTAAGAATCGCTGTTACCGGTCGTGCTAATACTCCTGATTTATGGACAATAGTCCATATTATGGGAGAAGAGCAGATGAGAGAACGAATTCAAAAATATATCTAATATTATAATTTACAAAATTAGGGTGCCAAAAGCTTATTATGATTTTATATCCCAGTAAATTGCACAAAAGTCATTTAACCAAGCTTTTTTGTGTAATTTGCTACTCAAGTTCTCATAATAGGCTTTTGACACCCTAATCTTTTATCATAAATTTTGATTATCAATGAGCAATTGTGGAGTTAAGTTCCTGTACCTCTGACATTACATCATCAAGCAGGACGCTGATATTCTCTGTTCCCTTTATTGTCTGAGTGCTCAATTCCTGAGTATTCTCAGTATTGGCAAGAAGCTCTTCACTAAATGAACTAATACTTTCAATATGCTGTGTTATTTCATTGTTACTTGAAATTATTTCAGACATATAACTGTATTCCTTATCAACCTTATCCTTTATAAGGTTGATTTCATCCTTTATTTCATCAAAGGAGCGTTTTGTCTGTTCCACAAGTTCAATTTGAGAAGCATTGCTGGATATAAGCTTTCCAACACTTGTACCGGCTTTATCCGCCTGTTGGCTTAAAGCTTCTATAATATTCTTAATATCTTCCGTGGCGTTTTGTGTCTGCTCTGAAAGATGCTTAATTTCATCCGCAACAACAGCAAATCCTTTACCGCTTTCTCCGGCACGGGCAGCTTCAATACTTGCGTTAAGTGCAAGAAGGGATGTCTGACTTGTAATTTCGTTAATCATTTCAAGAATGCCTTTTGCCTGTTCTGACTTCTTTATAAGCTCATCCATAGTATATCCTACTTCATTACCAATGCTCTTGCTATCCTCAGATACATTTTTAAGAGTCTCCATATTGGCATTGCCCTCATTGGTGATATTAGTTGTTTTATCAAATTGATTTTTAATATCTTCAATAAGGCTGCTTGCGTTGTCAGTAAGTTTGCCTATGCTTGTTGTCATCTCAAGCTGGCTCTGAATTGTGCTGGTAAGTTCATTGGCACCGGACACCATCTGATCAATCGCCTGACCGCTTCCTTCTCCCTGTGCTGCCATCTGTTTTGATTCACTATTTATACGTTCTATTGCTTTAAATATGTTGTCGGTTGAATTAAGAATCTTATCAAGCATCTGGTCTGATTTCTTTTTTTCATCAGCTATTACCTCTAACCTGTGGGAGGAAATAATTCCCAGGGCATTAGATGTAATATAAGAAAATGATGTAATAATAATCATAACTGCCAATTCTATTTCAAAATTTACGATATCTGTCTTTTTAACTGTTCCTCCAATAAACTGTTGTGCTATAAAAACAATATTTATTAAAATGGAGGCAATACCTACCTTTATTATATATTTTTTATCCTGGTACATGGACATAACCAAAAGCATTGGTAAAATATATGTAAATGCAAGAATACTTACTGTTGTCCACAAAACAAACGCATAAAGAATTCCGTAGCCAACAGCTGATATTGTTCTGATCAGATTGCTTTCGGGATTTTTCTTATAAACCATTAAAGCTATTATAAGAGGTGCAAGCAATATTACTGAAAATATAAGCACATATAATGCAGTCCTGTTACCTTTTATCAACTCCATGATATATGCTACAAAAAGTACAGCGGACAGAGACGCATAACACTGTAACAGTTTTTTATTAACATATTGCTTCTCATTTAAGTTTGTATAATTATTTTTTTCTTTCATGAATTATCCGCCTTTCGTATAAATTATCCGAACTTTTATATATTCGAATTGTACCAAATTCATGTGACTTAGACAATATTTTTTGGGCAAATGATGTAGCACATGAATTAATTAATTAGTTTTATATAACTTTAATTATTGACAAATAATATCAGTTAGTTTATACTAACAGCGAATTAAATATTACATATATGTTGTATAAAAAAGGAGATGAGAGTATGCCACTATCAATGATTGACGAAGGAGAATCCTCTGAAATTAAGCGCATCGGCGGAAAAGATGAAACAAAAAGATTCCTTGAAAATCTGGGATTTGTAGCCGGAGTTATTGTTACAGTCATATCTAAAACAAGAGGGAATGTAATTGTAAATATTAAAGATTCCAGAATTGCAATTGGAAAGGAAATGGCATCCAAAATTATGGTTTAGGTAATAGCATATCATCACCTGTAATACATTAGGTGTTTCGCGAACGCTGTAAATTAACAACCGGAGTTTCTCAAATGCCTGATGTAATATATTTTGAAAAGGAGAAATTAAAGAGATGACTTTAAAAGAAGTGCCTGTAGGCGGCAGTGTTAAGATTGCTAAGCTCAATGGTGAAGGTCCTGTTAAAAGACGAATTATGGATATGGGATTAACAAAGGGCGTTGAAATTTATGTAAGAAAGGTGGCCCCATTAGGAGATCCTATTGAAATAACTGTAAGAGGATACGAATTATCAATTCGTAAATCTGATGCTCAAATGATAGAAGTTGAGTAGCATCGTATATTTTTTTATATTTAGGTTAGTTTTATCTAACAATAGCAAGGTGTGACTAATAGCAAATTTTCAACAATTATAAGAAAAGAGGTAAGAAAATGTCAATTAAAATTGCATTAGCAGGTAATCCTAACTGCGGTAAAACAACACTGTTTAATGCCTTTACAGGTTCTAACCAGTTTGTAGGTAACTGGCCCGGCGTAACAGTTGAAAAAAAAGAAGGTAAATTGAAAGGTTATAGAGATGTTACCATCACTGATTTGCCGGGTATTTACTCACTTTCTCCATACACCCCGGAGGAGGTTGTAGCAAGAAATTATCTTATAAATGAACAACCGGATGTTATTATTAACATTGTTGACGGCACTAATATTGAGCGAAATTTGTATCTGTCAACACAGATAATGGAATTGGGTATTCCTGTAATTATTGCAGTGAATATGACAGACCTTTTATCTAGAAACGGAATTGTTCTTAATACACAAAAATTAAGTGAAAAACTGGGATGCGAAGTGGTTACAATTTCAGCTCTTAAGGGAACCGGCATTAAGGAAGCCGCACAAAAGGCTGTTAAACTTGCAGAAAGCAAACAGTCCCCAAATGTCATTCACAAATTTAATAATAAAGTTGAATCTGTTATTACATCCGTTGAAGAAAAGCTTGGATTTGATGTGGAAGAAAGACAAAAAAGATTCTTTGCAATAAAACTACTGGAGAAGGATGATAAGATTAAAATGCTTATGACTGAAACTCCGGATGTTTCAGAAGAAATTAATGAACTTGAAAAGAATTTTGATGATGATACCGAAAGTATCATAACCAATGAAAGATATACATATATTTCTTCCATTATTGATGACTGTGTTAAAAAATCCTCTAAGAAAAATGCTCTTACAACCTCTGATAAGATAGATAAAATAGTTACTAACAGAATTCTTGCTCTGCCTATATTTGCAGTAATAATGTTTCTTGTCTATTATATTGCCATGATAACAGTAGGTACAGCAGCTACGGACTGGGCCAATGACGGCTTATTCGGTGATGGCTTCCACCTTTTGGGAATCGGTTCACAGGCTTATGAGGAAGCTTGTGAAGAATACGGAGATTCCGATGAAATTATAGCCGCTTACATAGACAGTCTGGGTGATATAGGAATTTCCTATAAGGAATCCATTGATACAGAATCAGAAGATTATGATTCACAAGAAGCAGTATTGTCTCTTAAAAAATTATCTTCTACAGTAACAGCTTCTTCATCTGTCAACTATACAATAGAAGACGAAGAAACACTTGAAACTTCCGAAGAATCAGCTGACAGTGCTGCAATCAAAGATGCTGTTAATCTTGCTGTTAAATACGACGGAGCAGCACCGTCTCAGGATTCTTTCGGTATCTGGGTACCCGGAATTCCTGTACTTGTAGAATCAGGACTTGATGCTGCCGGATGTGCTGACTGGTTGAAGGGACTTATTCTGGATGGTATTATTTCAGGTGTGGGTGCAGTACTTGGATTCGTTCCCCAGATGCTTGTATTATTTTTACTGCTTGCAATTCTTGAAGCCTGCGGATATATGGCACGTATTGCATTCATAATGGATAGAATTTTCAGACGTTTCGGTCTCTCAGGAAAATCATTTATTCCTATCCTTGTGGGAACAGGCTGTGGGGTTCCGGGCATAATGGCATCCCGTACAATAGAAAATGAAAGAGACCGCCGTATGACAATTATAACAACAACATTTATTCCCTGCGGAGCTAAGACACCATTTATCGCAATGATTGCAGGTGCAATTTTCGGCGGTTCCCCTTGGGTTGCAACATCAGCTTACTTCATCGGTATGGCTGCAATAATATTCTCGGGAATAATTTTAAAGAAAACCAGGTTATTTGCAAGTGACCCGGCACCATTTGTTATGGAACTTCCTGCTTACCATCTTCCAACCATAGGCAATGTCTTAAGAAGTATGTGGGAGCGTGGCTGGTCATTTATCAAAAAAGCAGGTACAATAATTCTTCTTTCAACAATTCTTGTATGGTTCCTTTCTTTCTTCGGATTTACAGAGGATGGATTCAGAATGTTATCTGAGGATGAAATTGATATGAGTATTCTGGCATCTATAGGAAATGTAATCTGCCTGATATTTACCCCTTTGGGCTGGGGAAACTGGCAGGCGACTGTGGCTTCTATCACAGGACTTATTGCCAAAGAAAATATAGTGGGAACAATGGGCATTCTCTACGGAGGCGGAGAGTTATCTACTTACTCAGCTTTAGCTATTGAGTTTACAAAACTTTCAGGATTTTCTTTCCTGATATTCAACCTTCTTTGTGCTCCTTGCTTTGCAGCAATTGGTGCCATAAAAAGAGAAATGAACAGTGCTAAATGGACATGGATTGCAATAGGATATCAATGCGGTTTTGCTTATATCGTATCTCTTTGCGTATATAATATTGGAATTCTTATTTCAGATGGTGTATTCTCGGTATGTACGGTTGTAGCATTTATATTTGTAGCAGCATTTATTTATCTTCTTATAAGACCTTATAAATATAAAAGTACCTTAAAGACAAATAAAACAACAGTTAATGAAAATTAATAAATAGTCCTGTGCTTTGCGCTGAAAAGACGCGGGGAAAGGGAGGTATAATGGGAACAATTGTGGTAGGAACCATACTGGTAATTATTGTAGCAGCCATTGTGTATGGTATGATCAAGAACAGAAAAAAAGGTAAGCATTCCTGCGGAGGAGATTGCGGCCACTGTAGCGGATGCCATTAAGGGAAGGGGTCAGACCCCATTAAAATTTTATAAACTTTTTTCAAAAAAGTTTATAAAAATTTTATGGGGTCTGACCCCTTCCTCCCTTCCTCGGTATTATCATCAGCATAATTTTCCATATCTGATTTTTTTCGTGTTTTATGTACATTTTGAAGAATGAAAAACCAAAATCCAACAACATAATAACACCCAGAGCAATTGCGAGAGGTGTACTTATTTTTTCCGGTATCATAGCCAGATGATCCATAATTGGAGTAAAGCATTTTCCCATAAAAAATGTAATAAATAAAGCAAATCCTGTACTGGTAGGGACTGACGTAAATTTTGTAAAGTGGAGGGGAATATTATTGTAATTCCAGTAAACAAAACCACATAGCTTTTCAACTGTAGTTCCAAGAATTATCTCACATACAGATACAATCACAAACATAAGCAAAAAGTATAAGAAATACTTTTTCCTCCTGTCTTTAATCTTTCCCGAAAATATAAGTGTATCCGGAGTTCCAATAACAGCATATAAAACTATTATGATAAGACCGTATCCCAGCAAAAACGGAAAATACATATTACGGTTATTCATAAATCCCTTTGTAATACCTATAAATATATTTTCAGAACACCAACCCATAAATGAAACCAGCGCAATCATTAACACTATTGTAGATGAATTATATTTTTCAAGGTTATTTTTAATATTATTCATGGTCACCTCTTATATTTCTTCTATATAAAATCATTTGTAAAAAATACATATTGCCCCACCTGTTCGTGGAAATACACATATATTCAAAATCAAAACATTTCTCATATCACTTAATTTTCTTAAGTAATTCAAACATTTCTTAATTATACCATATTTACAAAGTCAATGCACTACGAATATCAGATGCAGCATATCTATCCGATTAATATTTGTTATATTTGTTATATTAGTTATTTATGTAAATATATGGTTGTGTCTTAACTCTAGAGATATATAATAAATGTATCTGTAATTAGTGAAATCCGGACGGAAATTAATATGAAAGATAAAGTATTGAAAGATAAAATGTTGAATAATAAATCTAAAACAATTAAACCTATCAAAAAACCTGACAAATTATCATCATATTTTAAGGCAGATATCATAACCCTTATAATTATTACATTCACCGGAATTGTATACAACGTGGGAATGACAGCCTCTCCTTATTTTGAGGGAAGACTGGTACAAAAGCTATATGAGTGTTTTGATGGTACTGCTACATATAAAGACATGATTATTCTGTCCCTTATTTATATTTTCGTAATTATAATAGTACAATCTACCAGGGCTGTTAAACGTTTTTACACAAGAAGATTCAGCAACAATACCAGCCGCAATATGAGGCATATAATATACAACAGCATTATCAATAAATCAGGGCAGGAACTTACCTCTGACGGATTGGGAGATATGATGACAAGGGCCGTTTCCGATGTGGATGATTGTGCGGAAGGAATGCGTAAATTCACAACGGAAATATTTGATACAGGAGTTGTACTTATATCATACATTGTAATGCTTATTATCTACGACTGGAGATTGACCCTTATATCCTGCGCATTTGTTCCCATCGCCTATATCATTGCATCAAGACTTAAGGTAATGGTTACAAGATTTAATGAAACTTATAAAAGATATGCGGGAAAACTCAATGGTATGACCTATGACAGAATAAGCAACGGATTAACCTTCAGGGTATTTGGAAGAGAAGATTGTCAGGACAGTACATACGCAGATTTTCTTGATGAATATGAGAAAAAAGCTGTCATTGCAAATATGTGGGAGAGCACCATGCAGCCCATATACAATATCATTGCAATGATGGGAGTTATCCCAATTATATACTTCGGGAGCAGAAATATAATGGGAGAAGGCTGGACATTATGGAATATAGGCGCATTTACCACCTTCATTTCATGCTATACCAAAATGGCTCTTAAAGCTTCCAAATCCGCAAAGCTGTTTAACTCTGTTCAAAAAGCCTACGTTTCCTGGAAAAGGCTGAAACCTTTTATGCAGGAATATATCCACAATGACGAAACCGAAAATGTTGTTGATGTTAAAATGCTGGAATTCTCCCACGTTAATATTAAATACAAAGGCAGTGACGAATATGTATTAAAGGATGTTACATTTTCCGCTGAAAAAGGACAGATTATCGGCGTTACAGGTGTTGTATCCTGTGGTAAATCCTCACTTGGTAAACTTTTTACAGGGGAAACCGTATATACGGGAAATGTATTTATGGACGGTCTCCAATTGTCTGACCTGTCGGAAGGACAGATAAGCGAGAGAGTTTCCTATATGGGACATGAGCCGGAACTAATGAGCGCAAGCATAAAAGCCAACATCCTAATGGACAAACCCAACACAACAGATGTTTATCTTAAAAATTGTGAATTATGGGATGAAGTTAATATCATGCCGGACAAAGAGAACACATATGTGGGAAACGGCGGTTTTGCCCTCTCTAAGGGACAGCAGTCAAGAATTGCACTGGCAAGAACCTTATGCCACGGAAAAAGTATATATATACTGGACGACCCATTTTCATCAGTGGATAAGAACACAGAAAATCAGCTGTTTAAGAATATAAAAGCTGTGGCAAAAGATGGGATTGTTATACTTATTTCCCACAGATTAAATCATTTTCCTGAAATGGATAAAGTTCTGTTCCTGCAAAATCATAATGCTTTCTTTGATACTCATAAGAATCTATATGAACAAAACCGTGAATATGCAACATTGTACCAAATGCAGACGGGAGGTGGCTCAGATGACAGAATGTAAAAATGTTGCTTCCGTTATTAAATTTACAATTAAAAAATCAGCATTGTTGTCTGCCGCAACACTGTCCATAATAATTGTTGCTGTTATATCAGCGCTTATTCCGCCTCTTATTCTGGAAGATATTGTGGACAGCCTTGCAAATGGAAACCCTATAGATTTAATTACAGCCCTTATATATTTTATGTTTCTTGTAATTGCAGGAATAAGTGAATCACTGCAAAATGTATTTATCACTGTAGTCGGACAGAAAATAACAAAAAACACCAGAAAAGCTATGTGCAACAAATTAAGTCGTCTTCCTTCCTACTATTATGTGGAAAATGAGACAGGAAGGGTTTCCTCAAAATTTATTAATGACGTAAATGCACTTGATTCCCTTTTTACAAACGGAATTATTGATATGTTTGCTGACGCTGCCAAAATCATAAGTATTATATTTGTAATATTTGCGAAGAGCCCGGGGCTTGGAATTATAATGCTTATTTTAATTCCCTTCATATTTCTTATGACAAGAATATTCCAAAAAAATATGCTTTCTGCACAAATCAGTAACAGAAGAGCAATTGAAAAAGTAAATAATCACGTTCCTGAAACCATAAAAAATATCAGGATGATTCGTATGTTGTCCAAGCAGAAATATATGGAAAAACAATATGACGAATACATTCAGGAAAGCTACAGAGCCATGGATACATCCAATCTATATGATTCCCTGTATTCTCCCATAATTAATATTATAAGCAGTGTGGTAATTGCAATACTGATGATTTTTTCATCTACGGGTACCTGTTTTTCCGCATTTTTTGGCATATCGGTAGGAAGCGCAGTAGCCATTATTGCTTATGTAGGTAAAATATTCAGCCCTATTGAGAGTATTGGCATGGAAATTCAAAATATTCAATCGGCGGTTGCTGCGGTAAAAAGAATTGATGAGTTTCTTAGGGAAGAGGAAAAGGTTAATGAGAAGATAGCGGCAGCACCGGAATTGCTTGAATCAACGCAATCTCTGACTGCATCAGATACGACATCTTATAATATTACATTTGATAATGTAACATTTTCATATGATAAAAAACGTGACGTAATAAAAGATTTTTCTCTCATTATAGATGAAGGCAGTACTGTTACCCTAACGGGAAGAACAGGAGCGGGCAAGAGTACTTTGTTTAGGCTCTTACTCGGTTTATATAAACCCGACCGGGGCAATGTCTTTATCGGTAACAGAAATGTGCTAAACATACCCGATTCTGAAAAAAGGAAACTATACGGTTATGTACAACAGCAGTTTTCAAGGGTAGATGGCAGTATTGCACAGCAGATAACTCTCTTTGATGACACATTTTCCCGGGAAGATGTTATTGAAGTATGTAAGATGGTAGGACTGCACCATAAGATTTCCGGATTAGAAAATGGGTATGACACCCATATTGGTGACGCAAAACTCTCCCAGGGAGAATACCAGCTTTTATCAATTGCCAGAGCAATTATTGCCAAACCAAAAATCCTTCTTTTGGATGAGATTACTGCTGATCTTGACGGAGAAACAGAGCAGCGGGTACTTGATGCTGCTTTCATGGCGGTACAGGGAAGAACTGTTATCTCTATTTCTCACAGATTAAATGAACGTGTTAAAGGTACTGTAGTAAATATATAGATAAACTCCATATATTTTTTGAAATTCCAAATAATTTTATTTTTGTACTTGCATATCAATACTAATAGATGTAATATAATAATCGTATAATGTAGTATTGAATACTACGTGAAGAGATTTTTAAAATCATTTATTATAGCAACATATATTATTTTGCACCCCGGATGTATAAGAAATTCTTTTAACACAAACCTAAACTTAAGTTTAAAGCTAAGAACAAACTTAAACATTCAGGGCAGTACAGGGAGGAATTGTTATGGAAAAAATCAAAAAAAATATCACACACATCAAAGACCCGGGAAGCGCAATAACTCATTTTATTGGAATGCTTATGGCAATGTTTGCGGCTTTACCATTAATTATTAAGGCGCTTTCTGCACCGGACATTATACATGTCATATCTCTTACAATTTTTATTGTAACCATGATTTTGCTTTACGCAGCCAGTACTACTTATCATACATTTGACTCAACTCCAAGAATTAATAAAATTCTTAAAAAGCTGGATCACTGCATGATATCGGTTATGATTGCAGGGTCCTACACTCCTGTATGTCTGGTAGTGCTTCACAATACAACAGGTTATTGTCTGCTTGCACTTGTATGGGGCATAGCAATTGTGGGAATTATATTTAAACTCTGCTGGGTTAACTGCCCAAGATGGGTTTCATCAACTTTATATATTGTCATGGGATGGGCCTGTGTACTTTCCTTCACACAGATTATTAATGCACTTCCTACAGCGGCATTTGTATGGCTGTTAACAGGGGGTATTATTTATACAATAGGCGGCGTTATATATGCATTGAAACTAAAGGTATTTAATTCTCACCATAAATACTTCGGTTCCCATGAAATATTTCACCTATTTGTAATGGCAGGCAGTGTATGTCATTTTATAATGATGTTCAAATATGTAGCTGTTTTTCCTATAGGATAAAATTACGATTGAAATATTTTTGTCTTGACAATAAAATTTGCGGAATTTAAAATCATAGACGTTGATTTTCACACAATTATCAAATATTATATTAGGCAATTGGAAAATCCGGCGGTATAAAATGTGGTTTTCCAATCCCCTAAAATCATACAAGACAAAGGAAAAAATAATGTTGTACTCTGATATTGATGCTATTTCCCTGGCGGCAGTTAACAAAGCAGACATATGTAACAATCATCCCGTAAAATACTTTATTCGTTCAATTATGGCAGGATTCTATATTGTGGTGGCCACTATTTTGTCCAACGTGACAGGTGCTGTATTTTTCACTACCTATCCTCAAATTGGAAGATTCTTAAGTTCGCTATTATTTTCTATAGCAATTGTTCTTGTTGTATTCTTAGGCGGTGAATTGTTTACAGGAAATAACATGGTTATGGCCATGGGTGTTTACACCGGAAAATGTAAAGTATCAGATATGATAAAGACATGGGGCATGAGCTACGTGGGAAACTTTGCAGGTGCATTTATTCTTAGCTCAATGCTTGTGTTAAGCGGTGCATCCCGTACCATACTTACGGATTATTATGACAGTTTTATATATACAAAATTATCAGCATCTTCAATGGAATTGTTACTCCGTGGAATACTCTGTAATTTTTTAGTTTGTCTTGCTGTATATACAGGAATGAAATTAAAAAGCGAAAGTGGCAAGATGATAATAATGTTCTGTGTCATAACAGCTTTCGTTATAGCCGGTTTTGAGCACTGTGTGGCCAATATGGGAACATTTACCATAGGATATATGCTTCTGGGTGATATAGGAACATTTTCAGTTATAAAAAGTCAGATTCTGGTTACAATAGGCAATATTGTGGGAGGTGCCTTGCTTTTGTCCCTTCCTTTAAAGCTTATGAGTGACAAACACTAGAACATTTTCAGAAAAACGGGGATTAACATGAAGGATAATTTAAGAAAGCTTGCAGGTTATTACAAACCTTATATTGGTACATTTATAATTGATATGATATTTGCCATGATGTCGGCAGCGGTGACTCTGGTTATTCCCATTGTTGTCAGATTTATCACATCCAATGTAATATATATGGAAAAAAATGCTGCCATTCAGTCTATTATCGTACTGGTGGCAGTTCTTGTTGTGCTTGTTCTTCTGCAGGCCGGATGTAACTATTATATTTCCAATTACGGACATGTTATGGGTGCCAAAATAGAGTATGATATGAGGGCAGAGATTTTTGAACACTATCAGAAGCTTTCTTTCATGTTCTATGATGACCAGAAAGTTGGACAGCTTTTATCAAGGATAACCTCTGATTTATTTGATATAACCGAACTTTTACATCATGGTCCTGAAAATATAGTTATTTCCTTTGTTAAGATAATAGGTGCCCTTATAATACTGGGATTTATAAGTCCGTGGCTTACCCTGGCAGCTTTCATACTTGTCCCATTTATGCTTGTATATGCGTACCGATTAAACCGCAAAATGAAACGTGCTTTCAGACGTAACAGGGAAAAAATAGCAGAAATTAATGCAGGAATAGAAGACAATCTCTCAGGCATAAGAGTTGTCAAATCCTTTGCAAATGAAGATATAGAATGTGAAAAATTCAAGCATGGTAATGACGCATTTCTTGATGCCAAGAAAGACAGCTATCATTACATGGGAAAATATCATTCCGGTCTTACCGCATTTACCACAATGATTAATGTCATGGTAATAGCAGCAGGTGGTGTGGGAATAACAGCAGGTCTGATAAATATTACTGATTTTATAACTTTTCTTTTATATATAAATGTATTCACTGACCCTGTAAAAGTACTCATAGATTTTACGGAACAGTTTCAGAACGGATACTCGGGATACGAGCGTTTCCGCGAGATTATGGATATCGAGCCTGATATTAAAGAAAAAGAAAATGCTGTTATGCTTGAAAATGTAAAGGGAACGATACAGTTTGATAACGTATCTTTCAAATATCATGACGGAGGCAGTGAGGTTTTATCCGATATTAACCTTTCTGTGGATGCAGGAAAATATGTAGCTTTAGTGGGTGCATCAGGTGTGGGTAAAACCACCTTATGTTCACTTATACCCCGGTTTTATGAAATCAGTTCCGGAAGAATATTAATTGATGGAATTGATATCAAAGACGTAACCTTAAAAAGTCTTAGAAATAATATTGGTGTTGTACAGCAGGATGTTTACCTGTTTATGGGAACAATTAAGGATAATATCCGTTACGGAAAACCTGCTGCCACAGATGAGGAAATAATCCGGGCAGCAAAAAATGCCAACGCCCATGACTTCATTATGTCCTTCCCTGATGGATATGACACCGATATAGGACAGCGGGGCGTGAAACTTTCTGGCGGTCAGAAGCAGAGACTGTCAATTGCCAGAGTATTTTTAAAAAATCCTCCAATTCTTATATTTGATGAAGCCACATCTTCTCTTGATAATGAAAGTGAGCAGGTGGTTCAGGAATCCTTGGAAAAACTGGCTCAAAACAGAACTACATTTGTAATTGCCCATCGATTGACTACAATTGAAAATGCAGAAGAAATCCTTATGCTTACAGAAAACGGAATAGAGGAGCGAGGAACTCATAAAGAGTTAATGGAGCTTGACGGAGCTTATGCCGCAATGGTTAAGGTTCATAAATCTTGACTATAGCATGCAAAGCAAGTACAATCGATTAGATATTAGGAACACTTAGGGTTAGCAAATAATAATCCGGCGGATGGATGCCGGAAAAAAACAGCTTGCGGGATGCAGGAGAAAAAACAGCCCGGCGGATGTGAGAAAGGAATTTAAAACTATGGAATTATGGGATATATACGATAAAAATAAACAGAGAACCGGGCGGACAATGAAGCGCAATGACTGGATATTAAAGGACGGAGAATATCATCTTACAGTTCTCGGAGTTATACAAAGACCGGATGGCAGATTTTTAATTACCCAAAGGGTCATGACCAAATCCTGGGCGCCGGGATGCTGGGAAGTATCCGGAGGAGCAGCAATGGCAGGAGAAGATTCATCTGACGCCGTGCGCCGCGAGGTTTTGGAAGAAACCGGAATTGACGTAACAAATGCTGAGGGGGGCTATGTATTTTCCTACAGCAGAGAAAATCCCGGCAAAGGTGATAATTATTTTGTAGATATATATAAATTTAAGATGGATATAAAAGATGAAGACATACATCTTCAGGATGAGGAAACTTTAGGGTATAAGTTTGCCACTCCGGAAGAAATTAAAGCAATTGCTGATAATGGGGAATTCCTCCATTACGACAGTATTAAGCAGGTATTTACCATTGATTAAAAATGGATTTGTATGCGACAAGTGTGGATTATGACCCTCATAGCGAACAATCCATTTTATATAAGGGAAAAGTGCAAATTACATAGATGCCCGCGAACGGGAAAGTCCGTAAATACTGGAAAGTTGAGAAAATACACGAATTAATTTGAATTTTCAGCTTTATATGATGAGGAAATGATTATGAAAAAAACAAAATTAACAGTCATAGTGGACAACATTCCACAGGGCGATATCAAAGGGGAATGGGGACTTTCGATATTGGTGGAATATGAAGATAAGAAAATATTGGTCGATGCAGGGGCATCCGGTTTGTTTGCCGAGAATATGAAAAAACTCGGGTTTTGCATGGAGGATGTGGATTATGCGACGCTCAGCCATGCTCATTACGATCATGCTAACGGTATGGTGTGCTTTTTCAAAGAAAACAGGAAAGCAAAATTCTATCTCAGAGAAGAAGCAAAAGAAAACTGTTATGCCAAGAAATTCTTTTTCAGAAAGTATATTGGGCTTCCGAGAAATGTATTAACGGATTATGCTGACAGAATTGAATTTGCAACCGGTGATTACAGGCTGTGTGATGGTGTGTATCTGATTCCACACAAAACGCCGGGATTGCAGAAAATCGGTAAGCGGGAAATGATGTATCTGAAAACTCCGCAGGGATTTGTACCGGATAATTTTTCGCATGAACAAAGTCTGGTACTTGATACGGACAAGGGGCTGGTCATTATTAATTGCTGTTCACATGGCGGTGCGGTCAATATCATTCAGGAAGTAATGGCAACATTTCCAGATAAAAAGGTCTATGGCCTAATCGGTGGTTTTCATCTGTTCAATAAGAGTGAAGCAGAAATAAGGGAGGTTGCACGAAAGATAAAAAGTACGGGAATAAGCTATGTTTGTACCGGTCATTGTACAAAGGAGAGAGCGTATAACATAATGAAAGAGGAATTGACAGATATGTTGGAGCAGCTTCATGTGGGGCTTACAATGGAGTTTTAAATAGCATGTTGGATACAATAAATAATCCGGTCATAAAGATAACGACCGAGATGCTACGAAAATATTTTGTAGAGTATCAAACAATAAATAATTGTGGAAAGGTAACTATTCGTTTTCCTTAAGTGTTGTCAGAAAATATAATATATTCCGGCGGTTTGAAAAATTGTCACAATGCGACTCGCCGCAGGTGGAGAATCTCGCAAGCAAATCTCGCAAGCGAGATTCTTTTTATGTTGACATATACCCCGATGGGGTATATAATATAAATACCCTGATGGGGTATTTATAAAGGAGGAAACATAATGTCTGATAAAGAAATATGTGGATGTTGTGAAAAAACCACAGCCCGTACAGAGGAAGAAAGAAAGAAACTGATACACCGTCTGAACCGGATTGAAGGGCAGATTCGCGGGATTCGGGGGATGGTGGAAAAAGATGCTTATTGTGCGGATATATTGGTGCAATCCGCCGCTGTAAATGCTGCGGTGAATGCCTTTAACAAGGAATTACTATCACATCACATCAAAGGCTGCGTTGCCAGAGATATCCGTGAGGGTAAAGATGAAGTAATCGATGAGTTAGTTGCAACTCTGCAGAAACTCATGAAATAGAAGGAAGTGAATCAATTATGAAACAATATACAGTAACCGGTATGAGCTGCGCTGCCTGCACAGCCCGTGTGGAAAAGGCGGTATCAGGCGTGAAAGGAGTTACTTCCTGTTCGGTGAGCCTGTTGACCAATTCCATGGGCGTGGAGGGAACAGCATCTGCCGAAGAAATCATAGCTGCAGTTCGTGATGCAGGATATGAAGCATCTCTGAAAAATGGAAATAAAGATCAAACTACACGTTTATCCTCAGAGGAGGATGCATTGAAGGACAAAGAAACTCCCCTGTTAAAAAGACGGTTAATTACCTCTCTGGGATTTTGGATTGTACTTATGTATGTTTCCATGGGGCATATGATGTGGGGCTGGCCGCTGCCGCCGTTTTTTGATGACAACCACGTGGCAATGGGGCTTTTGCAGCTATTGTTAACGATTGCAATTATGGTCATTAATCAGAAGTTTTTTATCAGTGGCTTTAAGAGCTTGTGGCACCGTGCTCCTAATATGGATGCGTTAGTTGCATTAGGCTCTGCGTCAGCTTTCGTCTATAGTACAGTTGCACTGTTTTCTATGACGGATGCACAGGTCAAAGGCAACGCAGATGCAGTGATGTCATATATGCACGAGTTTTACTTTGAATCTGCTGCCACGATTCTGACGCTGATAACTCTAGGAAAAATGCTTGAGGCACGTTCAAAAGGAAAAACCACCGATGCGCTAAAGGGACTGATGAAGCTGGTCCCAAAGACTGCCACGGTCTTACGGGATGGTGCAGAAATGACTGTGTCCATCGAACAGGTGGCAAAAGGTGATATTTTTGTGGTTCGTCCCGGTGAAAATATCCCTGTGGACGGAACCATCTTAGAAGGAAACAGCTCAGTAGATGAATCTACTCTGACGGGCGAAAGTATTCCGGTTGACAAAGTAACAGGAAGCACAGTTTCCGCTGGAACTTTGAATCAATCAGGCTTTATTCGTTGTGAAGCTACAAGAGTCGGTGAGGACACTACTCTTTCTCAGATTATTCAGATGGTAAGTGATGCTGCTGCAACAAAGGCACCGATTGCAAAAGTTTCAGACAAAGTTTCCGGTGTATTTGTTCCAGCTGTTATCATAATTGCGGTGATAACCGTTATCATATGGCTTGTCACCGGTCATACAATGGGTTTTGCTTTGGCAAGAGGAATTTCTGTGTTAGTTATTAGTTGTCCTTGTGCGCTTGGTCTTGCTACACCTGTTGCCATCATGGTCGGCAACGGAATGGGCGCCAAAAACGGTATTCTCTTTAAGACGGCTGTATCTTTGGAGGAAACCGGAAAAACACAGATTGTGGCACTGGATAAAACCGGAACAATTACACAGGGTGAACCTAAGGTTACGGATATTATTCCGGTAAACGGCAGGAGTGAGACAGAGCTTTTGACAATGGCTTATACACTGGAGAAAAAAAGCGAGCATCCACTGGCAAGAGCAATCACTCAGCGTGCTGAGCAGGACGGGCTGTCGGCAGTTGAGGTTGAGAATTTCCTTGCATTGCCCGGAAATGGGATTAGGGCAATGCTTAATGGCACAGCTTTGTATGGTGGCAGTTATAAATTTATCAGTGAACAAATTCAAGTGACTGATGAGATAAAAGTAATATCAGAGCATCTTTCGGAAGAAGGAAAAACTCCGTTGTTTTTTGCCTGTGATGGTGAACTTTACGGTATTATAGCTGTTGCAGATACTATCAAGGAGGATAGTCCTCGGGCAGTTAAAGAAATGCAGGATATGGGCATTCATGTTGTAATGCTGACCGGTGATAATGAACGCACGGCTAAAGCTATCGGGACGAAGGCAGGTGTAGATGAAGTAATTGCCGGTGTACTTCCTGATGGCAAGGAAAGTGTAATCCGTGATATGCAGCAAAGAGGAAAGGTCATCATGGTGGGTGACGGAATCAATGACGCTCCTGCACTGACAAGTGCTGATATCGGCATTGCCATTGGTGCAGGTGCAGATGTTGCAATTGATGCAGCAGATGTGGTGTTGATGAAAAGCTGCTTGTCCGATGTACCTGCAGCTATACGTCTAAGTCGTGCAACTCTGCGTAATATTCATGAGAATCTGTTTTGGGCATTTATCTACAACATAATCGGTATTCCATTAGCGGCGGGTGCGTTTATCAGCGTTTTGGGTTGGCAATTAAATCCAATGTTCGCTGCGGCTGCCATGAGCTTGTCCAGTTTTAGTGTAGTCACTAATGCACTGCGTTTGAATTTCTTTCGTATGTATGATTCCAAACGGGATCATAAAATCAAAAATAAAATTAAAATCACAACAAAAAAGGAGACAAAGACTATGGAAAAGACATTAAAAATTGAAGGCATGATGTGCGGTCATTGCGAGATGCACACAAAAAAAGCGCTCGAAGCACTTGATGGTGTGACAAAGGCAGAGGTCAGTCACAAGACCGGAACCGCTGTTGTAACGCTTGAAAAAAATGTTTCAGATGATGTTCTTACGCAGGCTGTTGCCGATCAGGGATATAAGGTAACGGATATTCAATAATAAAATTGCATAAATTTATTATGGAGGGGCTGTCGCACTAAGAATTAGTGCGCAGCTCCTTTATCATTGCTATGGTAAGTCTGTTCAGTGTGTTGTTTATTAGATTGATAAAGTAAATCCGTATGACATTGACGATTTGAAAAAAATCAAGGTATAATGGAATGACTATTAAAATATAATGCTGAAAGACTTCGTGATGGTAAGGGAAGAATTGCAGGACTTTGGCATACAATATATGGACCCAGGGTTAAAAGACGAAAAAATTTCAAAGAATAATTGGAGAAGTGTATGAGTAAAAAAGAGAGACAACTTACACCTGATGAAAAGAGACGAAAAGCGGATTTTGAAATAATATGTGAAGAAATGGAGAAAAAAGGATATTTTAAAAAAGATTTGACGGTAAGTGTTTTGAAGGCAAATATTATGGCTTTCATTATTATGTTGCCATTTATGGCAGTGGTTGCCTTGCTTTACTATACTGTTAACAGTACTAGTGAAATGGTTATATCTTTGAAATATAGTATGTTATTATTTCTTATATTGTTGTGTTTGGTTGTTCTACACAAGTTAATCCATGGAATCACTTGGGGGATTTTTGCAAAAAAACATTTCCATTCCATTGATTTTGGAATAATTTTGAGTGCTTTGACTCCGTACTGCACATGTTCGGAACCTATGAAAAAATGGCAATATATATTAGGAGGCGCTATGCCTACACTGGTCTTGGGCGGTGGATTAGGCGTGGCTGCGATAGCAACAGGTCAATTGATTTTGTTTCTATTGTCGGAGCTCATGATTCTTTCAGGTGGTGGCGATTTTCTGATTATCCTGAAAATATTGTTATACCGCTCCGGTAAGAAAGAAACGGTGTATTATGATCATCCCTACGAATGCGGTGTTGTTGTATTCGAAAAATAGATTAAGACCCAAAATGATTTTGAATAGAAAAGGATGAGTATATGGCGAACTTCTCCATCTGTTATACACTTTTCTCCAATTACCCACTAGTTAGAAGGTTTTTACTGATTTAGTAGGTAAAAAAGAGGTGTTTTAGAAGAATTATTTCATAGAATACCCACCAAATGTGTTTTTTGAAGTTGTTTTGGTAGGTAAAAATGTGTACCAGAGGTTACATAATACAAGTAAATTACCTACTAAATCAGCCAAAAAGCACAGTTTGGTGGGTAATGGATGTCTTATCATTTGAAAATTTAAAGATGTAGGACTAAAATTCAATTAAAATCCAAAAAAAAATTTCTTTGCTGGCATTTTCACAAACTCTAATTTGTCTAGGTAAGAAAATAGAATTGCGGCGATAAATCTCTATTTACATAACCGGGAAAATCAGGAGTCATGGAGGAATATCAGGAACTAATAGTTAACAAGAAAGGGAGGCAAAACAAATGATTAAATTATTTACAGACAGCACATGTGATTTAAGCAAGGATTTACTTGAAAGGTACGATATTTCTGTCATACCCTTATATATTCAGTTGGGTGATAAGAGTTTCAAGGACGGTATAGAATTATTACCGAATCAGATTTATGAGTGGGCAAATGAAAATAAAAAGACACCTAAAACCTCCTCTCCTGACTTAGCGAGCGTGATAAGTGCCTTGTCTGAATTTGACAATGAAGGCACTGAAATTATCTATACGGGAATTTCAGAGTCAATGTCATCTACTATCAGTGTGATTCGCCTTGCCGCGGAAGAATTAAAATATGCCAAAGTATATGCCATTGATTCCATGAACCTTTCCACAGGAATAGGCTTGCAGTTACTCAGAATGGGAAAATTACGTGAAGAGGGATTATCGGCTCAGGAGATAGTTAACAGAATAACAGCAGACAGATGCAAGGTTAAGGCCGGATTTGTGGTAGATACATTAGAGTATCTATACAGAGGCGGAAGATGCAATGCAGTTACAGCTTTATTCGCATCTGCATTAAAAATAAAACCTGAAATTGCCGTTACGGATGGACATATGGTAGTAGCAAGGAAATTCAGGGGGAATATACATTCTGTTATTGAAAAATATGTTAATGGATTAAAGGAAGAAATTAGTAAGGCAGATGAGGAACATATTTTTATCACTCATAGTGGAGGAGTTGAAGATATAGCAGAAGAAATAAAATCTCAAATAGAAGCCATGGGATATTTTAAAGAGATTCATATTACTACGGCTGGCGGCGTTATCGCTTCTCACTGCGGTCCGAAAACTTTAGGGGTGCTGTTTTACAGCAAATAACAGATATTTATTAATTGCACTTTCCGCCAGTCTCCAGAAAGTAGTTCCTGCAAATAAGCTATCTGTAATTAAACAGTAATTTTATGCCACATTTTTTAACAAAAAAAGTATGAATATGTGTGTTTTGATTGATAGATATATGGATACACCCGCTTTATAATTATGTTAAGAATTATAGAAAAGGTGGTACAATTATGAGAAAAACCTATATCGATAATATCAGATGGATTACCGTAGTTCTGGTAGTTATTTACCATGTTATTTATATGTTCAACGGCGTAGTAACATATGGTGTGATTGGACCTTTTGCAGATACCCAGTATCAGGATGTATATCAGTATATTGTTTATCCGTGGTTTATGCTGCTTTTGTTTGTAGTGTCCGGTATGAGTTCAAGATTTTATCTCAACAATCATTACGGTAAAGAATTTCTTAAAAACAGAACAGTAAAATTGCTGGTTCCTTCTACAATTGGTTTGTTCGTATTCTGGTGGATTATGGGATATTACAATATGTTAATCAGCGGGGCATTTGAAAGTATGTCTGCTGTACCAAAGCCAATATTTTACATAATCATGGCAGTGAGCGGTACAGGCCCGTTGTGGTATATCCAATTGTTATGGATATATTCGTTGATTCTTCTGCTTGTTCGCAAAGTCGAGAAAGACAAGCTGTATAAAATCTGCGAAAAAGTAAATGTTCCTGTTTTGATTGCTCTTGCACTTGTGATTTGGGGTGCTGCTCAAATTCTTAACACCCCAATTATAGTTGTGTATAGATTTGGCATATATGGCGCGGGATTCTTTTTAGGATATTTTGTTTTTTCTCACGACAATGTGATGGCAAAACTGGAAAAGTGGTGGATTGTCTTGTTACTTGCGGCTTTTATAATCGGAACAATATTTGTGGTCACCTTCTGGGGTGCACCATATGCCGAACATGAAGTATTAGACACCTTCCTGTGTAATTTATATTCATGGATTGCAGTATTGGCGGTTCTTTCATTTATGAAAAAATGGGGCAATTTTAATAATTCATTTTCAAGATTTATGAGTAAAAAATCCTGGGGATTATATTTATTCCACTACCTGCCACTTTCCATGTGTGCATGGTATTTACATATTTATACAACACTTCCGGCCATAGTAATGTATTTATGCGTTGGAGTCGCAGCATTCATCGGAGCCTACGCATTTTATGAAATCATCAGCCGTATACCTGTTTTAAGATGGTGTGTCTGCGGTATTAAAAGTATAAAATGATAATTACAGTATTAGGAGCATTGGGAATCGAAGTCTGGGGTATCGGAGGAAATATTAATGTTTGCGGATAATTTAATAGAGTTAAGAAAATATCATAATATGTCTCAAGAAGAACTGGCAGAAAAAATCGGTGTTTCCAGACAAACTCTGTCTAAATACGAGACCGGCGATTCACTACCTGATATAGAAAAATGTAAAGCATTGGCTGATGTTTTCGGTGTATCGTTAGATGATTTAATCAATTATGAGAAATCAGAAGGAATGGGGCTTGCATTACCGCCTAAGGGAAAGCATATATTTGGAATGGTGAAGGTGGGTGACAAGGGCCAGATAGTAATTCCAGCTAAAGCGAGAAAGATTTTTCATATCAATCCCGGAGACAATTTGATTATTTTGGGTGACGAAGCCCAGGGACTTGCTATGATAAAAGAGAAAGGTCTGCTGGAATTGCTTCGCTCAACCAAGAAAAATAATGGTTGATTTTATATTTTGTTGTATTAGCAATGTACATCTTAATTAAAGCGGGGCATGGGAGCTTTCTTTTACTCTCCATGCCCCGTTGGACATTGTGCTCAGATTTTTAACACGACAATTATATCAATTCTCCTCCTACAAGATAGAAAAGAAAAAACTATTATGATACAATTTTGAAAGATTTGAATTTTAAATTTATAAAAGGGTTATAAAAAGATTTATGAAAAAAAAAAAAAATTAGGAGGATAAAAAATGGCAATAGAATATAAAAGATTAACGGAAAATGAACTTGATATCTACATTGAAATGAGAATAAATCAATTAAGAGAAGAAGGCGCGACAGAGGATATTGATTTAACGCCTGCATTAAAGGACTATTATAACCGTCATATGGCTGATGGTACATTTGTTTCCTGGCTTGCCATAGACAACGGAAAAATAATTGGTACAAGTGGGATGTCATTTGTAGAAAAACCCCCGTATTTTGGATGTCCAAGCGGAAAGATCGGACTTGTGTCAAGTATGTTTACCGATCCTGATTATAGACGAATGGGAATTGCAAAAGAACTTTTAGATAGAGTTATTGAAGAATCTAGAAAATATGGATGCGGAACGATTCAGGTCACAGCATCCGATATGGGTGTAAAACTGTATTCAGCTTATGGTTTTGTTCATAATGACAAGTTTATGCAATACAAACTATAAAAATCATATTTCTGCTTTATTAGGATTTGTTGTAAGTGGCTATTATGATGTCGAGGAAGAACTGGATTTGATTTTAAGGAGATACTAAAATGCCAAAAGCAGTATACAAATTCCAATTTGCAGAAATATCTTTCTAACTTTCCCTATTTTACGAGACTATGAAAAAAACTCTGTAAATTCAAACTTCTATGATAATTAAGACAGCTG
>JAUNPK010000048.1 GCA_030536855.1 Eubacteriales bacterium
ATAACTTAATCCACTTTCTGTTAAACTTGTGTTTTTCTTCGACGCTGGTTCCACTTTCCGAAAGCTTATCCCATGAGCCTTTATTTACTGAAACCATCTTTCCGCCCTGACAGGTAATGCCGTCATTACTTAAAAAATAAGGTGGATCTGCAAATATCATATCAACAGATTCTGGTTCCATTTTTGTTAGAATTTTAAAGGAATCACCTAATATAAGTTGTGATTCTTCAGTCTCGAAATATAATGGCACTTTCTTTGTAAATAAGTTTTCCATTATCTCGACTCCTCTAATAATTGCATATAATTACTTCTTCGCCAACTCTATTAGATGCGTCCGAATTAATCATACGCTTTACACTTACAACATCTATTTTATAGCCTTTGTTGCCATACAGCTCATTTATCAAGTCCGTATTATGATTTGTGAGCATACAGTAGCAACCTCTATCTGTTAATTCATCAAAAAGTTTTGCTAAACGCTTATGGCTTTCTATATCAAATCCCTCTTTTGTGTATGACTCAAAAGAAGTAGGATTCAATGGTGCATATGGACTATCTATAAATACAAAATCGCCCTTCTTTGCATCCTTACAAGCCAGTTCAAAATCACCATCTATAATGGTTACTCCCTGCAAGTACTTTGAAGTAGCCATAATAACCTCTTCATCAACTGAAACCCTACGACTATTATTGTACGGAACATTAAAAAGCCCCTTACCATTTACCCGATACAAGCCATTAAAACAATGCTTATTTATAAACACAAACAACGCAGCCAATTCCACATCATACTCCGCTTTCATCAGCTTGTCATTGTAATGCTCCCTGAGGGAATAATAGTATTCCTTACCATCTTCCCACATTTCCGTATCAAGTTTATTTACTGCCTTCAGAAATGCTTCCGGTACGTTACATATTTGCTTGTAAGCATTTATCAACGCTTTGTTTATATCATTTATCAGAGCATTTGCAGGTAGCAATTCGAATGTGACCGCACCGCCACCCACAAATGGCTCATAATAATTATTATACTTTTCAGGCATTCTTTCCTTTATTTGTGGAATCAACTGACGTTTACCGCCAGCCCATTTCACAAATGGAGCGATACTTGAATTACTCATTTTGATTCCTCTTCTCTATGTCCGCAAAAGGACAATCTTTTACATATCTATTATACTTGCAAACATACAAAATAACAACCAAAACTTTCACTCTTTGTGAATTATCTTACTTCTGAAATACAAATATATACTCATGTGCCAGAAGCAGAAAATTGTTGTTTTGTTTTTCCCAATAATCAGTAGAACGACAATTATGCTGCTCTTTAATTATAATTTCTTTGTTCGTAAATCCTGCCTGTAAAAAGCATTCCATCATACGAAACCCTAATGGAATGACCTTTCCATATTTTCTTACATCCCCAATCATTACAGCACACATTTTTCCCTTTTTCAACACACGATATGATTCCTCTGCCACCTTCTGCATTTCTGTCAAAAAATCTTCCACGCCAAGCAATGAAATATCCCCTTCTATCCCTTTGCTGTATTTGATGATATTGGCATATGGCGGATGCGTACAGATAAAGTCAATTCGACTATCTTTGATAAAATGCAAATCAGTAGCATTTCCATTTCGTGTAAATATCTTTGAAATTGTCTCACATTGGAATTGTAAATTCGTTTCAGAGATTGAAACAGATTGCGGATTGATGTCAACACCTACCGCATGACGATTGAGTAGCTTTGCCTCTACTAAGGTTGTTCCACTACCCATAAATTGATCTAAGACCCAATCACCGGGATTAGAATAACGAAGTATCAGATTTCTTGGTACATATGGTGACCAATTTCCTCGATACTTTCCTGAATGCGTTGCCCAACTGCCCCTGTCCGGAAATGACCAGACTGTTGTTGGTTCAAGCTTAAAATTATTTGGTTGTAAACTTATAAGCCATGCCTCCTTCTTTTTTATTGATTTATAAATTGTAACTCAATTTCATACAAAAATCCATAGTAGTTTTATTTCACTATAAGTGAATTTATCTGTTATACATCTCATGAGATAATATTCACAAATAGTGAAAGAGGTAAATATATGCATTTTGATAATGATACTGACCTATATCGTGTTATAGGTGCAAATATAAAATATTACAGAGAACAAAGAAAATTAACACAGGTACAACTTGCTGAACAGGCTAAAATCAGCATCAGCTATCTCTCCAAAATCGAAGCATCCGGATGTGATAAGAGCCTTTCTATTTCGGTGCTTAATCAGATTGCAAATGTACTTGGTGTTCAGATCAGCGAATTTTTTATGGAGGTATCTTAATCATGAAACTAATAGAAGCACAAACAAGAATTGAAAAACTTGCACATATCCCATTTAAAGAATATTTATCTCCAGCACAGGTGCAAGATGCAATGATGATAATTAACAAAGGGAAAACCGGTCAACTTTTAGAATTAACAATCGGTCTAAATCTTTCCAATACTACCCTTGATTTTGAAGATGGTGAATTAAAAACCAACAAATGCGATAGAACCGGAAAACCGTTAGAAACAATGTTTATAACTCAAACTGCGTCTATTATAGATGAACTACTTTCAAAACGAAGATTTCAAGAAACAAAATTGTATGAGAAATTTCAGCGTTTATTGTATGTTCCAATTAGCAAGGAGGGCAGTCCGGCAGAATGGATGTATTTATCTCCAATTCAAGTAGATTTGTCATTACCAAAGTATGCTTCACTCGCTGCACAGCTTGAAGCCGATTACTACAATATCTGTGAGCAATTGAACGAACAATTATCAGCATCAAACAGATCTACTCTGCATACTGCAAATGGCGAATTTATACAAATTCGTACCAAGGATTCCAAACCATATCATCCTATATATTCCAATATTTATAATAGAGAAATCTCTGATAAAAACCGAGCATTTTATTTCAAAAAAGAATTTATGAAATATATTACATCTCTTGAAAATTGATAGGGTGGAGCCAAGGCTCCGCCCTATCAATTTCTCCCTTAATTACATTGTACATTTCGCACTTTCACTCACACAAAATACCATCATATAGCTTGGACCAATTCATAGTTCCTTTTCTTCTCTCTACAATCATCTCTGTAGTAATATATTTTGCCAGGTTTTTCATATCAATGTTTGTAACATATATTATATCTTCTATTGAATAACCATCATAGAACATACTAAGAATCAAACAATTCTTTAAGAATTTAGGAGAATATACATCCCCATACTCTTCTACCTTCTTGAATTCATTAAACACATCATTAATTGTAGATTCCGTCACCTTTTTATATTTTCCATTGTACAGCGCAACAAACAAATATCCTTTCTTTCTGCCCTGCTCTTTTTGAAACAACTGCAAATATCTTTTCAGCATATTATTCAACTCAATTTTTCTACCATATAAATTTATATGCCTAAAGTCAGAATCGAAATTTTCCCATTTCATATTAAGAATTTCCGATCTTTCCATCCCAAGCGTTACGCACATCAAATAGACAACTATATTTCTTGCGGAATTCTTTTTACTGCTATACATTTCTACTGCTTTTGATATATCATCTCCTTTTAACCTAACTGGAATCTTCTTATTTTCGGTTTCCAGAAAGCTCTCTAAACTTTTAGTTCTATTTTCCTCAAAATTGAAATGACTAATTTTTCCTCTTTTTTTCATCAATGATAACATATCAAATATATGCGTATGATTGTTAGCTACAGTCTTTATCGAAGATTTTGTTCCATTTCTTTTACGAGTATAAATAAATTCTTCAAAATCATCCTCTGACATTCTCCCGTATATTCCCTGATACTTTTTATACTTTTCTGCAATAAAATCATAATAGTTATACAGTGTTGATTGATAGGCTACCCAAGAAAGTTCTGAAAGCCCATCTTCAAATTTCCATATTTTATATTGCGCTATATCTGCAAAAAAGTCAGTAGTTTCCATATCATAGAGATTCTCATAGCTCAAATAATTAAAATACTGCAAATCCGTAAGTTCTTTCCCTTTATCCTTAAAAATATCAAACCAAAATACAATATTAGATTTCAAAACATCCCCGGATGCAACTGGCTGGCTACTTATATTAAAATTTAACAAAATATATTCTTTTCCATTTGTTAAAATTGCATACTCCTGTCCTCTACTTGTTGCATATCTCTTTACTTGTTCTATATCCGTATTAGTCAAAACATGTTCGCCATTCTTGACTTCGATTAGTAAAGTTTTCTTACCCTTTATTGGTACAAGAATATCACAAAACCCTTTCCCTATCTTTTCCTCTAATCTACAATTATCTGTTTCATAATTCATAATTGGTAAAAAAGTATTTAAGATAATATGAAATCTAACATGTTCCTCTCCCAATTCACCTTTCCATTTGTTAAAAACCATTCTTAATTCCTTAATTTTACTATCTACCATACGCATCTCCTCCTTTGAAATATATTTTATTTTATCATAGTTTTCAAATAAAATCAATTTTGTATCGTGTTTTATTATCAAAAAAGGAAGGTAGCTTTTTCACATCACCTTCCTCTCCCAACATCCTTAACCCTCTCTCCAATCCACTCCATAAACTTCTCCAGCAGATTAATCCCGCCAATCACAAACTGTTTCATAAACTCATATGCCCTTTCTAGCTTGTCCTTTAGGCTACGATTTTCCTCCCGCAATCCATCAGCCTCAAGCTCTGCATTCAGTCGTCGTATCAGTTTATAGGAATACGATAATGAAACTCCCAGCATTTCCATTACATCCTGCGCTGTCAAAAATCTCTTGTTCTCCATAATGATATGCCCCCTGTCAAGTAGACAGGGCAAATATCTAAAGCAAGATGCTCTTTA
>JAUNPK010000003.1 GCA_030536855.1 Eubacteriales bacterium
GACAGTAATAACAATGGAGGAACAAACAGTATGAGTAATTTTTTTGGATTCAGAGGAAATAATAAGCTTGATAATGCAACCGGCGTGTTAAATAACATGATGGGGGATATGAGAACTTCCAATAATTTTAATTCACTTATAGAGGGTGCAAAAAGATTTGATATGTCAAGCGTAAGACAACTTGTCAGAATGTATGAGTCAGAGGAAAATGGTTTGAAGGATCCGTTAAGAGCTTTCTTCTGGGCTAGATTTGGAGCTGAGTATAAAGATGCCGAATGTAGTTATAAAGCAGGAACTGCTTACTTCAATGGGTTGGGAGTTAATAAGAATCTTAGAAATGCATGGAAATTTTTTGAGCAATCTTACAGACTTGCCGGATATTCAGATTCCTGGGAGGCTATGGAAGCTATAAAGTCTATGGTACTTCCTATTCCTACTACCCAAAATCATATTCAGTCATTAAGAAATGCTCCTGAATATAATAATAACACGGAAGAACTTATTAACAATCTGCTTAAAGCAAAGCAGGGTGATACTTATGCTTCAATGCTTGCCGGCAATGCCTACATTGTGGGAGACGGAGTAAAGAAAGATGGTTTAAGAGCCTATTATCTATATAAATGCGCTTATGATGATGTTAGTAATGGCATGCATGCTTTTGCAAGTTATAACATGGGAAGATTGTATGAATGCGGCAGAGGTGTTTGTATAGATTATAAGACAGCAATCAGATATTATGATGAGGCTGCGGGTATGGGGCATACAGTAGCTGCCAAGAGAGCCCGTGTGTTGCGTCAGAGAATGCAAATGACAACACAGGAATATCATAATTATGCCAGGGGAACTGTGGAACTAAGTAATAACTTAAAAAGTTGCTTTAACCATGAAACATATTATTCATTATGTCATTATGGAGTACAGAAGGGCTGTGTTTATTTGACATTTGAGACAGGAAAAGCTTATGCATCAGGAAGATGTTTTGATCTTGACTATGATGAGGCTAAGTTCTATCTTGCTGTAAATTTATTGCTTGACGACAGTAAGAATTGTATCTTACTTACAAAATTGTGTTTTATTACCGGTGAGTCTGAATATTTATTGAACTATTTGTTCGGTATTGCAAGAAAGAATAACATGGATTTCTTTGGTAAGTATCAAAATTTTGGGGAGTATAGAAACAGCAATCCACTTCCTACAGGTAATTATGATTTATACAAAGAGTATATAGAAGGATTTTCTGTGCCATATAATTGGAACAAGGCATGTGAGTATCTTGAAAAAGCAATCAGAGATAATAATATATATGCATTTTATGAAAAAGCAATGAATATTGTTTGTGGTCATTATGGCCCTGAAGTTACTATTGAAGATGCTGTTAATGAATTGAATAAAACATATAAAATGGCCCCACAGTGCTATGACTCATATTTAAAGGGATTGTTTGTGGCTCAGTATAACAGAAAAAATGGAAGCACATATAGATATCTTGAAGCGGAAGATTTGTTGGAATTGTTGCGGGAGGCATTAAGCTGTGATCAGGTTAATTATGCTAATGGTTTAAGACGCTGTATAGGTTTCTACAATATACCGGATGCGGATTTCAGAGCAGATAAAATGATTACTGATTATAACAACAGAAAAGAACAGGAACGTTTACATCAGGAAGAAGAGAATATGAAGGATGTGGATAAGCAGAATTTTCAGATGGAACCGGAAGTTGAACCGGTGGATACACAGGGAGTTGTATGGACAAATTTTGAGACTTTAAGAAAACTGATTTCGGAAAATGATTCAGTGAATCTTTGTGAGCTGGGAGATCAGGCGGATGAAGCAACGGATTACCGGTTTGCAGCAACCTGTTATAAGGAAGCGGCATTGAGAGGTAATGTTTTCGCTTATATTGCGTTGATTGATTATCTGTATAATGAGAAGGCGATTCCATACGGATATGAACTGGCAGAACGAATGATTGACAGGCTGCTTAATGGTAAATGTAAACTTGATGATGAGATGTACCAATATCTTTCCGATACAAAAGAGAAACTTCAGGATGATATTAATTACATTTCAACTATGGATCTTGATGAGAGATGCAGACTTTCAAATACGTTTAAAGAGGCAGCCAAATCAATAGAAAAAGAGCATTACTCAGAAGAGGAGTGGCTCATATACGAGATTTATAATGCATCTACCCGTATCACGCTTAGAGGTGGAATTGTGCCTAAATTACATGACAAGTACTATAGCAAGCGACTGGATTGGGATATTCTCATTAATATGCCTTGGGAAAATTTCTTAAACCAGATAAATGGTGACTCTGATGATTCGGAAAAAACTCCGGATTATTTATCAAATTTGAAAAAATCAGACATTGAAGAAGGAACACCTCCGGATAATCTTGATAAATATTTTGAAGGCATGATTGGTATGGAAAAGGTTAAAGAACAGCTTGATAAAATATACCAGTCAGTAAAGATGCAGATTGAAAGAAACAATATTATGAGAGAGCAGGGACAGGATATTGCGGACAGTGGAAGAGGATATAATTTCCTGTTATTGGGAAACCCGGGAACCGGAAAGACAACAGTGGCCAGAATTATTGCACAAATATTATTTGATATTGGCATCAGAAGTTCAGACACATTTGTTGAGATTGAACGTTCTAAGGTGGTAAGTGACCATGTTGGCGGAACAGAGACAAGAATGAGAGAAATACTTGATAATGTACAGGGGGGAACCTTATTTATTGATGAAGCTTATGCGTTGTACAGGGAAGATTCAAGTAATGATTTCGGGCAGGAAGCAATAGATGTTCTTATGAAAGATATGGAGGACAGACGCGATTCATATTCTGTAATAATGGCAGGATATAAAGAGCCAATGCTTAATATGGTTAAAAATGCCAATTCAGGCTTTACTTCAAGGTTTTCATATACTATTGAACTGCCGGATTATTCAGATGATGCATTGATTCAGATGGCATACGTGAATATGGACAAGCAGAAGTTTGTTCCGTTAGGGGATGTTGAGACGGCAATTAGAAAATGCATTGCCCATGATAAAATTGACAAAACATTTGGAAATGCAAGATATATAAGAGAACTTGTAAACCGTGCCATTGAGAATCAGTCTCAAAGACTTGCCAATAAGAGTGAATATGATAAAGAGGAATTGTTCCAATTAACAGGTGCTGATTTTTGGAGTGAAGATTCAGAAAGCAAAGGTGTTAAGGAATATCTTGAAGAACTTAATTCCCTGACAGGGCTTGCATCTGTTAAAGAAGAGGTTAACTCTCTTGTAAGTATGATTACAGTGCAGAAAGAGATGGAGAAGAGAGGCCTTTTAGTCAATGGAAATATGGGTACACTTCATATGGCTTTTAAGGGAAATCCGGGAACCGGAAAAACTACCGTGGCAAGAATAATTGGGAAAATATATACAGCACTTGGAGTGTTGAAGAGAGATGATGTATTTGTTGAGTGTTCAAGAGCGGATCTTGTGGCTGAATATCAGGGGCAGACTGCAACTAAAGTAAGCAAGGTGGTTCAGTCAGCGCTGGGAGGAATATTGTTTATTGATGAAGCATATTCCCTTGTTCAAAATGAATCAGACACATTTGGTCATGAGGCTGTGGATATGCTTGTTACAGAAATGGAAAATAACAGAGACAGTCTTGTGGTAATACTTGCCGGATACAGCAGTGATATGGATAAATTCTTTATGAATAATCAGGGACTTAGAAGTCGTGTCCCTAAGGATATCATATTTGAGGACTACTCTTTGGATGAACTGTATGACATTGCCATAGGTATGCTTAAGAGTAAGAAGTATATTTATGATGAGAATACTGAGATATCATTAAGACAGCGGTTGGTTAAGGCAAAGATGGAAAATAGCGATTTTGGTAATGCCAGAGGAGTAAGAAACATAATTGATGATGTAATTCGTAAGCAGAATGTGAGAATTGCAAATGTTATGATGAATCATCCTGAGCAGGTTACTGACGAGGAAATTGTAACAATTAAAGCTGATGATATTATATAAGATAAACATACGGAGGGAAAAGCATGCCTTATAATAACTATAATAATTACATAAGAAACGCGAACAGACGTGCAAAAACAAAGTTTGAAAATGGGAAAATGTCATTACTGGGCTCAAAGTTCTATATTAATATCAGAATGAAATCAGACAGTTACCTGTCTTTGATAGTTGCCATTGGAATATGTATTATCGGAATGGCGCCAATCTTAATATTGAACCAAATGGGTGTGCAGGAAATAAATAGCATTATAAGTGTTATTGTTTCCATGATTTCAAAGTTTTTTTTCCTGGTGGTTTTATTCCTTATAGTATTTGATGCAGATACATTTGAGTGTTATACATTTGGTTATGATAAATCAATCTATCACAGAGCTACAGGTGTTAATAAATATGAAATAGCCAGAGACAAGGGACTTATTGGAGAATATAAGTCATATGTCCTTCACAGGAAAATAAAAGTTCCTCACAAGGTTTTGTTTAATGTGTGTGTTCCAATGCCTAATGGGAATTATCAGGAAGTTGACGCTATTATAATTACAAATAATATTATCTATGTACTTGAATGTAAAAACAGGGGCGGCAGATTTGTTGGAAATTATGAGGATAAGAAGTGGAAGCAGTATATTGGAAGTCAGGTGAATGACGCTGAAAACATTTATATCCAGAACCAGAAACACACTATGGCAATCGATAGATTCCTGCTTGAACGAGGAATTATTTCCAATGGTCAGAATGTGTGTATGAACGTTGTTTTCTCAAGTGGTAATATGTCCCTTCCAAAGAAAAATATTCCTCTTGATTTTATATTTGGGGATATGAGATTTATAGCTAATTATATTAATCGTCATGATAAAGTTTTTGATGATGGAACAGATACAACCCAGACAATGGAGAAAATATACCATGCCCTGTTACCATATTCGTTATATACGAAGCAGGAAAGGGCAGCAATGCTTGAGGAAAGAAAGGTTCGAAGTGAACGCAAGGAGTTGGCTGTAGGCGATTTCTATACGGAAAAAGTACAGGATACTAAGAATGGAACTCATTCACAGTTAATAGTAAGACATAATAAAATTTACACTCAAATTTATATAAATGATGGAAAATCCGGATGTTGGCAGACAAGAACGGATTTGGGAAGAAACATAAGGTATAACCGTTATCAGATATCTAAAGGAGTGGGACAGCACAGAGTCCAGGAGTTTCTCAACAAGACACGTGCAGAGTCACCTCTAATTATAAAAAAATGCTGCATTGCTTTCTTGGTGGTAAGTCTGGCAGTTATTGTTTTAATTGGGTTATAGATATTGACATTTATCTTATGGTTACAGCCTGATAAAAGTATTTCTGATAAAAATAAGTAAATTCATCAATGGTTTTTTCTACTATTCCGTAAGTAGGGTCTGCAAGAGTCACGGTTTTGGTTTCAAGATTATATCCGGAAAGGACAACGCAGTGTTCGTTAGTGGGCCAGGAAAAAGAGTTGCCGTTGCCTAAATCTACCTCTTTATAGGTAACTTCCGGAGAGTTGTAGTTATAACTCGTCCAGACAATTACAGGATGCCCCATAGAAAGTTCCTTGAACAGGGCGTCCACAGATGAATAGCTTATAACATAAGCGGAGAGCGTGGAACCATTATCTGAAAAAAACTTGTTGGCGGCGGTGGCGATTGCCGGGGCAAAACATCCGCTTCCGTGGTTGGACCATGGCTCTCCAAGAAAATAGTTTATAAAGCAACCGGGTGTAACTACATTGCTCATAGGAAGATAATTTTTAGCAAGTTCAACTTTATCAACATTATATCCCAGATAAGTAAGAACCTGTGCGAGAGAAGTTATCTCGCATCCTGTAGGAAGCTCCGGAAATTGGTTTATATGAGGGATATCCATACTGTATACAGAAGGAAATGTACTCTCATCAGGGGCAGCAGCAGTTGTGTATGTATTGTTAGAGGATAGAAGGAGCGAAGAATCAACAGGAGAGGTTTCCAGTACATTTGTAACTTCTACAGAAGCAGTGGTATCTTTTTTTGGTAATTTGGAATCTATATACACAATGAGAATTACAGACAGAGCAATAATTGAAGACAGTAACGCCATTATTGCCCCATTGTAAGGCTTTTTTCTTTTCTTTTTTTTAAGTGTAGATTTTTTTTCTTTTATCATTAAAAGGTTAACTCCGATCCGCTTGTGTAACAATTTTATTTAATTATAACAGATTAACCATTGATTGCAATTGATAAGATGTGGTATCATATCAGTTGTGATTTTTATTATATTATACATTAGGACAATGGTTAGAAGAATCACATAAACTTATATGCTTATATAGCAGGATGGAGGAAACTATGGTAAAAGCTATTGTTGGCGCTAACTGGGGAGATGAAGGTAAAGGCAAGATTACAGATATGCTTGCAGAAGAATCTGATATCATCGTTAGATTCCAGGGAGGAAGTAATGCAGGCCATACAATTATTAATGATTATGGTAAGTTCGCTTTACATTTATTGCCATCAGGCGTTTTTTATAATCATACAACAAGTATTATCGGTAATGGTGTTGCACTTAACATCCCTTATCTTATTAATGAATTAAAGAGCCTCACAGACAGAAATGTGCCTATGCCTAAGATACTTGTATCTGACAGAGCACAGATTATGATGCCATATCATGTTGATTTTGATACATACGAAGAAGCAAGACTTGCAGGTAAGTCATTTGGCTCAACAAAGTCAGGTATTGCTCCATTCTATTCAGATAAATATGCAAAGATAGGTTTTCAGGTAAGTGAACTCTTTGGAGATGAGCAGGTGCTTAGAGATAAGATTGCTAATGTCTGTACATTAAAGAATGTAATGCTTGAGCATCTTTATCATCAGCCTTTACTTAATGAAGAAGATATATTCAATACACTTATGGAGTACAAAGAGATGATAGCCCCTTATAAGTGCGATACATCTGCTTATCTTCATCAGGCACTTAAGGAAGGCAAGAATATATTACTTGAAGGTCAGTTAGGTTCCCTTAAAGATCCTGATCATGGTATTTATCCAATGGTTACATCATCATCTACACTGGCACCTTACGGAGCAATTGGAGCAGGTATTCCGGCTGCTTCCATAACAGATGTTGTAACAGTTGTTAAGGCATACTCTTCAGCAGTAGGCGCAGGAGCTTTTGTTAGTGAAATATTTGGCGATGAAGCAGACGAACTCAGACGCAGAGGCGGAGATGGTGGAGAGTTTGGAGCAACAACAGGACGTCCTAGAAGAATGGGATGGTTTGATGCAGTTGCCAGCCGTTATGGTGTACGTATGCAGGGTACAACAGAGGTTGCCCTTACTGTTATAGATGTGCTTGGATATCTTGATGAAATTCCAATGTGTGTTGGTTATGAAATTGATGGAAAGATCGTTAAGGATTTCCCTACAACATCAGATCTTGAGAGAGCTAAACCTGTTCTTAAAACATTCCCTGGATGGAAGTGCGATATCAGAGGAATCAAGAATTATGAAGATCTTCCTGTAGAATGCCGCAACTATATTGAGGCTATAGAGAAGGAGATAGAAGCTCCTATTACAATGGTTTCCAACGGTCCTGGAAGACATGAAATTATCCACAGAGAAAGTTCATATAATAAATAAACATAAAATGCCGTATTTATGCAAAGGTGCGTTAATCCCCTTAGATAAGTACGGCTTTTGTAATAGATTTTATTACTAATAAAGGTAAAATATTTAAATATGGAAGGGAAGTAAATTATGAGATTAGAAAAATATTTTGACCATACAATTCTTAAACCGGATGCTACAAGCAGTGAGGTTATCAAAGTGTGTGATGAGGCAAAGGAACATAATTTTGCATCAGTATGTGTTAATGGAAGTTTTACATCACTAGTAAAGGAACAGCTTGAAGGAACAGATGTGAAAACATGTGTTGTAATAGGATTCCCTCTTGGAGCTATGTGCACAGGTGTCAAGGAATATGAGGCTATGAGAGTCGTTGAAAAGGGTGCTGACGAGATTGATATGGTAATAAATATCGGAGCACTTAAAGAAGGTAATTATGACGTAGTTATTGAAGACCTTACAACAGTCAGAAGAGCCTGTGAAGGAAAGATACTCAAGGTGATTATTGAAACATGTCTCCTCACAGATGATGAGAAGATTAAAGCCTGTGAACTTGCTATGGAGGCGGGAGCTGACTATGTTAAAACATCAACAGGTTTCAGTACAGGGGGAGCCACTATATATGATGTGGGCCTTATGAAAAAGGTTGTAGGCAATAAATGTAAGGTTAAAGCAGCAGGAGGTATTAGAGATTATAATACGGCAATGGCGCTTATTGAGGCAGGAGCGGACAGAATCGGAACAAGCTCAACAATAAAAATTCTTAATGAGGCAAAGAACTATTAAGAGTCATTTCTTTTGGAGAGATACTTATACATCAGCATCATTGCGTAGGCAACCACAGGTAGTACTATGTCTGTAAAAATCAAACCTATAAACAGAGTATGGGCTTCTTCGGTATTTATAAATGCAGTTATAAGTGTTGCTATCAGAAGTACTCCCCAAAGTATTACAATTGTAAGAGCGGCTATTTTTTTAAAATTTTTCATAGGAATCTCCATTCTGGAGCGTTTGGTCCTTTGGCAAAAAGAAATACAATAAGTGTTTTTATTAATGTCATCAGATGCTGTTTGTGACGCTCCAACACAAACAATTGAGCATAAAACTATGATAAATATATCTATGTAAAATGTATATAAAAAATAATTGTATGGATTTCTTATATGGAAAATGGTATCATATCTGACGGACAATGTATAGTGGGACAAGAAGGTAATTATTAACTATAAAAGGGGAAATAACGATGGTAAATAATATTTTGGATTATTTATATGCTTCAAAAAATAAATATCCTGATAAGGTAGCTGTGGCAGATGATAAGACATCTTTAACGTATACAGATTTGGTTGGAAATGCCGGTAATGTGGCAGCAGGACTTTTAAAGTATGTTGGAAGAAGAAAGCCTGTTCCGGTTTATATGGATAAAAGCTGTATGACTTTAGCTGTTTTTATGGGTATAGTAATGACAGGTAATTTTTATGTATTGCTTGATCCAAGCCACCCTGTGGAAAGAATTAATAATATTCTAGAAACTTTAGATGCTGATATTATCGTTACAAATGAAAAGAATATAAAAAAGACAGATAAATTGGGGTTTAAAGGAACAATTATCTGTGTTGAGGAACTTTTATCATCAGAGATTACAGGCAGCGTAAAGGCAAAACTTGATTCAATTAAGGAAACTCATATGGATATAGATCCTCTTTATGCTATATTCACATCAGGTTCAACAGGAGTACCTAAGGGTGTGGTTGTAAATCACCGTTCGGTTATTGATTTTATTGAATGCTTCACAGAGACATTTAACATAAGTGATAATGATATTATCGGAAATCAGGCACCTTTTGACTTTGATGTCTCAGTTAAAGATATATATTCCAGCTTAAAATGTGGTGCTACTTTAAGAATCATTCCAAAGAGTATGTTCTCGTTCCCTACAAGGCTTTTGGATTATCTTGACGATTCTAATGTTACTACACTTATATGGGCAGTTTCAGCTCTTTGTATAGTTACAACATTTAAAGGATTTGATTATAAGATTCCCGGTTCCATTAACAAGGTTATCTTCTCAGGGGAGGTTATGCCTGTTAAACATCTGAATATATGGAGAGAGGCATATCCGGATGCTATGTTTGTCAACGTTTACGGACCAACAGAAATTACCTGTAACTGTACATACTACATTGTTGATAGAGAGTATGGAATAGATGATGTCCTTCCTATGGGAAAAGCATTTAAAAATGAGAGAGTATTTCTCCTTGATGAAAGTGACAATCTTATTAGTGAAGAGGAAGCTAAGAAAATAGGAGAGATATGTGTTTCCGGAACTGCTGTAACCATGGGTTATTTTAATAATAAAGATAAGACTGATTCAGCATTTGTTCAGAATCCTCTTAACAAGTATTTTAATGAGATTATCTATAGAACAGGCGATTTGGGCTATTATAATGAAGAAGGTTTGTTATGTTTTTCATCAAGAAAGGATTTTCAGATTAAGCATAATGGACACAGAATTGAGCTGGGTGAAATTGATATGGCGATTAATGCGGTGGATGGCGTTGTGAGAGCCTGCTGTATATATGATCAGAAAAATAATAAGATTATTGCCTTTTATGAGGGGGACACAGATAATAAATCAATTACTCACACACTTCTTGGAAAGCTTCCAAAATTCATGCTTCCGGAGGTATTTGAGAAGGTTGAATCCATGCCAATTACCAAGAATGGTAAAATAGACAGAAAAGCGTTGATGGAGGGGTATAATGCTTAATACACGTAAAATTACAGAGATTGCAAATGAGTATGGCACGCCTCTTTACATTTTGGATAAAGAGTCGCTTGGTAAAAGAGTTAGTGAGATTAAAAGCATTTTGGGGAGCGATGTAACACTGTGCTTTGCTATGAAAGCCAACCCTTTTTTAGTTGATGCTTTTAAATCTCTTGATACAAAATATGAGGTATGTTCTCCGGGAGAGTTTTCAATCTGCGAAAGAGAGCAGGTGGATATGGACAAGATTGTCCTTTCGGGAGTAAACAAAGAGAAATCTGACATAGAACACGTTATGGATGATTGCGGCGGAGTGGGAATATATACCATAGAATCAATCAATCATCTTGAACTTATATCAGAATGTGCAGCTGAAAGGAATTTAGTAGTACAGGTTCTCATAAGAGTTACAAGCGGGAATCAATTTGGACTCGATGAATCGGATGTTGAGAATATAATTAAGAACAGAGCTGATTATCCTAATGTGCATATAAAGGGGCTTCAGTGTTATACAGGTACACAGAAGAAAAAATTTGATATTATTCAGTCTGAACTTGACTATCTTGATGAACTTTGTGAAAGATTTAAAAAAGAATATGGGTTCGAAGCTGAAGAATTGGAGTATGGTCCGGGATTGCCGGTTTCCTATTTTGGGGAAGAAGCCTACAACAATAATTACGACATGTTAAGACAGCTATCATCAGCATTGGAACCATTAAAGAGCAAATATCACATAACTCTTGAAATGGGTCGATTTCTTACAGCACTTTGTGGCATTTATGTTACAGGAGTTGAGGATATCAAAGTTAATAAGGGGCAGAATTATGTAATAATCGACGGGGGAATAAACCATGTCAATTATTATGGACAGACTATGGCCATGAAAATTCCGGCATATTCTTATGTTAAAGCTGACGGAACAATTGTTAAGGATGAAGAGACATCCGTACTTGGCGGAACGGATGATGAGAAGTGGACTATATGTGGATCATTGTGTACTGTGGCAGATTTAATTGTAAAAAATCTTCCGGTGGGACACCCTGACAGAGGCGATAAGCTTATATTTTATAATATAGGTGCATATTCCATTACAGAGGGAATATATCTGTTTTTAAGCCGTAAAATGCCCAAAATACTGGCATATAATGAAGATGGCACTATTGAGTTATATAGAGATGTTATGTGTTCAGATATAATCAACTCAAGACAGGCAACAATGAAATAGTGAAAATGTGCTTGACTATAATAATAAGATGTTATATTTTTAACTTGACAAACAGAGGTTAAGAATATAACTTAATAAGTCGATTAATTAGATTAAGAAAGGCTAGGATATTTAATAATGGATCAGTTAATGGATATTTTAACAGAAATTAATGCGGATGTGGATTACGAGACTTGCGAGACTCTTATTGACGATGGGATTTTAGATTCTTTTGATATTGTGTCACTTGTTGGTGAGTTAAATGATGCATTTGATATTGAAATTACTCCAGTTGATATCGTTCCGGAGAATTTCAATTCTGCTGAGGCTATGTGGGAGATGATTCAGCGTCTTTCAGATAACTAATATACATTTAGTGATGCAGGGATACACTGAAATAGTCAGGCGGAATCCTATTTAGATAAGATGTTTAGCCATAGAGTGATGTGAAATCATAGAGGTCGTAATTAGACAAGGAGGGATAATTATGTCAACAATTTCAGGGTACACATCAAGCTCAATATCAACTTTATTTTCGGGTTTAGGAAATTCCAAGTCCGGGACTTCAGGGGTTGGTATTGATCTTAATACTTACAATTCAATAAAAACGGGGTCTTATAAACAGCTTTTAAGAGCTTATTACAGTAAAGAGTCCAAGAGCAGTAGCACTTCATCGGTAGATGGAGACACAACTGCCACTACCATTTCTTCACAGAAGATTAATGCAACTCAGGCAAGAGATGCATCAAAATCCTTAGTGGGGGATTTATCTGATTTAAAGAAAAATCCCCTTTGGGAGAAGAAGACAGTAACCGGTGAAGATGGTACAACTACAAAGGAATATGACAAGGATGCCATATATAAATCGGTATCATCTTTTGTTAAGGATTATAATTCTTTAGTGGAAGCAACAGGGGATTCGGATAATACATCCACCTTAAGAACTGCTACCAATATGGTGAATTTTACTAAGAAGAATGAGAACTTATTAAAGCAGATAGGAATTACCATTGATTCTAAAAATAAGCTAAATATTGATGAGACTTCCTTTAAGAATGCAGATATGTCGGTGGCAAAGTCGCTTTTTTCGGGAAGTGGTTCCTACGGACAGGCTGTATCTTCAAGTGCATCATCAATTTACAGTGATTCTGTATCTGAACTTGCCAGATTAAAGACACAGAATTTGTATGATTCAACAGGTTCATACAGTTATGTTACAGGTTCGCTGTATAATCAATTTACATGATAAGCTTACAGGCGGGTTATTGGAGGTTTCATAACATTTTATAAAACGTCACTCAATATAAGAAAAACATACAAGAACAAGAGAGGTTAATTATAATGGCATTATTAGAAACATGGAGAAATCTTGCATATCAGACAGAGATGGATCAGAAGAGCGCTAATGAATTCTGGGGTAGTTATTTTACACAGGAAAAAGCTATCTATGAAGAGATTCTGGCTGATCCTGATACAGTGGTTAAGGGTACTGTAAAGGAACTTGCAGAAAAGTTCGGCGTAGAAGTACTTCTTATGACAGGATTTCTTGATGGAATCAATGACAGTCTTAAGACTCCTAATCCCATTGAAACTATGGATGAAGATACAGAAGTTAGTCTTGATTATGACAAAGAAAAGTTATACTACAATATGGTAGGATGCAAGGCTGACTGGTTATATGAACTTCCACAGTGGGATTCACTTCTTGATGAAGAGACAAGAAAAGATCTTTACAAGAAACAGAAGTTATCTGGTACAGTAGTTAAGGGTAAGAAAATCGGACGTAATGATCCATGCCCTTGTGGTTCGGGTAAGAAGTATAAACAGTGCTGTGGCAGATAGTATTTTATCCCATTAATTTATGAGAATAACTTACAGAAATTCAAATGAGTAAAAAACAGACAAACTTGTCTACATTTATGCTATGTAGACAAGTTTTTTGATTACTGAAAAGAATTAGCGGGAGAGCGCGCAAAAGGCGCACAGAAAAGAGGCTGACAATGGAAGCATATACAGGATTTGCATATGTATATGATGAGTATATGGATAACATTCCTTATGAGGAATGGGGACAATATTTAATACAACTTCTAAAGGAACAAAATATAAAACCGGAGGCTGTACTGTGCGATCTTGGATGTGGCACGGGCACGGTTACAAGGATGCTGGATGAGGAAGGATATGAATGTATAGGAATAGACTTATCTGAAGATATGCTTTCAATTGCATCAGAAAGAATGTATGATGAAGGAAGAAATATTATTTATTCATGTCAGGATATGAGAGATTTTAATCTTCCTTATACTGTTGATGCCTTTGTGAGTATAGGAGATTCCATGAATTATATCACTTCCGTGAATGATTTGACGGAGGTATTTAAATGTGTAAACAGCGGACTTGATAAAGGCGGTGTTTTTATATTTGACTTGAAGACAATACATTTTTTCAGGGATATTCTGGCTGATAATACTTATGCAGAAAACAGAGAGGATTCGGCCTTTATATGGGATAATTATTACAATGAAGAAGACGGTAATAATGAATATGACCTGGCTGTATTTATTAAGAATGAGAATGGAAGCTTTGAAAGATTTGAAGAAAATCACTATCAGCATGGCTTTACACTTGAAGAAGTAAGACGGGCGGTGGAAGATGCCGGGCTTAGGATAAAGGTTGTTTATGATGCCTTTACACATAATGAACCAAAAAATGATTCAGAGAGATTATATTACATAATTGAGAAATGAGGATGTTTATGAAAGATTATATAGTTAGGGCAACGGCAGCAGATGGTCAGGTAAGAGCTTTTGCCGCAACAACAAGAGATTTGGTTGAAGAGGCAAAGCAACGTCATAATATGAGTCCAATAGCTTCTGTTGCATTGGGAAGACTGCTTACAGGCGGTGCCATGATGGGAACTATGATGAAAAGTGATGCAGATATTCTCACAATTCAGATTAAAGGTAATGGACCTATAGGAGCAATGACTGTTACGGCAGACTCAAAGGGAAGAGTTAAGGGATTCGTCAGCAATCCACAGGTAATGCTTCCTCTTAAGGATGGACATCTGGATATTGCCGGAGCAGTAGGAATTGGTGTGTTAAGTGTAATCAAGGATATTGGACTTAAAGAGCCTTATGTTGGAGATACTATACTTATAACAAGTGAGATTGGTGATGATCTTACCTATTATTTTGCCAACAGTGAGCAGGTCCCATCTTCTGTAGGACTTGGGGTTCTTATGAATAAGGACAACACAGTAAAAGAAGCAGGCGGATTTATTATTCAGATTATGCCTAGGGCATCAGATGAATTCATAGATAAACTTGAGGAAAGAATAAAAGAGATAAAATCCGTTACAGAAATGCTTCAGGAGGGAATGACACCAGAAGGTATTTTAGAGCATATTTTAGGTGATATGGACTTGAGAATATTAGATACCATTCCTACAGAATTTTACTGTAACTGCTCAAAAGAAAGAGTGGGAAAGGCTGTTATAAGTATTGGAAGAGAAGAGATACAGTCTATGATAGATGAAGGTGAACCTATAGAAGTCAACTGTCATTTCTGCAACAGTCATTATATGTTTGATGTTGATGAGCTGAAGGAAATGTTAAAATTTGCCAGAAGTTGAATTATATTTCTCTTTGGGTTAAAATGTGTTTAATACTGTCATACACTACAAGCGAGGACATGTTTAGGAGGAACTGATAATGGAAAACGAAACCGTATCAAAGAATTTTATTGAACAGATTATTGATAAGGATATAAAGGAAGGAAAATGTAAAGAGGTAGTTACAAGATTTCCTCCTGAACCTAACGGATATCTTCATATAGGTCATGCAAAGTCTATATTGTTGAATTATGGTCTTGCCAAGGAGTATGGAGGACGATTCAATATGAGATTTGACGACACCAACCCAACAAAAGAGAAGGTTGAGTTTGTGGATTCTATTAAGAAAGATGTTGAATGGCTGGGTGCAAAATGGAACGGTGATGTTTTATTTGCTTCAGGTTACTTCCAGCAGATGTATGAGGCGGCAGTAAAGCTTATTAAAAAGGGAAAAGCTTATGTATGTGACCTTTCGCCGGAGGAAATAAGAGAATACAGAGGAACTCTTACTGAACCGGGAAAGGAAAGCCCATATAGAAACAGAAGCATAGAGGAGAATCTTGCTCTCTTTGAAGACATGAAGAATGGTAAGTTTGCTGATGGAGAAAAGGTTTTAAGAGCCAAGATTGATATGGCTTCACCTAACATTAATATGAGAGATCCAATTATCTACAGAGTGGCTCATATTTCCCATCACAGAACAGGTGATAAATGGTGTATCTATCCAATGTATGATTTTGCTCATCCTATTGAGGATGCCATAGAAGGAGTTACACATTCTATTTGTACTCTGGAGTTTGAGGATCACAGACCATTGTATGACTGGGTAGTGAGAGAACTGGAATATGAGAATCCACCTAAGCAGATAGAGTTTGCCAAGCTTTATCTTACTAATGTCGTTACAGGTAAGAGATATATTAAGAGACTTGTTGAAGACGGAGTGGTAGACGGATGGGATGATCCAAGACTTGTGTCTATTGCAGCGTTAAGAAGAAGAGGGTTTACTCCTGAATCTATTAAAATGTTTGTAGATCTTGTGGGAGTTACCAAGGCTCAGGGTTCTGTTGAGTATCCTATGCTTGAATACTGCATAAGAGAGGATTTGAAACTAAAGGCTAAAAGAATGATGGCAATTCTTGACCCTGTTAAGCTTGTTATAGATAATTATCCTGAAGATCAGGTTGAATATATGGAGGTTTCCAATAATCAGGAAAATCCTGAAATGGGAACAAGAATGGTTCCGTTTACCAGGGAACTCTATATTGAAAGAGAAGACTTCATGGAAGAACCTCCTAAAAAATATTTCCGACTGTTCCCGGGAAATGAAGTCAGACTTATGAATGCTTATTTTGTTACCTGTACGGATTTTGTTAAGGATGAAAATGGAAAGGTTGTAGAGATACATTGTACCTATGATCCGGCAACAAAAGGTGGTAATTTCACCGAACGTAAGGTAAAGGGAACTATACACTGGGTATCAGCATCTAAGGGTGTTAAAGCTGAGGTTAGATTATACGAAAATATTGTTGACGAAGAGAAGGGTGTATATAACGAGGAAGATGGCTCTATTAATATAAATCCTAATTCTCTTACGGTTATTAAGGACTGTTATCTTGAACCGGAACTTGAAAATGCAGTTGTTGGCGACAGATTCCAATTTGTAAGAAACGGATATTTCTGTGTGGACAACAAAGATTCAAAAGAAGGTTCACCAATTTTTAACAGAATTGTATCATTAAAGAGTTCATTTAAGCTTCCTAATAAGTAATTATATAGTTGTTGACTTGCGAATAAATAAACCTTTGAAATGGAGACTATTATGGGTGACGATAATGAGGCTTCTTACCTGTTTGATAAAAAAATCGACTGTTATGTCTGTGAAAGGACATTCATAACAAAACAGGTAAGAACCGGAAAAGCAAGATATATAGGTACAGATGATATACTTAAACCTCTATATTCAGGTATTGATTGTACCAAGTATGATGTAATAATGTGTCCTCATTGTGGTTATGCTGCCACCCAAAGAACTTACGGACACATGACAGCCAAGCAGAGAAATGATATTAAAGAATATATTGGAAGTAAGTTCTATGTTACATGGAAGGAAGGGGAGACATATTCTTATGATGTAGCAATCAGAAGATGTAAAATGGCTCTTCTCACAGAGATGATAATGTGCGGCAAACCTGGAGAAAGTGCTTATATATGTTTAAGGCTGGCTTGGTTGTATGAAGGAAGAATTGAAAGAATGCGTCAATTGGGAATTCCTGAAGATAAAATAGCTGTGCAGCAGAAGTGTCTTGATGAGTATATTGCCGATGCCTATATGGGATTTAAAGAGGCCTTGGCAACCCAGTATCCTCCAATATGCGGTATGGATGAGATGACAATAAATTATCTTCTGGCAAGTCTTGCTTACAAATGTGGAGATGAATCGGAATGTAGAAGATTCGGGGCTGCAATTCTTACCTCAAGAATTGCATCATCAAAGATCAAGGATAAGGCCAGAACCCTCATGGATTTGGTAAAAAAGGATTAATTGTAATGCATCTGAGTGTATATCGCTCAGATGCATTGTTTTAGGAATGAGAGATTGTTATGGAAAAGATTAAAAGCTATATGAAAAAGTTATGGCAAATGGCTCTTATTCGCACAATTGTATATTCAGTATGTCTGAATATGGTTATGGAATGTTTTAGCAAAAGAAATTTAACTGGGCTTGTGAGTATGTTTACCAGCCCAGTTATATTCTTGTTAAATACTTTAATTATTGCGGCGAGTATGTCATTGGCCCTTGTGTTTAAGAGAAGAGTTTTTGCTTATATTTCAATTTCTGTTGTATGGATTTTATTATCAATAACTAATTTTATCGTTTTGTCTTCACGTAAAACTCCTTTTACGGCCATGGATATTATGCTCATAAAAGATGCAATAAAGGTTATTCCTATATATATCAATATACTGGAGATGATTCTTATTGCAATTGGATTGGTTCTGGTTGTAGTGGGACTTGTAATACTGTGGAGAAAAGCGCCTAAGATAGAAACGGATATTGAGAATAAAAAATTTTATTTTTTTGGAATAATAAGGTTTGTTTTTATGTTTCTTATTGCTTATGGATTTGCTGCAACTCTTATTATAAGCGGATATGTGCAGACGCATTTTGGAAATCTTGCTCAGGCTTATAAACAGTACGGTTTTGCGTACTGTTTTGTGAGTAGTGTTGTAGACCATGGTATCAGTAAATCTAAAGAGTACTCGGAAGAATATATGGATGAGTTGAAGCAGAGCATTGATGATGGAGTGATTGAAGCGACAGAGAAAACACCAAATGTAATATTTGTTCAATTAGAGTCTTTCTTTGATCCTAAAGAAGTAAAGGGTGTTACATTTTCAGAAAATCCTACTCCTAATCTGGATAAAATTTTGGAAGAATGCTCTTCGGGTTATCTTTCAGTACCTGCATTTGGAGCAGGAACAGCTAACACTGAATTTGAAGTTCAGACCGGAGTCAATCTTGATGATTTCGGACCGGGAGAATATCCTTATAAGACGGTTATGCAGTCTCGTACATGTGAGTCGGCTGCCTATAATCTTAAAAACTTAGGATATGCTACTCACGCTATTCATAATAATGATGCTACATTTTATGACAGATACAAGATTTTTTCTCATCTGGGATATGATACTTTTACATCTATTGAATATATGAGCGGATATACCTGTACGCCTACGGGATGGGCAAAGGATAATATACTTACGGGAGAAATCCAAAAAGCCCTTGATTCAACGGAAGGTATGGATTATGTATTTACCATATCTGTTCAGGGACATGGAGATTACCCTTCTCAGATGCCCGAAGGATATACTCCCAAGATTAAGGTGTCTGATTTTTTAAATCAGGAAGAAAAGAGCCAGTTTGAGTATTATGTTAATCAGATATATGAAATGGATAAGTTTATTGGGGAACTGGTAGATATGCTCTCTAACAGAGATGAAGAAACTGTACTTGTTATGTATGGGGATCATCTTCCTACGTTTTCTTTTAAGAATGAAAATATGAAGAGTGGTGATATATATAATACACCATATTTTATATGGTCTAATTTTGAAATGGAGAAAAAAGATGTGAATCTTGAGGCTTTTCAGTTGTCTGCTTATGTATTTCAAAATATTGGTGTATCAGAAGGATACATTATGAAGTATCACCAGTTAAGGTATAACGATGAAAATTATTTAAAGAATCTGAAGATACTGGAATATGATATTCTTTATGGCAAAAAGAGTGTATATAATGGTGAAATACCTTATGTGGCAACGGACCTTAAAATGGGAATTGACGAAATAAAAATTACGGATGTGTACGATTTTAAGGATTATATATGTGTCTGTGGCGAAAATTTCAATGATTTCAGTGCGGTTTATATCAATAACAAAGAGGTGGCAGTGGAGCTTGTAAGTGACAGATTAATAAAAGTTCCAAAATCTACCATAAGAAATAAAGATGAAGTAGCAGTGGTTCAAAGGGGTAGTGATAAGATTGAATTAAGCAGAACCACCTATGTGGTAGGGTCCCCCAAATATTAAGTATATATGGACGGAAAAGCTATGAATTGTGCGTGTTTAAGGTGAATTAATAAGTTGACACCACTAAGGTTAGATGATAATATGGAGAAGGTGTTTTCACCATATATTTTTTTTGGAGGTACTTGAAATGCAGGGTACAGTAAAGTGGTTCAATAACCAGAAGGGTTACGGCTTTATCAGTGATGAGTCAGGAAATGATGTATTTGTACATTACTCAGGACTTAACATGGAAGGCTTTAAGTCTTTGGAGGAAGGTGCAGCTGTTTCGTTTGACGTAACAGAAGGTGCAAAGGGTCCTCAGGCTACTAACGTAACAAAATTATAATCCGAATGGTTCACAGTGTGCCTTTTCCTGATTTTATAGATTATTGAAAAGTTATATTGTTGCACAATCAAGATTATGAGGGGAGCAGTCACTATGGTGATAGTGGCTGCTCTTTTGGATTTTTAAGGAGGCTAGTCGATGGAAGATTTAGGAATTAGTTTAGATAGGACATTGCCGGGGTCTATAGAGACCATGATGCAGGCAGGTCTTGTGCTGGCATTATCAGCATTTATTGTAATGATTATTGTAGTTATGAGAAGATGGAACGGACGCTTTGTTAATGTGGTGGCAGGAATTTTCACGTATTCTATATTTGTATATATTTTTACTGTAATGTGTTTATCAATTCTTGCTTTGTTTCCGGGAATTAACGAAGCAATCACATATAATACCCAAACATACACTTTCCTTTATTGTATGTTCTCAGCAGTGGGAATTACTATGGCAAGAGCCCTTCTTGGCAAAATTTCAATAGGACGATATGAAAGAAAGGGAGATGTATACCTTTCAGGAATTGGACTTGCTTTAGGAGACGGAATTGTTCTTTTTGGATTGTCTATGGTTGCCAATATGTCTTATGTTTCAGGTATCAATTCTGTAGGCCTTTCGTCTATGCTTGAGGGCATGACAGAGGAACAGATGATTTCCATAAGTACATCTATAGATATGCTTTATGAGGCTCCTGAGTATATGTGGCTTCTTATGGGTATCGCAGCTACTCTTGATATTCTCCTTGCGGTAGCCTTAAGTTCTGTTGTATATGCAGTTATGAAAGGGAAACTCAGCAATTTGTGGATATGTTATGCTGCCATAATACAGTTCTTTAGTTATATATCTTTCCAGTCCTTTGATTACAAATCTCAAACGAGTATTATCGTATGCTTTGTTATTAAAGCGGCTATAGATATTATTGCACCGTTACTTATATACAAATTGGTTTTAAAGGAGTTCGAGTACGTTAATGACTGATGTCAATAAAGGGTTATCAACTGACGAGGTTTTGGAACTTACTTCCAAAGGGATGTCTAATATTCCGGTGGGCAATCAGTCAAAAAGCATAGGTCAGATAATAGCAGGGAATGTATTTACTTACTTCAATTTTGTGTTTGGGATATTCTCATTAATGCTTATATTGGTAAGATCTTATGTTAATATGACATTTTTGCCTATTATTATTATTAACACAATAATTGGAATAGTGCAGGAAATACGTGCTAAGCTTGTTTTAGACAGGCTTACTGTGGTTAATGCGCCCAAAACCAAGGTTATAAGAGATAGTGTGATATCAGTTGTGGATTCTACCACTTTGGTGAAAGGTGATTTGTGTATATTTGAATCGGGAAACCAATTGAGTGCAGATGCAATTGTGGTGGAAGGAAGCGTAAGAGTTAATGAAGCTCTTGTGACAGGAGAATCTGATGAAGTTTTGAAGTATGAAGGCGATATACTTCTTTCAGGAAGTTTTATTGTTTCAGGAGAATGTAAGGCACAGCTTACAAATGTAGGACATGAAGCTTATGCTGCAAAACTCGCGCTTGAGGCCAAAGCCGGAAGAAGAAAACAGCAGACGACGATGATGCGTTCACTTGATAAAATGGTGAAGATTATTGGTGTTATTATTATTCCTTTAGGTGTTATTATGTATATCCAGAATCATTATTATCTTGGAAACTCCATAAAGGACAGTGTTGTATCAGTTGTAGCTTCTCTTGTAGGAATGATACCGGAAGGGCTGTATCTGCTTGCCAGCGTGGCGCTTGTTGTCAGTGTAATGAGGTTGGGAAAGAAAAAAGTTCTGGTTCATGAGATGAACTGTGTTGAAACTCTGGCAAGGGTAAATGTGTTGTGTGTGGATAAGACAGGAACCATAACAAGACCTGACATGTCAGTAAGTGACGTGGTTTTCATGGGCGAAAATATAAGCTGTCTTATAGCATCGGTTGCTGTTAATATGCATGATGACAATGAAACAATAAAGGCTGTTAAGTCTTATTTTGTGGATAACGATAATTTGGATAACTATGATAAGGCAGAAAGAGTAATAACATTTTCATCCAGGATAAAGTACAGCGGAGCAGTTATAAACGGAGAAGGATATGTTTTTGGAGCTCCCGAGTATGTACTGCTTAGTGATTATTCTGAATATCAGGAAATATTTGACAGGTATTCGGGAAGAGGAGAAAGAATTATTGTTTTCGGAAAAGCTAATGAAGAAATTCGTGGGGAAGTTCTTGAAAAAGCAGTGACTCCTCTTGCATTTATTATTATAGAAAATGAGATAAGAGATACTGCAAGGCAGACATTCTCATATTTTGCGGATCAGGGTGTGGATATTGTTGTTATTTCCGGGGATAATCCGACAACAGCTTCTAATGTTGCCATAAGGGCAGGAATCAGAAATGCAGAAAATTATATTGATGCCGGAACTCTTAAAACGGATGAAGATATTGCAGAAGCGGTAAAAAAATATACTGTGTTCGGCAGAGTTATTCCTGAACAGAAAAAGAAAATAATTATGGCCTACAAAGCATTAGGTAAGGTGGTTGCCATGACAGGGGATGGCGTTAATGATGTTCTTGCCCTGAAATGTGCTGATTGTAGTGTAGCTATGGCTTCGGGAAGCGAAGCAGCCAGCAATGCGGCTCAGGTAGTGCTTCTTGATTCGGATTTTTCAAAAATGCCATCTGTTGTACTTGAAGGAAGAAGAGTTGTAAACAATATTCAGTGCTCCGCTTCACTGTTCCTGGTAAAAAATATTTTTTCTATTCTTACAACATTCCTTACACTTATTGCTGCAAATCTGTATCCGTTGTATCCTACACAGCTTTCCCTTCTGGGGGCATTTACCATAGGAATACCTGCATTTTTCCTTGCGTTGCAGCCTAACAGAAGCCTTATAAAAGGAGATTTTCTGGTTAATGTGATTTTAAAGGCGCTTCCTGCGGGACTTACAGATTTTATCATTCTTTCATTGATATCTATTTACGGAAATGCTATGGGACTGTCAAATGAACAGATTTCTACTGTTGCCATAAGTGTGCTGCTGGTTGTGGGAATCGCAACACTGGTAAGGGTATGTAAGCCGTGGAATATAACAAGAATTCTGGTGTGTGTTGCAATGACAGCAGGAATATTTATCTGTTATAATTTTTTCAAAGAATTATTTGCCATTGAGGTGCTCACAAAAGAGATGAAACATATTACTCACCTTCTTATGCTTGCAGCAGTGCTTATTTTCTATTGCATGTGTAAGCTTGTGGGATGGGTAATTGAATATCTGGAAAATCATAATAAAAGATTCAGGCAGTTTTTAAAAGGATGATATATATATGGGGCTGTCGCTTTAATGATAAAAAATCGTTGAGGCGAGGCCTCTTTTTTCTGTGAAAAATACTCTTTTTCAGTTTTTTTCTCACTGACATATCCTGCCAGTATCATTCTTATATTTCCAGTTTTTTGATATCTCATAATTAGCAGGCTTTTGTTCCCATTATGAAATGTAGATTGCGGCGCCTTCAAAGACTAAAAAAGACAACATATAGTTCATGTAGTATCCGTTGCGAGGCGAGAGCAGCACAAGCGTGCCTGAACTGCAGAACTATATGTTGTTTTTGACATAGAAAAAGAGGTGCCGCACTAATTTCTTAATGCGACAGCACCTTTATTAACGTCTATTTTCTGCTGCTGTTCTGGCAAATGAGGTGTCTACAAGCTTGTTGTATGGAACATCACTTGTAAGTTCGCCGGCATCTTTTAATATATTCTTTAAGAGGGAGAAACTCTCTTCTTCAAATACAGTATTTTCCTTCCATGTATCCTGAGATTTATATCTTTCAACAATGGTAGTTATTGTGTCAAGGTCTGTCTCAGGAAATTGAGGAGCTATAACGGAAGCAATATCGTCGGCGGTGTGGGAATTTACATAATCAAGACCTTTTTGTATGGCATTGGTGAAACTCTGGATTACTTCAGGATTCTTATCCATAAAGCTCTTTTTTGCACAATATGCAGTATATGGAACGTATCCGCTGTCAGTACCCAAAGATGCTACAACATATCCGGCATTTTGCTGTTCAAGTAATGTTGCTGCCGGTTCAAATTCTATAGTGTAGTCGCCGATTCCGGAAGTAAATGCGGCAGAGGTGGAACCAAAGTCAACATTTTGTAAAATGGTAAGGTCATCAGCAGGAGAAATATTGTTCTTCTTTAAAATGTATTCAAATAACATTTCAGGCATACCACCGGCACGACCGCCAATTACCTTTTTGCCTTTAAGGTCAGACCATTTAAAATCGGTGTCATTGGTTCTGGAAACCAGGAAATTACCGGCTCTCTGGGTGAGCTGGGCGAAGTTTACGGCGTAGTCGTCAGAGCCCTCCTGGTAGACATAGATTGAACTTTCGGAACCCATAAAACCAATGTCGGCCTCATTGCTGACCAGAGCTGTCATAACCTTGTCGGCACCAAAACCTGTTTCCAGAGTCAGGTCAATACCTTCCTCTTCAAAGTATCCCAGTTCTATTGCCACGTACTGAGGTGCATAGAATATAGAATGGGCTACCTCGTTAAGAGTAATTTTTTTGTTTCCTGTGTTATTTGTGGATGAGCAGGCTGTCATGCTTATAACAAAAATTGTTGCAAGCATGACGGAAATTATGCGATTGAACCTTTTCATATCATATCTCGCTTTATTATGTTCAGTAATTATATTATTCTAAAATTTTTTTTGGGTTACTGAAATCAAATTATAAGTATTTTTGTATAAAATGAGAATAAATCTGTTGTATAAAACAGGAATATTATGTTATTATGTTGGTGATTGAATGGGTGACAATTTAATACAAGGTGTTTGACTTTGGAGGAATAGGGTATGTTTGGAAAAAAGACTGGTGTAAATAACACATTTGAGAATGACAGACAGTTATTATTACAAGCTATGGATAGGATGATTACAGGTGATTTTAGTAAGGTATCGCCTGAGGGATTTACAGATCCTATATATGCTGAGAAACTCAATGAGATTGTTAAAGCTTACAAAAGAGCTAACAATAACTTTATTATGAGACTTAATGAGGCAATGCAGTCTATTGGTGATAACTCGTTTGTAAAGAACACATTGGATCAGGTATCTTCTCAGGAGAAAGCTATTAATGATATGAGTGATGCAAGTATTAATCTTGAGACATCCATCTCTAATATTTCTTCTTATATGGGAGAAATTAAGAACAGTACACATGAGATGCTTGCAACTTCTCAGAACAGTACAGCCAATATGAATGAGAGTATTCGTGTGGTTAATGAATCTTCAGAAAAGATTGAAAAAATCAACCTGCAGGTTCAGGCATTCCAGGAGAAGATTAATAAGATTGGTGAGATTGTAGATATTGTTAAGAAGGTAGCAAGCCAGAGTAATCTTCTTGCTCTTAATGCGTCAATTGAGGCAGCCAGAGCAGGAGAAGCCGGTAAGGGCTTTGCAGTTGTTGCTGATCAGGTGAGACAATTATCAAGCAATACCTCAGAATCGGCTGAGGATATTGTAAAGTATGTTAATGAACTGAAAACAGATATTGAGGTGCTTGCGGCATCTATGGATGAGACAACGGCCAAGTTGAGAGAGGGCAATGAAAAGGTTGAAGTTTCTCTTGATGATATTGAGAGTATGAATAATCAGATGGTAGCCATAAATGATTCTGTGGACAGTATCTTTGAAGATGTTGATAAACAGTCAGAAATCACAAAAGCATTTGCAAAGCAGGTTCAGGGTATTTCCGACAGTTATGGAATTCTCACAAAAGAGTGTTATGAGACAGGTACTCATATCTATCAGATAGGAAGATATATAGATACATGTCGTAGTGATATGTTTAGGGAGGCGGGAGATGTAACTGTACAGGATAAGTTAAGAATTTTCGAAATCGACCACTTTATATTAATGTGGAGAGTATACAATAATGCTGTTGGTTTCGAGCAGTTAAAGATTACCCAGCTTAACAATCCGGATACATGTAAGATTGGTAAGTGGATACATGAACAGACAGATCCAAAGATAACAGGAAGCAGCCAGTTTAAGAATGTTGACCAGGCGCATAGAACAGTTCATAAGTATGCCTGTGAATCATGGAATGCCAAAGATGCAGGTGATGTGGATAAGGCTCTCGAAGCATTTAAGAAATGTTATGATGCATATTTTGTATATAGAGATGCAATTAATAATTTGAAGGAATACATGAAGACAATAGGATATACTGAAGAGACAAAGATTGTAGTCTTTAGAAAATAATCAGATTGTGTTATACATAAGTCCGGTGCAGGATAGGATTATCTGATAAGTCAGAGTTGGTGTAAAACCAGGGCTGATGGGATAATCCTCATAATATGCACTGGACTTTCTTTTCGCGGAAGTACATAATTGTAATATGTTTAAAATATTTTCACCGATACCTGGATAAATCTGAAGTATATGAGGGGGGATGGCTGTGAGTGACGTATTTGTAATTGGACATAAGAATCCGGATACTGATTCTGTATGTTCGGCATTATGCTATGCAGAGTTAAAAAATAAAATTACAGGAACCCATAATTATAAGGCAAAAAGAGCGGGGCATCTGAATGAAGAAACGCATTTTGTTCTTGAAAAATGCGGAGTTAAACCACCGGAATATATAAAGGATGTAAGACCGCAGGTCAAGGATATTGATATACGAAAGACGGAAGGAATTGATAAAAATACATCCGTAAGAACAGCATGGAAGCTTATGAAACAGTTGGATGTGGTAACCCTTCCCATAACTGAGGGGACAAGACTTATAGGACTTGTAACCATTGGGGACATTGCAAAATCATATTTTGAAATGTATGACAGTAACGTACTCTCTGCCTCTCGCACATCTGTTATGAATATTGTTGAGACTCTTGATGCAACTGTGATTACAGGTAATGCCAACACCCAGCTGCAGCATGGAAAGATGATTATAGCTACAACTAATCCGGATGTGATGGAGAATATGATAGATCCGGGTGATATGGTAATTATTGGAAACAGATATGAATCACAACTGTGTGCCATAGAGATGAATGCAGGGTGCCTTATTGTATGTGAAGGGGCTAAAGTATCCAATACCATTGCGAAGATAGCAGGGGACCATGATTGCATAATAATGACTACGCAACATGACACATATACTGTAGCCAGACTTCTTAATCAGGCTATTCCTGTAAGCTTCTTTATGAAGGAGCGAGAGGGACTCATTACATTTAAAATGAGGGATTATATTGATGATATAAAGGATATTATGGCACAGAAGCGTCACAGGGATTTCCCTATAGAGGATGATAATGGCTGCTATATAGGAATGATAAGCAGACGTAATCTGTTAAAGGCGGGAAGAAAGAAGCTTGTACTGGTAGACCATAATGAGAAAAGTCAGGCGGTTAACGGTGTAGAGGATGCTGAAATTCTGGAGATTATTGATCATCACAGGCTTGGTTCCATTGAAACAATTGCACCTGTATTTTTTAGAAATCAGCCTTTGGGATGTACCGCAACCATCATATATAAAATGTACCGGGAGAATAATGTTGAAATTGATAAGAAAACAGCCTTTCTTTTATGTTCGGCAATTATTTCAGATACCCTTATATTTAAATCGCCAACCTGCACAGGGGAGGATATTCATGCCTGCATGGAGTTGTCTGCCATAGCACAGATTGAACCGGAACAGTACGGAAGGGAAATGTTTAAGGCGGGAAGTAATCTTTCATCTAAGACGGATAAAGAAATATTCTTCAGGGATTTTAAGAAATTTACAGTAAATGATATATCAATCGGTGTAGGACAGATAAATTCCATGAGTATTGAGGAAATAAGGGGACTGATAGACAGGGAGTCAAGTTATATAAGCAGTGTTACAGGGGAAGCGGGGATAGATATGGTATATCTTATGCTGACAGATATTATGTCAGAAACCTCTTATATTTTGTTTGCAGGTAAGAATTCGGAAAACGTTTTAAGACAGGCATTTAATCTTGATACCATATCAGGAAATTGTGCAGTTCTTGAAGGTGTTGTATCACGTAAGAAGCAGTTCTTTCCAAGTATTATGGAAGTGCTGCAACAATAAAAACCATGTAATGGAATGGAGATTAGTATGAAAAAATTAATGAAAAATGATCCCTGTTGGTGTAACAGCGGTAAACCTTATTGTGAGTGTCATATGGATTTTGACAGGAAACTTGAAGCCTATAAAAAGAAATTCCACAAGGTTCCACCAAGATCCATTATAAAAAATGAAGAGCAGCTTCAGGGTATGAGAGAAAGCAGCAAAATAAACATTGCTGTTCTTGATTATGTCGGAGAGCATATAAAGGCTGGAATGACTACAGAGGAAATTAATCAGATGGTTTATGAACAGACCACAAAAATGGGAGGAATTCCGGCACCTCTCAACTATGAAGGATTTCCAAAGAGCGTCTGTACATCTATCAACGAGCAGGTTTGTCATGGTATCCCATCCTCTAATATTCAGATTATCGATGGGGATATTATTAATGTTGACTGTTCTACAATTCTTAACGGATATTATTCAGATTCATCAAGAATGTTCTGTATAGGTAGTGTTGCACCGGAGCATAAAAAGCTTGTAGATGTAGCAAAGGAATGCGTAGAGCTGGGATTACAGCAGGTTAAGCCATGGGGACATTTAGGTGATGTAGCTCAGGCAATTAATGATCATGCCAAAACTAACGGATATTCAGTGGTTCGAGAGGTTGGAGGACATGGTATTGGATTGGAATTCCATGAAACTCCATTTGTAAGTTATGTAATAAGAAAGGGAACGGGCATGGTTATGGCTCCCGGCATGGTATTTACAATTGAGCCTATGATAAATGCGGGCGGTTCTGATATTTATATTGATGAAAATAACGGATGGACTATATATACAGATGACAATTCTTACTCTGCCCAGTGGGAAATTATGGTTCATGTAACACAGGATGGCTATGAGGTAATGGCATACTAAAAGTAACATTTGGCTAAAGCTGACATATATTGTATTGAACTGTATTTAGGGAGTGGAATATGAATTACAGCAATCAAAGAGAACAGGCATTAGCTATGTGTTATGTTCCATGGCAGAGATGGTCAAAGTTGTATAAACCTTGTGAAGCATTGCGCCGAGGAACTTTGTTCCCTTGTCTTGATAAACCATACAAGGGAGGTAAATCATGATGAATACAACTAATTCAAATCAGTATCAAATGAGCAGACAGGGCGGCTGTCAGAGCAAAAGCTGTAATATAAGACAAGATAAAAAAGCCTTAATGATGAATATATATGAGCTTGGTTTTGTTCTGGTGGAGACGGGATTGTATCTGGATACACATCCGGATGATGTTCAGGCGATTGAATATTATATGGATATCAAGGAACAGTATAGAAAATATATAGAAAAATATTCCGATTACTACGGACCAATAGATAAGCTGCACATGAGTGGTGACAATTATTGGATGTGGGTAGCGACTCCTATGCCATGGGAAGTGGAGGAATGCTGATATGTGGAATTATGAAAAAAGACTTGAGTATCCTATCAATATAAAACAAACTAATCCGACGCTGGCAGCTATGATAATAAGTCAGTATGGTGGACCGGATGGTGAGATAGGTGCATCTATGAGGTATCTTTCACAGAGGTATGCTATGCCATACAGAGAAGTATCAGGGTTGTTGACAGATATTGGTACGGAAGAACTTGGTCACTTCGAAATGGTAGCCACCATGGTACACCAGCTTACAAGAAATCTTACAATGGAGCAGATTAAGGGAACTCCATTTGAGGCTTATTATGTGGACCATACCGCAGGAGTCTGGCCTCAGGCAGCAGGAGGAATACCTTTTAATGCCTGCGAATTCCAATCCAAAGGCGATTCCATAACTGATCTTGTGGAGGATATGGCAGCGGAGCAAAAGGCCAGATCTACTTATGATAATCTTATCAGACTTGCCTGTGATGACCCGGATGTGCTTGAACCGTTGAAATTCCTACGTGAAAGGGAAATAGTGCATTTCCAGAGATTCGGTGAAGCATTATCCATAGTTCAGGATAAACTTGATTCTAATAATTACTATGCATTCAATCCCGCATTCAGACCGGGAAAATGTTGAATTAAGGAGAAGGTTTTAAACCTTCTCCAATTATTCTTGTGGAAGGATATGGAGGAACAGATGAAAGAAAAAATATATACAATAGCTGTTAATGATGCCTTTAATCAGGATTGTGAATGTCCGATTTGTTCAATGTATACCAAACTGGAAAATGATGCGGTGGAGTATTCAATGGGACCAAGCTATATGGAAGATGATATTAGGGAGCAGACGGACAAAAAAGGGTTTTGTAAAAGACACATTAAACAGGTATACGACATGAATAACCGTCTTGGATTTGCCCTGGTTATGAAAACTCATATGGACAGAGTTATTAAAGAGGTTGAGCAGTATTCATCAGATACGGGAAGCGGAAAGAAGCTTTTAAAGAAGGGAAAAGAAGCCGGAGTATGCGGATATATAGATGACCTTGAGAAAAGCTGTTTTATATGTGATAGAATAAATCAGACATTTGACAGATATATAGATACGGTTATTTATATGTATAGACATGATAATGAATTTAAGAAAAAATATGAAGGTTGTAAAGGATTTTGCACAAGTCATTATAAGTCACTCATGAGAAAAGCAAGTAATACGCTGAGTGGAAATGAATATGAGGATTTTGTAAAAATAACTACGGATGTGTATCTTGAAAATATGAAACGTGTAAGAGATGATGTTGAGTGGTTTATTGATAAATTTGACCATAGGAATGCTAATGAGCCTTGGAAAAATGCCAAAGATTCTCTTCCAAGGGCAATAACCAAGAATAATTCACTTCTTTAAGATTATTATTTCATAACAAATTGCACAGAAAAGATTGTTTGCATTCCATTGTGCTAACCGTTCCGATGAGCCTCTTAGGGCAAAAATCGTGTTCAGCAAAGGCTTTCACGATTTTTAGAGGCTCATCTCCACAGCACAAAAGTCATTTAACCAATCTTTTTTGTGCAATTTGCCACTGAAGTTTTTCATAATGGGCTTTTGACACCCTGATCATTAATAGGTAAATGTCACAGAGTACAACGTGTAGGCGGTTCTTGGTGTATTCTTGTAAGAATATGAAAGCTGTGTTCCGGCCGCGGTAATAGCTTTTTTAATATCAATGTCGGAAGAGGACGAAATAAATTCAATCCTTTCTTTTCTTGAGGAGATAGTATTTTTAATCAACTTGTTAAGTTCACCCTGAGAATTAACATTAGCAAGCTTTGCAATTGAAGCATATGAATAAGGGTATGATGATGAGTTACTTTCAAAGGCGGAAAATTTGTCACGGTCCCATGTATGATCAAGGGCCATATCAGCACCGGTAATATTAAAGTAAGAGTGATCAACATATTTACTTGTTGAACCTACAGGGTCATCCCATGTTACATCAACCTGATACCATACTCCATCAAGCTTTACAACATTCCAGATGTGCTGCTGATTGCCGGCATTTCCCGAAATGGTATCATTCTCGATTCCCAGCATATCCATAAATGTTTTGAAACATTCTGCGTACCCGCTGCATACTGCTTCGCCATTTATCAGGGCGTCATAAGCGTTAAATATAGAGTCTTCTTTTTCTACATAAGTAATGTTGGAAACCAGATAGTCATGGATTGCCAGTTCATTTTCCACATCACTGTTGTAAGGAGAAGTGACTTCATTAAGTACACTTATATACTTGTTGTAAAGTGTTAACTGTCGTTCGTTAAGGACGGAAGTATCTTTGGTGTTATATGCGTGCATTATTGCATAATTATCCCAGCAGTCAAAGGTTACTTTCATATTAAAACCATCTTTAACTCTACGATATTCAACTTGTATCTGTTCAATCCCATTGACATATAAAAGCCAGGTGTTGGCATCGATTAATGATTCATCTGTTACAAATATGTAGCATGTGTTTTCGTTTTTTGATACGGCTTGTGTTATATAATTAATAACTTCTTCCTGGGAAGAGGCCTTGTATTCGTAAGCCTGATATGATATGCCGTTTTCGTCGCTTACGGAAGAATCAGAGACGAAAGGCAGAGTGCATCCTGAAAAGGATAATATAGTAAATGCTCCTATAACCGGAACAAGAAATTTTTTGATATTCATATAAAAACTCTTTCTATGGTAATGTTTTTCGATTTGTTGTAGTATATATGTAAATTTTAATACGAAACAGGAAAAAAAGGAAGTCCAAAAGAATGAAAGATTATATAGTAAATAATGTAAAAGATTTTGACCTTAAAGAAACTCTGGAGTGCGGTCAGTGTTTTCATTTTAATAAAATTGATGAAGAGGAGTATGTACTTACAGCATATAACAGATTGCTTCACATACGACAGGAAGATAATACCCTGATATTTTATAATACCGCGGAACAGGAGTATAACTCATTGTGGAGAAAATATTTTGATTTGGAAAGAGATTACGGGCTTATTAAAGAATCTTTACTTAAGTCAGATGAAAAGCTGTGGGAGGCCATAAGTGCCATGCAGGGAGTAAGGATACTCAACCAGGATTTCTTTGAGACTCTTATTTCATTTATCATTTCACAAAATAAACAAATACCTCATATAAAGAAAATAGTTGCTGATATTTCTGAAAAATACGGAGATTTTAAGGGGGAAGTGGCAGGCATACCTATGTATTCATTTCCAAGTGTGGAACAGCTTAATGATGCCGGAATTCAGGAATTAAAGGATTTAAAGACGGGCTTTAGGGCGCCTTACATAAGAAATGCAGTGGATATGGTATATAAGGGAGATATTAGTGTTAAAACATTTCAAAATATGAATTGTGAGCAGTGTATAGATGAATTGTGCAGAATCAAAGGGGTAGGAAGTAAGGTGGCAAGCTGTGTGAGCCTTTTTTCACTGGGGAAAAGAGACAGCTTTCCTGTAGACGTATGGATAAAGCGGATTATGGAGCATATGTACTTTGATGGAGCAGATACACCTAAGGATGTGATTGCAGAATTTGCAAAAAAACAATACGGAGAGTTGGGGGGATATGCCCAGCAATATCTGTTTTATTACGGTAAAACCGTAAAAATGGGATTGAAGAAAAAATAAAAAAATTATAATCAAAATATTAAAAGAATAATATATTTAGAAATAGCTGTTGACAAAAAAGTTGGCGGATGATATTTTATGATTATTGAAATTAGCACTCGAACTAAATGAGTGCTAACAAATAAAAACAAAAGCTGCCACATTACGTAGAAGACAGCGGAATGGAGGAATATATATGAAGTTAGTACCATTAGGAGACAGAGTTGTAATTAAGGCATTGGTTGCTGAGGAAACTACAAAATCAGGAATTGTTTTACCGGGACAGGCAAAGGAAAAACCATCACAGGCAGAGGTTGTAGCTGTAGGACCTGGCGGAGTTGTTGATGGTAAGGAAGTTACAATGCAGGTTAAAGCCGGAGATAAAGTTATTTATTCTAAGTATGCCGGAACAGAAGTTAAACTTGATGATGAAGAATTTATCGTTATTAAGCAGAGCGATATTCTTGCAACTATTGAAGAATAAGATTTTATATAAAGTTTTTGATTTTTAGGAGGATTATAAAGTTATGGCAAAGGAAATTAAATACGGAATTGAAGCAAGAAAAGCACTTGAGGAAGGCGTTAATAAGTTAGCTAATACAGTAAGAGTTACATTAGGACCTAAAGGACGTAACGTTGTACTTGATAAGTCTTATGGAGCACCACTTATCACTAATGATGGTGTTACAATTGCCAAGGATATTGAACTTGAGGATTCATTTGAGAATATGGGAGCTCAGCTTGTTAAGGAAGTTGCAACAAAGACTAACGATGTTGCAGGTGACGGTACAACAACAGCTACAGTTCTTGCCCAGGCAATGGTAAATGCAGGTATGAAGAACCTTGCTGCAGGTGCTAACCCTATTATCCTTAGAAGAGGTATGAAGAAGGCTACTGATTGTGCAGTAGAGGCTATTGCTTCAATGAGTCAGAAGGTTAACGGTAAGGATCAGATTGCTAAGGTTGCATCTATTTCAGCAGGAGATCCTGAGGTTGGACAGATGGTTGCCGATGCTATGGAAAAGGTTTCTAACGATGGTGTTATTACAATTGAAGAATCAAAGACAATGAAGACTGAGCTTGACCTTGTAGAAGGTATGCAATTTGACAGAGGATACATCTCAGCATATATGGCAACAGATATGGATAAGATGGAAGCTGTACTTGATAATCCATACATCTTAATTACAGATAAGAAGATTTCTAATATTCAGGAAATTCTTCCTGTTCTTGAGCAGATTGTCCAGAGTGGTGCTAAGCTCCTTATTATTGCAGAAGACGTTGAAGGAGAGGCTCTTACAACACTTATTGTTAATAAGTTAAGAGGAACATTTAATGTTGTAGCTGTTAAGGCTCCGGGTTACGGTGACAGACGTAAGGAAATGCTTAAGGATATTGCTATTCTTACAGGTGGTCAGGTTATTTCAGAGGAACTTGGACTTGAACTTAAGGATACTACAATTGATATGCTTGGTAGAGCAAAGTCAGTTAAGGTTCAGAAGGAAAATACAGTTATTGTTGATGGTGAGGGCTCTAAGGATGAGATAGATGCAAGAGTTTCTCAGATTAAGTCTCAGATTGAAGAGACAACTTCTGATTTTGACAGAGAAAAGTTACAGGAAAGACTTGCAAAACTTGCAGGTGGTGTAGCTGTTATCAGAGTTGGAGCTGCAACAGAGACAGAGATGAAGGAAGCAAAGCTTCGTATGGAAGATGCTCTTAATGCTACAAGAGCAGCAGTTGAAGAAGGCGTTATTTCAGGTGGTGGTTCAGCTTATATCCATGCATCTAAGAAGGTTGCTGAACTTGCTAATACACTTTCAGGTGATGAAAAGACAGGAGCAGAGATAATCTTAAAGGCACTTGAAGCTCCATTATTCCATATTGCATACAATGCAGGTCTTGAGGGAGCTGTAATTATCAATAAGGTTAGAGAATCAGAGGTTGGATTTGGCTTTGATGCACTTAACGGTGAGTATGTTGATATGATAGAGGCAGGAATTCTTGATCCTGCTAAGGTTACAAGAAGTGCTCTCCAGAATGCTAACAGTGTTGCATCTACATTACTTACAACAGAGTCTGTAGTAGCAACAATTAAGGAAGATATTCCGGCAGCTCCGGCAGGCGGCGCAGGAATGGGCATGATGTAATCCGTCAGCAAAGTGATATATAACTTATAAAAATAAGGTTTGGATGAATGTAGATTCGTGTGCATTTATTCAAACCTTATTTGCGTTTATATGCAGAAATGGGTATAATTAGAATGGTTTTTTGTGAAAAATACAACAGGATAGGAGTTTATAATGGGATTTGAAACAGAACAACTGGTTAAGCTGAAGGAACCAAAATATGCACTTGTGATAAAGGCTGTACTTATTATTGCCTGTGTACTGGCGGCCACAACAATTCCACAGACAGGCTCTTTTGGAATTATTGTGCTTGCACTTTTTGTTGTAGCTACCGTTTTTGTGTTTGAGTACTACAATGCCGAACTGGAATATTCAATTGTTGATGATATGCTTAGTGTTGATAGAATTATGGCAAAATCAATGAGAAGAAAATGCGGAGTATATACCCTTTCAAGAGCAACACTTGTTGCAAGAGCGGATTCTAATGATGCGTTAAGGATAAATTCTTCTATGGATCTTAAGACAACAGATTATTCCGCAGGGGCATCAAACCATGATTCTGTGGTTATTTGTGCTTATAATGAGCATAATGAACTGGAAAGAATATTTATTTATCCCAACGAAAAGATTCTTGAAGCAATCAAGGAAGTTGTGGATAAAAATGTATATAAAGTTGATTAATAAAAAGGTTTGACTTTTATATACCTTTTTGATATATTATCAAATAATATATACAAGATAATCCAATAAATGAGTTGGAATTTGATTACAAGATATCCGGATTTACATTCGGATTTTTTTGATTAATAGGAAATTCTTTTGAAATTTCCATTAGTCAAAAACACTTCGTGAGGTTGCGCATGCTTTTGCAGATGAATAATATCACTAAAGCAACGCAAAAGCGGCACTGGAGTTTCCCGGGCGAAACTCTATTTTATATCTGAAATTATACGAAAAACATTTTAAAAAGAAAGTGAGGACAAAAGTAGAATGGGTAAAATTGTTGGCGAAGGCATTACATTTGATGATGTGTTATTGGTTCCACAGTATTCAGAAGTAACACCTAATATGATTGATTTATCTACAAACCTGACAAAGAATATTAAGCTTAATATTCCGTTGATGAGTGCCGGAATGGACACTGTAACAGAGCACAGAATGGCGATTGCCATGGCAAGACAGGGTGGTATCGGTATTATTCATAAGAATATGTCAGTAGAGGCCCAGGCTGAAGAGGTTGATAAGGTTAAGAGATCAGAGAACGGCGTTATTACAGATCCATTCTTCTTACATCCGGATAATACACTGGCTGAGGCTAATGAACTTATGGGCAAGTTCAGAATTTCAGGTGTACCTATTACAGACGACAACGGTAAGCTTGTAGGTATTATTACTAACAGAGATCTCAAGTTTGAGGAAGATTTTACAAGACCTATAAAAGAATGTATGACAAGTGAGAACCTTGTTACAGCTCCTGTGGGCATTACTCTTGACGAAGCCAAGAAGATATTGGGAAAGGCAAGAAAAGAGAAACTTCCAATAGTTGACAGTGAATTCAAATTAAGAGGACTTATTACAATAAAGGATATTGAAAAATCAATTAAGTATCCTTCATCAGCTCATGATTCACAGGGAAGACTTCTTGCAGGTGCAGCAGTTGGTATTACTGCTAATGTAATGGACCGTGTACAGGCACTTGTAAATGCCAACGTTGACTGTATAGTAATTGATTCGGCTCATGGTCATTCAAAGAATATTATAACAACATTAAAGAATATTAAAAATGCGTTCCCTGATCTTCAGGTAATTGCCGGAAATATTGCAACAGGAGCGGCTGCAAAGGCACTCTGCGAAGCCGGTGTTGATGCAGTTAAGGTTGGTATCGGACCGGGCTCTATCTGTACAACAAGAGTTGTTGCAGGTATTGGTGTTCCTCAGGTTACAGCTGTTATGAGTGCTTATGAAGAAGCTAAGAAGTATGGTGTGCCTGTTATTGCCGATGGTGGTATTAAGTATTCAGGTGATATCGTTAAGGCTATCGCAGCAGGTGGCAGCGTATGTATGTTAGGAAGTCTTCTTGCAGGTTGTGATGAAGCTCCGGGTACATTTGAACTGTTCCAGGGAAGAAAGTATAAGGTATACAGAGGAATGGGTTCTATTGCGGCTATGGAGAACGGAAGTAAGGACAGATATTTCCAGACAGATGCCAAAAAGCTTGTTCCGGAAGGCGTTGAGGGCCGTGTTGCATACAAGGGTCTTGTGGAAGATACAATTTTCCAGCTTATGGGTGGATTAAGATCCGGTATGGGATATTGTGGAGCACCTACAATTCCTGTACTTCAGGAGACAGGACAATTTATTAAGATGTCAAGTGCAGCTTTAAGAGAGAGTCATCCGCATGACATTCACATTACAAAGGAAGCACCTAATTATTCTGTAGAGGATAAGTAATTAATTTTGCTTAGACAGGATTTATATAAAATTCAATTGTAATAGTATGGGATTATTAAAGACATTTCGCAAATTTTGATATGATAGTCAGAAGACAGGATACATATCATTTGCGGAGTGTCTTTTTTGCAAACAGTAACATTGTAATCTGTCAAATCTTTATACCTCTTGATATTTCCTATATATATGATGTATAATGATGCTAGATGAGAGGAAATGTGTACAAGTGATGATGAGTCTATAAGGAGATTGTATATGCAAGATAAGATGATGAACAAGTATATTGCTAAGAATCACTCCGGGTCTGTTTTTACTGACAGTGAATTGAAAGTTATAAAAAATGGTGATATAGATGAGATGATATCAACATTTTTTGATTTAAATAACAATTATTATAAGAAACAGATGCAGAGTGCATTTAATATTCTTAATCAATATATGAGTGGAGATGTGGAGCTGGAGTCTGTAGCGTATTTGAAAGAATATACGGGCAAGTTTGTTGGCTGTCAGCTGATGGATGGAGATATTGATGTTTTTTTGGGAATTGCAGGTGATGATAAGGATTTATTGTGTGTTGCATCTGCATTTTCACAGGAAGAACTGCAGGAATTTGATGCGGATGCCTATGATGCATTGTGTGAGTTGATTAATGTAATGAACGGCGCTTATGCTACCAGGTTAAGCGGAGAGGAGAGGATAGAGCTTTCCCTTCATCCTCCTGTGTTCTATACCAATACATCAATTAAGGCGGAAGTAGGGCTGTACATTGTAACGTTTTCAATGAACAAACATAAATTTAATCTGCTTATGGCAGCAGATGATAAAATAAAGTTAACTGCATAATAAGTTATGTAAAAAAGTGTATTACACGCAGAATGGGAGATAAAGATGGCAAAGATATTAATTGTAGATGATTCAAAAACTTCAAGAAAATTTTTAAGAAACATGCTTGAGGAAGCCGGACACGAAATAATTTCGGAGGCGGTTGACGGTAATGAAGGAGTAGAAAAATTTAAGATTTATCAGCCTGATATTGTTACTATGGATATTACGATGCCTAAGTTAGATGGTATTGGTGCTGTAAAAGAAATTATTGATTTCGATCCTAATGCAAAGATTATTATGGTTACAGCAGCGGGACAGAAGTCTAATATGGTGGAGGCTCTTAAACAGGGAGCTGCGGATTTTATTCAGAAACCATTTGACAGTGAAGTAATCCTCAACACGATAGAAAAGGTATTGGAAGGCTAATGTATAATTATAAGATTCAGCTTCAGTATGATGGTGGCAGGTATGACGGATGGCAGCGCATGGGTAAAGATGCATCTAATAATACCATAGAGTTTAAGATTTTTGAGATTATAAAGAAGATGACCGGAGAAGAGCCTGATATAATGGTTGGATGCAGAACGGAGAAGGGTGTTCACGCATTGTGTCAGACTGCTAATTTTAAGCTTATGGTGAGACGCAATCCCATTGAGATTAAAAATTATCTTAACAGGTATCTTCCGAGAGATATTGGAATTAATCATATTGAAGAGGTTGATGAGAGATTTCATAGCCAGCTTAATGCAAAATCCAAGACTTACATATATAAGCTGGATACAGGGGATGTTGCTAATGTGTTTACAAGAAAGTATGCATACCACACCTTCGAGGTTCCTCAATTTGATGATATGAGGCGTGGGGCAGAATTCTTCAAAGGTAAACATGATTTTAAAGCATTTACTACAGCGAAAAAAAGCAAATCTACAATCAGGGAGATTAAGCACATTGATATAAATACAGAAGGGACTTCATGTGTCATAAGGATTACGGCAGATGATTTTCTTCATAATATGGCCAGATTTATGATAGGAATGCTGTTAGATGTAGGAAACAGCTTGAAAAAACCTGATGATATAAGAGCTGCTCTTGCAGGGGAGGATATTGTTATGTCTCTTCCGGCAGAGAGCTATGGACTTTTTCTTGAAAGGGTTTTATACTAACAATTAAGGAATATATACTGTCGTACTTAAGCGATTGGTAAGCTGGGTACGGCAGTTTTTTCAAGTAATGTATGTTTTTGTATTTATATTTGAGGTAAATATAACTATAGGAGAAATGGAGTAGAAAATGAAAACCATAATTGAGCTTATTACAGATGAATTTAAGAAAGTATTTGTGGAATGCGGATACTCTGAAGAATATGCAAAAGTAACGGTTTCTAACAGGCCTGATTTGTGTGAATTTCAATGTAATGGAGCCATGGCAGCGGCTAAGGTATATAAAAAAGCACCATTTATGATAGCAGATGAGATTGTTGATAAGATGAAGGAACTTTCAATGTTTGAGAAGATTGAAAGTGTGAAGCCGGGATTTATCAATATTACAATCAGCCCATTATTTTTGTCGGACTATCTCAATGAAATGAAAAAAACAGATAAGTTCGGGTATGAGAGCCGGGAAGCTAATAAGACTGTCATAGTTGATTATGGCGGAGCCAATGCGGCTAAGCCTCTTCATGTGGGGCATCTTAGATCTGCGGTTATCGGAGAAAGCGTTAAAAGGATTAACCGATATGTTGGTAATAAGACAATCGGTGATGTTCACTTAGGTGACTGGGGGCTTCAGATGGGACTTATTATCGAGGAATTAAGGGATAGAAAACCGGATTTGGTTTATTTTGATGATAATTACTCAGGGGAGTATCCAAGCGAGCCACCGTTCACTATATCAGAACTGGAGGAGATTTATCCTGCAGCCAGTGCTAAATCTAAAGAAAATGAAGATTTTGCGAAAAGAGCTCATGAATCAACTTTGAAGCTTCAGAGCGGAGATAAATCTTGTACAGCTATATGGAAACATATTATGAATGTGTCAAAAGCTGATTTAAAGAAGAATTATGACAATCTTAATGTTTCTTTTGATTTATGGAAGGGAGAGAGTGATGCCCAGCCTTATATTCCGGATATGGTTGATAAGATGATTGCAGATGGCATTGCTTATGAAAGTCAGGGAGCTACCGTAGTAGATATTGCCCAGGAGACGGATTCAAAAGAACTGCCTCCATGTATTGTGAGAAAGTCAGACGGAGCGGCTCTCTATGCCACATCGGATCTTGCTACAATAGTTGAAAGAGAGAAGTTGTATCAGCCTGACGCTTATATATATCTTGCAGATAAGAGACAGGAACTGCATTTTACCCAGGTGTTCAGAACTGCAAAGAAAGCAGGAATTGTAAGACCGGGTGTTGAAATGACATTTTTAGGTTTTGGTACAATGAATGGTAAAGATGGCAAGCCTTTCAAGACGCGTTCCGGCGGGGTTATGAGACTTGAACATCTTATTGAGGATATAGATAATGCGGTTTTGGAAAAGATAGAAGAGAACCGTTCTGTTTCCCGGGAGGAGGCGGAAAAGACAGCTAAAATAGTGGGGCTTGCCGCATTAAAGTATGGGGATCTTTCGAACCAGGCATCAAAGGATTATGTTTTTGATATAGACAGATTTGCTTCTTTTGAGGGAAACACAGGACCATATATTCTTTATACTATTGTAAGAATCAAGTCTATTCTTTCTAAGTACGATGAATCCGGTAAGGACAATAAGTGGGGTATAAATCCTGCTATAGAGGCCTCTGAGAAGACTTTATCACTTTCTCTTATTAAGTTTTCGGAGGTAATAGAGAGTGCATATAAAGAGAAGGCGCCTCATAAGATATGTCAGTATATATATGAGGTTTCCAATGCATTTAACGGATTCTACCATAATACAAAGATTTTGGCAGAACCGGATGAAAAACAACAGGCAGGATATATTGCTTTGATTACGCTTACTAAAGAAATTCTTGAGCAGTGTATTGATTTACTTGCGATAGAATGTCCGGATAGAATGTAAGGGACGGGGGATACATAATGAAAATTTTATCATTTGCGATACCATGTTATAACTCTGCGGAGTATATGGAAAAATGTATTGAATCATGTCTTCAAGGTGGAGAAGATGTGGAGATAATTATTGTTGATGACGGGTCTACAAAGGATAACACACTGGAGATTGCCCAAAGATATGAAAAAGAATACCCGGGAATAGTGAAGGCCATTCACCAGGAGAATGGTGGACACGGAGAGGCGGTCAATACCGGAATTGCCAATGCCACGGGTGTGTTTTATAAGGTGGTTGACAGTGATGACTGGGTTGACACAAAAAGCTTAAAAAGAGTACTTGCAAGGCTTAAGAAATTTATTCAGGAAGATGACTGCCCTGATATGGTTATTGCCAATTATGTATATGAGAAGGTTGGTGCAAAAAGAAAGAAAGTAATACATTATGAGAACGCCCTTCCTGTTGAGCAGATGTTTGGATGGGATGATTTCGGACATTTTAAGGTGGACCAGTACATTATCATGCATTCTGTTATTTACAGAACACAGCTTATTAAGGACTGTGGACTTAAGCTTTTGTCACACACATTTTATGTGGATAACATATTTGTATTTGAACCTCTTCCTTATGTTAAGAAGCTTTACTATATCAACACTAATCTATACAGATATTTTATTGGAAGAGACGACCAGTCTGTTAATGAAAAAGTTATGATTTCAAGGATTGACCAGCAGCTTAGGGTTACAAGGAGACTTATAGATTCTTATATTGCCACAAAGCCGGATAATGAAAAATGCAGGAAATATATGAGAAATTACCTGAGGATTATGATGGAGATTTCATCTATATTCTTGATTCTTTCCGGTACAAAAGAGGATCTTGAAAAGAAGAAGGAACTTTGGAACTACGTGAAGGAAGCTGATAAAGAGTTGTACAAAGAGTTAAGATATAGTTTGTTGGGAACTTCGGTTAATTTTCCGGGAAAACTAGGAAGACAGATTTCCAGAACCGGTTATAAAGTAATGAATAAGCTTATTGGTTTTAATTAAGAGGAGACTGACTATGATACTTGATTTATTTAAACTTGATGGAAAAGTGGCAATTGTTACCGGCGCCAATACAGGTCTCGGACAGGGAATGGCTGTTGCTCTTGCCCAGGCCGGAGCTAAGGTTGTGGGCGTTGCCAGGAGATCCTGTGAGGATACAAGAAAATTAATAGAGAGGGATGGAGGATGCTTTACAGAAGTGATTGCCGACTTGTCATCCATGGAAGTTATTCCTTTAATCATTAATGGGGCACTTGATGCTTATGGCAGAGTTGACATTCTTGTTAATAATGCAGGAATAATTAAGAGAGAGGATGCTATTGATTTTTCTGAGGAAAATTGGGACAGTGTAATTCAGGTTAACGAGAAAATGGTATTTTTCCTGAGTCAGGCATTTGCAAAACAGCTTATTAAGCAGAATGAGGGCGGTAAGATTATCAACGTATGCTCTATGCTCTCATATCAGGGTGGAATAAGGGTGCCATCTTACACGGCAAGTAAAAGTGCGGTTATGGGTCTTACAAAGGCTATGGCTAATGAATGGGCGCAGTATAATATTAATGTTAATGCCATAGCTCCTGGTTATATGGCAACCAATAATACAGCACAGCTTAGGGCTGATTCTGACAGAAGTGAGGCAATTATCGACAGAATACCTGCGGGAAGATGGGGAACACCTGACGATATGAAGGGTGCTGTAGTTTATCTTGCATCAGATGCTTCAAGCTATGTGAATGGATTTACCATTGCAGTAGATGGAGGATGGCTGGGAAGATAATACACCTGGTATTTTTAATTAAATAATTCTTATTAAACGGATATTTCCTGTTTGCATTTTACATGAGACAGGGAAGTATCCGTTTTTTTGTTGTGAATTCGGATAATTGTATTTTACCAATACTTTACCTGGAATTTACATTTGCAGGATATTAGATTTTACATAACCTTGGTAAATTTTAAATCGTCGATAGGACAAAAAAGAAAGGCGAGGAAAAAAGTTATGAGAAAAATCAGTTTAAAAAAATTTGCTGTAACTGCACTCAGTGTAGTATGCATGGCTGGAGCATTAATGGGATGCGGCAGTACAAATAGCGAGAAATCACAGGAAGATGGTGGTTCATTGGGTGAAATTGCAGTAATTTCAAGAGAAGATGGTTCAGGTACAAGGGGCGCTTTCATTGAGTTGTTCGGAGTAGAAAAGAAGGACGCTAATGGAAAGAAAGTTGACTATACAACTGAAGAGGCTTCAATTACAAATAGTACTGAAGTTATGATGACAACAGTTTCTGGAAACAAGGCAGCAATTGGATATACATCATTGGGCTCATTAAACAGTAATGTTAAGGCATTAAAGGTTGATGGAGTTGAAGCTACAGCAGCTAACGTAAAGAGCGGTACATACAAGGCATCAAGACCATTTAACATTGTAACAAAAGATGGTTTGAGCGAAGCAGCAACAGATTTTATGAATTATATGTTAAGCTCAGAGGGTCAGAAGATAGTTGAAGATAAAGGCTATATTTCAGAAGGCAACAATGGAGCATACAAGTCAAACGGTGCATCAGGTAAGGTTGTTGTAGCTGGTTCTTCATCTGTAACTCCTGTTATGGAAAAGCTTGCAGAAGCATATAAGAAGGTTAACAGCAACGTAACTGTTGAGATTCAGCAGTCTGATTCAACAACAGGTGTTACAAAGGCAATTGAGGGTACATGCGATATTGGTATGGCTTCAAGAGCATTAAAGGATACTGAAACAGCTAAGGGAGTTAAAGGTACAAAGATTGCCCTTGACGGTATCGCTGTAATCGTCAACAACAGTAACTCACTTGAAAACATAACAACAGAACAGGTTATGAAAATCTACACAGGCGAGATTACAGAATGGGATGACGTTAAATAATTAAAAATTCCTGATAATAATTTCGACATAAGACAATCAACAGTTTTTAATAATCAAATAATACCCACCTTAAGAAGAGCACAGTATGGCCTCCCCTGACCTACTGTGCTAACTTCAATAATTCACAAAAAATTTATAATTTTTTAATGGAATTTTAATGGGGTCTGACCCCATTAAAATTCTATAAAAAAGGAGATCAACTATGAAAAAAGCTCATTTTAAAGAGAAGTTAATGGAAATAGTTTTCCTTATTTGTGCCTGTGTATCGATTTTTTCGGTTGTATTAATATGTGTGTTTCTTTTTGCCAACGGTGTTCCGGCTATGTCAAAAATAGGATTTTTTGATTTTCTTCTTGGTAAGACGTGGAAACCGGGAAATGATATATATGGCATTTTCCCTATGATATTAGGAAGTATATATGTTACTGCAGGAGCGATAATTATAGGAGTTCCTATAGGTATTCTTACAGCAGTGTATCTTGCAAAGTTTTGCCCTGAAAAAATATATAAAATTCTGAAGCCGGCTGTAGATTTGCTGGCCGGAATTCCTTCGGTAGTTTATGGTTTTTTTGGACTATGCGTTATTGTTCCATTTGTAAGAGACAATTTTGGAGGGAACGGTGACAGTATTCTGACAGCATCAATTCTTCTTGGATTTATGATTCTGCCTACAATTATAAATGTTTCCGAATCATCTATAAGAGCGGTGCCTGAGAAGTATTATCAAGGTTCTCTTGCATTAGGAGCGACCCACGAAAGAAGCGTATATAGGACAGTGGTTCCTGCAGCTAAGTCAGGAATTATGGCGGGAGTTGTGTTAGGTGTCGGAAGAGCCATCGGAGAGACCATGGCAGTAATTATGGTTGCGGGAAACCAGCCAAGAATGCCAAAGGGATTATTAAAAGGTATAAGAACACTTACATCTAATATTGTAATTGAGATGGGCTATGCTACAGACCTTCACAGAGAAGCGCTTATTGCAACAGGTGTAGTGCTTTTTGTATTTATTCTCATAATTAACACCTTATTCTCTATATTGAAGAGAAGGGAGGCTAAGTAAGATGAAGGATTTTAAAACTAAGCTTAATACATACTTGAAACATCCGGGTTCATTGGCTATATACCTCGTAACACATTTGGCGGCAATACTCACAGTAGTAGCTCTTGGCTTTCTTATAATATATATATTGGTAAGGGGAATCCCCTACCTAAGACCAAGTTTATTTGCTTGGAATTACAATTCAGAAAATGTATCTTTAATGCCATCATTGATTAATACAATTCTCCTAACGATGTTAGCTTTAATTATTGCAGCACCATTGGGGATTTTTGCAGCCATATATATGGTGGAATACGCAAAAAAAGGTAATAAAATCGTCGGTATCGTAAGAATAACCGCAGAAACACTTTCAGGTATTCCTTCAATTGTTTATGGCTTGTTCGGAATGTTATTTTTTGTTACAGCATTAAAATTGCAGTTATCTATTCTTTCCGGTGCATTGACTGTGGCAATTATGGTTCTTCCCACAATTATGAGAACTACAGAGGAAGCTCTTTTAGCGGTACCTGATAGTTTCAGGGAGGGCAGCTTCGGACTTGGTGCCGGCAAACTAAGAACGGTTTTTAAGGTGGTATTACCATCTGCAGTGCCGGGAATTCTCTCAGGAGTTATTCTAGCAACAGGAAGAATAGTAGGTGAAACAGCTGCACTTATCTACACTGCGGGTACGGTTGCCAGAGTCCCTGAAAATATATTCAGTTCCACAAGAACACTTTCGGTTCATATGTATATGCTTTCAGGAGAAGGATTTAACACCAATCAGGCTTACGCTACAGCAGTGGTGCTTTTGGTACTTGTTATATTTATTAATATGTTATCTAAAGTTGTAGCATCAAAACTATCTGCAAAATAAAATTTATAATGGTTATGCACGGAAAATGTGCAGAATGGAGATTAGTATGGAACAAAACGGAGTTTCAAAATTTCATATAAAAGATTTAAATTTACATTATGGAGACTTTCATGCATTGAAGAATATTAATATGGAGATTCCTGAAAAGCAGATAACTGCGTTTATCGGACCTTCAGGTTGCGGAAAGTCCACATTTTTAAAGTCCCTTAACAGAATGAATGATTTAGTTGAAGGATGTAAAATTGAAGGAGAAATCCATCTTAATGGAGAAAAAGGGTTTGAGGATGTGTATGGGAGCATGGATGTTAACATGCTTAGAAAGAGAGTTGGAATGGTGTTCCAGCAGCCAAATCCGTTTCCAATGAGTATATATGACAATATTGCCTATGGACCAAGAACTCATGGTATCCGCAATAAAAGCCAGCTTGACGCCATTGTGGAAAGCTCACTGAAAAAAGCGGCAATATGGGATGAGGTTAAGGACAGACTTAAAAAATCTGCACTGGGAATGTCAGGAGGGCAGCAACAGAGATTGTGCATTGCACGTGCATTGGCAGTTGAGCCGGAAGTAATTCTTATGGATGAGCCTACATCAGCTCTTGACCCTATTTCAACTTCAAGAATCGAAGATCTGGCAGTGGAACTTAAAGATAATTACACAATAATAATGGTTACACATAATATGCAACAGGCAACCAGAATTTCTGATAACACAGCATTTTTCCTGTTGGGAGAAATGATTGAGTATGATAAAACAGAGAAATTGTTCTCGGTACCTCAGAATAAAAAGACAGAAGATTATATTACAGGTAGATTTGGTTAAGTATAGACTTGGTTAAATATAGGTTTGGTTAAGTGAAGTGGAAAAGGAGATAAGGGTATGAGGAACAGATTTGACAGACAGTTATGTGAATTGAATGATGAACTTATTGAGATGGGAGAAATGATAGAAAAAGCAATTGAACTGACGGTAGAGGCACTGGTTACGAAAAATGTAAACCTTGCCGAAGAGGCAATTGTATCGGATGATGACATAGACCATCAGGAAAAGAAAATTGAGCAGCTATGTCTTAAACTTTTGCTTCAGCAGCAGCCTGTGGCAAGGGATTTAAGACTGATATCTTCTGCTCTCAAGATGATTACAGATATGGAAAGAATAGGGGATCATGCTACAGACATTTCAGAAATAACGATCGCCCTGGCTGACCAGCCATATATAAAGAAGCTTGAACATATACAGCAGATGGCTAAAGAAACAATGGTTATGCTGGTTGAAAGTATAGAGGCCTTTGTTAACAAGGACCTGAATAAGGCCAGAGCAGTTATAGAACATGATGATGTTGTTGATGATTTGTTCAATACAGTAAAAAAAGAGCTGATAGGAATGATTCATGAAAATGTTGATTCAGGTGAGCAGGCTGCGGATCTTTTGATGGTCGCAAAATATTTTGAGAGGATAGGAGACCATGCTACCAATATATCTGAATGGGTTATATTCTCAATCACAGGAGAACATGATAAAAAAAATTGACACATTTGGTTTATAATGTACAATTAAAGAAAAAAGAACAAGAGGATTGCCATGGCATATATATACGTTGTAGAAGACGATAAGAATATTAGTGAAATTGAGAGTTTTGCGTTGAAAAATGCAGGACATACAATTGTTGAGTGTGCAAGCGGAAAGGAATTTCATAAGTTAATGAGAGACCGTATTCCGGACCTTGTGTTACTTGATATTATGCTTCCTGATGAAGATGGACTTGATATATTAAAAAAGATTCGTCAGACACCGGAAACAAGGAGGGTTCCTGTAATCATGGTTACGGCTAAGACGTCTGAAATTGATAAGGTAAAGGGACTGGATCTTGGGGCTGATGACTACATTACCAAGCCTTTTGGTGTTATGGAATTAATCTCCCGAGTTAAGGCACTGTTACGAAGAGCAGGTGGAAGTGGAGAGGAAAAGCTTATCGGAATCGGTAAACTTTTTATTGATGATGAGAAGAGAGTGGCATATGTGGATGATAATGCCATAGAACTTACCTTTAAAGAATATGAGCTTCTTAAATACCTTGCTCTTAACAGAGGAATTGTTCTCACCAGAGACAATATTATGGATAGAATCTGGAGCACGGACTATGAGGGAGAATCAAGAACTTTGGATGTGCATATAAAGACGTTAAGGCATAAGCTGGGAAGCGCCGGAAATTATATCAGAACAGTCAGAAATGTGGGATATTTTCTGGATGATGAGAATGCAGGGAAATAACGGACCGGAAAATAGGAATGGGGTAGTATGAAAAAAAGGATAAATTTGCAGTATATGATATTAACAACTGTTGCTATAATTGCAACAGCTGTTATGTTTACTGCGGTTTTTTATAATATTATAAAAAATGAGACGCTGACCGATTTGAGTAACTATACCGACGTTTTAGTGTCATCCGATGCCTGGGGGATAGTTTCAAACCCTGAGAGTATAGATGATAAAAATGTTACGGCGAATTATTGTGGTGAAATAAGAATTACGCTTGTGAATGACAAGGGTGTGGCTCTGCTGGATACCGAGGTGGATGCCTACAGTATGGAGAATCACAAAGAGAGACCGGAAATTATGCAGGCTTTTAATGAGGGTAAGGGTAAGGCTATAAGAAAATCCAAAACGGTACAAAAAGATGCTTTATACTATGCGGTTTTGCTTGATAACGGTTGTGTATTAAGGGCTTCAAAGGAAGTAAGCAACATGACAAGTCTTCTTATTAGTTCGTTGCCGGTAACGGGAGCTCTTTGCGTCGTTTTATTTATGATATGTGGTGTGTTTTCTCATTTCCTGACAAAAAGTATTGTTGAACCTATTGAGTTTCTTGCACGAAATATGGATGCGCCTGAATCGGTTAAGGTTTACAAGGAACTTGTTCCTTTTGTCACAACTATCCGCAGACAACATGAGGATATAATGAAAAATGCTAATATGAGACAGGAGTTTACCGCAAATGTCTCCCATGAGCTAAAGACACCATTGACTTCAATATCGGGATATTCTGAACTTATTGAGAATGGGATGGCAACAGGTGAGGATATTACCAGATTTGCAGGTGAAATTCATAAGAGTTCCAAGAGACTACTCACACTTATTAACGATATTATCCGTATTTCCGAACTTGATGCCACTTCAATTGATGAGAGTTTTGAAAAAGTTAATCTGTATGACGTGGCAAAAAGCTGTGTTGAAATGTTATCACTTAATGCTGAAAAGAATAATATTAATGTAAGTGTTACCGGGGAAGATGTATATGTATCGGCAAACGCCCAGATGATGGAAGAACTTATATATAATTTGTGTGATAATGCAATCAGATACAACAATGATGGTGGAAAAGTTGACGTTATTGTGAAACACTACGAGAAAAATGGAAAAGAAGGAAGTATGGTTCAGGTTTCTGATAATGGAATAGGAATATCCAAAGAAAATCAGGAACGTATATTTGAGCGATTCTACAGAGTAGACAAGAGCAGATCCAAGTCTACAGGAGGAACCGGACTTGGTCTTGCCATTGTGAAACATATTATTGCAAAACATCCTGATGCCCATATAGAGCTGGAGAGCGAAGAGGGTAAAGGAACAACAATCAGAGTGATATTTTGTTGATTTGGTAATTTGGGGTCAGACCCCCTAAAATTTTTATAAACTTTTTCTTCAAAAAGTTTATAAAAATTTTAAGGGGTCTGACCCCAACTGGTTGAAAAAACAATAATTCAGTGGTATATTAAACGGGTGCTCAAGAATGATAAATGCATTGAAAGAGGCTTTGAATAAGGAGGATTTTATAGGATGGAAGCATACAAGCAGGAATTTATTGAATTCATGGTTGATAGTGACGTGTTAAGATTTGGAGAGTTCACATTAAAAAGCGGGAGAAAGTCTCCTTTCTTTATGAATGCAGGTTTATACGTAACAGGTGAGCAGCTGACAAAGCTGGGAGAGTATTATGCTACAGCTATACATGAGAATTTTGGAGATGATTTTGATGTCCTTTTTGGTCCTGCATATAAGGGAATTCCTCTTAGTGTTGCAACAGTAATGGCTTATCATAAATTATATGGTAAGGAGATTCGTTATTGTTCTAACCGTAAGGAAGCAAAAGATCATGGTGATGCAGGAATATTGCTTGGAAGTTCTATAAAAGATGGTGATAAGGTTGTGATTATTGAAGATGTTACAACATCGGGTAAATCAATAGAAGAAACATTCCCTATTATCAAAGCGCAGGGAGATGTAACAATCAAAGGTCTTATGGTTTCTTTAAATCGTATGGAAGTAGGTCTCGGCGGTAAGGTTGGAGCTCTTGATGAGATTAAAGAAAAATATGGATTTGATGCTAAGGCTATTGTTACTATGGAAGAAGTTGTGGAACATCTTTACAACAAGGAATGCAATGGAAAAGTTGTTATTGATGATAAGATTAAAGCAGCTATTGATAGCTACTATGAAGAGTATGGTGCTAAGAATAACTAATATGGTTAGTTGAAATTAATGTTAGTAATTATTGAGTCATATTACATATGGCTGGAATGGGGTATTTATGGAAGAAAAGTTATATAAGAAAATGAAATCGGTTGGAGTGTCGAATCTGGTGTTCGGAATTGTCACAATTGCTTTCGGTGTGGCTGCCGGGGTGATGATGATAGTTAATGGAGCACGATTACTGGCGCATAAATGGGAATCATTATTTTAGATTATTATTATATGGGGAGCTGCCTGGCGGTGTCTAATGTTTAAATTAGTGCTGCCGGGCAGATTTGTTTATGAAAAAGGGTAAATTTCATCTTGTTTGCAAGTGGATTATTTTTATTATTTATATGGCATGCCTTATTTATCTTGTGTTTTTTGCTGAATCTATGGGGAGAACCCATGTACAGCAAGGGTATGCATATAATCTTGAACCATTAAAAGAAATCAGGAGATTTTGGAAATATATATTCAGCACAGAACAAATCGGACTTGCATCAAGACTAAATATTTTTGGAAACGTTATAGCATTTATTCCCTTTGGTTTGTGTCTTCCGCTTATATCCGACCATAGGTTAAAATGTATAACCACACTATTATATACATTTGCATTATCACTTATAATCGAACTTGTTCAATTGATTTCCAAGGTGGGAAGCTTTGATGTGGATGACCTTGTTCTTAATTGCATGGGAGGTTTAGTGGGATATTTGCTTTATTATGTCCTGCATCGGTTGAGGATGAAAAGTGTTGCAAGAAAAAAGGAAGGACTGTAAATAATTATGAAGTTATTCAATAAATATAAGTTTTCGGATAAAAGCCAGACTCTTGGAGGAACTATTTCCATGATAATGGGGATACTGGCTTTGGCATCTCTTATATATGGAGTTTATTTGTCCTATAAACAAGCTGGAAATGCCGGACTTAAGGTGGGAAGCCTTGGGCTTTTAAGCCTGATGCTTTCTGTTATTGGTACAGTGATAGGTTTGATGAGCTTCAAGGAGGATGACAAGTTTTATACATTGTCAAGAATTGGCTCTCTGTTTTGTGGAATACTGACCGTTTTTATGGTGGCAGTATTTCTCATGGGAATATAGTTTGAAAGGAACCGTTATATGTTTGAAGATAATATTGAAGAAAGATATGAACTGGCAATTGACAGAATACGGGAAATTAATGCAGACTGTGAAATTGAAGAAATCGGACATAAGAAGTATTTTGAAAATGTGTCAGGCTTTATTATTATGATGGATGAGCTTTTGGAAAATGTTAAAAATAATGCATTTGACAAATACTCATTAGAACAATTGGCTGATTACAATAAAAAGCTGTATTCGGATATCATTGGGAACGCATATGAAGATAGTTTCGCCAACCCAAGGGTATCCGTAAAATTATTTGGAGAAGAGGAAGGCAGGCTTCTGTCTTTTCTCTATGTTGAAATAAGAGGAATGATTGTTTATGCATACGAAAAACGTATTGCGGATATGACAGCACTTATGGAGTTATTTATAGAAGTCTACTGTATATGTGCTGATGAAAGCGGATACGATTATGGAGAATTGAAAGATGCCGTATATTGGTATGTAAGTGATTACAGTGATGACCACATTGAATACAGGGTAAGAGAGCTGCTTGATCCTTCACTTAATTTTGCAACTGATATTATTATGAACAGTAATCTTAATGATTTGAGATACCTGTATGCTTTTGGGGAGTATGTCACGGAAAATGAATTAGAAACAGCAGAATATCTTAATTCTTTGAGTCAGGAAGAAATAGACAAAATGGCCTTCACATTTACGGAAGGATACAGAATGGGGTTTGTTCTTGGTAACAAGCCTCTTGAAAAGAAAAGAACAGTGAATATAAGATACTGCCTTGGATTTGAAAGGCTGGTAAAGGCTGAGATAAAAGAGTTTGAAAAGCTTGGATTAAAGCCAACTATTTACAGATCTGCAGTTAATTCAATCAATAAAAGAATGCATATAAGGATTGGTTACTATGGTGCAATTCCAAACATACAGATGGAGTTTGACCACAGATTTGATAATGCCCTTTATATGGATAATGATTTTGTTGAAAGAAAATTAGGAGCATTAAAGCTTGCTTACGAAAAGAATAAGGAACTGGCATCTGTGCATGGTGGCCCGGCGGTTATGGAAGTTTTCGGGGAGGCACCATTTGAGCCGCAGGATTATGATGAATGTTATCATCTTGACAACAGGCAGCAGAAGTTAAGTGTAAAGTACAGTAATGAGTCAGGAGATATTGTTAATTCTTACATCAACGGTGAGGAGAGAAGCTTTACAATAATAGCATATCCCACGCCTGCCATCGGAAAGAATTATAAAGAGATATTTTCTGAGACAGTTAAGATAAATACTTTGGATTATGAAAAATATAAAATAATCCAGCAGCATATAATTGATGCCCTGGACCAGGCTGAATATGTAGAGGTTAAGGGTCGTGGCAGCAACATAACGGATATGCGAGTGTCTATAATGAAAGTTAATGATTTCAATAAAGAGACGGTTTTTGAAAACTGTCTTGCAGATGTTAATATACCCCTGGGTGAGGTGTTTACATCCCCGGTTCTTAAAGGCACAGAGGGGGTGCTCAATGTCAGCAGTGTATATCTCAATAACATTAAATTTGAGAATCTTAAAGTTAGGTTTGAGGATGGTTTTGTAACAGATTACAGTTGTGATAATTTTCGGGATGAAGAGAAGAATAAAGCTCTCTTTAAAGAAAATGTTTTGTTCAATCATGATAAGCTGCCTATTGGTGAATTTGCTATAGGAACCAATACCACAGCTTATGTGTGTGCTAACAAATACGATATCGTTTATAAACTTCCGATTCTAATTGTGGAAAAAATGGGACCTCATTTTGCAATCGGTGATACATGTTATTCCAGAGCTGAAGATGTGGTTGTATATAACCCTGATGGAAAGGAGATTATATCACGGGATAATGAGATTTCGGCGTTGAGAAAGACAGAGCCGGATAAGGCATATTTCAACTGTCATACAGATATAACAATACCTTATGATGAAATAGGAAGAATCACCGTTGTTGACTATCAGGGAAACAGGGTTGATATAATCAAGGATGGTAGATTTGTTCTTCCCGGAACAACAGAACTTAATGAGCCTTTTTCTTGACGGAGAATATAAAACAAAGTACAATATCTAGTGGTGGTCTGCCTTCAAAGATGGATAAATTTTTATCATTGTATGGCAGACCACAAGGACAATTTATTAGGATTAAGATGATAGATTTCTATCGGAACGGAGGATGTTTAACATGGCTTTAGTAGGAATTGTTATGGGTAGTGACTCAGATATGCCTGTTATGGCAAAAGCAGCAGACATATTGGAACAGTTAGGTATCTCATACGAGATGACAATCATTTCTGCTCACAGAGAACCGGATGTATTTTTTGAATACGCAAAGAGCGCTGAGGAGAAAGGATTCAAGGTTATCATAGCAGGCGCAGGTATGGCAGCTCATTTGCCTGGTATGTGTGCAGCAATTTTTCCAATGCCTGTAATCGGTATTCCGATGCATACAACCTCACTGGGCGGTAGAGATTCGTTATATTCAATTGTTCAGATGCCTTCAGGTATTCCGGTGGCAACTGTGGCAATTAACGGTGGTGCCAATGCAGGTATTCTTGCGGCAAAGATTCTTGCAACTTCAGATGCTGCGCTTCTTGACAGACTTAAAGCATATACAAGAGAGCTTAAAGAGAGCGTGCAGGCTAAGGATGCTAAGCTTCAGGAAGTTGGATACAAAAATTATACTAAATAACAGGACTTTAAAAAGGAACTGGGAATTTAAATTATTAATAAGGAGAATTAAAAATGGATTACAAGAAATCTGGTGTTGATATTGAAGCCGGTTATAGATCGGTTGAATTAATGAAGGATGCTGTTAAGGCAACTATGAGACCTGAGGTATTAGGTGGACTTGGCGGATTTTCAGGAGCATTTTCTTTGGAAAAGATTAAGGAAATGGAAGAGCCTATACTCCTTTCAGGAACAGACGGATGTGGAACTAAGGTTAAGCTTGCGTTTATTTTAGACAAACACGACACAATCGGAATTGATGCAGTAGCTATGTGTGTTAATGACGTTGTATGTGCAGGCGGTGAACCATTATTCTTCCTGGACTATATTGCCTGTGGAAAGAATTACCCTGAGAAGATTGCAACTATTGTAGGTGGTGTGGCAGAAGGATGTAAGCAGTCTGAATGTGCCCTTATCGGTGGTGAGACTGCAGAGCATCCGGGACTTATGCCTGTAGATGAGTATGATCTTGCAGGATTTGCAGTAGGTGTGGTTGATAAGAAGGATTTAATTACAGGAGAGAACATTAAGCCTGGTGATACACTTATAGGTATCGCATCATCAGGAGTTCACAGTAACGGATTCTCACTTGTAAGAAGCGTATTCAGAATGACAGAGGAATCTCTTAACACATATTACGATTCATTGGGAAAGACTCTTGGTGAAGCACTCCTTGCTCCTACTAAGATTTATGTAAAGACTATGAAATCTATTAAAAATGCAGGAGTTAAGGTTAAGGGATGCAGCCATATTACCGGAGGAGGATTCTATGAGAATATTCCAAGAATGCTTCCTGAGGGAATTAATGCTGTAGTTAAGAAGGACAGTTATGAGATTCCTGAGATTTTCAAGATGTTACAGAAGGACGGAGATATTGCAGAGCAGATGATGTACAATACATTTAATATGGGTATTGGACTTGTTCTTGCAGTTGACCCTAAGGATGTTGACACAACAATGGAGGCTGTAAAGGCTGCCGGAGAAACTCCATATATTATTGGTTCATGTGAAGCCGGTGAGAAGGGAGTTACTTTATGCTAAGAGTAGCTGTTATGGTTTCAGGCGGAGGTACTAACCTTCAGGCCATTATTGATGGCGTGAAAGACGGAACTATTACTAATACAGAAATAGTTGCAGTTATCAGCAATAATGCTGATGCCTATGCCCTTACAAGAGCTAAGGATAATAATATAGATGCATTTTGCGTATCTCCTAAGGACTATGAGACAAGAGATGAGTTTAATAAGGCACTTCTTGAGAAGGTTAATTCTTTAAATGTTGATCTTATTGTTCTCGCAGGATTCCTTGTTAAGATTCCGGAAGAGATGGTTCATCAGTATAATCATAGAATTATCAATATCCATCCGTCACTTATACCGTCTTTTTGCGGCGTTGGTTTTTATGGACTTCATGTACATGAGGCAGCGCTTGCTAAGGGAGTTAAGGTTACAGGTGCAACAGTACATTATGTTGATGAAGGAATGGATACCGGAGAAATAATTTTCCAGAAGGCAGTTGAGGTACTTGATACAGATACTCCTGAAACATTACAGAGACGTGTAATGGAGCAGGCAGAGTGGAAGCTTCTTCCTGCTGCAATTAATAAGATAGCTAATGAATAATTAGAATTTATCCGTAGTATTACGGTAGAAATGAGGTATACACATGAAAGTTTTAGTAGTTGGCAGTGGCGGTCGTGAACATGTAATATGCTGGAAAATCAGCCAAAGCCCAAAGGTAGATAAAATATATTGCGCACCTGGTAATGCAGGAATTTCAGAAGTGGCAGAGTGCGTTGATATTAAGGCAATGGATTTTGATAATTTAGTTAAATTTGCCAAGGATAATGGAATTGATTTGACAGTGGTTGGAATGGATGATCCTTTGGTAGGCGGCATTGTAGATGCTTTTGAGGCTGAAGGCCTGAGAGTGTTCGGACCAAGGAAAAATGCGGCTATACTTGAGGGTTCTAAGGCATTTTCAAAGGATCTTATGAAGAAGTATAATATTCCTACTGCTTCTTACGAAACATTTACATCACCGGAGGACGCAAAAAAGTATCTTGAGACATCTAAATATCCTATAGTTCTTAAAGCAGACGGACTTGCATTAGGAAAAGGTGTTCTTATATGTAATACAATGGAAGAGGCTATGGAAGGCGTAAATGAGCTTATGCTGGATAAGAAGTTTGGTTCAGCCGGAAATACTATCGTTGTTGAAGAGTTTATGACAGGCCGCGAAGTATCTGTTCTTTCTTTCGTAGATGGCAATACAATTAAGATTATGTCATCAGCTCAGGACCACAAGAGAGCAAAGGATGGAGATCAGGGACTTAATACCGGTGGTATGGGTAATTTTTCACCATCACCTTTCTATACTGAAGAAGTGGATGAATTCTGTAAGAAATATATATATCAGGCAACTGTTGATGCTATGAAGTCAGAGGGAAGACCATTTAAGGGTGTTATTTTCTTTGGACTTATGCTTACACCAGAAGGACCAAAGGTTCTTGAGTACAATGCCAGATTTGGTGATCCGGAGGCTCAGGTTGTTCTTCCTCGTATGAAGAATGATATTGTTGACGTCTTCGAAGCATGTATAGACGGAACACTTGATAAGATAGATCTTCAGTTTGGTGATGATGCTTGTGTATGTGTAGTCCTTGCATCTGACGGATATCCTCTCGAATATAAGAAGGGATATGAGATTTTCGGAATGGAGAATTTCAAGGACAAGGATGATTACTTCCTTTTCCACGCAGGAACTAAATTTAATGAAGAAGGTAAGGTAGTTACTAACGGAGGAAGAGTTCTGGGCGTGACTGCACTTGGTAAAGATCTCATAGATGCCCGTGCTAAAGCATATGAAGCTACAGAGTGGGTAAATTTTGAAAATAAATATATGCGTCATGATATTGGAAGATCCATTGACCATCAGTAAATAGGAGATATGTAGACATGAAGATTACATCAGTTAAGGGAACCAATGATTATCTCCCTAACGAAGTAGAAATAAGAGATTATTTGCAAAATGAGATATTAAAGGTGTATGTTTCTAACGGATTTGAGCATATTACAACACCTGTTATTGAGGATATAGAAAACCTGGATAAAAGTGATGGGGGTGAGAATCTCAACCTCATTTTCAAGATTATGAAGAGGGGAGATAAGTTAGACAAGGCACTTGCGTCAAATGTTACCTCTGAGAATGAAAATGAACTGGCAGATATGGGTCTGAGATATGATTTAACCCTTCCTTTAAGCAGATATTTTGCTAACAATAAGGACAAGTTGTCACTTCCTATGAAATGCATACAGATGGACAGAGTATACAGGGCAGAACGCCCTCAAAAGGGACGCTTGAGAGAGTTTGTTCAATGTGATATTGATATTATAGGTTCTGACTCAAGAGATTCTGAGATTGAACTTATTCTTACTACAACAAAGGCCTTGAAGGCAATCGGTATGAAAAACTTCAAAGTGAAGGTTAATGACAGAAGGCTTTTGAGAGCATTCCTGACAGACTGTGGATTTGCAGAAGAGCAGCTTGACAGTGTATGTATAACATTTGACAAGATGGATAAGATCGGACTTGAGGGAGTAAAGGCAGAACTTAATGAAAAAGCCTTTGATTCTGCGGCTATTGAGAAGTTTGTCGCTTTTCTTTCAAAAACAGGCAACCCACAGGAGATTTCGCTGGAATCTGTAAAGGAAATCCTTGTGGATAAAGCACCTGCAGAGAGCCTTGAATATATTATGAATAGTGTAAATGACTTGTGTGGTGGCGAGTTTGATGTAGTCTTTGACTTGTCTTTAGTAAGAGGACAGGGATACTATACAGGAACTGTATTTGAAGTTGAAAGTATTGATTTTAAAGGAGCCATTGCAGGGGGCGGAAGGTATGATAACCTTATAGGTAAATTCTTAGGCCAGCAGGTAAGTGCGGTAGGATTTTCAATTGGATTCGAAAGAATATTTTCAATACTTATGGAACACGGGGTTGACCTTCCTAATAAGGGCAACAAGATTGCTGTTATGTATGATGAAGGTGAAGTTTCAAAGGCATACTCCGTTGCGGAAAAGTACAGAGCAGAAGGAAAAATATGTTCTCTATATATCAAACCTAAGAAAATGGGTAAGTTTCTTGGAAAGCTTGAGGAAAGAGGCTATGCAGGATTTGTTAATATTTCCAATGGCGAGGATATCAACTTTTTTGGAGAACAGTAATTAACAAAAATGATAAAGCGACTGGAATTAAGAAATGATTTCAGTTGCTTTTTTGTATATGCCTGTAGAAAGGATTCCTTCGGCACTAAAGTGCCTGTGGAAAGGAGGAGTATCATGGATAATAATGAGAGAATGCTGGGGTTGCTTCTCGATATTGGGGAAGTTATGATAAAAAATGGCTCCGAGGTAAAACGTGTAGAAGAGACCATAACCCTTATGGGTAGAGCTTACGGTGCCGACAAAATGGATGTATTTGTAATAACGTCCAGTATTGTTGTTACCATGAATTTTCATAATGATAAATCAGTATCAAGGACGAGAAGAATTCTACAGTCACCAATTACTGATTTCAAAAAATTAGAGAATATTAATGATCTTAGCAGACGTTACTGTTGTGATGCATTTTCTTTGGATGAATTAGAAAAAGAACTGAAAAAAATCAATAATGCAGAGATCCGGCTGCATAGAAGATGTATTGGTGGTATGTTACTGACAGGAACACTGACAATATTTTACGGTGGAAATATAAAGGATGGCATCATAGCCATGTTGGTAGCATTGATAATATGTATTCTTCAAAAATATTTTGCTCCTCTATGTACCAATACGGTATTCTTTAACTTTCTTTGCTCGTTTGTTGCAGGTGTATTAATATGTGTGATAAGCAGAGTAATCAGTGTCAACATAGATAAGATTATGATTGGAGATATAATGCTTCTTATTCCGGGAATTGCGCTTACTAATTCAGTGAAGGATGTATTTGTAGGGGATACTATTTCAGGAATTATGAGACTGGCTGAGTCATTTATGTGGGCAGGGGCGCTTGCCTGTGGATTTATGTTGTCTTTTTGGATAAATACAATGATTTAGCAGGCATTTGCGAAACTCCTTTTAGTGCTGAACAGTTGTGCGGTTATATTATATTACCGCTAGGCACGCTCTCGCTGCTTGCAATATAGTATAATTGCACAACGTACAGTATTAAATCATAGAGTTTCGCAAACGCCTAAATGATTTAAAATAAGTAGGAGAAATAAAAAATGAATGAAGAAATTATACAGATAGTTATGGCATTCTTTGGTTCTCTTGGCTTTGCCGTTCTATTTAATGTGAAGAAAGGTCATATCGTATATGCGGCCCTTAATGGTTTATTGTCATGTATTGTTTATCTTCTTGCCTTTAGTTATCTGGAAAATGTGTTTATTTCATCTATGATTTCCAGTGTTTTTGCTGCAATCTATGGAGAAATTCTTGCAAGAATCAGGAAAGCACCTGCTACGCAGTTCACAATAATAGGGCTTATTCCCCTTGTTCCCGGGGCTTCATTATATTACACAATGATTTATTCGGTGTCACAAAATTGGACTAAGGTAAAATATTTTGGCCAGCTTACAGTGGAATATGCCTTAGGAATAGCTATTGGAATAAGCGTGGTATGGGCATTTGCAAATATGATACGAGGAGTGGGAGTAAAAAAGGGGAATATTTCAGGTTAAGTTAATGGTTCAAGGTTAAAGCTGGTTTGGTCGGCTTTAAGTAAAATCAGGTATCAAAACAGCGAAAAGGGAAGCTTTGATACCTGTTGGGATTGACTTGTAGCGTATTCCGTAACAGAGTTTCATAAAAGTCTGTTACAGAATATTTATTTGGAACGTGCTTTATCCAAGGCTGCACTTATGGCATCAAGAAGAATAGTTGAAGTATATTTGCTGTTAACATCGTAGGAAATGTTGGTTGTATTTCCTTTTTTGATAACTTCTTCTTTAATGCTCTCAAATGAAGATGACAGCATAGGGTACATAGTCTCTATGGACTCTGATAAATTAACCATTTCAATGTCATTGATATTGTTATCATCCACCGTAACCTGAATGTCCAAAGGGGTACCATTAAGCAGAAGTGATGAAGTATACACTCCCGGGCAATATGTAGGGGTTGCTGAATTGCTTTGGTTTGAAGAAACATTAGCAGATGTGTTAACAGCCGAAGAGGATGATTTACCTGATGAAAATACAAGAAGTAGTATAACCAGTATGGCTGCAGCCAATATGGCAGCACATATTAAAAGTTTTTTAAGGGGTATTACCAGAATTCGTGTCTGGCTGTTCATGGTCATTCCTCCCGTTATTTATTATGATATTCAGGTAAATACCCAACTGTTTGATTTTAAATGTGCATCTGAAACATCCTAATTAAACAGTTTACCTTTACCTGATTATTTAAATATATGAGAAGGAATGCAGGAATATTCGACTTATAATAAAAAGATTGAGTTAAGGGGGTTTTTATGGCGTTACAATTGGTATTAGGAGGTTCCGGATCGGGAAAATCCACATTTCTCTATAAAAAAATTATAAAAGAATCCATGGAAAATCTGGAAAAGAATTATTTTGTAATAGTTCCGGAGCAGTATACCATGGCAATTCAGAAAAGAATTGTGGAATTGCATCCCAGAAAGGGAATTCTCAACATAGATGTAATAAGTTTTCAGCGTCTTGCTTTCAAAGTTTTTGAAGAAGTGGGAGCAACAGATTATCCTGTATTGGATGATACGGGAAAAAATCTTATTGTAAGACGTATACTGGAACAGGATAAAGGTGAACTGAAATTCTTTGGGGAAAATATATCTAACACAGGATTTGTATCTGAGATGAAGTCCATTATTTCAGAAATGCTTCAGTATGATATTAGTACGGATAAACTTCAAAAGGTGAGTCAGGAAGTGGATTCTGATAGTGTACTTAATATGAAATTAGAAGATATAAACCTGATATATAAGAATTTTAAAGCCTTTATTAACAATAATTATATCACGGCTGAAGAAATACTTGATGTATTTTGTAAAAAAGTAAATGAATCTTCTATGCTTAAAAACAGTGTTCTCGCTTTTGATGCATTTACCGGATTTACCCCGGTACAGTACAGACTTTTTGGTGAACTTTTAAATATGTGTGATATGGTGTATGTGGCTTTAACACTGGATTCCAAGGAAAATGTAAATGTTGTGTCGGGAGTGGAGGAACTATTTTATCTCACTAAAGATTCAGTGTCAAAATTATACCGTATATGTGATGAGAAGCATATTGATATAATAAATCCTGTTAAAATAGAGGATGATATTAATTCCAGATTTAAGAATTCTAAGGAACTTTTATTTCTTGAGAAGAATTTGTTTAGAAATAATAACAAAAAATATCCGGACAATGTTGAGGACATAGTTCTTTACGAGGGAATCACGCCTAAAGATGAATTGAATTATGTGGTAGGGGAAATTTTAGAGCTCACTCATAAAAAAGGATACAGATATAATCAGATTGGTGTTGTAACAGCTGATATTGAAACTTATGGAAAGCTGTTAGGTAATCTTTTTGCCCAAAATGACATTCCGTATTTTCTTGACAGAAAGTGCCATATTACGGACAACCCTCTTATTGAGATGATTAATGGTGTGTTGGAAGTGATAGAAACCAACTATTCTTATGACAGCATATTCAGATATTTAAGAACAGGAATGACGGATCTGTCTACTGAAGAAATAGATATCCTTGATAATTACTGTCTGGCTGTGGGAATCCGGGGAAGTAAGAACTGGAATAGTGAATGGACAAGGAAGTTCAGAAAAAGGAATAACAAGACAGACCTTGTCATGCTTAATGAATTGAGATTGAAAGTTGTTACACCTATAAGTCAGCTTGAACAGGTGGTTAAGGAGTCAGACGGATGCGTGGAGACCATAACAAGAGCCTTGTATGAGTTTATGTGTACAATGAAATGCAGTCAGCACATTAATGCAATGGCAGATCAGGATGTGGCAGGAGACGAATATGGTCAGGTGTATAAAAAGACTATAGAGGTGTTGGATTTAATTGTTAAGCTTCTAGGGTCTGAGCATGTAACTTTGAAAGAATATAACCGTATACTTGCGTCGGGTTTTGAAGAAATTAAGATTGGGCTTATACCGCCATCTAATGACTGTATTGTTATTGGTGATATGGAAAGAACACGTCTTGATAACGTACGTGTTATCTTCTTTGTAGGAGTTAATGATGGGCATGTTCCGAAAAAAAACGACAGCAAGAGTATTTTATCAGAAACTGACAGAGATAAACTTGAAAAAATGGATGTCAGCCTGACTATGTCTCCAAGGCAGAGTGCATTTGTGCAGAGATTTTATCTTTATCTCATAATGACAAAGACCGAAGAAAAGCTTTACATAACCTATTCAAGAAACGGGTTGGATATGAAATCCATTCTTCCTTCCTACCTTATAAGGGTGATACGTAAAATGTTTCCCCGCATAAGAATTAATACGGGGAAAGACACTCTCCTGAAGCAAGCATACTTAAGAATACCTAAAGCCGGGCTTGTATGGAGTGAAGAAAATGCATCCAAAATGCTGGAAGAGGGACTTGCCCTGCTTTTATATGGTACTGAGCTTAAAGGCAGTGTCACTTCATTTGAGCAGTTTTCCTCATGCAAATATGCATATTTTATGAGGTATGGATTGGGACTTGATGAGAGAGAGGAATTCAAATTTGCCGTTAACGATTTTGGAACCATTATGCATGCAGTAATTGAAAAGGTTTCCGCCACAGTTAAAGATAAAAAGCTCTCCTACTCCCTTATAACTGATGAGGAGAGGCGGACGCTTGTGTCAGATAGCGTGAATTTTATTGCAGAAAATTACGGAAATACGATTTTAATGGATTCCAGCCGAAATGAATTTATGATTAAAAGAATAACTGATATAGCAGACAAAACTATCTGGGCAATAGGAAAGCAGCTGGAAAACGGACTGTTTTATCCTGATATGTTTGAGGAAAAATTCCTGATAGATGTGGGAGAGCTGCCTGAAGATGTACATTTTCTCATGGAAGGAAAGATTGACAGGGTAGATATATGTGAAGATGAAAATAATCTTTATGTGAGAGTTGTGGATTACAAGACGGGAAATAACGATGTTAAGGTTAGTGACATATACTACGGCTTGAAGATACAGCTTCTTACATATCTCAGGGCAGCAATTGAGCGTGAAAAGAAACTTCATCCGGACAAAAATGTGGTGCCGGCGGGAGTACTCTACTACAACGTTGATGATCCTATTGTGGAGGTATCGGAAGGTTCACAGGAGGAAATAGATACTCTGGTGCGTAAAGAATTAAGAATGAAAGGATATGTGAATTCCGACAAAGAGATAATACGTCTGATGGATGATACGGAAGGCTCGTCACTTAATATACCTGTAACAAAAACATCTAAGGGAGAAATCAGCCAAAGTAAAAGCAGGACTATGTCTACAGAGGAACTGGAAGAATTAAGCAGATTTGTGGAAGATAAAAGTCTTAGCATAGCGCGAAGCATAATAGAGGGAGATATCAGTATCAATCCATATTCATCCGGCAGCTATAACAGCTGTAAATATTGTACTTACAAAGAGGCGTGCTGTTTTTCAACAGATATGCCGGGGTATAAATATAGAATACTTCCATCCATGAATAACGAGGAAGTCTGGGAGAAGATTAGGAAAGGAGTAAAGGATAATGGCAAAGATATGGACTGAGGATCAGAAACACGCAATTGAATATTCCAACAGGAACATACTTGTATCAGCTGCGGCAGGTTCAGGAAAAACTGCAGTTCTGGTAGAAAGAATCATATCCAAAATAACAGATAAAGAGAATCCTGTTGATATTGACAGACTGGTGGTTGTTACCTTTACCAAAGCCGCTGCTGCCCAGATGAGAGAGAGAATCAGAAGAAGGCTGGATGAGATGGCGGATGAATCTGGGGAGGACATGAATCTGGTGAAACAGATTACACTGATAAACAATGCCCAGATTACTACTATAGACAGTTTCTGTTTGTGGATAATACGTAATCATTTTGCGGAAATTAATCTTGATCCGGGCTTTAGGGCAGCGGATAACGGAGAGATAACACTGCTTGAAAATGATGTGATGGGTGACATGCTGGAAGAGTACTACGGTTCCCATGATGAGGAGTTTCTTAATTTTGTTGATTCCTACGGAACAGGACGTGATGATGTCTCCATAGAAGAGATTATTAAAAAAATATATAACTATGGGAGAAGCACACCGTGGCCTGAAGAATGGTATGACGGCTGCATGGAGAATTACAGTAATCCTGAAAATGAAGGTAACCCTGTAATAGCCGATTTATACGAAAGTATAATGACTTCTGTGTCAGATTATAAGGTGAAATATGAAAAGCTTATAGATATATGCAGCGAACCCGGAGGACCACATGCATATCTGGAAGCAATACAATCGGATTATCTTGATATATGCCGTATACTTGATTCTGCAGATTTTGAAGAAATGGCGAAAAATATTATTTCTGTTAACTTTAAGGATCTAAGTAGAAAGAAAATGATGGAAGCCACTGAGGAGTCCAAGGGTTATATAAAAAGCCAGAGGGATTTATACAAGAATTACATAAACGGTCTTAAGAAAAATGTGTTTATGGCAGACACCAAAGTTCTGTTTGAAAATGTGAAGAAAAGTTACAGTGCCATTTCTATGATGATAAGGCTGGCTAAGGACTTTAATGAAAGAATGATGCAGAGTAAGAAGGACAGAGGAATTATTGATTTCAATGATATGGAACATTTTGCCCTTAATATTCTGGTGGAGAAAGACAAGGATGGTATCAGGTACACAAAGACTGCTAAGGAGCTGTCCCTATATTTCAACGAAATCCTCATAGATGAGTATCAGGATTCCAATCAGCTTCAAGAAGCTATTCTTATGTCAATATCAGGAAACAACAGTGAAGACATGTACAATAACGTCTATATGGTAGGAGATGTAAAGCAGAGCATATATAAGTTCAGGCTGGCATGTCCGGAATTGTTTATGAAAAAATATAATACCTACACCAGTGGGGAAAGTGACAGCCAGAAAATAGAATTATCCATGAACTTCAGGAGCAGGAAAAATATTCTTGATTCTGTAAATGATGTATTTGGCAGGGTGATGAATCCTAAATTCGGCGGAATAGATTATAACCGGGGACACGGCCTTAATGCAGGATTTGATTACGGGGATACTCATTACAGAAACTTTGGTATGGACGAAGAAAAAGCCACAGAGGTATGCATACTTGATGATAATGATGATGATGACAGCATTACGGGAATTGAGAAAGAGGGTAAGTATATCGCTGCCAGAATTAATGAGATGATGTGTTCCAAAGAACCTTATTACGTTTATGATGACGAAGAAGGGGAGTACAGGCAGCTTTGTTATAAAGATATAACGGTTCTTACAAGGACGGTTGCAGGCTGGTCGGACACACTTGTAAATGTGTTGCAGGATGGAGGAATTCCGGCTATATGTGATTCCTCCCAGGGTTACTTCTCAGTGAGGGAGATTAAGACGCTCTTAAGTCTCCTTACCTGTATAAACAATCCGTTACAGAATATTCCTATGGCAGGAGTCATGTTGTCATATTTTGGAAGGTTTAGCGAGGATGAGCTTGTAAAGCTGAAAAAATATAATAAAGATGAGCAGTATTTGTATAATCAGGTGAAAAAATATAATGGTGATGATGAAGTGCTCCTTGATAAATGCCATACATTTATCAGTAACATGACAAAATACAGAGAGCATACCGTTCTTCAGTCAATATACGACCTTTTGTGGGATATTGTGTACAATTCCGGATACTATGATTACATAGGTATGATGCCTGCGGGGGAAGGAAGACAGCGCAATGTTGATATTCTTCTTGATAAGGCGGCATCCTTTGAAGGAACCAGCTACAGCGGGTTATTTAACTTTTTAAGATATGTGGAAAGGTTAAAGAAGTTTGACATACCTCTGACAGATTCGGCAAGTTATACGGATGGGGGCAACTCCGTGAGGATTATGAGTATACATAAAAGTAAAGGGCTGGAATTTCCGGTGGTTATTGTTGCCGGTATTAACAAATCATTTAACAGGAAGGATATTCAGGGAAAAATAGTCATAGACCAGGAACTTGGAATAGGAGCCTGTTGCATTAATCCGGAGAAGAAGACCAAGACCTCAACAATTATCAGAGGCGCCATAATGCGTAAGCTTTTAAGGGATAGTACTGCAGAGGAACAGAGAGTTCTCTATGTTGCAATGACAAGACCAAGAGAAAAGATGATACTTGTGGGTCATGGAAAAAATTCAGATAAAAAATATCAGGAATGGAACAGAATAATGCAGGAAATAATCAAAGAGGGGGAAATGTCTTATTCTACCTGTGAGAACATAAAATGTTATGCTGATATGATTATGCCTGTTGTTATGATGGATGAATCCATGAATAAGGGAAAGTTTTGCATAATAAAAAATGCTGATGAAATTATGGACAAGTACCAGAATTCTCACATTTTAGCTGAAACTTCAGAACCGGAGGATGCAAAGAGAGAAGAGAGAAGCAAAGACGCAGAGGATATTCTCCCTGAATATGTAAGAGATGCAAATGATGACAGGAAGATAAAGATAACTGTATCGGAACTAAAACAGATGCAGCATGATGCAGATTTTAAAACCCAGTATGTTACGGAAGAGATTGAGAAAGGCGCAGATGCTAATATAGAGAAAGATAACAGTGATGGCGCAGATGAAATAATACCTAAGTTCATAAAGGGTGAATCAGGTATACTGCAGGGCAATGACAGAGGTACTGCATATCACAGAGTTATGGAATGCCTTGATTATGATATTGCTGATACTCCGGAAGGGGTAAAATATAATATAGAACTTCTGGTACAGCAGGAAAAAATGTCGAAGCTGCAGGCTGATTGTATCAATCCTTCTGATATTTGGGATTTTGTAAATTCCGAAACAGGCCATAGAGTTAAAAATGCTTTAAAGTATGGGGAAGTAAGGCGTGAACAGCCTTTTATATTCCAGTATGAAGGTCAGCTTGTGCAGGGAGTTGTGGACCTCTATTTTATTGAGGAGGGACAGATAGTTATTGTGGATTATAAGACAGACCGGGTTAAAGTATCCCGGGAGGGAGAAAAAGAGCTGATAAACAGATATAAAATTCAATTGGATTATTATGGAATGGCACTGGAACAGCTTACAGGTCTTAAGGTAAAAGAAAAGATAATATATTCATTTACGCTGGGACGGTCTATATTACTTGAATAATCCTGTGATTTAAGATATAATGGCTCAGTTTGTAACTTAAATCTATATTTATGCAATTGCATAAAAATATATTATAGGAATGCAGGGAGAATTATCATGGCGAATATAACCAATGAAATAAAGAAAAGAAGGACATTTGCAATCATATCCCATCCCGATGCGGGTAAGACAACTCTTACCGAGAAATTTCTTCTTTACGGAGGAGCCATAAATCTGGCAGGTTCGGTTAAGGGAAAGAAGACAGCTAAACATGCTGTTTCGGATTGGATGGAGATTGAGAAGGAGAGAGGTATTTCGGTTACTTCTTCAGTGCTTCAGTTTAATTATGACGGATATTGTATAAATATCCTGGATACACCGGGTCATGAGGACTTCTCTGAGGATACATACAGGACTCTTATGGCAGCAGATTCTGCGGTTATGGTTATAGATGCATCCAAGGGTGTTGAAAAACAGACAATTAAGCTCTTTAAGGTCTGCGTAATGAGACATATTCCTATATTCACATTTATTAATAAAATGGATAGAGAGGCTAATGACCCTTTTGAACTTTTAGATGAAATTGAGTCGGTGCTGGGTATCTCAACATGTCCGATTAACTGGCCTATCGGATGCGGTAAGGAGTTTAAGGGTGTATACAGTCGTAAAGACAAGGAGGTATCACTGTTTAAGGCAGCAATGAACGGACAGAAAGAAGTGGATACCAGAAATATCTCCATTGATGATGAAAAGTTAAAGAGTGAGATAGGAGACGGATTTTACAATAAGCTGCAGGATGACATTGAACTTCTGGATGGAGCCAGTGCAGAGTTTGATCTGGCTCAGGTTCAGGCAGGAGATTTGACGCCTGTATTCTTTGGTTCAGCTCTTACCAATTTCGGTGTGGAAACATTTCTTCAACATTTCCTTGAAATGACAACATCACCTCTGCCGCGTAATTCTTCAATAGGGGAGATTGATCCTTTTAATGAGGATTTTTCTGCTTTTGTATTTAAAATTCAGGCTAACATGAATAAGGCTCATAGAGACAGAATTGCATTTATGCGTATTGTATCGGGTAAATTTGAGGCGGGCATGGAGGCTAATCATGTCCAGGGGGGCAAAAAGATAAGACTTTCCCAGCCGCAGCAGATGATGGCACAGGAAAGACATATAGTTGAAGAGGCTTATGCGGGAGATATTATCGGCGTATTTGACCCGGGTATATTCTCAATCGGTGATACAATATGTACATCCAACAAGAAGTTTCAGTTTGACGGAATTCCAACATTTGCACCGGAGCATTTTGCCAGAGTGCGTCAGATGGATACCATGAAGCGTAAGCAGTTTATTAAGGGTATAAGCCAGATCGCACAGGAAGGTGCCATTCAGATATTTCAGGAATTTAACACCGGTATGGAAGAAATAATTGTTGGAGTTGTGGGTGTCCTTCAGTTTGAGGTGTTGGAGTACAGACTTCAGAATGAGTATAACGTGGAAATAAAACTGGAACCACTGCCATACGAGCATATCAGATGGATTGAGAATCCGGAAGAGATTGATGTAAACAGGATTGTGGGAACTTCTGACATGAAGAAGATTAAGGACCTTAAGGACAATCCGCTTCTTGTATTTGTTAACAGCTGGTCTGTTAACATGGTATTAGAGCGTAATGAAGGCCTTAAATTGTCAGAATTTGGAAAGAACAATTAAGGGACAAATAATGACAAATACAGAAAAATGTGGTATTCTGACCTTGAGCGTACATTCGTGACGTAATTAAATAAGATCAGCAGCCACATTTTTTGTATGTTGATTGAAGTAAAAAAGGAACTAAGGTGATCTAATGAAGTTAAGTGTTAGAAGATTACTAAAGAAAAGCACAGCATTAACATTAACCTTAATGGTTTTAGTAAGTACATTTTATATGTTTATGGGAAATGTAGCAAATGTTAAGGCTGATGAGATAATTAAGTCAGGGCATGTTTCATATGATGTGACCAGTCTTAATGTAAGAACGGGAGCAGGTACAGGTTATGACGTTATTACACAGGTTAATGGCGGATTCCATTTTGATATTTACGATGAGGTGTTTACCAGCTCAACTTACTCTTGGTATAGTGTAGGATTTTATCATAATGGTGAGTATACCAGAGGCTTTGTAAGCTCTCAGTATGTGGAAATTGATAATAATTCAGAATATACCCCGGATGCTGATTTTGAGGAGTATCTGAATAATCAAGGTTTTCCTGAGAGCTATAAGGATGGCTTAAGGCAGATGCATGCCAATTATCCATTATGGGTATTTGTGGCTGACCTAACCGGAAGAGAATGGAACGACATGGTGGAAAATGAAAACGTGCCGGGACGAAGTCTTATAAGCATTAACAGTATAAGTTCTTGGAAATCAACAGCGGAAAACTGTTATGACTGGGAAACAGGAGAGTACGTCATCTTTGATAGTGGAGGATGGGTTCAGGCATCTACAGAACTTGTCCAGTATGCACTTGATCCAAGAAATTTCCTCAACGACATAAATATTTTTATGTTTGAGAGTCTTGCCTTTGATTCTTCCGTTCAGAATATTGAAGGGGTAAATAATATTATCGCAGGTTCTTTTATGGACAACTCAGACCATTATCTGGATGGTTATACATATCCCACACTTCTTATGCACGCAGCCCAAGTTTCAGGTGTAAGTCCTTATCATCTGGCTACCAGAATTATTCAGGAGCAGGGTTTTAACGGACAGGGAAGACAGATATCAGGAACAGTCAGCGGATATGAGGGATATTACAATTATTACAGTCAGAATGCTGTTGCAAAAAACGGACTTACAGCGGTGCAGAACGGATTGAAATATGCAATGACAACTGATTCTTCAGTACTTCTTCCATGGAATTCAAGGTACAAATCTGTAGTTGGTGGAGCTATAAATCTTGGCTCATGGTATATAAACAGAGGACAGAATACCATATATTATGAAAAATTTGATATAAAGAATTACTATCACCAGTATATGACCAATATACTTGCGGCTGTGTCGGAATCAAAAACGGCCCACAATGCTTACAGTGACTATACACTACATAATTCAACATTTAAGTTTACCATACCTGTATATGAGAATATGCCGGAATCAGTCTGTACTAAGCCTACAGGAGACGGAAGTCCTAATAACAAGCTTGGAAGCCTTGAGATAAGCGGTGTTTCGTTGACACCAACATTCTCACCATATACTAATGACTATAGTGCCATTGTGGATAACAACGTTTCCTCAATCAATATATCTGCAGGAACGCTGTCAGGCAGTGCTTCGGTGTCAGGACTTGGAAATTATTCACTGAATGTGGGAAACAATTACATTACAATAACTGTAACATCAGAGAGCGGAGATACTCAGGATTACAACATTACAGTTGTAAGGAAGGCTGCCTCATCAGGAAATACTTCCAGTGAAGGATTTACCACCGGATACAAACTGGATATGGATAAGAAGACCATTTCAGGTATAGGTGTTTCTACGGATGTGCAGACGGTTATGGGTAATCTGGCACATGGAAATGGTAATTATTCTAAGGTTTTAAAGACAGATGGCAGCGAAAGAACGGGAAGTGTAGCAACAGGGGATAAGCTTGTTACATACTCCTCTGAGGGTAGTGTTATCAGTCAGTTTAATATTGTGATTTATGGTGATGTTAACGGGGATTCTGAAATAGATATTCTGGATATTGTCAGGGTGAAGAATTACATAGTCGGTACAAAAAACCTGGAAATGTCATATCTTACGGCGGCGGATTCCAACCATGACGGAATTGTGGATATCCTGGATATCGTTGCAATTAAGAAAAATATTTTAGGAACTAAGTTTATATCACAATGAGGTGAAAATGTTTATGAAAAAATGTAAATACATAGCACTTATTTTATCTGCAATAATGCTTATGGTTTTGATTCCGGTAAGACCTGCATACGCGGCGGATACTGCCTACATTTCCGTAGGCTCATCAAGCGGAGAGGTTGGAAGCGAAATATCCATATCTGTTACAATATCATCTTCTGCCGATATATCGGCTACAAGGATATTGTTGTCTTATGATACAAGTATTGTTGAATATGTATCAGGAGGAGATAACGGAGGAGGAGGTTCTGTTCAATGGGTTGATACAGATACATTTAAATCCAAGAGCAGAACTATAACTTTTAAGGTTAAGAAGGCAGGAAGCTGCAAGATTTCAGTTTACGGTGATACTAAGATAGCCAGTGATGAAGGGGAATATATGACAATAAGTTCTTCTTCGGGAACAATCACAGGAGAGGCGCCTGTCACATATTCCACAGATAATAATCTTGCCTCATTGGAAATAAGTCCGGGTGTTCTTTCACCTTCCTTTTCGCCAAGTGTTACAACATACACAACCTCGGTGGACAAGGACTGTACCAAGCTTATAGTAAGTGCAGTTGCAAATGATTCCAATGCCACAGTTACAGTTACCGGTACTGCCATGGACCCGGGAAGCAACACTACACAGATTACTGTAACAGCTCAGAACGGAAGCAAAAAGGTATATACAATTTATACCACAAGGGAGACCGGGGAGCAGGAAACAGAATCCAGTGCACCTCAGGAGACGGTTTCGGAACCTGTGGTGAAAGTAGATGGGAATGAGTATAAAATTCTTTCAAGCTTTGAGGAGCATCCTCTTCCTTCAGGGTATGAGCAGGAGGTATATGAATACAACGGTGTTAAAGTTCTATCAGGCAAGGGAATTAATACAAAACTTGTAATTATGTATCTGGAGAATACGGATGGTAAAGGAAAAAGCGGATTCTATGTGTATGATTCCGTAAAGAAAACCTTCAGCAGATTTATTGAGGTGTCACAGCCGGAGATAACTTATGTAATTCTTCCTATTGATTCCAAAACCATGGAATTGCCACAGGGCTATACTCTTACAGATTTTACTCTGTCAGGCAGGCAGATTCAGGCATTGGTTGATTCTGACAGGACATATGCTCTGTTTTACGGCATAAGCTCTACAGGTGAGACAGGATGGTTCAGATATAAGATAAGTGACGGAACAATTCAGAGTTATTCTGAATTACAGGTTATTCCTGTTACGTCAACAGCTGAGAATAACGAGAACAATGAAAAAAGCGATAATAACCGTATATATATCTTATGCGGAGCTGTTATGGGAGCCGTTATTCTGATTCTTATTGTAGCTGTCTGTGTTCTGGAATCCAAGCTGTCACGTTGCAAGAAGGCCTTCAGTGAGGCTGCCCACAGGGAGTTTGTGGATTATGATGACGATGATCTTAATTACGTAAGTGAAGAAGATGCAGATGATGAAAATTTAGAAGAAGATGACATGGAAAATGTGGATTTAGAGGATTTGGAAGAACCGGAGATTGAGGAAATAGACCTGGAGGAGATTGATTGATTCTTTGAAGGGTGAAAACAGGATTTTCATACTTGACATAAAAGGTTATTTGAAATAAACTTTAAACAACGCGTTGATGAGACAAGTACTGAAGGAAAATTCTCCAGAGAGAGGCATGTATGGTGGAAGTGCCTTAGAAGAAGAATTCAGGAAAACCACCTCGGAGTGGCCCTAATAAGGTCCGGTGATTCCGTTATAATCATGAAAGAGATATTTCCACAGGAAATAATAAGGGTGGAACCGCGGATTGTAATTAATATATTCGCCCCTTATACAAGCTGATTTGTTTGTATAAGGGGCTTTTTTACGTTTTGTGCTTATACAATCAACAGTAATCCATATTAAGTAATTGCGAAATGCTCTGTGATTTAATACTGTACGTTGTGCAACATAGTATAATTACACAACTGTTCAGCACCGAAAAGGCGTTTCGCAAACACCTAATTTAAATAAATCATGAAAAGGAGATTAATGAAATGGTAGATTTTAAAGCAGATGAGAGACTTAATACACTGAATCATTCCTGCGCCCATGTTATGGCACAGGCGGTAAAGCATCTTTATCCTGATGCTAAGTTCTGGGTTGGACCGGTAGTAAAGGAAGGGTTCTATTATGATATAGATCTTGGAGATGATGCCATTAATGATGAGGCTATTGAAGCTATTGAGAAGGAGATGAAGAAAGTCTGTAAAGAGGGCAAGAAAATTTACAGACGTGAAATATCTAAGGCAGAAGCTCTTGAAATGTTTAAAAATGACCAGTATAAGCTGGATCTTATAAGCGGTCTTGAAGACGGAAATATTACTGTATACGACCAGGGAGATTTTACAGACCTTTGCCGTGGACCTCACGTAGATAATACAAAGCTGTGTAAGAATTTTAAGCTTGTTAAATATTCAGGTGTTTACTGGAAGGGAGACGCTAACAATCATGTTATGCAAAGGATATATGGTGTATGTTTCCCTACACCGGAAGAGTTAGAAGAACATCTCAAGCTTCTTGAGGAGGCTAAAGAGCGTGACCATAGAAAAATCGGCAAGGATATGCAGCTTTTTATGTCAGATGATCTCATCGGACGTGGATTGCCAATGTTCCTTCCAAAGGGTTATACAATCTGGCAGGAGCTTGAGAATTACATCAAGGAAAAAGAGAGAAAACTGGGATATCTTCATGTAATGACACCATGTGTGGGCACGGTTAATCTTTATAAGACATCAGGCCATTGGGATCATTATAAGGATAATATGTTTCCTGCTATGGATGTGGAAGGAGAATCATTTGTTCTTCGTCCAATGAACTGCCCGCATCACATGATGATTTACGCTAACAGAATGCATTCATATAAGGATCTCCCAATAAGAATCGGTGAGATAGCCCACGATTTCCGTTTTGAGGCAAGTGGTACTCTTAAAGGAATCGAGAGAGGAAGACATTTCTGTCAGAATGATGCCCATCTTTTTGTGACACCTGAACAGATTGAATCTGAATTTTCCAAGGTTGTAGACCTTATATTTGAGACATACAAGGATTTCAACATTACAGATTTCCGTTGTGTTCTTTCCCTCAGAGACCCTGAGGATAAGGTTAAGTACCATGATGATGATGAAATGTGGAATACAGCTGAGGACGCTTTGAGAAGGGTTCTTAACAATTTAGGAATAGAGTACACTGAAGAAATTGGGGAGGCCGCATTCTACGGACCTAAGCTTGATGTTAATGTTAAACCGGCTATCGGTAATGAGTATACACTCTCTACATGTCAGCTTGATTTCTGTCTTCCTGCCAAGTTTAACCTGACTTATGTTGACGCTGACGGAACAAGAAAGACACCTGTAGTTCTGCACAGAGCCATACTGGGTTCTCTTGATCGTTTTATGGCATATATTCTTGAGGAGACTAAAGGTAATCTTCCGTTATGGCTGGCTCCTGTACAGGCAATTATTCTTCCTGTTAAGACAGAGGATGAAGAACTGACAGCATATTCACATGAACTTTATGATTATCTTGAGAATAACGGAATCAGGGTTGAGATAGATGAGCGTTCAGAAAAGCTTGGATATCGAGTAAGAGAAGCGCAGATTGAGAAGGTTCCGTACTTAATCGTTCTTGGAAAGAATGAAGTTGGAGACAGAACCGTAAGCTACAGACTTCACGGAGAGCAGAAATCTACCACTGTTTCCATGGAAGATTTCCTTGCAATGCTTAAAAAGGAAATTGAAACAAAAAGTGTAAGTCATATAAGCGAGGAGTAATATACGAAATATATGCAGTGGGCTGCTTCTGTGGTGATGTATTTAAAATTCACTGATACGGGGGCAGCCGTTTTTAATGGTGCCGTAGATAAATCAGTAGAAAATCTGTTAAGGGAAAGATTATGGCAGGGAAAAGGAAGATAAGTCAAAATTCTATAACAACAGAATATATTGACCATGCAAAATTTCTTGAGGCTAAGGAAAAAATCATTGGAAAAAGCCATAATGACAAGGGCATTGGAACTTTGTCAGAAAAAACGGTTCATGCGGTTTTAAAAAATTTTTATGAGCCAAATGAAGATAATCATGAAGTTGCTTTAGAGGGATATTTTGCGGACATATATAATGAGCAGGGAGTAATTGAAATACAGACAAGACAGTTTAATAAATTACGGGATAAGCTTTCTGTATTTCTGCAATATTATCCTGTTACAATAGTGTATCCTATGCCCTATAATAAGTGGCTTACATGGATAGAGCCGGAAAGTGGAGATATGGGAAAAAAACACAAATCTCCAAGACATTTTGATGTGTATGATGCATTTTATGAAATGTATAAGATAAAGGAATTTTTAAAGAATCCCAATATAAGAATTAACCTTGTACTCATGGATATGGAGGAGTACAAGATTCTCGACGGATGGAATTATACGAAAAAAAGAGGTGCCACAAGGTATGACAGAATTCCTTTGGGAATAAGAAAAATAGTGAAATTGGAGCAACCGGAAGACTATATGCAGTTTGTTCCTATTGAACTTGAAGATATATTTACATCTGCCGATTTTGCCAAAGCAGCTAAAATCAGCAGGCAGATGGCAGGTCAGGTACTTAACATACTCTACTATATGGGAACTGTTAAGAGGGTTGGCAGGAATGGAAATTCCTATGTGTACAGAGTAGAAGAATCTTAGTATAAAATCATGTTGATGAAATGATTTTACATACGTTGGATGATTCGGAACGGAGATTGGTATGTATGATATTAACGGAAACACAATGAGAATATCAGTCAGAAATCTTGTGGAATTCATGTGTGCCTCCGGGGATATTGATAACCGCAATACTGGGATAAGGGATGTAAAAGCGATGCAGGAGGGGGCGAGAATTCATCGTAAAATCCAGAAAAGCATGGGCTCTGATTATCACGCAGAGGTTCCTTTGAAATACACAATTTCCATGATTTCAGAGGGTGGTATTCAATATGAAGTTGCCATTGAGGGAAGAGCAGACGGAATTATTGCGGATATAGAGGAGAATGAAGACGGAGATAAAATTCCCGTTACTCCTGTTATTGTTGATGAGATTAAGACAGTGCAGACCGATGTTTCCGGTATGAGGGAGGCGGTGTATGTTCATAAAGCCCAGGCTTACGTGTACGGATATATTTATCTGAAAAAACATAATCTTGAGGAAATAACCATACAGCTTACTTACTGCAATCCCGAGACAGAGGAAATAAAAAAGTTCAGCGAGGTAAAGACAAAAGAAGAGATATATGGCTGGTTTGATTCCCTGATGGAAGGGTATAAAAGGTGGAGCGATTTTCTGTTTGATGAGAGAAAGATAAAAATAGATTCTATCGGAAGTCTGGAATTTCCTTTTCAGTACAGAGAGGGACAAAAGAAACTGGTATCAAATGTTTATAAGGCTATAGAAGGAGAGAGGACTTTGTTTATTCAGGCACCCACCGGCGTGGGAAAGACAATATCCACTGTATATCCTGCTGTTCAATCCTGTAGTCACGGGCATACGGATAAGATATTTTATCTTACCTCAAAGACCATAACCAGAACAGTTGCAGAGGATACATACAATCTGTTAAGGGAAAAGGGGCTGCATTTCAGGACGGTAACCCTGACAGCCAGAGATAAAATATGTCATCTTGACCAAAGAAACTGCAATCCTGTTGCCTGCCCTTATGCAAAGGGACATTTTGACAGGGTAAATGATTGTGTTTACGACATTATCACTCATGAACAGGTGATTAACGGGGATAAGGTGACAGAGTATTCCATTAAGCATCAGGTGTGTCCATTTGAAATGTCTCTGGATGTCTCCTATTGGTGTGATGGAATAATATGTGATTATAATTATGTGTTTGATCCGGATGCTTCCTTAAAGAGATATTTTGGGGAAGGAAGTAAGGGAAATTATGTATTTCTGGTAGATGAAGCCCACAACCTTGTGGAGAGAGCCAGAGAAATGTACAGTGCAACAGTTGTGAAGGAACATTTTCTTGAGTGTAAGAAGAAAGTAAAGGATATGGACAAGGCTCTGTATAACGCCTTGGAAAAATGCAATAAAGATCTTCTGGCATTAAAAAGACAGTGCAATAATTATATGATTATAGATAACCTGTCTGCATTTCCGGTGAATTTACAAAGATGCTACAGCCTTATGGAAAAGTTTATGGATAAGCATAAAGGAAAGCCTGTGGTTGATGATATTCTGGACTTCTTCTTTGAAATAAGACATTTTCTTAATATGTACGATTGCCTGGATGAGAAATATATTATTTATGCAGACCATGATGAGGAGACTAATTTCTGCCTTCATCTTTACTGCGCTAATCCATCCGGTAACATCAATTTGAGAATGAATCAGGGAATAAGCACTATATTTTTTTCTGCGACACTGCTTCCTGTTAATTATTTCAAGGAGATGCTCTCCGGAGATGAAGATGACAGTGCGGTATACGCCCACTCACCTTTTAACCCGGATAATAAACGGGTTATTGTGGCAAGAGACGTAACCAGCAGATATACAAGAAGAAACAGAAATGAGTATGAAAAAATAAGTGATTATATTCATTCCATGGCATTATCAAAGCAGGGAAATTATATGGTATTCTTTCCCTCCTACAGTTTCATGAAATCGGTATATGACATTTATACTGAAAGGTATCCGGCCAATTTTATAGACATCAGGGATACACTTGAAAACGAAAGTGATGCATATATAAGCAGCGAAACAAATGTAATTATGCAGAGCTCGGGTATGGGAGAGAAGGAAAAGGAAAATTTTCTTAAACTTTTTAAGTACAGATCTGATACTACACTGATTGGGTTCTGTGTGCTGGGAGGTATATTCTCCGAGGGAATAGATTTAAAGGAGGATTCCTTAATAGGAGCTGCCATAGTGGGAACAGGGATTCCCATGATTTGCAAGGAGAGGGATATATTGAGAAAATATTTTGATGACTGGGCTAAAAACGGGTATGAATATGCATACGTGTTTCCGGGTATGAATAAAGTCCTTCAGGCTGCGGGAAGAGTTATCCGCACGGATACGGACCGTGGAGTTATTCTGCTTCTGGATGACAGATTTATGACAAAAGAGTATCAGTTACTTTATCCAAGAGAATGGAATATGATATATCCTGTGAATGTTTCCCTGGTTGAACAATGTATATCTGAATTCTGGAATACATATTAATTCAGGAACAGATTAAGAGAAACAGATTAAGATTAAGAATTAAAAGCCTGCTTGTAGTATTTATAAGCTTATGGTATTATATATACATAGTATTCGTAGTATACCCTTTGGGGCTAAGGGGTTTATAAATCACTAATAGAATCAGTTATGGAGAGAATGACATGGTAGAAAATAATGAGACTATTAAACATTTAGTGGATTCCAGAGCGGGTAAGGCGGAATGGATTAAGGCGGGATTTGACGAATTTCAGGCTATGGAAATAGTAATAGGCATGGAGAACGGGGTTGATGTTACATCTTATGCCAGTACTGAATTCGACGCTACACAGATGAAATCGATCAGGCTGGCTTTGGAAGAAGGAATGAATATCAGTGCATTTGCAATGCCGGAGTATGATTACATCCAGATGGAGGAAATAAAAGAGGCAATCAGAAGTTGTGTTGACTTGAACTCTATATGTAATCCGAAGTACAGCCACGCAGTTATGAGAGAGATAAGGCTGGCTGCCAGGTATAATTATGATTTGAGCAGATTTGCCAGAGCAGGATATTCAGGGGAAATATTAAGACAGATAAGGCTGGCGAAGAAAGAAGATATAGATATCACCTTTTTCGTTGAAGAGAACTATGATGAATATCAGCTCAATGAGATTAGGCTTGGAATTCATAGCTGTGTTGATGTGTCCAAGTATATGCTTCATGAATATACAGGAGAACAGATGATGCAGATAAGGCTCGGACTGGAGTCGGGAGTGGATACAGACCAATACAGCATGGTTGGTTTTTCATCGGGGCAGATGAAGCAGATACGACTTGGATTGGAGAGCGGAATTGATGTTACCTCATACGCTGATCCATTTATTGATGCAGTAAGAATGAAGGAAATGAGACTTAAGCTTGAAAGGGCGGATGGTGGTGAAGAACCGTCACTTGACGAACTTCAGAGTCAGGAAATTATATTAGGCTTGCAAAGTGGGGTAGATGTAAGTTTGTATGCAGACGCCAGGTATACCTTCAGGCAGATGGAACAGATTCGTATCAGACTTGAAAAGGGACTGGATGCTTCAGAGTTGCTTATATATTCATAGAGGGGGATTTATCAGGCATTTAACCGGGGTATTTATAACCATATATTTAACGATTTCAAAAGATTGGGGGAGACCAATTTGGAAGATATTCTAGAAAAGTTAGAACAACCGGATAATGATAGAAGAATTGATGTAGTGATATCTGAGAATCGCATGAGTGCCACATTGGAACTGGGTGTAGTGGAAGACGATTACAGCTTTGATGAGGTTATGGAAGAAATTTCCAAAGCCGGAGTAAAGACAGGAATTGATGAAGAGGCTGTAAGGGATACTATTGCCAATAAGCTTTATGGACAGAGACGTTTAATTGCTTGCGGACGTGCAGCGGAGAATGGTGCTGACGGATATTACGAGTTTTTCTTTGATGAGAACTGCAGCGATTACAATAAACCTACGGTAAGAGAAGACGGCTCTGTGGATTATTTTAATGTGAAGCTGTTTCAGAAGGTTAATAAAGATGATAAGCTGGTAGAATATTATGAACCTACTAAGGGTAATTTTGGATATGATGTATGCGGAAAGCTTATTGTCCCAAAACCGGGTAAGTCCATGCCAAAGTTAAGAGGAAAAGGCTTCCGGATATCTGAGGATGGAAAAGAGTACTTTGCATCAATAGATGGAAAGGTAGAATACCGTAACTTTGACTTAAATATAAGCAGTGTTTACGATGTTGACGGTGATGTGGATTTAAGTGTAGGAAACATAGATTTTAATGGTGATGTTTCGATTTCCGGCGGTGTGAGAGGCGGCGTAACAATTCATGCCATGGGTAATATATTTATTGGCGGATTTGTGGAAGGTGCCAACCTTAAGGCGGGAAAAGATATTATTCTTCAGGATGGTGTTAACGCCAAAGGTGTAGGAAAGATAGAAGCAGAAGGAAATATATCTGCGCGTTTCTTTGAAAACTGTAATGTGTTTGCCAAAGGTGATGTTAAGTGTGATTATATGCTTAATACCACAGCTTTGGCCTTTGGAAAGATTTATCTTGAAGGAAAGCTTGGCTCTGTTATAGGAGGCGATATTACAGGGGTAATGGGAATCGAAACCATATCCTGTGGTAATGAAACCTGTTCCAAGACAGTGTTAAGAGTTGGCTCTACCAAAGAAATACGTGGGGAATATGCCAAAAATATCATGAGACTCAAGGAACTTGATACTCAGATAGAAACATTTGACGAGGCACTGGTTAAGTTCGCTGCATTGAAAGCTGCAGGCTCAGATAAGTACAGTCAGGAGATGAGCACAAGAGTGTTACAGTCCAAGATTGTCAAGAAAGCAGAAAAGAGCAAGTTTGAGGAGGAAAGCAGACAGCTTTACTCTATAATAAGGGATTCTGAACACGCTGTAGTACGTGTGTCTAAAAATATATATCCCGGAAGCAGAGTTGTTATGGACGACAGGACCTATGTGCCAAGTTCGGTGTTCACTCATGTACTTGTCAAGAAAACGGCAAGTGCCATTGTATTAAGAGATTATGATGATGAATATTGATATGGAATATGGAGGAAATATATGATTGAGGAAGTGGTTTCAATTGAACTTCCAGTGCACGAAAGATTGGTTGTTAAAAAGAATAGATTAATACCGGCGACAACAGGTGGAAGATGCCCAAGAATTTCTATTGTCACAGGAACTCATGGGGATGAGCTTGACGGACAGTACATAGTTTATGAATTAATCAGACAGGTAAATATGTATCCTGAAAAGCTTAAAGGAATTATAGATATATATCCGGACGTTAATCCTCTTGGACTTGATACAGGTTCAAGAGGTATTCCTATGTTTGACCTTGATATGAACAGGGTGTTTCCGGGAGACAATAACGGTGCTGTTGCAGAAAGTGTTGCAGCGGGTATTGTTGACGACATTATAGGAAGTGATTTCTGCCTTGATATTCATTCCAGCAATATATTTGTTACGGAGATGCCTCAGGTGAGGCTTAACGAGGAAAATGTGGATAAACTTCTTCCTTACGCAAAAATGCTTAACGCAGATTTTGTATGGATATTTTCTTCAATTACGGTACTTGATGCAACACTTGCATATAGTCTGAATCATCTTGGTGTACCAACACTTGTGGCAGAGATGGGAGTTGGAAACAGAATTAACAGAGAATACTGCAACCAGATGATAAAAGGTATATTTAATCTCCTGATTAATATGGGAATATGGGAAGGTGAACCGTTAGATGTCAGGGAGCCTATTATCTCAATAGAAGGTGAAGTTAATTTTATAACAGCCAAGGAGACAGGTATATTTGTATCAGCCATGAATGAGTGTGGACGTGTTGGAATGGGAACTCATATAGGAGATATTATTGAGCCTATAGAGGGAAGGATTATCCAGCACATTGAATCACCTACGGATGGGATAATATTTACATTGCGAAAGAACCCTGTGGTATATAAAGGTGCACTTATAGCCAGAGTACACGGAGGCAGAAAATCATGAGAAAAGAAGTGCTGTACAGTTTAAAGGGAATTTATAGAGAAGATTTTGAAATAGAAGGATACAGATTCGGCGGAGGGGAACAGGCTGCCTGTATTGTGGGAGCTATGAGAGGCAATGAGGTTCAGCAGTTGTACATTTGCTCCCAGCTTATTAAGATACTTAAGGAGCTGGAGGCTCATGGTGCAATCGCCCACAATAAAGAGATTCTTGTTATACCATCTGCTAACAGATATTCAATGAACATAGAAAAAAGGTTCTGGCCTGTGGACAATTCGGATATTAACCGTATGTTCCCGGGGGATGTTCAGGGAGATACAACCAAACAGATTGCCGCTGCTATATTTGAGAGCAGTAAGGGATATAGTTACGGTATTCAGTTTGCAAGTTTTTATATGCCGGGAGACTTTATTCCCCATGTAAGAATGATGGAAACAGGTTATCAGAATGCAAGTCTTGCCAATCTGTTCGGACTTCAGTATGTTCTAATCAGAAAACCTAAGCCTATGGATACGGTTACTCTTAATTATAACTGGCAGATGAATGGTACAAATGCATTTTCCATATATACAAACAGTACGGATATGATTGATGATAAGTCGGCAAGACAGGCGGTTTCATCTGTACTCAGGTTTCTTACCCGTATGGGTATACTTAAATATAATAATCACAGTGGTTATATTGCCAGCGTTATTAACGAGTGTGACCTTACAGCGGTTAAGACTTATGATGCAGGTTTCTATAAGAGATTAAAGGAACCGGGCGATCCTGTATTTCATGGGGAGACAATTGCGAGGGTGCTTGATCCTTGTGAAGGAACTGTTAAGAGTGAGATTGTTGCACAGACAGACGGTATAGTGTTTTTTGCCCATACAGCGCCTATGGTTATGGGAAATGAAGTGGTATATAAAATAATCAGGCGTATGCATGAGTAGTTAAGAAGTAATGCGGGTATTAAACCAATCAATTAACGAAGTATCTGTACCTTGTTTATTCAGGGGCAATATGATAAAATGTATCTCTATTCTTTGCAGCATTACAATCGCAAAAGAGAGTACTATAAAGATTACAATGGGTAAATAATTAAGCTAATATCAGGAGGAAAACATGAGCGGCGTTAAAAGAGTTTTTGTTGAGAAGAAGAAAGACTATGCAGTTAATGCAAAGGAACTTCATGACGAGATTACAGGATATCTTGGAATTAAGACTATTACAGGAGTAAGAGTGCTTATCCGTTATGATATTGAAAATCTTTCGGAGGAAACATATAAAAAGGCGCTTACTACAGTATTTTCTGAACCACCGGTGGATAATGTTTATGAGACAACATTTTCATATAACGAAGATGATTTTGTATTCTCTGTAGAATACCTTCCGGGACAGTTTGACCAGAGAGCTGACTCTGCTGAACAGTGTGTTAAGTTCTTCAATGAAAATGAGCTTCCTGTCATTAAGACAGCAACAACATACGTTATTTCCGGAACATTAACAGAGGATGAAAAGGAAAAGGTTAAGAATCACTGCATTAATCCGGTAGATTCAAGAGAGGCTAAGGAGCAGATTCCGGAAACTCTCGTTACAAAATTTGAAACTCCTGATGATGTAAAGATATTAGATGGCTTTAAAGATATGGAGGAAGGCGAGTTAAAGAGTTTATACGACTCTCTGGGACTTGCCATGACCTTTAAGGATTTCTTATTTATCCAGGAACATTTCAAGGGAGTTGAAAAGAGAGATCCGTCAATGACAGAAATCAGAGTGCTGGATACATATTGGTCTGATCACTGCCGTCACACAACATTTGCCACAGAGCTTAAGGATGTTGAGTTTAAGGAAGGATATTACAAGACTCCTATTGAGTCAACATATAAAAAATATCTGGCTGACAGGGAAGAGATATATAAAGGCCGCAAGGACAAGTTTGTATGTCTTATGGACTTAGCTCTTATGGGAGCTAAGAAATTAAAGGCTGAGGGAAAGCTTGAAGATCAGGAAGAGTCTGATGAGATTAATGCCTGCAGTATTGTTGTTCCGGTTGAAATCGACGGAAAGACAGAAGAGTGGCTTGTTAATTTTAAAAATGAGACACACAACCATCCTACAGAAATTGAACCATTTGGTGGGGCTGCAACATGTCTTGGCGGTGCCATAAGAGATCCTCTTTCAGGACGTACTTATGTATACCAGGCTATGAGAATAACAGGTGCTGCCGATCCTAGAGTTCCTGTTGCAGATACACTTCACGGAAAGCTTCCTCAGAGAAAGCTTGTTACTGAAGCTGCTCACGGCTACAGTTCTTATGGTAACCAGATTGGACTGGCAACCGGTTATGTTAAGGAGATATATCATCCTGATTATGTTGCTAAGAGAATGGAGATTGGTGCAGTTATGGCAGCAGCTCCAAGATCAGCGGTTAAGAGAGAAAATTCCGATCCGGGAGATATCATTATTCTTCTCGGTGGTCGTACAGGACGTGACGGATGTGGTGGAGCTACAGGTTCATCAAAGGTTCATACAATGGAATCCATTGAGACATGTGGAGCAGAAGTCCAGAAGGGAAATGCACCGACAGAGCGTAAGATGCAGAGACTTTTCAGACGTCCTGAGGTTACTAAGCTCATAAAGAAATGTAATGACTTTGGTGCAGGTGGCGTATCTGTTGCCATTGGTGAACTTGCAGCAGGTCTTAAGGTAGACCTTGATAAAGTTCCTAAGAAGTATGAAGGTCTTGACGGAACAGAACTTTCAATTTCAGAATCACAGGAGAGAATGGCAGTTGTTGTAGACCCTAAGGATGTAGATGCATTTTTGGGATATGCTGCTGAGGAGAATCTTGAAGCAGTTGAGGTTGCTGTTGTTACAGAGGAACCAAGACTTGTACTTAACTGGAGAGGCAAGGATATAGTAAATATATCAAGAGCATTTTTGGATACCAATGGTGCTCATCAGGAAACAAGCGTGCTTGTAGATATTCCTTCAAAGGAAGACAGTTACTTAAAGACATCTAAAGTTGATGATGTGAAGGGTAAATGGCTCAAGACTTTGGCAGATTTAAATGAGTGTTCACAGAAGGGACTTGTGGAAAGATTTGACGGTTCTATCGGTGCAGGTTCGGTATTTATGCCATTTGGAGGTAAATATCAGCTTACAGAGACACAGGCTATGGTTGCGAAACTTCCTGTTCTCAAAGGAAAATGTGACACTGTTACAATGATGTCTTACGGATTTGATCCATATCTTTCTAAATGGAGCCCATATCATGGTGCAGTTTATGCAGTTACAGACTCAGTTGCAAAGATTGTGGCAGCAGGTGGTGATTTCAGTAAGATAAGATTTACATATCAGGAATATTTCAGAAGAATGACAGAGGATCCATCAAGATGGAGCCAGCCTTTCGCAGCATTGCTTGGTGCTTATGAAGCACAGATTGGATTTGGACTTCCATCAATCGGAGGTAAGGATAGTATGTCAGGAACATTTGAAAATATTGATGTTCCTCCTACACTTTGTTCTTTTGCCATTGATGTTGCTAAGGAAGGAGAGATTATTACTCCTGAATTTAAGAAGTCTGGAAATGTATTGGTAAGATTTAATATTGAAAGAGATGAATATGACCTCCCGGTATTTGAACAGGTAAAGAAGCTTTATGAGGGAATACATTCTGCAATCGCTGCTAAGGCAGTAGTTTCAGCTTATGTTCTTGACAGCAAGGGACTTGTTCCTGCATTAAGCAAGATGGCATTTGGTAATAAAATGGGATTTGTTATTGATGCTTCTGTATCAGAGGATGATTTGTTCTCGCCGTCATATGGCTGCATTGTAGCGGAAGTTAATCCGGATAAGCTGGATGAAATCAAAGTTCCTTACACAAAGGTTGGTGAAGTTAAGGACAATGGTAAGTTTGCATATAAAGATGTTTCTATCAATGTGGAAGAGGCATTAAGCGTATGGGTTGATACACTTGAAGGAGTCTTCCCTACTAAGGTTTCTAAAGATACAACACCTGTTTCAACACCAGTATATTCACAGGGTAATGTATATGTATGCAAGAATAAGGTTGCAAGACCTACGGTATTCATTCCTGTATTCCCTGGAACTAACTGCGAGTATGACAGTGCTAAGGCATTTGAAAGAGCAGGTGCTGATACCATTGTTAAGGTGTTCAGGAATCTTGATGCTGAAAGCATCAGAGAATCTGTAGATGAATTTGAGAAGGCTATTAATCAGTCACAGATTATTATGTTCCCTGGTGGATTCTCTGCAGGTGACGAGCCGGATGGTTCAGCCAAGTTCTTTGCTACAGCATTTAGAAATGCAAAGATGAAGGAAGCAGTTGAGAAACTTCTCAATGAGAGGGACGGACTTGCTCTTGGTATTTGTAACGGATTCCAGGCTCTTATTAAGCTGGGACTTGTGCCTAACGGTAAGATAACAGGTCAGGATGAACAATCACCTACATTGACCTTTAATACAATTAACCGTCATATATCTAAGATGGTTTATACAAAGGTTGTAACTAACAAGAGCCCATGGCTTACAGAAGCCAAGCTTGGTGGAGTATACTGTAATCCTGCATCTCATGGAGAAGGAAGATTTGTTGCGCCTAAGGAATGGCTTGACAGATTATTTGAAAACGGACAGGTTGCAACACAGTACTGTGATCCGGAGGGTAATATATCCATGGATGAAGAGTGGAATGTCAATGGTTCCTATATGGCTATTGAAGGTATTACAAGTCCGGATGGAAGATGCTTAGGTAAGATGGCACATGTTGAGAGAAGAGGAGACAGTGTGGCAATTAATATCTATGGCGAACAGGATATAAAGATATTTGAATCCGGTGTTAAGTATTTTAAATAAGAATTATTAATATTAAAACGAAATTCCCCCGGCAGTTTAAAGCTGTTAATCAGCTTAGCTGTCGGGGGTTAACTATGTAAAAGTGGAGTTTTTAAACTCCGTCAGCTGTTTACTGGAAATCGCATATATCAATCATGGTTTCCAGCATCTGCTTTTCTTCCGGTTTTTTCTTTGTAAGTCTTGCAGCTGCCACAATAGGCATCCATTTATTAACATAGCTTATGTCTGTTCCTGTTTTTTGGCAGAACATTTTTATGTATTTTTCTGCAAATCTTTCGTCTTTTAATTTCAGCGTAAGATATGTGTTGGCAACATCAGCACTGGCATTACCCTGAGTTGCATGAACCCAGTCAACAGCCGTTATTTTGGTGATATTGTTGTTTTTGCCGGTGCTTACGATAATATTATCGGGACAATAGTCACCGTGGCAGAGCTTGTTGTGATTTGGGAGCCCTTCCAGCCTTGACGAAAGTTCATATTTTATATGAGAATCTATATCCAGCGCATTAATCTGGCGGTTAAGTTTATTCTTAAGATTTAACAACAAAGGATTGCTTCTTTTGTTGAATTCAATCTGATAGTCAACCATAGCCTCAATATAATCATCTTCCTTTTCAGGATGTTCCGACAACAGCTGTGTTAATGTCTTTCCGGCGACATACTCACTTGTAATTATCCACTGTCCATTTTCCACGGATACACTTAAAAGTTTGGGAATATCCAGACCGGTATCTTCAACCCGTGATGTGTTAAGAGCCTCATACAATACATCTGATTTACTGTAATTCTTATCAAATATTTTTCTTGCTTTGTCTCCCTCAATTGCAACATGTTTTAAAGGAGAATTAGTTGTACATTTCTTCATAGCGTTATACCTCTTTTCCATAATATGCTTTTAAGTACATTTCCTTGATTTCTGACATGAGAGGATAGCGTGGATTTGCCCCTGTACACTGGTCATCAAAGGCTTTTTCCACCATATCATCAAGTGTATCAAGAAAATACTTTTCATCAACACCATAGTCTTTAATAGTCTTTTTGATTCCTACTTTTTCTTTTAATTCTTCAATTTTATCTAATAGTTTTTCGAATTTTTCATCATCATTTTTACCTTTAACACCCAGAAAATCAGCACATTCCAGATATCTTTCCTTACAGTGAGGGTATGCATACTGTGAAAATGTACCCATTTTTGCAGGAGTTTCGGAAGCGTTGAATTTCATAACTTCTGTAATAAGTAATGCATTTGCAATGCCATGAGGAATGTGATGGAAGGCACCAAGCTTATGTGCCATTGAATGACATACACCTAAGAATGCGTTGGCAAATGCCATACCTGCCATAGTTGATGCTGTTGCCATCTGTTCACGGGCTTTTGCGTCATTAGCTCCGTTTTCATAAGCTCTCGGAAGGTATTCAAATATATTTTTCATAGCTTTTAATGCAAGACCATCAGTGTAATCTGTAGCCATTATTGACGCATAAGCCTCAAGGGCGTGTGTAAGAGCGTCGATGCCTGAGGCACTGGTAAGACCTTTTGGCTGGTTCATCATCATGTCGGCGTCCACAATTGCCATTTTAGGAAGAAGCTCATAGTCCGCAAGAGGATATTTGACACCTGTATCCTGGTCTGTGATAACAGCAAAAGGAGTTACCTCAGAACCTGTACCTGAAGACGTAGGAATTGCGATAAAATACGCTTTTTCTCCCATTTTAGGGAAGGTATATATACGTTTTCTTATATCCATAAAACGCATTGCCATATCATTGAAATCCACCTCAGGATGTTCATACATAACCCACATGATTTTACCGGCATCCATAGCTGAGCCACCACCAATGGCAATAATGCAGTCAGGTTCAAATAATGTCATGGCTTTTGCACCTTCTTTTGCGCAGGCAAGGGTAGGGTCCGGTGCTACATCATAGAAGCATGTATAGACAATGCCCATTTCATCAAGTTTATCAGTGACACATTTTGTATATCCATTTTTATAAAGGAATTGGTCAGTGACAATAAATGCCCGCTTTTTATTCATAACGTTTTTCAATTCCGCAAGGGCAACGGGAAGACATCCCTTTTTAAAGTATACCTTTTCAGGGGCTCTGAACCAAAGCATATTTTCTCTCCTCTCTGCAACTGTTTTTATGTTAATAAGATGTTTTACGCCAACATTTTCCGAAACGGAATTGCCACCCCAGGAACCGCAGCCCAGTGTGAGGGAAGGTGTAAGTTTAAAATTATATAAATCACCTATTCCACCCTGAGAAGAAGGTGTATTAATAAGAATTCTGCAGGTTTTCATTGCATTTTCAAACAGGGTTATCTTATCCTGCCCGGTGGCTGTATTGATATAAAGAGAGGATGTATGTCCGTAACCTCCGTCGGCAATAAGGCGCTCTGCTTTTGATACGGCATCTTCAAAATCCTTTGATTTGTACATGGCAAGTATAGGTGAGAGCTTTTCGTGAGCAAATTCTTCGGAAAGTTCAACGCTTGTAACTTCTCCAATAAGAATTTTGGTGTTTTCCGGAACTTCAATGCCTGACAGTTTTCCGATTGTATAAGCACTTTGTCCTACAATCTTTGCATTGAGAGAACCATTTATAATAATTGTTTTTCTCACTTTATCAAGCTGGGATTTAGTGAGGAAATGACAGCCTCTTGAAGCAAATTCTTCTTTTACCTGTTTATATATCGTTGAATCAACTATTACGGATTGCTCAGAGGCGCATATCATACCATTGTCAAATGTCTTTGAATGAATAATTGAGTTGACAGCGAGGGTAATATCAGCTGTCTCATCAATTATGGCAGGGGTATTGCCGGCACCTACGCCAAGAGCGGGTTTTCCGGAAGAGTAGGCCGCTTTAACCATGCCGGGACCGCCTGTTGCAAGAATAATGTCAGCCTCTTTCATAAGCAAATTAGTCATTTCAAGGGATGGAACATCTATCCATCCAATTATTCCCTCAGGAGCTCCTGCTTTGACGGCAGCATCAAGGACAATCCTGGCAGCAGCTATTGTACTGTTTTTAGCACGGGGATGAGGGCTTATAATTATTCCGTTTCTGGTTTTCAAACTAATCAGGGTTTTAAATATTGCAGTTGATGTTGGATTTGTGGTTGGTATTACGGCCGCTACAACACCGATAGGCTCTGCGATTTTCTTAATACCATAGGCTTTATCTTCTTCTATTACGCCGCAGGTTTTAAAGTCTTTGTATGTGTTGTAGATATATTCTGATGCATAATGATTTTTAATTACCTTATCCTCCACGATACCCATACCGGTTTCGGCTACTGCCTGTTTTGCAAGAGGGATTCTTGCCTGATTGGCAGCTATGGCAGCAGCAGCAAATATCTTATCTACCTGTTCCTGTGTGTAGGTTGAAAATATTTTCTGTGCCTCTCTGGCTCTGGCAATTTCTGCCTCCAGAGTTTCTACATTGTCAACAATAATAGTTTTCTCATTTTTTTCGGTTATTAATTCTTCCATTGCATTTCCTCCTATTATGATTTCTTCCGTCATTATTCCTTTCAGAAGATTTTTCCGGTAGAATTCCAGTCCTGCAGATTTACTTCTTGCATGATTCCATTCAGTAGAATTACTTCTGGTATAATACTATCCGGTAGAATTACTTATTGCATAATTCCATTTTGTAGAATTATTTTCGGAATATTGACAAAAAATTAACAAAGTTATATTTTATATATATCACTAATAAATATTGTCGTCAAGTAAAATAATATTTATTGAAAATGAGTAGAAAATATGCGTAAAAGATTTGTAAATATGCGTAATTTTCTTGCTTAAAGATGTCTTTATTGTTACAATGGTAGCAAATAAGACGTAAAAAAATTAATAATCAGGAGGACAGAAATTCATGGCAAAATGGGTTTATTTATTCAAAGAGGGAAATGCATCTATGCGCAATCTCCTTGGAGGTAAGGGATGTAATCTTGCGGAGATGACAGGATTAGGAATGCCTATTCCACAGGGATTTACGGTAACCACGGAGGCATGTACGGATTACTATAAGAATGGTAAGAAGATATCTGATGAAATAAAGAGTCAGATATTTGACGCAGTAAAATGGCTTGAGGAGGTTAACGGCAAAAAGTTAGGAGATATCAATGATCCGTTATTGGTTTCAGTACGTTCCGGAGCCAGAGCCTCAATGCCGGGTATGATGGATACAATTCTTAATCTGGGACTTAATGACGTATCTGTTGAAGGCTTTGCTAAAAAGACCGGTAATCCAAGATTTGCCTACGACTCATACAGAAGATTTATTCAGATGTATTCAGACGTGGTTATGGAAGTTCCAAAGTCTTACTTTGAAAAAATTATTGACGAGATGAAGGAAGCCAAAGGGGTTAAATTTGACACAGAACTGGATGCGGATGATTTGAAGGAATTAGCATCAAGATTTAAAAATGTATATAAAGAAGCCATGAACGGGGCTGATTTTCCGCAGGACCCTGCAGAGCAGCTTATGGGCGCCGTCAAGGCAGTATTTAAATCATGGGACAATCCGAGAGCCATAGTATATCGTAGAGATAATGATATTCCGGGAGACTGGGGTACAGCTGTAAATGTGCAGACTATGGTATTTGGTAATAAAGGTAATACATCAGGTACCGGAGTTGCATTTACACGTAATCCGTCTACAGGTGAGAAAGGAATCTACGGAGAATATCTTATTAATGCCCAGGGCGAGGACGTAGTTGCCGGTGTTCGTACACCACAGCCAATCACACAGCTTGAGAAGGATCTTCCGGAGTGTTACAAGCAGTTTATGGATCTGGCAATGAAACTTGAGAATCATTTTCATGATATGCAGGATATGGAGTTTACTATTGAAGAGGGTAAGTTGTACTTCCTGCAGACTCGTAACGGTAAGAGAACTGCACACGCAGCATTAAAGATTGCCTGTGATTTAATAGACGAAGGACAGATTACAGAGGAAGAGGCTGTTGCAAGAATTGACGCCAAGTCTATTGACCAGGTACTTCATCCTGTATTTTCACCTGAAGCTCTTAAGAAGGGTGAGGTTATTGGAAAAGCGCTTCCTGCTTCACCGGGAGCTGCTGCAGGTAAGGTATATTTTACAGCTGAGGATGCAAAGGTTGCAGGAAAGGGAGGCAAGGGTGAAAGAGTCATTCTTGTAAGACTTGAAACTTCTCCTGAAGATATAGAGGGTATGAAGGCATCTCAGGGTATTCTTACAGTAAGAGGCGGAATGACAAGTCATGCTGCCGTTGTTGCCAGAGGAATGGGAACCTGTTGTGTATCGGGATGCGGTGATATAAAGATTGATGAGGAAGCTAAATGGTTTACTCTTGGAGGATATACATTCCATGAGGGAGATTATATTTCTCTTGACGGTTCAACCGGTAATATTTACAAGGGTGATATAGCCACCAAGGAACCGGAAATTGGCGGAGATTTCGGACGTATTATGGAGCTTGCTGACAAGTACAGAAAGTTAGGAGTAAGAACTAATGCCGACACACCTGCCGACACGAAAAAAGCTGTTGAATTAGGAGCAGAAGGTATCGGCTTATGTCGTACAGAGCATATGTTCTTTGGAGAGGACAGAATTCCTAAATTCAGAAGAATGATACTTTCTGATACTGTAGAGCAGAGAGAAGAAGCGTTAAAATCAATCGGAGAATTCCAGAAGGCAGATTTTAAAGCTATGTACGAGACTCTGGAAGGAAGACCTATGACTGTAAGATATCTTGATCCACCTCTTCATGAATTTGTTCCTACAGAGGAGGAAGATATTAAGGCACTTGCAGATGATATGGGTCTTACCGTTGATGAGGTAAAGACAAGATGTAACGCCCTTCATGAATTTAACCCAATGATGGGTCACAGAGGCTGTCGTCTTGCGGTAACTTATCCTGAGATTGCAAGAATGCAGACAAGAGCTGTTATGGAGGCTGCCATTGAGGTATCTTGCGAGAAGGGATATGAGATTGTTCCTGAGATTATGATACCTCTTGTTGGTGAAGTTAAGGAGTTAGCCTACGTGAAAAATATTGTGGTTGAGACAGCAGAGAAGGTTAAGGAAGAAAAGAAATCTGATATGAACTACAAGATTGGAACAATGATTGAGATTCCAAGAGCTGCACTTACAGCTGACCAGGTTGCAAAGGAAGCGGAATTCTTCTCTTTCGGTACAAATGACCTTACACAGATGACATTCGGCTTCTCAAGAGATGATGCAGGAAAGTTCCTTGATTCATATTACAAAGCAAAAATTTACGAATCAGATCCATTTGCAAGACTTGACCAGACAGGCGTGGGCCAGCTTGTTGAGATGGCGGTAGAGAAGGGACGTGGAACCCGTCCGGATTTGAAATGCGGTATTTGTGGTGAACATGGCGGCGACCCATCAAGCATAGAGTTCTGCCATAAGGTTGGATTGAATTATGTAAGCTGTTCACCATTCAGAGTACCAATTGCAAGGCTTGCAGCAGCACAGGCTGCTATAGCTTTGAAATAGTGAAGATTATTCGCATGACATAGTATGTTGTCACACAGGCCACGAATGCACAGAAAGAAGCTATTGAATAGCTTGACGCTGTGCAACTGTCACACAGGCCGCGAATGTTTCTAATTAATTTATTTATTCTATATGTCAGCTCCGCATTGTTTGCGGGGCTGATGTTCTTGGTAAAATCTTAATTTGACCTGTTTTAGTAGAAATAATTTGAAATTATTTGAGATTAATTAAAATTAATTTGATGCTATTTAAATACCATTTTAAGGCTATTTTAATGCTATTTGAATATATCGGAATGTGATTAAATCAGGTCTAATCTAATTAGCATCTATTTCTATCCAAATACAATAATTAATGGTTAATAGACAGAAAAAATACGCTACTCTGGCAAAGACTTTTGTAAAAAAAACTGCCATATATATGTTTGGATAGATAAAAATCCTAAAAGGCAAGAATGGTGGGTAAAATAGGAGCAAAAATGGAAGAAGATACATAGAAATGCCCACCAAGAAAGCAGAAAAAGAAAGAATGGTGGGTAAATCATAGGAGGAGAAGAGAAGAAATATATGGAAATATGAGAAAAATACCCACTAAGAAAGCAGAAAATATAAGAATGATGGGTAAATAACAGGAGGAGAGGAGAAGAAATATATGGAAATATAAGAAAAATACCCACTATTAAGGCAGAAAAAGTAAGAATGATGGGTAAAATGAAAGCAAAAGTGGAAGAAGATACATATAAATGCCCACCAAGAAAGCAGAAAAAGCAAGAATGGTAGCTAAAATCACGGAGGTGAGTATTATAGACAAAAAAGAGATTGAAAAAGAAATAGAACAAATTGATATACAAATAGATATTGCAAAAAGAGATGTGGTAAGTGCGCCTGATGGGAGGCTTAGGATTGCTCATAAACGCGGAACAGAACAATATTATCTTGTTTCAGAAAATTCAGACAATCTTGGCAAATATATTAGTAAGAAGAATGCTGATTTGATTCGTGCACTTGCTCAAAAAGATTACGCAAGGAAAACTATAAATTACCTGGAAAAAAAGAAGAAAATGTTAGAGAGTATGAGGGATATGGTTGTAAGTTTTGATGATGACAAAATATACAACAAATTAAATGATAGCAGAAAAAAACTTATTTCTCCGTACTCTATTCCTGACGATGATTATATCAAAAATTGGCTTTCTGAGTCCTTCAAGACAAAAGCTTTTGAGGAAGAAGAATCGGAAATACTAACAGAGAGAGGCGAGAGGGTCAGATCTAAATCTGAAAAAATGATTGCGGATAAATTACTAATGCTTGGTGTACCTTACAAGTATGAACATCCTATTGTTTTAATTGGAGTGGGAACCGTATATCCGGACTTTACATTGTTAGATATCAAGAAGAGAGAAAATGTGTTGTTAGAGCATTTTGGAATGATGGACAATCCCACTTACTGTGAAAATGCGATTAGAAAAATCAATTCATATCAGAAGAATGGTTATTATGAAGGGGAAAATATTTTATATACATTTGAGACTCTAAAGAATCCTATAAATATAAAAAATTTTGAAAATGTCATAAGAAATAGATTTGAGATATAGTATCGAAAATTCATCTATTAATAAATATAGTGTTACAGTCAGGATATAATTTGTATATTAAATAAAATTGATAAATTCAAAATGCAGGTAATGGCTCAAAATGGTGGATTATTTATTTAGATGGTCAGTATGTTTATGACCAGAAGTAAGATGGTTAACGGAGTAAGTGACATTTTCGCTATTTATATAGTTTAACATAACTTTAACATTTCTTAAAAACATTTCAAACAACTCCAAAGTAAAATGAGGACACAAAATCAAGAAAAGGAATGGCTGTTTATATGATTGTTAAGGGCAATAAAAAATTAAAACTGTTAAAATTAGTGGAGGAGTAAATCAATGGACAACAAAGAGATATTTAAGTATACATATTCTGCAAAACAACAGGAGGAAATCAAAGCGATACGGAAGAAATATGATGAGCCGCAGGAAGATAAAATGGAGCAGCTGCGCCGTCTTGATGGTGGGGTTACCGGGAAAGCATCTGTTTGCTCAATTATTGTGGGTATCGTGGGTGTGCTTATCATGGGATTTGGAATGAGCCTTTTTATGTCAGAATTATCCGAAATTCTGGGCTTATACAGAGACTTTGCAATGGTTATAGGAATTGTCATCGGACTTATTGGTATTGTCCTTGTCTGTTGCGCTTATCCAATTTATAACCACGCCGTAAAAAAAGAGCGTAAGCGGATTGCACCTGAAATTCTCAGATTGACAGATGAATTGTTGAAACAGTGAGCACCTATAACAGAGTATTGCAAAACAAGATGAGAAGTGATACTGTAAGTGCAGCGGATTATGTACAAATCATGTTGTTAATAATGGAGGGATATATGGGCAAAAAGAACAAAACCAAGATTGATATTATCTGGAAGGACAGAAAGAGAACTTTATTTCTGGGATTACCTTGGTCATTTACACGATACAGTGTGTCAAAGGAGAGACTTTTTATAAGCAGAGGATTTCTTAATGTTCATGATGATGAGGTGAGACTTTACAGGGTTATGGATATTTCTCTTACACGTTCATTCATGCAAAGATTAGCAGGAATAGGAACTATCAATATATGTTCCGGAGATAAGACTATGGGAGACTTTGAGTTAAAGAATATAAAGAATCCAAAGGAAACAAAGGAACTTATTTCTGATTTGGTTGAAAAGCAGAGAGATGTTAAGAGAGTGGTTAATCGTGAGAATATGATTGATCCACATATGCATCAGGATGGGGATTTTGAAGACTTTCATTATGGAAACGGACCGGAAAATTTTGAAGATTTCGGACATGATGATGCACCTTTTGACAGGGATTAAGAGTGTTTAATAATGGGGACTGTACTGTGAAGAAATATTATAGCCTGAGGCTTCCCTTTCTTGACAGAACGGTCCCTTTATTTACTAATAGGATTAGGGTGGCAAAAGCCCATTTTGAACAACTTGAGTGGCGAATTGCACAAAGAAAGTTGTTTGCATTCCATTGTGCTAACCGTTTCGATGAGCCTCTTAGGGCAAAAATCGTGTTCAGCAAAGGCTTCCACGATTTTTAGAGTCTCATCTCCACAGCACAAAAGTCATTTAAACAATCTTTTTTGTGCAATTTGCCACGCAAGTTTTTATACCCGCTTTTGATACCACAATCCTATTATAAATAATTAGGTATTTGCGAAACGCCTAAATAAAAATAATAAGAAAACGGAAAGAGGTATTTATGAGTAGTGTTCGTTTAGGAAAAACCAATATTATTGTCAATAAGAATGGATTTGGAGCTTTGCCAATTCAAAGGATAAGCACAGAAGATGCTAAACATTTGCTTAAAAAAGCATATGAGGCAGGAATCACATTTTTTGATACGGCAAGATTTTATACAGACAGCGAAGCTAAGATAGGAGAAGCATTAAGTGATGTAAGGACAAAGGTGTATATTGCAACAAAAACCGCTGCCAGGAATGACACGGATTTTTGGAAAGATCTTGAAACGTCTCTTTCATTACTAAAGACGGATTATGTCGATTTATACCAGTTTCACAATCCTTCCTTTTGTCCGAAACCGGGAGATGGAACGGGATTATATGAGGCTATGCTTGAAGCTAAGAAGCAGGGAAAGATAAGGCACATAGGAATTACCAATCACAGGCTTAATGTGGCTAATGAGGCGCTGGATTCCGGACTTTATGAAACGTTACAGTTTCCTTTTAACTACCTTGCCACAGAGGAAGAATTTAAACTGGTGGAAAAGTGTAAATCCATGGATGTAGGCTTTATTGCTATGAAAGCCTTGTCGGGCGGACTGATTACCAATTCAGAGGTGGCTTACGCATTTCAGGCGGAGTATGATAATGTTCTTCCTATATGGGGAGTTCAAAGAGAGCGGGAACTGGACGAATTTATAAGTTATATGGATAATCCTCCTGTTATGGATAATCATATTAGAGAGATGATTGAGAAGGACAGAAAAGAACTGGCGGGAGATTTTTGCAGGGGATGTGGGTATTGTATGCCTACGTGTCCGGCAAATATTGAAATTAATACCTGTGCCCGTATGTCCCTGCTGTTAAGAAGATCTCCATCCCAGCTGCAGCTCAACGAAGAGGGGCAGGCTAAGATGAAGAAAATAGAGGATTGTATCCACTGCGGACAGTGCAGTGCGCACTGTCCTTATGGATTGGATACACCTAAGCTGTTACAGGATAATTACAAGGATTATATGGAAGTATTGGCAGGAAAACCGTTGTATTAGTCTGCCTTCTTTGCTATAATCTAATCAATTTGGAAACATAGGAGGCGGATGTTTTATGTGTGGATTTGCAGGATTTACAGGATACAGGGAAGATGGTAAAGAGATACTTACCAATATGATGAACAGAATTATCCATAGAGGTCCTGACAGCGAAGGACAGTATATTGATGATAAGGCTTATATGGGCTTCAGAAGACTTTCATTTCTTGATCTTGATAATGGAAGCCAGCCTATGTTTAATGAGAATAAGAAGATTGTAATTACATTTAATGGTGAGATATATAATTATCAGGATTTGAAGAAGGAACTTATTGAGAAGGGACATGTTTTCACCAATAATTCCGATACGGAGGTGCTTATTCACGGGTATGAGGAATATGGTGAAGGGTTGCTTAATAAGCTTCGTGGTATGTTCGCCTTTGTTATATGGGACAGTGAGAAGGAGACTCTTTTCGGTGCAAGAGATTTCTTTGGTATAAAGCCTTTTTATTATACCATTGTGGATAATAATATTATTTATGGTTCTGAAATAAAGAGTATTCTTGAGCATCCTTCCTACAAAAAGGAAGTTAATGAAGTGGCTTTGGAGAATTATCTTACTTTCCAGTATTCAGTTCTTCCGGAGACTTTCTTTAAGGGGATTTATAAGCTTATGCCGGGACACTATTTTACTTTCTGTAAGGGTAAGCTTACCATCAGAAGGTATTGGGAACCAACCTTTGAGGCTGATGAGAATAAGTCTTTAGATCAGTTTGTTCAGGAGATAGATGATGTAATGCAGGACTCTGTAGAACATCATAAAATTAGTGATGTAGAGGTAGGCTCTTTCCTCTCAAGCGGTGTGGATTCCAGTTATGTTGCGGCCACATTTAACGGGGACAAGACTTTTACCGTGGGCTTTGATTATGAGAAGTACAATGAGATTGATTATGCAAAATCTTTATCGGATAAGATTAAGATTGATAATTATTCCAAGCTGGTTTCCAGTGAGGAATACTGGGAGGCAATTCCTAAGATTCAGTATCACATGGATGAACCTTTGGCAGACCCGGCGGCCATAGCCCTTTATTTTGTCAGCCAGACGGCATCCAAGTATGTAAAAGCGGCTATGTCAGGAGAGGGAGCTGACGAATTTTTCGGAGGATACAACATTTACCGGGAACCTCTTGATCTTGAGAAATTCCAGAAGCTGCCAAAGGGACTCAGAAAAGCACTGGCAAACATTGTCTCTTCAATTCCGTTTAAGTTTAAGGGTAAGAATTTCCTTGTCAGGGCCAGCAAGAGTGTTGAAGAGAGATTCATAGGAAACGCTTTTATGTTTAATGAAAAAGAGCGTGAGAAGATATTAAAAAATCCTACGGGCAAATATGACCATAAGGATCTTACAAGACCTTTCTATGATAAAGTCAAGGACAAAGATGATGTCACCAAAATGCAGTATATTGATATCAATTTCTGGCTTATAGGAGATATTCTTCTCAAGGCAGATAAGATGAGCATGGCACATTCTCTTGAAGTTAGAGTTCCGTTTATGGATAAGGAGGTGTTTAATGTTGCAAGGACACTTCCTACAAAATACAAAGTGAATAAGTCTAATACTAAGTATGCTATGCGTAAGGCAGCAGCCAGATATGTGCCGGATATGGTAGCAGAAAAGAAGAAGCTGGGATTCCCTGTGCCTATCCGTATCTGGTTAAAGGATGATAAATATTACAATATGATTAAAAAAGCATTTTCAAGTGAAGCTGCCAAGAAGTTTTTCAATACAGGGGAACTTATTAAGTATCTGGATGACCATAAGGAAGGCAAGGCAGATAATTCAAGAAAGATTTGGACTGTATATATGTTCCTTGTGTGGTATGATGACTTTTTTAAGGAAGATGGTTATGCAGCCAGACATGGTGTGGCATAAAGCTTTATTTACAAACATCTAAATATACTATATAATTACTAGTAATTTTTGGTGTTTTCAGATGTTAGCATGAGTACCCGTTAATCGGGGTAATTATACCAAAGAATTATTGCAAGGCAGAAATGGAGGATTAGTTATGGAAAAGATTAAGATGACAACACCTTTGGTAGAGATGGACGGAGATGAGATGACAAGAGTTTTATGGAAGTTGATCAAGGATGAATTGCTTCTACCATTTATTGACCTTAATACAGAGTATTACGATCTTGGTCTTGTCCACAGAAATGAGACTAATGATCAGGTTACCATTGACTCTGCAGAGGCTACAAAAAAATATGGCGTTGCGGTAAAGTGTGCCACCATCACTCCTAATGCTGCCAGAATGACAGAATACAATTTAAAGGAAATGTATAAGAGTCCTAACGGTACAATCAGAGCAATTCTTGACGGAACAGTATTCAGAGCTCCGATTATTGTTAAGGGTATTGAACCATATATTAAGACATGGAAGAAGCCTATTACAATAGCAAGACATGCTTACGGAGATGTATATAAGGCTTCCGAGATGAAGGTTTCAGGTCCTGGTAAGGCAGAACTTGTATTTACGGATGAGAATGGAAATGAGACAAGAGAACTTATCCACAATTTCAAGGGTGCAGGTATTCTTCAGGGAATGCATAATCTTGAGGGTTCAATTGAGAGCTTTGCAAGAAGCTGCTTTAATTTTGCCATAGATACAAAGCAGGATCTCTGGTTTGCTACAAAGGATACAATTTCTAAGAAATATGACCATACATTTAAGGATATTTTCCAGGAAATCTACGATAAGGAATACGCAGATAAGTTTAATGAGTTAGGTATTGAGTATTTCTATACATTGATTGATGATGCGGTTGCCAGAGTTGTTCGTTCTGAAGGTGGATATATCTGGGCCTGCAAGAATTATGACGGTGATGTTATGTCAGATATGCTTGCAACAGCATTTGGCTCATTATCAATGATGACATCCGTTCTGGTATCACCTAACGGATATTATGAGTATGAAGCTGCTCACGGAACAGTTCAGAGACATTATTATAAGCATCTTAAGGGCGAGGAGACATCAACTAATCCTATAGCTACCATATATGCATGGACAGGGGCTTTAAGAAAGAGAGGAGAGCTTGATGGCATTCCTGAACTTGGAAAATTTGCCGATGCTTTGGAAAGAGCATGCGTTAAAACAATCGAAGATGGTAAGATGACGAAGGATCTTGCATTGATTACAACTTTAGACAATCCTGTAACACTTAATACTCAGGACTTCATTAAAGCTGTAAGAGAGACACTAGAAGGTCTTTTGTAATTATTTTTTAGATATGAGGGGTGTTGAAGTGAATATTTTTGATGTTACATTCAGGGGTATGAATATTAATCAGTTAGCAGTCTGGTTTTTTATCTACAGTTTCTTTGGCTGGGCAATGGAGTGCGTTGTTATCAGAAAACAGCTGGGGTATTGGGAAAACAGAGGCTTTGCGAAGCTGCCTTTCTGTGTAATATACGGATTTGGTGTATTTATTGCTTTTAATATTTTTGCACCCATAGAGAATAATTATGTGGCTCTTTATATAGCGGGAGCGATTGCCGCAACAGCATTTGAGTTTCTTACAGCTCAGGTTATGTTAAAGCTGTTCGGAGAGGTATGGTGGAATTATGACCACTTAAGATTTAATTACAAGGGAATTATATGCCTTCAGAGTACTCTGGGATGGGGTGTGCTGGCAGTGCTGATTTTCGGTGTGTTAAATAAAATCATTGAGAGACTGGTACTTTCCATAGATATGAGGATAGTAATGCCTCTTTCCGTAATTCTTGTTGTTTCTTACCTTACAGATTTTACTTATCATTTCACTAAAAATCTTAATAAGAAGAGAGCAAGTGATGCTGTGGAGATAGAGTCAGAAAGAATGGAAGAATTTGCAGAAATCTTTCGCAGATAAAATTTGTTAATGGCTGGTTGATACGGGGTCGCTATGTTTGATAATTATAAGAACAGATTTAAGTTGTTACATGATAGTAAGAGAAATGCAGTATTGTTTGAAATAACTTACAAGCTTGCGGCAACAGCCATAGTGTACCCACTTGTGATTCTCGTTATCAATTTGTGTATGAAGGCAGCAGGAGTCCGCTATCTTACTAACGAGTATATTTATAAAGCTGTAATTAATCCAATTGTTATTATTGGATTAATTGCAGCTGTTCTTTTATTTGTAGCCTATTGCACATACGAAATGTCATATCTTGCTATATGTTTTGAAACAAAGCGAAAAGGTTACAATGCGTCAATTATAGATAATATGTATAATGCACTGCTTAGAATGAAGAAACTTGCAGGGATGAAAATTGTACCATTGTTTTTGTTTTATTTTTTTTCCATTATATTTGTGAATGTTACTACGGTATGTAATATTGTTTTTTCCCAGACAACATTTAACCTGTTTAAGTTGTATGTATGGCGTAATGGGTTATTGGTAAAAGTGGCTATTGTCATTGCCATTGCCATAATATATGCAATTGTTATCCTTGGTATATACAGTTTTAATATATACGTTTTAGAGGGCAAGAATTTCAGAGATTCTTATAAAAAAAGTGTTTTTCTGGTGAGAAAACATCCGGTAGGCACAATAGGAACAATAGTGATTTATAATTTACGTGTATTAATTGCTATTATGGCAATATATGCTGTTATATCTGTTGTTCTTGTAGTGGGAGTAAAAATTCTTAATATGGCTTATATGGGAAGTGCGGTATATCTGTCAGTTCTTAAAGGCGTAAAGCTGTGCGTAAAACTGCTTCTGGTATATGTGGCTATTCCCATGACATTTTCTGCAATTTCCGCAATGTACTATAAGTATTCAGATGAGAAGGATATTGATTTTGAATTTGTGGATATAGAAGAAGGCTCCGCAAGACGTAACAGGATAATTTATAAAGGGATTTTGATAATTTCCGCAATTTTGGTTATCTCATACATTGCTATATCAGTTAACAGAAATCCTTTTGAAAATGTTGCTATATTCCATGAGACGAAAATTTCAGCCCATAGAGGATATTCTGTGGCAGCTCCTGAAAATACGTTGGCTGCCTTTCGTGAAGCCATTGACAGTATGGCAGATGAGATTGAATTGGATGTCCAGATGACAAAGGATGGAATACTTGTGGTTATGCATGATTCTTCTGCTTACAGGACATGCGGCGTGGACAGAAATATATCAGATATGACTTATAAGGAGGTAAGACAGCTTGATGCAGGCTCCTGGTATGGAGAGGAGTTTGCGGGAGAAAGGGTTCCTTCTTTGGCAGAGGTGCTTGAACTGGCAAAAGGAAAAATAGACCTTAATATTGAAATTAAGGCGGATAATAATAAACAGATGATAGCCAAAAAAGCAGTTAACCTTATAAAAAGATACGGGATGGAAGAATCCTGTGTAATCACATCCTTTGATTATGATATACTTAAGGAAGTGAAGGCTGTGGATAAGGACATACAGGTGGGTTATATTTTATCTGTTGCATATGGCAATTTTTATGAGATGGATGATGTGGATTTCTTTAGCGTAAGCGCCTCCTTCCTTACTAAAAATGTGGTGGATGCCATTCACAATTCGGGTAAGCAGGTATATGTATGGACTGTTAACAATGAAAGTTCTATTAAGAATCTGACTAATAAGGGAGTAGATAATATTATCACTGACGAGCCCGTTCTTGCGAGAGAGACAATATATGCCAGGGACACAAGCGAAACTATGATTAATATGATAAAATATGTATTTAACAGATAGGTATGGGAAATCTTATTTATAAGATACGGATAGGAGAAGAATATGTTAAGGGGTATAGGAACATCAAAGGGTATAGGAATAGGAAAGGCGTTAGTTCTTCCAAAGGAAAATATCGTTATAAGTAATAAAACCATAGAAGATGTGGACGGGGAAATACAGCGTTTTCAAGATGCCACAGATTGTTTTATAAAAGAAACTGAAAAATTAATTGAAAATTTAATAAACAAACTTAATGGGAATGACAGGAATGCGGCGGTTCTTAAAAATCAACTTTACCTTGTGAAAGATGTGGAACTGATTAAGGGGATAGAGTCATCAATAAGAGACAAAAAGCTTAATGGTGAGGCTGCTGTTGACGAAACCTGTAATGGGCTTATAAGTATGTTTGCAGGGATGGACAGTGAGGCAATGCGCCAGAGAGTCGCAGATATAGAAGATATGAAAAACAGGCTTATAAGGATAATGCAGGGAATAACTGACATAGATCTTACACGTTTGCCTGATAATACTATTATTATAGCGGAGGAAATTCATCCTTCCGTGACGGCTTCAATGGATACGGAGCACGTCGTGGGAATTATATCCGAAAGGGGTGGAGAGACATCTCACGCATCAATTCTTGCAAGGGCTTTAGAGATACCGGCAGTATTAAGCGTAAAAGATATATGCAGCCTTGTGAATAATGGTGATGAAATTATTGTTGACGGTGCATATGGAGAAGTATTTGTAAGTCCAATTGAAAGGACTATCCGGATATATGAGAAAAAGAAAGCTCAATATGAGGAAAGTGTAAGGGAACTTAAGGAGTTTATCAATAAACAGACGGAGAGTGCCGATGGACATCGTTATATGCTTGCAGCCAATATAGGAAATGCAGAGGAAGCAGCAAAAGCTGTGGCAAACGGAGCTGAGGGTGTGGGTTTGTTTAGAACGGAATTTTTATTTATGAATGGAAATTCTATGCCAACAGAACAGCAGCAGTTTGAAGAGTATAAAAAGGCAGCGGTATTACTTAAGGGAAAACCCCTTACAATAAGAACCTTGGATATAGGTGGGGATAAAGATATACCTTATATGGGACTTACAAAAGAAACTAATCCGTTTCTTGGTTACAGGGCAATCCGTTTCTGTCTGGACAGAGTTGACATTTTTACTACGCAGCTGAAAGCTATACTAAGAGCCAGTGCTTATGGAAATATAAGAATACTTATTCCTATGGTAACTTCCTTGTCAGAGATTCTTGCAGTTAAGAGGCTTGTTAAAGGAATCTGTAAGTCACTTGATAAGGATGATATAAAGTATGATAAAGATATAAAAATCGGAGTGATGATTGAGACACCTGCGGCAGCAGTAATGGCAGATGTTCTTGCCGGTGAGGCGGATTTTTTCTCTATAGGTACCAACGATTTGACACAGTATATGCTTGCCGTGGACAGGGGTAATGAAAATGTGGCTTATCTTTATTCTGTTTTTAATCCGGCAGTGCTCAGAGTTATAAAGAATATCATAGATTGTGCACATGAGAAAAGTATTGAGGTTGGGATGTGCGGAGAAGCAGCGGGTAATGAGTATATGATTCCTCTTCTCATTGCAATGGGACTTGATGAATTTAGTGTAACTTACAGTAAAGTTCCGGAAACAAGAAAGAATATTGCATCATGGACCATAAAAGAGTCGCTTTCAATACTTGATACAGTACTGGGCTTTAGTGAAGAAAAGGAAGTCTCCAACTATCTAAACGATTATATTATGGGGAGACATTGAATAAGCGGTTAAAGTTACAGATGCTAAACACCGGCGTTTGCAAATAGTCCGGCTTGTAATATAGTAAAAACGCATAACTGTCCGGCGACAAATGTCATTTTGCAAAAGTCTGAGAAATTATTGTTATGAAAGGAAAATTTTTATGTCTATGTATGATACAGACAAGGAAATAGAAAGAGTTATTCTTGTGGGAGTGGAGCTTGACCCTAAGGATGATGTGGAAATGTCTTTGGAGGAACTTGCTGAGCTTGCTAAAACAGCGGGAGCTGTAACTGTAGGGAAAATGATACAGCCCAGGGACAGTTTTCACCCTGCCACTTATATAGGCAAGGGAAAGATTGAGGAGCTGAGATTATTAATAGATGAACTGGATGCGTCGGGGATCATATGTGATGATGAATTGAGTCCTGCCCAGATGAAGAACCTTGAGGATGAACTTCAGGTAAAAATAATGGATAGAACAATGGTAATATTGGATATTTTTGCATCAAGAGCATCTTCAAGTGAAGGAAAAATTCAGGTTGAAATGGCCCAGTTGAAGTATCGTTCAACAAGACTTGCAGGTATGGGTATTACTTTATCCCGTCTGGGAGGTGGTATCGGAACCAGAGGACCGGGTGAGAAAAAGATAGAGACGGACAGGCGTTTAATAAGAGACAGAATTTCAAGGCTTTCAAAAGAGCTGGATGAAATTAAGTGTCACAGGGAAGTCCAGAGACAGCAAAGAGATAAGGTTTCCACTCCAATTGCAGCTATTGTGGGGTATACTAATGCGGGTAAATCAACTTTACTTAATAAATTAACAGATGCTGACGTGTTGTCTGAAGATAAATTGTTTGCCACTCTGGATCCCACAACCAGAGGGCTTGTACTTCCTAATTCGGAAAAGCTTCTCCTTACGGACACGGTTGGATTTATCAGAAAACTGCCTCATAATCTGATAGAAGCTTTCAGAAGTACACTGGAAGAGGCAAGGTATGCAGACATAATTATTCATGTGGTTGATGCAACTAATAGTGATTATGAGAGACAGATGGAAACTGTATACGAAACACTTAAACTTTTAAAGGTGGAGGATAAACCTTTAATTACTCTTTTTAATAAATGTGATAAATTTGAGGAAATTCCTGTTCTTAAAGATCCTAAGGCTGACTATGTTGTTAATATATCAGCAAGAAGCGGAATGGGCTTTGATGAATTTTTTGGTGATATACAGGATATTATATTAAAGAGCAGAGTGAGGGTGGAACGTACATTTTCCTATGATGAGGCAGGGAAAATACAGCTTATCAGGGAATATGGACAGTTGGAGAGTGAAGAATACACAGAGTCCGGAATTCTTGTAAAAGGATATGTTCCGGCAGAAGTGGCAGGACGCCTGTAGATAAGGTGGGATATTATTTGCGTTTTAAATGACGCGGAAATGAGGTGCAAATTGAATCTTATAGCAGCGGTAGATAAAAGATGGGGGATTGGAAAAAACGGACAGTTGTTGGTTAATATTCCTGAAGATATGAAACTTTTCAGACAGGAAACTTATGGGAAGGTTGTTATTATGGGGAGGAAGACCTATGAAAGCCTTCCCAACAGTTCTTCTCTGGAGGGAAGAACCAATATTGTTCTCACCAAATCAAAAGAATATAAGAATAAAGACGTTGTGATATTCCACTCCCTGGATGAAGTTCTTGAGTACGTTAAGCAGTTTGACTCAAAAGATGTGTATGTCATAGGAGGGGGAAGTGTCTATGAGCAATTTCTTCCGTATTGTAATACGGCACATATAACTAAAATTGATTATGTGTATGATTCAGATACATATTTTCCTAATCTTGATTCTGATATGGAATGGGAAGTGACTAATAGAAGTGATGAACACACATATTTTGATATATGTTATGAATTTTTATGCTATGAGAGAAAATGATTTTAAATATTTTAAATATTATGATTACAAAATACTTTGATTATTGAAAAATATGTCACATTTTGTTAACATATATCTGATGCGTGCAAAGGTTAATCAGCAGGTATCATTTTTACTGGCAATTGTGAAAACGGTTGAGCTAGTTTTATATACATAAGATATTTTTGGAAATTCCGGATTTGCAATTGTGTAATTAATTTAATTATAGAAGGGAAAAGAAGATATGTTTTGTTCAAAATGCGGATTTAACGCGGGAGATGCCAAGTTCTGTCCTAAATGCGGCAATATGTTGGTAAAGCCTGCAACAGAACAGCCACAAGCTAACGTTGAGCAGCCGGTAGTGGAACAGCCACAAGCTAACGTTGAGCAGCCGGT